>CALUQM010000001.1 GCA_944322925.1 uncultured Bacteroidales bacterium
CGCATCAAAGCGCTTGTCCGAGTAGGCGGCATTTCCTGCACTGAAACGGTGCTGGAGTTCTGGCTCGTCCATCTTTATGAGTTCTTCGATGCTCTTGCTGTCTGACTTCGCCGCATTGACATATTTGTTCACCGTTTCTTTGTAAAGACCAAGCCGTTCCCCAATCTTCCGGTTGGACATGCCGTCCTTGTGAAGTAATAGTATTTGTTTGATCTTGCTCATCTTTGTTCGTTTGCCTGCCATATTTCCCTCAATTTTATCATTGAGGTGCAAAGATACAGATCCTGGTGGGTGGCAATGCTCCGAAAGACATTGATGGCCAGTCTGTTCATCTCTCAGACTGGGTGCATTTGCTCCGAAAAGGATGGGCGGCCGGGGCTATTCCTGACATCGTCAGGAGAACTGGGTGGCAATGCTCCGAAAAATTGAGGCCCGCGAGCCGAGTTCCCTGCCTTTTTTATTTATAATGGAGTCCTTTTTGGGTGGCTTTACTCCGAAATAATCATCGGTTTTCTGGGGGCCTTTGCTCCGAAATCGCCAGCCAGTCAATCAAACGTTTGTAATACGACTAAAATGTAAAGTGACGATGCGGCGATCGTAAAAGGCTTTATCCGCAAAAGAATAAGAAAATCCGGTGCTCCTGCAGTGAAGTCCGTTGGACACGCTGCGACAATATCATCAAAAAAGGACCGGACGGGGATAAATCGACCGTCTGGTCCTTTTTTGAGTGTTTAACGGGATTAACGTGACTTGAGATGCACTTCGGGCTGACCGGAACTATCGAGGACCTCACGCCAGGTCTTGCGGACAATTACAGGTGGTGCTGTAGGCTCATGCCTTTGCAACACACTGGAATGAACGGCTACCGGTTCCGTCCTGCGATTTACGGCATCATAAGCCACAAAATCCTCATAATCATACTGCCAACTCTCTCCATAAGCCAGCTTATTGATACGGATATATATAGCCTCACGTGAAGGAGCATTGAACCTGCCTTCATTGTACCGCATAATACTGTTCTCCGTCGGCCGCCACACACCCGTCCAGTAGGTGTAACCGCCTTCGAAAACCCCTAGGCCGTCATACTGATAACGCGCGTCATTGATAAACTCCGACCAGTTTACCAGAGCAGGATCAGAAGTAAAATCAATATTCGGATACCACCCAAAATCCCATAGATTCTGACATTCAGTCACTGTTTCCGGCGGAATATGTCCATAATCTTCATAGGCATACTCGTCAGCCAATTTTGCAAAACCGTGACCGCCCGCCTCGTGCAGAATCAGACCGCGGAATGTAGCCTCATCGCTGCTGGTCGGGAAATACGCCACGGACACGCCATTACCATAATCGCCTGATTCAGGATAATACATCCAACATGTGCCGGCATAATAGTCCCTGTTCATCATCACAACTATCAGAGCCTCGTCCATACGGTCCTCCGATATCGCATTCAAAGCATAACTGAATACAGTCTGGTCATCTCCGCCCACCGACGTACCGTCTCCGAACCAAGTACTCAGCGCAGTTCTACTGTCCGTTCCATACACCTCATTGGGTGAAACCACATTGACCATATACACATTGAAATAATCGCGGAAGCTCTTGTACGGCTCCTGGGAAAAGAACTGCTCCATCGTATTCACCATCACACTGCGGTAGGTCCCGTCCGCAATCAGTCTGTCCGAATAAGCGTCGCCCATCAGCACTACATCTATGCCATTGCCGACCGTGGCCGACTGGAGTAACTCATAAGTACCGTCGGCACTATAGTCGGTCGAGGTATAAATATCTGGGTAGAATTCACTAAGATCGCCATAATCATAACTTTCAAAATATCCCCTATATGGCGCCCAGTCCGGTGATGACATATACAAATCTATAGATTCTTTCGGGACATAGATAATAAGGTTGTCATACAATGAGGATATATTTTCCGGGAAATTATGCCTGATCAACGGAGGTTCCGGAGCCCGCAAATATACTGCCTCTAAACTAGGGCATTTCCCTGCGCCGGAGCCTTTCTCTTGTGTCGCGCCAAATGGATCCATCCCTAAATCACGCATCCTAGCAGAAATCGTTATGGTTTTCAACTTAGGCGAAAGGCAAAATAAATATCCATACTGATTTTCAGAGGCTATTACTTCATCTGATATTGTTAAGTTTTCTAAATATTGTTTATCGGAAAAAACCCGATATCCAAGTAACTCTACACCTTCCGGTGTTGTATAATCTATAATACCTTTATCTGCTACATACAACAATCGATTATCCACAACATAACTTCTTCCATCAATATGTACATTCGGCCCAAACAAACGCTCTATATTATAAGTTCCTTTAAAAGCCACCGGGCCTATTTGCACGACTGATTCAGGGATAGTCAATTCTTCAAGTTGTTCTGCACAATAAAACGAATAGTTCTCTATTCCTTCTATACCAGATGGTATAGAATAAGATGTCAAGCCAGCACCACTTGCAAAGCTTATCATAAATCGCAATCCAAGACCATTATAATTATCTATATACAGTCCCATTCCGTCTTCAAGCACTATTGATGACGGCCCATAGAACCTCTTTATGTTTTTGCACATAACAAACGGATAAACACCTACTGATTCCAATGTAGACGGTAAATACACTTCTTCCAATTTACTATCGTCTGACACATCACAAAAAAAGGCTTGATCACCAATTCTAGTGACCCCTTCTGAAATCACTATTTTTTTAAGATAAATATTTCGATAAAAAGCCTTATCACCAATAGAGATTATTTCTGGCAGTGTAGTATATTCCTCTACTTTGTACTGTGCAAATGCATGCAAAACACCATCAACCACAAGACATTTTCCATCAGATGATGCAAATTTTCCTTTAAACTCTGTCAAATACTTAGAGAGATAAAACGGATTTCCCACGATTGATGTTATGCTTTGAGGTAATACAATCTTAACTAATTCTCCTCCTGAATTATATAAAGTATTATTTCCACAATCGATTGTCGTTACATCTGCATCAAAGCGAACTATTCCTTTACCATTATCGTAAGTATTCGATATTACATTCGCCCCGAAATTCGTATGTTCTTCATTAATAGTTATCAAGCTATTATCCAATGTCACATACCAGATTTCATTGTTAGGAATTTTATCCGGATCTAAATCCACCCCCATATTTCCCTGCTGCTCAACAGTATATGTTAACGACAGAGTACCTTCTACTGAGGAGATGAGAACCTCTGCACTGCGATAATACCCTGGATTCGGCTCTATCTGCAATGTCACAGCATTGTATTCCATCGCTTTAGTTGCAGGGACGAGACTTATCCAATTCTGCGCATTTTCAGGTATGATGACCTGCGTCTCAACATTGGAAAGAAACTCCAAAGATATTTCTCCTCCTTCTTCCGGAACTTGCTTGACAGCCTCATTCTGAATTTCCAATCCCGCCTCCTCGAAGGTAATAGTGCGCATCAGCATCTTCTCACCATTGGTTACGAAGACTACGACTTTGCTGTATTCGTTCAATTCCGAGCCTGTACGGATATTGATTATGCCTGTAAAGGCATCCGCAGGTACGACTTTAGCTTCTATATCCTTTGAGGAAAGGACTTCGATACTGATATCATCCAATTGGCTCTCTATTGTGTAATGCACATCTCTTTCACTGCCCGGCTCCATCACAAGCAGGTCTTCTGAGTCAAATACAATGGTAAGGGCATTATACATTGATATGAAAAATTGGGTACCGTCTGTCAAATAAAAAGTCACTCCCATATCACTGATTTCTATCCTATCTATCAATGTTTCGCCGTCCTCACCGTCTGCTCCATCTTTCCCATGATATATCACTACAGAGGTCCCGTCTGAGAAAGTAATGGAATAGCCGGAGCCATCCTCCAACTCGATTATCTCAGAAATAAAAAGATTGTTCTCATATGCATCCATGACTGTTTCCACAGCCTCTAACCGGCTTTCCAAGTCATCTAAACGTTCATAAATCTTATCAACATCTGCAGTACAGCCGGCCACCACAGCAAATAAAGATAAAAACAGCAAGCGAATCTTTCTCATAAGTTAAATTGTTAATAAACCATAAAGATAATGATTTTATTATGATTATCCGCATAAGATACCCCTAAATCTTTACCTAAATCTTTCACGTTGCTTTTTAGTTGAGTTGCATGCGCTAGAATATAAGTGCTTTATTAAGCTAACGATATTTTAAGTGGGACAGATTATGCTCAGAAAGAGCCTTTTTGCCGTCACTTAACTTTTTGCGTAAAATACAATGTTCAGTCAATCAGGAGATTGCATTACAACTAAAAAGCAACGTGAACAGGGAGGATTGGAGCGGATGAATGGCGGCTGAGCGGTAGCCATAAGGATCTGCACTGACATTATGGAAGTTCTGAACGAGCGTGATGTTATGTCACCATAAAATTGCAGCAAAAAGCGGATTTCAGTCCCATTAAACGCAGTAGTTGCAGAGAACATGCTGTACAGCAAGCCGTTTAAAACAGCTGTTCGGTTTAGTGAGAGACGGAGGGGTGTTACATAGAGTCTGGCCGGCGCTAATCAGGGATATTTTTGCGGATAATCACAAAAGGTTATATTTGCAGCAGATGACAAATAAAGAAGCGGAAAATCCCTGTCCTTTTCAGGCTTCGTAACGATATTGCAGAAATATTATCTATATTCGCGATATCCATTTTGACTGCATTTATTCCATGGTGCTGGATAATAACACATTCGAAACGCTTTTTTACGAATACGGCGACAGGTTGCGCAATTATGCTTCCATGTATATGTCCGACTCTTATATGACCGGAGATGTCGTGCAGGAAGCATTTGTCCGCCTTTGGGAAAAATATGAGGGCAAGGATTCCGAATACTGGCATCCCCTGCTGTTCAAGATGGTAAGAAACAGGTGTCTCGACCACCTGAGGCATCTGACATTCATGGGTTCGCGCGCCTGTGTACTCCCGCAGAATTCAAATGAAGACAGACTTTATGCTCTGGATTTCCGTACGGACGACAGGTCCATTTACGATGACCTGAATGCCGAAGTCCGGAGGATTCTCGACTTGCTCCCTGAAAAATGCAGGGAAGTTTTCATCCTCAGCCGTTTCCATGACATGAAGAACAGGGAAATTGCAGGCGCATTGGGGATTTCTGAAAAAACGGTGGAAAAACATATTTCAAAAGCGCTCAGACTGTTCCGTGAACAGCTCAACCGTAACGGGCATCTCGACCCGGTAATTCTTATTCTTCTGATGTTGTCGTAATTCATGCTCCGTCATGATGCGCAGTGCTTCCTGAAATAAATATTTATTCGGGAGGTAGGGTAAAACCGTGCCCATACGTTTTATGAGGGACAGAAACGGAACATGATGGACAAGACAGGAATTGAAGCACTGATATTCAGGCATTTCTCGGGAAAGTCATCGCCTTCCGAAGAGAAGGAAATATACGATTATGTTTCTTCGGACAGGGGAAACAGGCAGTTTTATGAAGAATGCGAAGCCGACTGGAAGCAGAACCGCATTCCGACCATGCAGCAGCGGGAAGCGTTCGTGCGTCTGAAAGCGGAAATAGGGCGCCGCAGACGCGTCAGAGGGGTCAGATATCTGTTGGCATCCCTGGGTGCTGCGGCTGCAGTCGCTGCGATATGTCTTCTTTTTACTCTCGGCGGGAAAGAACAGGTACAGCCCGTATTGATGCTCGTCAATACCGATTATTGCGAAAAAGCCCATATAGTGCTGCCGGACAGTACCGAAGTCTGGCTCAATGCAGCGACTGAAATTTCATGGCAGGAAAATTTCAACGGAACAGCGCGTGAAGTTTCAATGACCGGCGAAGCCTTTTTCGACGTTACTTCTGATCCGGAGCGGCCTTTTATCGTGAAGGTCGGTGACAGCAGGATAACTGTAAAAGGCACGCGTTTCAATGTAACATCATATTCCGGAGAAGATGAAATATCTGCCGCTCTTCTGGAGGGAAAGATAATATTCGAGAATGACAATGTCCAGGTCGACATGAAGCCTGGAGAACTTCTGACGTACAATACCGCAACGGCAGGAATTTCCAAGACAACGGCAGATGTGGAATGCTATGCAGCGTGGATCGGGGGAAAGCTGGACTATCCCGGAATCACTCTTGAAAAGCTTTTCGAACGCCTGTCTTCCATATATGGGGTCGATATCAAATATCATCCGGACAAATACAAAGACAAGAAATTCAGGATTATCCTCAATGACAACGAACCCATAGAGAATATTCTGGATGCCGTATCGTTTATCATGCCTATCGAATACGACAATGAAGGCGGAGTGATAGAAATATCTGAAATAAACAACTAAACTAATAATTTTAGAAAGATGACAAAACATTGCTTGCTCGGAAGCCTGCTGACGGTCTTCTTGTGGCTGTTTATGGGAGGGACAGGAATGTCTGCCCAGAACCTGACCAAAGAATTCGACAATGCAGAGTTTACTGATGTTATCAGGGAACTGGAGCATCAGACCGGTTATTCCTTTATTTATGAAAGCGGAGACTTGAGGACGGCTCCGCGTATTACGGCATCTTTTAAAGATGCGTCCGTGACGAAAGTCCTGTCGACTATTATAAAATCTCCATTGAAGTACGAAATCAAGGGTAATATAGTAGCCATAACAAGAGTGAACACCGCCGAACCGCAGTCTCCCGAAGAAGAGACGACGGTAAGCGGCATTGTGACCGATGCAGTCACCGGAGAGCCTCTCCCCGGCGCCGCAGTATGGGTGAAAGATACTCCGATCGGTGTCGTTACCGATGTGGACGGACATTACAGGCTGTCATTTACAGGCAATTACGGCTATCTGAACATTTCCATTCTCGGATATGCGGACGAGGAAATCCAGATGAAAAAGGGAGTGCAGATCATCAATGTGCAGCTGGAGCCGGACAATACGCAGCTCGACGAGGCGGTGGCCATAGGTTACGGATACCAGAAAAAGGCAAGTATCATAGGAGCTATCGCGGCAATCAATCCTACGGAGATGAAGGTCCCTGTATCACAGCTGTCGAATGCTCTTGCAGGAAGATTGTCCGGGGTCGTATCGGTCCAGCGAAGCGGTGAACCGGGAGAAGGCTCTACGTTCTGGATAAGGGGAATAAGTACGTTCGGGGCGAATTCGAATCCGCTTGTACTTGTCGACGGCATCGAGCGCGACCTCGATCTTGTAGACGTGGAGGACATAAAGGAATTTTCTGTTCTGAAAGATGCTGCGGCAACAGCCGTGTACGGAGTAAGGGGAGCCAACGGCGTAATCATTATAACAACCCGCAGCGGAGAAGAAGGAAAGCCGAAGGTGACATTCAAGGTCGAAAGCGGCATAGTCAGTCCTACGAAAGTCCCCGAAATGGCGGACGGCCTTCAGTTCATGACGATGTACAATGACGCTTCAGGGTATGAATATTACAGCAGAGAATTCATGGGCAACGTCATTGCCGGTACGGATCCCGACCTGTATCCTGACGTAGACTGGACAAAAAGCATCTTCAAGGATGTCAGCAACAATACCAGGGCCAACGTGAATATAAGCGGAGGAAACAGTACCGTAAAATATTACATATCCGGAGGCTTTTACAATGAAAACGGGCTTTTCAAGAGCGACCCGATGCTCAATTACAATACGAGCATGTATTACAGGAGATTCAATTTCAGGGCCAATGTCGACGTGAAGATAACGAGGCATACGACTCTCAATGTGAATCTTGCAACGACATTCGAACAGAAGAATTCAGGAGGTACGAGCAGCAGCGCCATCTGGTCTGCAGCGCTCAAGACTCCGTCCATAGTATTCCCGATGGTATATTCCAACGGCATGCTTCCGGGACCAGGAGCAGACAGGGGCAACAATCCGTATGCATTGCTGACAAGAACGGGATATCGCCAGAACTTCAATAACAACGCCCAGTCCCTTGTCGGTATCACCCATGATTTCGAATGGCTTACGCCCGGCCTTACGGCTACGGTCAAAGGTTCGTTCGATGCGAGCAACAACGCTTCACAGAACCGTACAAGGACACCAGAACAATGGGGTTCGCCCGTAAAGGACGAGAACGGAGTCCTGTCCCTTACGAATCTTGTGGAAGGTTCCCAGACATTGAACTACAGCCACAGCAACTCCGGTTGGAGAGCCCTGTATCTTGAGGCCAACATAAACTATATCAGATCATTCGGCAGGCATAATGTTTCGGGCCTGCTCCTGTACCAGCAGTCTCAGAAAAACTATATAGGATCGAGTGCACCCGATTCGGAATCGGCTCTTCCGTACAGGCACCAGGGTCTGGCCTTCAGGGCAACCTACAATTACGACAGCCGGTATTTCCTGGAATTCAATGCAGGATACAACGGGTCTGAAAACTTTTCTCCGGGGCACAGATTCGGGTTTTTCCCGTCCGTGGCAGCGGGTTGGATGCTTTCCGGCGAAAAATTCTGGCAGCCGATATCCCATGTCATAAGCCAGTTCAAGATCAAGGGGTCGTACGGCCTTGTCGGAAATGACCAGATCGGAGGCGACAGGAGGTTCATATATCTGGAAACGATCAATAACGGAAACGGATATTACTTCGGTACAAGCTGCCGGAATCCGGGGTCATATATCATGGGAGAATGGGCCAATGATTCCGTAAGCTGGGAAACGGCCCGCAAGCTCGACGTGGGCGCCGACATCACATTCTTTGACAAATTGCGCCTGCAGGTGGATTATTTCCACGAATACCGTAGCGGGATATTCCTCAGAAGATCCTCTGTGCCGGTATATGCCGGAGTGTCTTCCCAGCCGTATGTAAATATCGGAAAAATGAGAAACTCCGGTTGGGACGCTTCCCTGCAGTATGACCAGAAAATCGGCGAAGTCGTACTTTCCGCAATGGGGAACTTCACTTTTGCCAGAAACGTGGTGCTCGACAAGGACCAGCCCGACTGGGCCGAACTTTATATGAATGAGACAGGGCAGTCCATGTACCAGACTATCGGCTACGTTTCCGACGGGCTGTTCCAGAGCTATGAAGATATCGCATCTTCTCCTGACCAGTCTTTCTTCGGCGATATCCAGCCGGGAGACATCAAATACAAGGACCTGAATATGGACGGAAAGGTGGACAGCTATGACAGGAAGCCGATAGGCTATACCGATGTGCCGGAAATAGTCTACGGATTCGGAGCTTCTGCCCAATGGAAAGGCTTTGACATATCCGTATTTTTCCAGGGCAATGCCCATGTGAGTTTCTCGATCAACACGACCATGGTCAGGGCATTTACCAGTACGAAACTTGCTGAAAGCAATGTATTCAGCGACGTGTACGGAAATTACTGGACACCGGAGCATACGGATGCAAAATATCCGAGACTGACCACGTCGGAAAACAATAACAACAGCCAGGTTTCCGATTTCTGGCTGGTAGACGGCCGTTATCTGAGACTCAAAAACGCCGAACTCGGATATTCTTTCCCGAAAAAGATCACTCAGAAGCTTAAACTGACGAATCTCAGGCTGTATCTGTCTGCGACGAACCTGCTTACATTCAGTCCTTTCAAATTGTGGGACCCGGATCTTCAGACGGGGGCAGACAATTATCCGACCAACAGAATGGTCAATGTAGGACTGAATCTTTCGTTCTGATACCATAGCAATATAATGATTGAAAATCGAATTCCAATTATGAAAAAGAATTATTTGATACCGGTCCTGGCGGCTCTTGTATTGTCGATATCCGGATGCGACAAGTTTCTCGACCGACAGCCGGACGAACATCTCTCATCTGAAAATATTTTCGAAAAAAAGGAATCCACCTGGAAATATCTTGTCAATGTCTATTCTTTCATACCTGAAGACGGCGATTCGAGCGGCTACGGCAATTCTCCGATCTGCATCCCATGTTCGGATGAAGCAGCCTCTTCATTCGGAGGAAACCGTTTCTATGCCGCATGGATTCATGATCAGGTTTCCCCGCTGACGTCGGGCGGATCTTACCGCAATACTGCATACAAGTACATGTATCAGGCAATAAGGGAAGCCACTTATTTTATGGAGAACGTGCACTCGTGCCCCGAACTGAGTGATGCGGAAAAGGATATATGGTATGCGGAAGCCCGGTTTCTCAGGGCATTCTACTATACGGAACTCCTGAAGTGGAACGGACCTGTCATTTTCAACGGGGACGAGCTGGTCGATTTCAATGATCCGTCTTTGAATGATACCGACAGAAGCCCGTGGCCTGTCATCGTAGACTGGCTGTGCGGGGAATTCGACGAGGCTGCCAGATTCCTGCCGTATTCGTGGGATCCTACGACTGATCTCGGCCGGGCTACTATGGGGGCGGCTCTTGCGATGAAAGCCAGACTGCTGCTCATGAACGCAAGGCCTCTTTTCAACGGACAGAACGGGACCGGCATGTATGACGGGATTGTCAACAAATACGGAGAGGCGCTTTTCAATACCGAATACGATGAATCGAGGTGGAAAGAAGCCGCAGATGCCGCATACAATGTGATCAGGATGAACCTCTACAGTCTTGTCGACGACAAGTCGAAAGAACCTCTCGAAAACATACACAATGCCTTCATCACCCTCGATTCACCGGAAAACATATTCGTCAGAATGAGCGATGGCCGTCCGTGGAGAAGAAACGAGACCCCGGCCCAGACCGGAGGAGGAGCGTATGGAGGTGTCGGAGTGACCCAGAAACTCGTGGATGCCTTTGCCATGGAGAACGGATATTACCCGATAATGAACATGGAAGAAGAATCCTACGGGAACGGAGCCGGTCCGGAGAACGGGGGAGTGCTCGAGATCGACCCGCGGTCAGGTTATTCGGAGAGCGGTTCTTCCGATTTCGTGCATCCGTTCTTTGAAAAATTCACGGTATCATCTACATCCCAGACTTCGCCTGTCAGGACGATGAACATGTATGTGGGCCGGGAACCGAGATTTTATGCCAATATCTTCTGGAGCGGACAGACCTGGGTGACGGGAACCAACGTGTTCAAGGACATACAGTTCTACAGCAAGGGCGCCAGCGGTCCGCAGTCTGGCGTCGACTATCCGCCTACCGGCTATGTGTGCCTGAAATTCATCAATCCGCAGATAAACACTACCGGCAATCCCGGCGTCGCGAAATGGGGGCAGCTGGCATGGCCTGTCATCCGGTACGCCGACATACTGCTGATGTATGTCGAGGCTTTGAACGAATATGATCCAGGCAACTCCGATATTCTGCTTTACTGGAACATGGTACGCAGCCGTGCGGGGGTTCCGGATATAGAAGAACTGTATCCTGAAATAGTGGGGGACAAGGAATTGCAGAGAAAGTATATCCGCAGGGAGCGTATGGTGGAACTCTGTTTCGAGGGCAAAAGATATTTCGACACCAGACAATGGATGATCGCCGAGCAGGAAGATGACGGCCATGTCTATGGCTGCAATATCGCTGCGACGGACCATGACCCGGAAGGAGAGTACTGGAAGAGGACTTCCATATTCGATACGTTCGGGGACGGAGGCTTCATGACCCCGAGGGTATTCGGCAAGAAGAATTATCTTTTCCCGATAAATCAGGAGGAGATAGACAGGGTGCCGGAAATTACACAGAACTACGGATGGTAAATTTTGATACGCTTAATATGAAGAGAATTTTCAAATTACTTGTGCCCTGCATTTTTTGTGTGGCCATCATGGCCTGCGAGCCGAGGCACATCAATGATAATCTTTATGATTCCGAAGTTTATATCATAAACGGCGGCTATATTGAAACAGACATGTTCTATGATGCGGAAGGGCAGTTTTCCCTTCCTGTGTACGTCTACTGCGGAGGCTATTACGGAGGAAATCCCACGGTGAGCCTTCAGGCGAGTCAGGGAGCGCTTGACGCCTGGAACGGCAGCAATCCGGACAATCAGCTGAAGATGCTGCCGGAGGACTGCTACAGCATTGATCCTTCTCAAAAGGAAATGCAGGACGAAAGGGCGACTTTCAACATTACGTTCAATTGCGACGCCCTCGGGAATCTTTCTCAGGAGGATGACTATTCCGATCTCGACGGATATTGCCTCCCGCTCGAGCTGAACAGCCTGTCGGAAGATATCAAGGTGACGGAAAAAGAAGGAATGAACACTGTCATCATCGTGCCTGAAATGAGTCTTTGGGGATGTACGCTTGAAAATGCCGGCGTATCAGACCTGTCGCTTGCAGACATGAAGGATGACGGTGAGAATATCGTGGTGGAATATACTGTCAGGACAGTTGTCGAAAACGAATGGGAAGGAGCCGTAAAATTCGCTTTCAATACAGAGTCGGAGCATGCCGCGTACGAACTTCTGCCGGAAGGGTCCTATACGGTGTCCGGTACTGAAGGAAAATTCGTTCCCGGGGTGTCGGAGGTAACCTTTACCGTGAAGATAGACAAGTCAGCCATGACCGCATCGGCATATTCCATTGTGGCGAAGATAGAATATGCCGGAGGATTCAAGATTATCGGCGACGATTATTCTGTCATCAATCTTCTCAACCGGAAATTCTATGACAAGTCGGAAATAACCGTAGAAAGCTGCAATTCTTATTCTGACGACGGCTGGAATCCTGAAGTCACATTCGACGGAAACCTGGACAATTTCTGGGAGGCAGGTTATTCCGGACATGCCCACGGGACTACGAAACCACCGTTCGAGATCATATACGATCTCGGAAAGGAAGTGTCGCTCTGCGGAGTCGAACTTTACTTCAGGAATTACAGATATTCGCCGGGAGACAAGAATTACACTTTCACCAACGATACCAAAGCAGGGCACTGGGAAATTTCTTCCGACTTGTCGGAATGGACCCGCGTATACGACTATGACTTCGGCACGGCAAGCAGGGAGCCCGGACCATACTATCATGAATGGCCGGCTGCCGAAGGCAGATATCTGAAATTCACAGTGACCGAATCCAACAGGAGCAATGCAGCCAATCTGGCTGAAATCAATATCATGTACAGATGATGAAGTTTGTTTTGCAATCGGTGCTGGTGCTGGCCTGCGGATTCTTGTCTAATGGAATCCAGGCCGGCACCGCCGACCGTCCGGACTCTCTTGCCGGATATATACTTACTCCAAAGGCTCCCGATACTCCGAGAATCAACGGCCCCAAGATCACAGGAGTCCGGCCCGGGTCCGATTTCCTGTTCAGGATTCCGGCGACAGGCGTAAGGCCGATGACATTTTCGGCAGACGGACTGCCGAAAGGCCTCAGTCTGGACCGGACTACCGGCCTGATTACGGGGAAGGTCAGGAAGGAAGGAGTCTATACTGTCACTCTTGCGGCGGAGAACAGTCTCGGAAGGAATGAAAGGAGCCTGAGGATAGTCGTCGGGGACAGAATCGCCCTTACTCCGCCCATGGGGTGGAATTCGTGGAACTGCTGGGGGCATACCGTAAGCCAGGAGAAAATCATGGCAGCGGCTGTGGCGATGGAAGAAAAGGGCCTTGCCGACTACGGCTGGTCGTATGTGAACATAGATGACGGCTGGCAGGGAACAAGGGGAGGGAAATATAACGGCATACAGCCTAACCGGAAATTCCCGGACATGAAAGGTCTTGCCGATTCCCTTCATGCCATGGGATTCAAAATCGGCATATATTCGGCGCCGTGGACAGCTACTTTTGCCGGACATATAGGCAGCCAGTGCGATCGCGAGGACGGTGTGTATTCCTGGATAGAGGACGGAAAGCACAATTCCGATTTCAGGCTTTCCGATCCTGAGGGAAAACTGCGCGGCCGGGACTTGTGGTATCACGGAGCGTATTCCTTCGCTGAAAATGACGCGAGACAATGGGCCGATTGGGGTATAGACTATCTGAAATACGACTGGCGGCCGAACGACTACTATAATACGAAAGAAATGCACGATGCTCTCAGAAGTACCGGGCGCGACATTGTCCTGAGTCTTTCCAATACTGCCCCTCTTGCCAATGCTCCGGTATGGGTGGAATATGCCGACTGCTGGCGGACCACTACCGATATATACGATAATTGGGAAAGTGTCCGTTCGATAGGTTTCGAAGGCCAGAACGTCTGGGCACAGTACAAGGGTCCGGGACATTGGCCGGATGCGGACATGCTGGTGGTCGGAGTTGTCGGATGGGGCAAGAAAATGCACCCTTCGGGCCTTACTCCGGATGAACAGTACACCCATATTACTTTGTGGGCCATGCTTGCATCTCCTCTCCTGATAGGCTGCGATCTGGACAGGCTCGATGACTTTACCCTTAATCTGCTTTGCAACAACGAAGTGATAGATGTCAATCAGGATCCTCTCGGCTATCAGGCTTCCGCCGTTTCTTCGACCGACACATCAGCAGTCTATGTCAAGCCCCTCGAAGACGGATCGCTCGCCGTAGCCTTGTTCAATCTTTCGGACAAGCCGGTGAATATGGGATTTTCATGCACGGATTTCGGTATTACCGGAGATCAGACGATCAGGGATATCTGGAGACAGAAAGATTTGTGTACGGTAGCGGATACCGAAAGATGGGAGACAGAGGTGCCGGTCCACGGTACCGCATTTCTCAGGATTTATCCCGGGAACACGAGAGAACGTCCTGTCGGATATAAATACATGTGACTTTTTCCCGCTGGATTGTCATTTGGAGAAAAGGTGAAGTCATGAGACATGTTCTGATATCCGCATTATTGCTTTTTCTTCAGATGCTTCCTGTTCAGGGTGAAGACGGATGCGGCATGCTGACGCTTTCCGGAGAGGGATGGTCGGCTTGCGTAAATTCCGGAAACGGGACTCTCGGGAAATTCATCCGGGACGCCCAGGGCGGATCCATGAGCGTCCCGTTCCGTTCCGGCCCGCATTCAGGTCCGGCATTCGACGGTGTCGTACTGCATCTTTCGGGAGATGACCCTCTGACGTTTTCCGGACTCAAGGACGGAATATCATACAGCATCGAATATCGTGCATGCAGGGACCATCTGTGTCTGGTGTGTACGGTCAGAAATGACGGACAGACCCCGTACAGGCCGGAAAGGATACGTTTCAGATTCGGGGTGGACAGCGAGATGAGGACATTTCCGGAATGGGATGGAAAGTTTTTCCCGACACTGATCCGGTGCGAAAAGGATTTTGCGTGGGGATATTTCATGTCTCCGGCCGGGAGCATATTCGCTTTCGGTGTCGAGGACCCTGTCGCTTCGTACGGTCTCAATTACATTTTCGAGGGGAACATGGCCTGGCTCTGGGGGCATCAGATATACACGGCAAGCCTCGATTTCATACATTGCCTGCCGCTTCCGGCCCGTCATCCCAGCCATCTTACGGAAATATTGCCGGGAGAACAGCGCAGCTGGACAGTCAGGATGGGGATTGCAGACAGTCTGAAGCAGGTGAAGTCCTTAATCGCAGGCTGGATTTCCGCACCTTTGGCAGAAGCCGGTAGATATACGCTGTGCAAGGGAGACAGGGCAAGGATAAAAGTGTACGGGAATCCGGAGAAAATAAGGGCCGTGGCATATTGCCCTGACGGGAAACGGTACAGTGTCCGGTGTGCGGATTCCGGACAGGAAAACGGTCCCGGCAGCAAGGAATGCGTCTTGACGACTTCTCCATTGTACGATGCCGGGCAGTACCGCCTTGAAATATCCGACGGGAACAGACATTCGGAAGTAATGCTTCATGTCCGGCAGCCGTGGTCGTGGTATCTGAAGAAAGCAAGGGATTTCGTAGCGGAGAACCCTCCTTTTTTCAGTGCTTCATGCGAGACTTTCTACGGGTATTATCCTGCATTTCTCGCCGCCCGCCACTTCCCTGACGGAGAGAAGGATTCGGAACTGCAGCTCCGCTTCAGGAACGGGCTGTCCCAGATGACCGGACCGGACGGCAAGCCGCGGGAACAGGCAAATCCTAAGAGGATCCAGAATTTTTCGGCCCTTGCGGGAATGCTTGTGGACTTGTGGGAGGCGACCGGTGAATCATGCTGGCTCGAAACGGCCTCCGGAATAGGGGACTTCCTTGAATCGGTCCAGTGGCCTGACGGGTCATACCGTTCCGATTCGATTCATTATACTGCTGTCATTTATCCTGCAAAGTCCATGTTCGAACTTGCGGACGCAGAGTTCCGGGCCGGGTGGAAGGAAAGGGCGCGCCGTCATTATCTTTCTGCAGTCAGGGCGGCTGAAGATCTGAGAATGAGGCTGGACGATATAGAGACGGAAGGAGACATGACTTTCGAGGACGGGATGATAACATGCAGCGCCCTGCAGATGGCTCTTTGCGGACTGTACGCCGAAGATCCGTCGGTGCGCAGCAGTTATGCGGAAGCCGCGGCCAGTATGATGGACAAGCATCTCTGTCTCGAACAGAGGCTTGTACCGGACTGCAGGATGCGCGGGGCTACTCTCAGGTACTGGGAAGCTTTGGATATCTATTTTACTCCGAATCAGGCCATGAACTCGCCGCATGGATGGACGGCATGGAAGATATATGCCCTCTGCTATCTTTATCTTCTGACCGGGGAAGAACACTATCTGGATGAAATGACCGAGACACTCGGGACATCTGTCCAGCTGATGGCTGCCGACGGACATCTCCGCTGGGGCTTTATTCCCGACCCTTATGTCAGGGGGCTGGTGTCGGAGCCTGTCCCCGGAAAGCCGGACGAACGTCGCGTGAGGGAGACTGTCATAGGCGAACAGTACATGGAGATGATAAGTCCCTGGTTCCGGCCTGAAGACGGACAGGCATTCACGAATTTCGGCGGACCGGGAGGAGCCGGCGACAATACCGTGTATGAAATATTCAAGGCCCTTGAAGAGTGCATGCTGACTGTCGGATATGTCATAGTTACAGACAAGGGAGAGGTCAGGTGCCACAACTGTTCGGCACGCTGGACCTCTCCCGGACGTCTGTGCATAGAACCTGAGGAGTCCTGTGTCACGCGGATCCATGTAAATGCGAAGATTCCCTTAAAGGTAAAGGTCCGCCTGAAAGGCAGGACAGAGAGGGAATCCCTGGAGTCGGGAATGACATGGGTCGGAGACTCCCCGTATAGGCTACCGGCAGCTGGATAAAGTGATTTCCACGGGCTTCATCCCACGGCACGATGCCTTGACTTTCACCGTTCCCGGCTCTTCAGCAGGGCGGATGATGCAGAGGGCAAGTCCGTGGAAAGCCTTTACGCTGTGATTCAGGAATGATTCGTGGCTTGTGGGATCTCCGTTGTCCGTAGCGGCTATCATGGCAGGACCTTCCACCGAGAATTCTACAAGATTCGAAGCGTCAGGCACGAGTCTGCCTTTCCTGTCGGTGATCTTTACGGTGATGAAAACAAGGTCTTTCCCGTCCGCACGCATTTCTGTCCTGTCAGTGGACAATTCCATCGCAGCTGCCTTGCCTGCAGTCTCTGTCGAATTTTCCGCCCAGAACTTTCCGTCCTTGTATGCAATGACCCGGACTTCCCCCGGTTCATAGACCGCATCATCCCAGCGCAGGCGGTATTCGAATTTACCCTTGTGTTTCATTCCGAGAGATTTGCCGTTGACAAACAGTTCGGCGCTGTCGCCTGACGTATAGACATGAACGGGAGTCACTTTCCCCTCGCGTCCGGGCCAGGTCCAGTGCGGAAGTATGTGCGCCACAGGCAGGTCGGGACGCCAGCGTGACTGATACAGGTAATATCTGTCCTTGGGAAAGCCTGCCAGATCCACAATCCCGAAATACGAACTCCTGGACGGTATCGTCATCTTTCCCAGTTCTTCGAGTTCGGCCTCGGCCCTTGCCCTGTCGTCAGGATCGCTGAAATTTCCAGTCAGCGTATAGTCGTCGTTGTAAGGGGTCGGTTCTCCAAGATAGTCGAAACCTGTCCATACGAATTCTCCGGCGGCGGAAGGATTGCGGTCTATTCCTTCGAATTCGTCATCCGGCGGAGTGGACCATCCGGGAGCGTACCTGTCGTACGAACTCACTTGAAAGTCCGAACGTCCTTCGCTTTTGTCATCGACAAGAGGGAATACATAAAACCCCCGCGTGCTGATGCAGGAAGCCGTTTCAGATCCCATGAACGGCTGGAAGGGGCTGTTCAGTCTGAAACTTTCATAAAGCATCGGCTTGTAATTGAATCCGAAAATGTCTACGGTATGTCTGAACCCGTTGGACGCGGCGAGCCAGTAATTGCTCCCGAATGTCGTAGGCCGGGAGAGGTCTTCCCTGTGTGCAAGCAGGGTGAGTTCCTGAGCTGTCCCGTACAGTTCGGGATGCCACTGTTCTTCGGTTTCGTTCCCTATGCTCCATGCTATGACACAGGGGTGGTTCCGGTCCCTTCTTATCATGGCCGTCATGTCGGCTTCGGCCCATTCGTCGAAGAACAGGGCGTATCCGTTGGGCTTTTTCGGGATCCTCCACGTGTCGGTAAATTCATCTATTACCATGAATCCCATCCGGTCGCACAGGTCGAGCAGCTCCGGAGCCGGAGGATTGTGGGCCGTGCGTATGGCATTCGCTCCCATTTCCTTGAGAATGCGGAGCTGGCGTTCGATGGCCCTTGTATTGACTGCCGCTCCGAGAGCTCCGAGATCATGGTGCATGCAGACACCCTGAAGCATCATGCGTTCTCCGTTCAGGAAGAAGCCTTCATGAGTGAACTCAGCTTTTCTTATGCCGAAACGGGTGGTGTATCTTTCCGTAATCCTGCCGCCGGTCCGCACTGTCGTCACGGCAGCGTAAAGTGCCGGGTTTTCAGGACTCCAGAGACGGGGATTTTCTACAGTGAAGGTCTGTATGACAGTCTGCCCGTCATGCAGTTTCTCTATTCCGGTTTCCGCAGCCGCTATGGCTGTGCCTGAAATCCGGCAGGCGGAATCGAGGGCGAATATTTCCGTAGACACTTCTGCAGGCGGCTCCGCGCTGTCGCTGTTCCTCATGGCTATACGCAGATTGACGGAGGCCTTGTCTGCAGATACGTGCGGTGTCGTGACGAATGTCCCCCAGTGTGCAATGCCCGAAGGCTCCGAAACGGTAAGCCAGACGTTTCTGTAGATTCCGCCGCCTGGATACCATCGGCTCGATTCCGGAGGATTGTCCAGTCTTACGGCTATCGTATTTTCCCCCTGGACAAGGTAAGGGGTGATATCTACCCGATATGACGTGTATCCGTACGGCCAGCCTCCCGCAATATGGCCGTTGCACCATACAGAAGAGCAGGACATCGCTCCGTCGAGTTCGAGAAATACCCGTTTGCCGGCCATGTCCGCATCCATCCGTATCGTTTTCCTGTACCATGCCTGTCCCCACCAGGGAAGTTTTCCCGTTTCGCCCGGGTATTCCTGGCGGAACGGGCCCTCGATCCCCCAGTCATGGGGAAGATCGAGCGTCCGCCAGGACGAATCGTCGAACCCGGGTGAGGCGAAGGGCCCGCCGTCTGGTTCTCCGACCGGCCTGCCATGCCTTTTCTCCGGAGGAAACAGAGGGTCGGATGCCGGCAGGATCCAGGGCCTGATACTGTCGTAGCTGAGTCTCAGAGAGTCTTCTGCGGCATAATCCCCCTTGTGGAATTTCCAGTTTTCATTAAGGCAGACCCGTCCGGAAGGCTGTGCCGCAGCCGTGAATGCGAAAAGCAGGCACAGCAGCGGCAGAGTCAGCCGCCCATTTGTTTTATCCGATTTCATGTGGTTGGATTATTTTACCGTGGACCGGGTTATTTTACCGTAAGCCGGCCTTCCAGCCTGATATCGGCGGAAGATGAACCCACGAAGATATTGAAGTCTCCCGGATTTACCGTAAAGTCATGCAGCATGTAGTCATAATGACGGAACGCTTCATCGTCCAGTACGATTTCAACTCTCTGCGTCTGTCCTTTCTTCAGGAAGACCTTTTCGTACCCTTTCAGTTCCTTTGCCGGACGCACGACAACCGGATTGACGGCGCCGACATACAGTTGTGCCACCTCGGCGGCATCATAACGTCCGGAATTGGTCACGTCGAACGATACGGAAAACTCTCCGTTCCCGAGATCCTTTATTTCGAGGTTCCCGTAGTCGAAGGAAGAATATGAAAGTCCGAAACCGAACGGAAACAGCGGCTGTATCCCGCTGCGTTCGTAGCCGCGGTATCCGACAAATATGCCTTCATTGTATTCTACGCGTCTGTATGGATTGTCCGGCTTTACCTGTTCCGTGTTCGGGTGGTAGTTTTCGAATGTAGGATTGTCTTCAGGGCGCTTTTCGATGGTAAAAGGAAGTTTCCCGCTCGGGGATATCTTCCCGGTGATGATTTCAGCGACGGCATCGCCCCCTTCCTGGCCCTGATACCAGGCCATCAGCACACCTGCGGTACGGTCTATCCACGGGGCCATTTCCACTCCGCCTCCGGAATTGATTACGACTATGGCCTTGTCTGTATGTTTCAGTACAGTTTCCAGACAGAGAAGATGACCTTCGGGCAGGGAGAACGGCCTGTCCCAGCTTTCCGATTCAAGGTACCAGTCGTATCCGAGGCAGACGACCACCGCATCTGCTTCGCGTACTGCATCTATGAATTCGGGATCGTTCAGATAGTCGGCATAGCGGAACATCGTTTCCTGATTCGAACCGCCGTCGAAGTGTTCGTATGTGAGCCTGTAGGTCTGTCCTCCCTTGAATTCCATGTAACCCTCCTTCTGGCGGAAAGGATGTCCGTACCATTGTTCTATAAGTTCCCTGCCGTCTACAGTGACGCGGTATCCGTCGTCTCCTCCTGCTGAAAAGTAAAGTACGGCATCTTTTTCAGGCTTGAAATAAAAGGTGTAACGGTCGGAATAATTGTCCGTATTCACGATCCCCGGCACCGGAGAGTCCCAGCCTTCATATCCGATTTCATGGACGACGGCAGTGTGCGCGGGTTCCCCTTCAAGATTCGTGTTGTTGAAATATTCGGCCGTGGCTCCGCGTACCGTGCACGAGGAATCGGCGAAGAAGATATCGAGGTCCGTTTTCCACAGATCCGGAGTATATCCGAAATCGAGCCTGCGTCCGAGATTCTTCTTGAATCCGTCGGCAATGCTGCTGCTGACGAACGGGAATACTTCGCCGCTGCCGCCGCCCTTGGCTACAAGTTCGGAATTCGGTCCGCAGACAACGATTTTTCCCCTTGTTACGGGCAGCAGGTTGTCCCGGTTTCTGAGCAGGACGGCACCGCCCCTTTCGACATCGAGGGCAACCTGTTCGGAATATGGATTCCTTTCACTGAAACTTTCATCTTTCTGCGGCCGGTCGAAAAAGCCGAATGCAAGCAGAGTCTGCAGGACATGCTGCACTTTCAGGTCTATGACGCGCTCGTCGATGACTCCGTTCCCTATGAGTTCTTTCATTTTCTGCGGATCGAGAAGCCATCCTTTCGGCATTTCTATATCCAGACCGTTGTACACTCCGTTGATCAGCGTATATGTAGCTTCCCAGTCGGATGTGACAATACCCTTGAACCCCCAGCGGTCGCGCAGCACATCGATGTTCAGGTAGCTGTTTTCCGTTCCGTGCCTTCCGTTCACCAGCCCGTAGCAGTCCATTATCATTCCGACATTTGCCTGGCGGACACCTTTTTCGAACGCAGGAAGATATATCTCGTTGAGAGTCCTTTCGTCTATGTCTGCTGATACGTGATGGCGGTCATATTCCTGGTTGTTGGCGGCAAAGTGTTTCATGCAGGCCATTACTCCCATGCCCTGCATGCCTTCGATGTAGGCAGCTGCCGTCTCGCCGGCAAGGTATGGATCTTCCCCGTAGTATTCGAAGTTGCGGCCGCATACGGGGGAGCGGTATATGTTCACTCCGGGGCCCATCATCACATGGATGCCGCGCGCCCGGGCATCCTGTCCTATGCCTTTTCCGGTCTTGCCGGCCAGGGTCCTGTCCCATGTGGCTGCCAGGGCCATACCGCTCGGGAACAGGGTGCTGTGGGAGTCTATCCTGATTCCCTGAGGTCCGTCTGCGAACCAGATTTCCGGAATGCCGAGGCGGGGAATCGCCCTTAGATAGAAGGAGTTGTATCCTCCGATGTATTCGAGTTTCTCATCGAGAGTCATCCGCCCCACCAGTTCGCGGGCTCTGGCTTCGTGTTCCTGTGTCACGATCTGGGCGTTTGCGGCAGCCGTCAAGGAGGTCATGACGGCTGCAATCAGAAATGCTTTTCTCATTTGTCAGATATTTGTTGTTTCATTCAGTTACCGTTATCTTTCCTTTCAACCGGATGTCGCGGGATGATGACCCTACGAATATTCCGAACTCTCCCGGTTCGACGCAGAAGTCGTGCATTACAGGGTCATAAAAACGGAAGGCTTCCTCGTCGAGCCTTATTTCGACACGGCGGGTCTCTCCTTTTTTCAGAAAGACCTTTTCATATCCTTTCAGCTCTTTGACCGGTCTCGGAACCCTCGATTCGATGTCCTGTACGTAGATCTGAGCCACTTCAGCGGCATCGTACCGGCCAGTATTCGTGATATCGAACGATACGGTGTACTGTCTGCCGTCTTCTTTCCTTATTTCAAGGTTGCCGTAGCTGAATGTCGAATAGGACAGTCCGTAGCCGAATTCAAAGAGAGGCTCCGTATTGTTCCTGTCGAACCCGCGATAGCCGACGAAGATGCCTTCATTGTAGGCCACGCGCTTGTATGGAGTGTTGAACATGCTCATGTCCACATTCGTATAATAATTGCCCCATGTAGGGTTGTCCTCGAGTTTCTTTTCCATTGTGAACGGCAGTTTCCCGCTCGGGGAGATCTTGCCTGTGATGATTTCGGCAATGGCCCGGCCACCTTCCTGTCCCGGATACCATGCCATGACTACCGCCCTTACCTTGTCGAGCCACGGCATCATGTCCACGCCTCCTCCTGCATTCAGTACGGCGATTATGTTGCCGTTATGCTTCAGCAGGGCATCCAGCAGATCGGTCTGGCCTTCAGGCAGGCAGAACGTCCTGTCGCCGCCTTCATGCTCGGTGACAGAGTCGAAGCCTATGCACGCGATCACGGCGTCCGCCTTGCGGAGCGCTTCCGCGAATGCCGGATCATTGAAGTGGTCGGCGTAGCGGAACATCACGCGCGAGACAGAGAAGTCGTCTGTATGTTCGTATGTGAACTTGTAGACACGTCCTGCTTCGAAGCGGCGGAAAATATCCTTGGACCTGTAGGCCTTGTTTTCCCAGTCGTCTATGACTGTCTCTCCGTCTATCAGAAGCCGGTAGCCGTCATCGCCTCCTGCGGAAAGATAAAGATAAGATTCGGTTTCTGGCCTGTAATAGAAGGTGTACCGGTCGGAATAATCGTCAGCTACGGTTCCCGGGACGGGCGAAGCCTGATATTCGCCGTCGATTGCCGTTACTGTCGTCGTATATGCCGGCTCTCCGGAAAGATCCTTGGAGTTGAAATATTCGACCGCGGCTCCGGGTACGGTACATTCCGGGTCAGCATAGAATATCGAAAGATCCGATTTCCATTCCGACGTGTCGTAAAGCGGGCGGTATTTCTTCCCCATGCCGCGCATGCCTTCAGCGACGGAACAGCTTTCGAATGGATATACTACACCGCTGCCTCCTCCGGTCACTATCGTGTTTGCATTTGGACCGCAGACTACGACCTTGCCTCTGGCCAGAGGGAGAATCCCGTCATTCTTCAGCAGTACTGTGCCTTCCCTGGCAACTTCGAGTGCTACGCTGTCCGAATAAGGATTCCGTTCGCCTATGCTTTCATCTTTCTGCGGCCGGTCGAAAAATCCGAATGCTATCAAAGTCTGCAGTATGTGGCAGACTTTCTGATCGATAAGGGATTCGCCTATAACTCCGTTTTCTATCAGAGGCATGATCTTCGCCCGGTTCATCATTCCGCCTCCCGGCATTTCGATATCGAGCCCGTTGAATACCGGACCGAGCGTAGAGTATGTTCCGCCCCAGTCCGACATGAGAATTCCCTTGAAGTTCCATTTTTTGCGCAGCACATCGATATTCAGATAGCCGTATTCGGAAGAATGCACGCTGTTTATCAGGTGGTAGCCGTTCATGACGGCACCCATGCCGGCTTCACGGATGGCCTTTTCGAATGCGGGCAGGTATATCTCATGCAGGGTGCGTTCGTCGACATCGGACGAGACGTTGTAGCGGTCCCATTCCTGATTGTTGGCTGCGAAATGCTTTGCACAGGCCATAACTCCCTGGCTCTGTATGCCTTTTACCATACTTGCCGCAGTCTCTCCGGCAAGGAAGGGGTCTTCTCCGTAGTATTCGAAGTTGCGCCCGCAAAGAGGGGAGCGGTATATGTTCACTCCGGGACCGAGCAGGATGTGGACGCCTCGGGCGCGTGCATCCTGGCCGATGCCTGTTCCCATTTTCATGACCATATCCCTGTTCCATGTCGCTGCTGCCGCCATTCCGCAGGGATACAGGGTGCTTTTCTTGTCGCGGCCGATGAGTTGTGCGCTGAAGTCGTTGCGTACGCCCTGAGGACCGTCCGCCATACGGATTTCCGGAATTCCGAGGCGGTCTACGGCGCGGATGAAGAAGGTATTGTAGCCTCCGATATAGTCGATTTTTTCCTCGAGGGTCATCTGCTCTACCAGAGCGCGGGCCCGTGCTTCGTGTTCCGGAGTGACCGGCTGGGCCAGGGTATGAGTCGCGGCGAACATGGCCGCACTCAGAATGAATACGGTTCTTTTTAGCATTATGTGTTGATTTTTAATTGATTGGACTTAGAAATCCTTGAGGGCTCCGATTACCGCCCGATTGGCTTCACGGACACGGTCGGCATCCATTTTCACTACGGCCCGGTCATAGGTCATAAGTCCGTTCACCTCGATTTCTACATCTGTCGTCTGGGTGTAGATGGCGCCGGAGACTCCGGCTATGACGAGCTGTCTCAGAAGTTCGGCATAATGGACATATTCGTCTGTGGCTTCTTCCGGTGTCCTGTACTGTACATAGCCCCAGTTGCGGTCCGGCTGCCACAGGTGTCCTTCCAGGGCAAGACCTATCCCGCCGAATTCCCCGATAATCAGAGGCCGGCTGTTGTCGGTCGTATGTATGCGCGGATGAGGGTAGGCGTGAATGTCGAAAACATCTCCGGCTCCCTGATAGTGATTGCCTCCGCTCGCCGCATTTACGAGACGCGACGGATCGTACCCTTTGGTCCAGGCGGCGATTTCCGGTGTCTTGAATTGGCCCCATGCTTCATTGAACGGAATCCACATCACGATGCTCGGATAGCAGCGGAGTTGGTCTATTATCCCTTTCCATTCCTGGCGCCAGACTGTTTCGGATGCCGCGCTTCGGATTGCTTCCTTTCCGTCGAACCAGCGGTCCGGTATCCATTGCGGATTCTCCCCTCCGCTCGGCATGTCCTGCCATACGAGCATTCCTATCCTGTCGCAATGGGCATACCAGCGGGCTGGTTCTACCTTGATATGCTTGCGTATCGTATTGAATCCGAGTTCCTTGGACTTGATAATGTCGTAAGACAGGGCTTCGTCTGACGGGGCTGTATAGAGTCCGTCCGGCCACCATCCCTGATCGAGCAGGCCGAGCTGGACATAATCCTTGTTGTTGAGCTGCATCCTCATGGCATCTCCGACAGTGCGCTTTACCGATATCTTGCGCATTGCCGCGTAGCTCTCCACCTTGTCCAGAATGCGTCCTTTGCGGGACAGCGTCACTTCAAGATCATAAAGGAAAGGATCTTCCGGAGACCACAGCCTCATGTCGGGCACAGGTATCACTGCCTGCTGTCCGGCGGCGCAGCGCGAGACGGCTACGGTTTTGCTCCCGTCAGTAAGTTTTATTTCCACGATATCCCCTTCTTCTGCGCCTTCGGTCACAGGGACTACCGTCAGCCGTGCGGCGTCGATGTCAGGTACCGTATGGAGGCTGCCTATGCGCGAATCCCCTACAGGTTCGAGCCATACAGTCTGCCAGATGCCTGTCACCGGAGTATACCAGATTCCTTCGGGCCTGGTTTTCTGCTTCCCGCGTGGCTGGCAGCCTTCGTCCGTCGGATCCCATACTCTGACTGTAAGCACCTGGTCTCCCCTGGTAAGGTATGGAGTCAGATCAATTTGGAAGGCGGTGTATCCTCCGGAGTGGGAGGCTATTTTCACATTGTTGAGATATATGTCTGCCATATAGTCCACTGCTCCGAAGTGCAGCAGAATTCTGTCCCCTTTCCATGAGGCCGGAACCGTGAATGTCCTTCTGTACCAGAGAGCGTTTTCCGCCCCTACTTCACGCTGTACTCCGGACAGGGCTGATTCTACGGGAAAAGGTACCAGTATCTTTCCGTCGAACATGTCCGGTGCGGCTTCCGATACCGGCCGGATGGCATAGTCCCACAGTCCGTTGAGGTTCTGCCAGCGGTCGCGGACCATGGCCGGTCTCGGATATTCCGGGAGGGGGCATGACGGATCTGTCCCGGCAGCCCATTTTGTCATTATCCTGTTGCCTGCGGGTTCCCATGCCAGGGTTTCGGATGTCAGGGACAACAGTATGGCCAGTGCGGTAAGGAAAAGATTTTTCTTCATTTCGTGTTATTTGCGGTTAATTTGCGTAAACTCGTATCTGCTGTTTCGGAGAGTTCGGGTCAGGAGAATCCGACTGCAGGATTTCGTAACGTATCGGAGCGCTGATTCTCAGCATGTCGAGAATTTCAGGAAGGGTCTCGTCAGTGAAGACGGCATGATAGACGTAGCGGTTGATTTCAGGGCTGCATACGGTGAATTCCACATTGTAAAGCTGTCCGAGACGGTGGAAGACGTATTCGAGCCTGTCGTTTTCAAAGATTATTCTTCCATTGCGCCATGCACACCATTTTTCCGGATCGGCCTGATCTACGGTATATGTGCTTGCACGCTTGCTGTAGCATATCCTTTCTCCCGGATTCATGCGTACCGTAGTGCCTTTCATGTCTACGTCCACTGTCCCTCTGACCATTGTGACCGACACCATGTCGTCATTCCGGAACGCGTCTACGTTGAATGCGGTTCCCGTTGCCGTCACCGTGACATTTCCCGTGTTTACCGTAAAAGGGTTCTTCTTGTCCGACTCAACCTCGAAATAGGCTTCTCCGGTGAGAGAAACCGTCCGTTCGCCCTTGGTGAATGCAAGCGGGTATCTCAGCGTACTTCCTCCGTTCAGCCATACTTGCGAGCCGTCCGGAAGTTCCAGTCTTGTATTTGTCCTGAACGGTGTTGTCACTGTCTGCCATGCGATCGCTCCGTCAGTCTCCGGCCTGTCTGCAATCAGATATACTGTCAGGAGGACGAGCGGGATGAAAAGCGCCGCGGCGACATGTTCGAAGATTTTGAGGATCTTCGTCCTGTGCGACTTTCTTTCGTCTTTCCGAATGGCAAGCATCGTGCGCTTCAAGGCCTTGTCCATATTGATGTCATCCGGACTGAACGGCGGATCGGCCGCATAATCCAGATCTGTCATTCTGGCGAATTCAAGAGCATGCTCCCTGTCTTCCCTGAGCCATGAGACAAGCATCTCCATTTCTTCGGGCGACGCTTCTCCGGCTGAATATTTTGCGATAACCGAAGCTATGCGATCATTTGTTTCGTCCATTTTCGTTCTTTTTATTCAAGACAGTTATAAAGGAATTTACCACAGCGATATGCCTAAAAAGAGAGGGATTAAAAGCATAAAATCTTTCAGATCCCGTCTGAGGATGGCCAGAGCCTTGCCTATTCTGACTTCTACAGTTCTTTTGGAAACCCCGAGCTTGTCGGCGATTTCCTGATATTTCATCCTGTAGAACCGGCTCATTTCAAAAGCTTCGCGATACACTGCCGGCATTTTCTGAAGAGCCTGCCCGAGCCTTTCCTGCAGTTCGGAGTAAAGCACGGCTTCTTCCTCGATTCTCAGAGGCATCCATGTCAGCGAATCGACAGTGGTGTTTGCGGTCAGCTTGCGGTGCTTTATTTCGTTGAGGCACCGGTTGCGGACAGCCCCGATCAGATACGCACGCAAAGGGACCGTGACTTCCAGCTGATTCCGCAGATGCCACACTTTCAGGAACGTATCCTGTACTATGTCTTCGCAGGACTCCAGTTCAGGCAGGTATCTTCCGGCAAAAAGCACCAGGTCGGAATAATACAGAGTGAACAGCCGGGAGAAAGTCTCATGCCCGCCTTGTCTGAGCTGAGTAAGCGTAATCCTTTCTTTCATGACTTAAAAATAACAATTTTCCGGGAAAACTTCCCGGAAAACTTCAGGCGTCTTTCTCTGAAAGACCGGCGGTATCCTACTCTGAAATTCTGGAAAGCATTTCCTTCAGGACATCCGGATGGTCGGTAGTGATGAAATCCACTCCCATGGATATGAATTCCATCATGTCGGCCTCGGAATTCACCGTCCATACATTCACTTTCATTCCCTTCGCATGGGCGTCCTTAATCCATTGAGGATGGCTTCTCAGCACATTCATCTGATAGTCTATGCAGGTTATTTCCGGAGACATCGACCACGGGCTTTTGTCTCCGTTGAGGTATCCTACAAGGGCTCCCGGCGCCCTGGAGGCAAGCCGCTGGCATATTTCGTAGTTGAATGAAATGAAATCCGCCTTGTCAGTCATGTTTCTGGCATTCAGTTCGTCGATTATGGCATCGACGACGCGGTTATTGTTTTCCACGGAGTTGTGGGGTTTGATTTCGACTATGAGTTTCGTCCCGGCATCGACGATTTCATCCAGGTACACGTCCAGGGTCGCAACCTTTTCGCCGTTGGACAATGTTATGTCCCTGATGTCGTCGAAATACGAGTTTTCTATTCTTATTCCGTTTATGTCGGGGTCATGGTTCGATACCACCACCCCGTCGCGGGTGATATAGAAATCAGCTTCGGACCCGTAAACCCCGAGTTCTATGGCAGCCTCGAATGAGGCAAGGGAATTTTCCGCAGCTCCGTTCGTCGTGTGGAATCCGCGGTGCGCAATCACCTGAGGAAGATTCTGCAGCGTAGGGTTGTCGGACAGGGTAAGGTCCGCAACTCCTACAGGGCAGCGCGCATCGCCTCTCATGAGTACCATGCGGTAAGACCCTGAAACGAAACCGGCGGGAACCGTAAAGCCTATTGCCTTGTCGGAAACCGTAGTTTCGCAGTCGAAGGATATTCCCGAATCTTCCGTGGATTCGAGCCTTATCCTGTCTCCGTCTCTGAATCCTGTTCCGGCTACCCTGAATTCAGAGCCTGCCTTGACTTCTGCTGCAGGCAGATAGAAGATATCCTCGAGTTCTATTACATCTCCCTGCGGTTCCATTCCCTTTACTTCATCCCAGAGGGCTGTCACGTTTTCCTGGGAAAGAGGATCGTCGTATATGCGAGCTATGACAATATCTCCTTTCCATCCGGCTTCCGCCTTTCCGTCACCGGCATCGCAGCCGATTCCGAACCACCAGCAGTTCTGATTGTTCGGAAAATTGAAATCTCCGGCGGCATCGATTTCGGCTTTTTTCTCACCGTTGACATAAATTCTGGATTTCTTTGCCGCCTTGTCCCAGACTCCGACCACATGGTAATACCTGCCGCGTTCCGGAGTCACTCCGCTGCGGGTCCACTGCCAGCCTCCGGAAGTCAGGTTGGGCAGGAATGTCATTTCCGTGCCGCGGTCGGCCTTGGTGATAAGGAATCCCGTGCCTCCGGACTGCATGGAACTGAACGGCTTGATTTCAGCGGCCCCGTCGGCATCGGCATCGAACATCACCAGAACTTCCAGAGAATGACCGTCTGCCAGTGCATCGCGGAATTCCTGATTGTTCCTGTAGTCGACCTTATAGTATCCGGATGACGGATTGGCTCCGGGGGCATTGCTGAATCGTGCGGCATAGCGGCCGTAGCTGTCATTGTAGTATGTCATCAGATTGGCTCCGGACAGATGTTCTACGGTATGGTGCATCGGAGATATGTCTGTCGCCGTCCCGTCGTTGTTGAAGACTATGTCGAGCAGGTCGGCTGCAAAGGCATTCTGGGATACGGATATTTCCTGGATAAGGTCCGGGTATTCCGGGACTGTGATCCTTACGATGGCGTTCCGTTCCGAAAAATGTCCGTTATTTTCCGCGGCAAGCGTCAGGCTTGTCCTGTCTTTTGCCTTTTCAACAAGCCAGGAACCTTCGTTGCCAGTTATTTCGCAGGACCATTCTTCCGCATTGGTGTCTACAAGCAGGGTGATTTCGCCTCCGGCGGCAGGAATCGACGTTACGGCTGCCGTAACATTGAGGTAAGGTATGTCGGCCGCCTGTTCGAAGGTCAAGGTATGCACGAGTTTTTCTCCTGCATTGAATTCCAGTCTTGCAGTCCTGGTTTCCGGACTTTCATTGGCCGATGCGGAAACATATACCGCCGCCGGACCGTCTCCCTGCTGCGGACGGATAGAAAGCCATCCGGCGGATTCCGGTTTGCTGATGCTCCACGAACTTTCCGTCTCGATGGAGTAAATCTTGGAATAGCTGCCTGAGGATATCATTACCGAGGACGGGTTCGTGCCGTCGTCTGGCGTTATGAAGGAGAACCGTGGCTCTGCTCCGATATCTTCCTTCATGCAGGAAATACAGGCTAAAGCAGCTGTCATGACAGGAATGAGCAGGAATGATAACAGATGTCTTTTTTTCATAAAATCGATTTTAGTTGCAGTTCCATGTGGTTTCTGTCCGTTTTCGGCCGGACAATAATATTAGACAGCCGGGAGATATTTTCCCACAACGAAAATTTTTTTGTGGCAAAAAAAACACTTTTTTTCCGGAAGCCGATGTGTCTTTTAAATCCAGAGTTGTCTTTATATCGATTTGCTGCTGCGGACAGGCTCGGCAGCGGCAGCCACATGAACAGCACTTATACTGATAATTTCTTATGAAACAGATTCTAACACTATTCCTGCTTTTAATGCTGACAGGAGCGGTTTCCTGTAGCGATGAATACGTATTTCATCCATACGAGCCCGAAAGGGCGGCCGCACAGGAGCTTGCCCTGCTGGAATATGATTTTCTTGCGGACGGAGCGGAAGCATTGTCGGAATTTTCCAGCACGGACAATTACGGCTCTTTCGGAATCGAGGCGAGGGGCCTGGCATTCGAGGGTACGGATGATGCAGCCCTGTATCTCGGATATGACAGACGCATCACATTCGAGGAACGTATCACCAGGGTGCGCCTTTCGCTTTTTTCGGATACTCGTTTCGGCCTTCAGTGGCTTGAGCGCGACGGCAAGGGAGGTTCCCTTTTTACGGTAGATGCGGCCGAGGGTACAATCAACATCCATACTTTCGGAAATGAGGACAAAGTCGAGGCTTCAGTATGGTTTACGGTCGAAAACGGACACATCTACACCCTCGAGGCCGTAAAATCCTTCCGCAGCAATACGTTTACCATCACTGACGAATCTACGGGCGCCACGGCTTCCGTAGCCACGGTTTCGGAACTCGATTCGAGCGCCGGAGGCAACAGTGTGGAACAAAACGAGTTCAAGGGAGGACGTCAGAATAATGTATTCGGAATGAGACGTCTTTCCGGCAAGTCTCCTTTCATCAAAAAAGTGGAAATCCTTGCTTCGGCCGCACCCGGGCCTTTCATGTATGTCACAGGCGATTCTGTTGCCGAAGGAGATCAGGTCCGCGAATCCGCACGGTTCGGCCAGGTGATGGCTTCATGGCTCAGCGGCCGCGTAGTGTTCTCGGCCCAGAGCGGTTCTACGGTCGACAGCATCATGGACCGCATCTCCAATGAAGTCCCGGTTATCAGGCCTGAATACGTGATGGTGACTGTCGGTACAGACGGCGGGAATACCCGGGAAAAGCTCGTGGAACTCGTCGAACTGATACGTAGTTTAGGCGCAGTTCCTGTCCTGAACCGCATACCCGTCCGTAATGACGGCAGCAGCGAAACGATCAATGAGACGATAGCATCCGTATGCGAGGAAATGGATGTTGCCAGCTGCCGCTTCGATCTTGCCACCTCGCACGACGGCGACACTTCAAGGCAGAACCAGGATCTGTTCATGTCAGACATGGTACATCCTAATGCTGACGGCCATTATGCCATGGCCAAACGTCTTTTCGACATCCCCGGAATCCTGCTTTACACCAAAGCCGGAAACTGACAGTACATGAACATAAATCCCAATATGAAATAATTTATGAAATCGAGAAGAATATTCATAATCCTGTCATGCTGTGCAATGTTGTCCGCGGCATGCAGCCATGAGGAAACGGTCGGAACGGAAACCGCGGAGCCTTCGGAAGCTCCGGTCTTCGTATCCTTTGAGCCCGGGCAGGCCAAGGCCGGGGACGTGCTTACTATCACGGGAGCATATTTCGGTACCGATCCGTCACGTATTACCGTACTCATCAATTCCACTCCGGTGCAGATCGTATCAGTATCCGACAATGCCATATCCGTAATCGTTCCGGAAGAATGCGGCTCGGGAGAGGTGAGAATCGGCATCCGGCGCGGTACCGAAGGGGAACTGAAACTTTACGAGACTACATTCGAAACCCTGTTTACCTATACCGTAGAGTCCAATGTCTCTACGTTCGCAGGCAGATCGGGTCTTACCGGCCAGCATTATTTCGGACCGTATCTCACTTCATGCTTCTATGCGCCAAGCCAGCTTGTCCGAGACAAGGAGGACAACTTCTATCTGGCCGAATGGGCGAGGGGAATACGTCTCCTTTCAAACGGGGAAACATCCTGGATGCTTCCCATGTATGGCGGAGGAACACCCGAGCAGAATCAGGGTGGCATCGCTACGGATGCTTACAGCTATGATTTCCGCGCCATAGCGTTTTCCAATGATTGTTCTCGCCTGTGGATTCTTGTCAACCGTCCTCAATCCAGGGGAGCCTATCTCGGCTATGCCCTGAAAAGCGACGGCTACGGACTCTGGTATGCCGATTCTTCCGATGACCAGCCGGACTGCGAGGGCCTGGCTGTCAATCCTGTGGACGACAGGATTTTCATCTGCCGCAACCATGAAGGTTCTACGGGCATTTTTGTCTACGACACTGATACGCATACCTTGTCCCAGGCGTCAGGATATACTCCGCTCGGAGTTACCTGCCAGTCAAGGCCGGTATTTTCAAAGGACGGGACCCGTCTTTACGTCATACACAAGGGACGTCATTGCATTTCAGCATACGACTATGATCCTGAGACTCACCGGCTTTCCAATGAAGTCCACGAGTTCGCCGGCATGAATTCGGATGCTGGAGACTATGCCGACGGCAAGGGAAAGGAAGCCAGATTCAATTATCCGGAGTACGGATGCTGCGACGATGACGGCAATCTGTATGTGGCAGACAGCTGGAATCACTGCATAAGGAAAATAACTCCTGACGGGACAGTGACGACATTTGCCGGGATCCCGTATCCGAGTACGGACGGAAACAATCCTTCGGCCTTTGCGAACGGCAAGCCGTCCGAAGCCGTATTTTCCAAACCGAACGGTATCTGCATGGATTCCAAAGGCAATCTGTACGTAGCCGAAGAAGGCTTTGCCGACATACGCAAAATCGTCATCGGCAACGAGCAGGACTCCGCTTCCGGAACGGCTCCGGACCAGGAGGAAACCAACGGACAAATCTGATAAATAACCTGAAAATATCAACAAATCATGAACCTGATTCACAAATTCGATCTGCGACATGCTGCAATGCTGTTTATGGCAGCAGCTATCGCCTGTACGGCATGTACAAAAAATGAACTTGAAGAAGAAGACCAGACTTCAGGCACCGTTCAGGTACCGGAGTTCGTAAACTACACTCCTGAATATGCGGAGGCAGGCACAGAGACCGATGCCATGATCATGGGCAAGAATTTCGGTACCGATGCGACCAAAGTGACCGTTACGCTCGGGGAGACACCTCTGACAATAACAGAAGTGGGCAAGTCAGTCATTAAATTCACTATCCCGGGAACATTCGAAATCGGGACATATCCGCTTCAGGTGCAAGTGGCATACAATGATGAAAACGGAGCGGAAAAAGTAGCTTCGCATACTTTCGAAGTGGATTTCGAGATCCGCGGCCGCGTCCCTGAGATTACGGGATACAAACCGGAAGCAGGTATCTATCCGGGAGGAGAACTTACGATAGAAGGCAAGGACCTCGGTTCCGATCCGGCGCTCGTTACGGTGACTCTCGGCGATCTCAGGCTCGAGATAAAGTCCGTAGCTCCGGGAGCCATAGTCGTGACTGTTCCGGAAGATACCGAATACGGCACATACGTTCTTAAAGTAGATGTGAAATACGGCATAGACAACGGTCAGACCGTGACCGGAACCTTCTCCGACTTCAAGGTCCTCGAAAAAGAGTATGTAGCTACATCCGAAGTATGGGCGGGAGCCGGACCTCAGGGCGCCGACAACGGCGGCCGCCTTTCAGCCAAGTTCTTCGCTCCTCAGAGCCTTGCCTATGACGACAAGACAGGAGCCCTCTACGTGGGAGAAATCTACAACGGCGTACGCATGGTCAACGCATCCGGCAATGTTTCATACTACAAGGCTCCTCAGGACAATAATCCATGGTGGGACGGAGGACGTATCACCTGTCTTGTTTCCGTGGAAGGAGACCGTCTTGCATATACGGTACGCAATGCCCGTGAAAGAGCATGGAAATATCTGTGGCTTGCCGGCCGTTCAAGCGGAGAGTTCCCGGATGCGGCCGGTTATCAGGACTATAATTCCGATCTTGAATACGAGGACGTGGCGATCAATCCTGTAGACGGATATACCGTAGTCGCAGCTTCCCAGTGGTACTGGTGGAGAACCGAGTCGAGATTCTTCCTTGTTTCCGCCGACGGAGCTTCCGTTTCGGAGCCTGATTTTTCGATTTCGGACGGAAACAGCGACAAATCCGTGTGGAACAGTCATTATTCGCGCGTTGTCTTTTCTCCTGACGGAAAATGGCTGTATGTAGCGAGAGCCAGCAACGACATCAATACCGGAGCAGGCGACGGATCGAAGCCGGTTGCATATATCGAACGCTATCCGTATGATCCGGCAACGCATACGCTGGGCAACGCCGATTCGAGAGAGATAATAGCCGGAGATCCTTGCGGCGGCGCTTCCGTAGGTTCGGAGACTGGCCTTACCGACGGGGCTGTCGGCACCTCACGCCTTGCTGGTCCGAAGCAGATGTGTTTCGACTCTACCGGAGAAACCCTGTATTTCGTGGAATGTATCAACCATACATTGCGCAAGATTACGGATCTCGACGGTACGCCTACGGTTACGACAGTAGCAGGAAACGGTACCAAGGGTTCTGCAGACGTCACCAATGTTCCGGAGGAAGACATGAAGAACATCACCTTCGATACTCCTAAGGGTCTTGCCCTCGGCGATGACAATACGTTCTATGTCAGCCAGGACGGCGAAACCAAGGTTATCCGCAAAATCTCCATTACCCTCAAAGCGGCAGAATAATGCAGAAAAATCTTTTACTGACAACACTTTTCGTCTCTCTGGTGACAATGGCGGCGGCATGCACCAAATTCGAAGGCGACGAACGCTTCGTCGAGCTTCCCGATCCTCCGCTCCAGCCGTGGTCGGTGGAAAAGGCGAACCAGTGGTATGACGAGCAGCCGTGGATAGTGGGGTGCAACTTTTTCCCGAGTACGGCTATCAATCAGATCGAGATGTGGCAGTCTTCCACGTATGATCACGAGACGATAGACCGTGAACTCGGGTGGGCGGCGGAATTGGGATTCAATACGGTTCGCGTCTTTCTGCACAGCGCCGTATGGGAATATGAGCATGATTCGTTCTTCCGCAACATCGACGACTTTCTTACCCTGACCGACAAGCATGGGATCAAGGTCATGTTCTGCTTCTTCTCGGGAGCGGGGGACCGTGTCGACCGTTGTCAGATAGGAGGTCAGCTCGAACCTGTGGCGGGACTGCACAACCTGGATTTCAAGGGAGACCCTGCGGTGATAGATGAGAACGAGAAAGCCATTCCGGAGAGGTTCGACCTTATGCGCATGTATGTTGAGGAAGTGGTGTCCCGTTATCGCGAGGACGACAGAATCCTTATCTGGGAAGCCTGGAACGAGCCGGGCACCGCTTCTACCCGCGAAGACATAGTGTCGGAGCTTCTCCCGCAGTCGATCCAGTGGATCCGCAGTCAGAATCCCGTGCAGCCGATTACTGTAGGGATACACTCTCCTGACAGGGACCATGCAGCCTTCGGGGAGATAGCGCTCACGATGTCCGATATCAATTCCTATCACAGTTACAGCCCGTGGGAGGACCTTTATACGGATGCAGGGGCGCCGCTCGTAGGGATGAAGCATGTCGCGCTGGATATCCTGTCCTATGGCAGGCCTGTAATATGTTCCGAATATCTTGCCCGCGGAGGCAATTACAAGGGAACATTCCAGAACACTCTGCCATTCATGAAAAAGTACAGGATAGGAGCAATCAACTGGGGTCTCGTCTGGGGCAAGACCAATACGATCTGGCCGTGGGAGTCCGTTGCCGGAGATCCGGAACCCGAATACTGGTTCCATGATATCCTTTATCCTGACGGAACGCCGAGATATCCCGAGGAAGTGGAATATCTGCAAAATATTATCGGTGTAGACGGCAGCGGCAGCCAGGTCCCGTAATAACCCAATTTCAAAGCAATCGTTTATGAAAACATATTTAAAGACATGTTTTGCCCTGCTGCTCTTCGGGATGCTGTTCTGTACCGGAGTACGTGCCCAGGACAGCCTGATTTCTCTCGATGCCGACAATCTCACTCTCGAAGAGGCTATCGGCGAAATCGAGAAGCAAAGCGAATACAGCTTCCTTTACAGCAAGAGCCTTGTGGACATGACCCAGCGGGTGACTCTGAAAGTCACGGACCAGCCATTGCGGACTGTACTCGACAGGCTTTTTTCAGGAACGCGCATTTCATGGACTGCGAGAGACCGTCAGATCATTCTGTCGAGGCGCACTGATGAGCCTCAGCCTTCTTCCGAAGTCCCTGTCGAAAAGAATGTCATAACAGGCAAGGTCCTTGACGGCAGCGGAGAGCCTGTAATAGGTGCCGGTATCATTATCGAAGGGACGATGACCGGAACCACGACCGACTTGAACGGGGCTTTCAATCTCGAGGTCGAGGCCGGCAGTGTCCTTACTGTGACATCGCTGGGATATGAAACGACGAAAGTGGCAGTAACGGCCGGACGCAGCAGTTATACGATAACTCTGCAGGAAAGTTCGGAAATGCTCGACGATGTCGTCATCGTAGGTTACGGCGTACAGAAAAAGGCGTCCATCACCGGAGCCATTACCAATGTTTCCGGAGATGAACTGAAAGTCAATGCGACAGTCAATACTTCTTCCGCCCTTGCCGGTACCATTGCCGGTATCAACAGCAGGATGAGCGACGGCCGCCCGGGGGCCACTACGAAAATCAGTATCAGGGGCATGGGATCTCCCTTGTATATAATCGACGGAGTGCAGCAGACCGAGGCCCAGTTCAACAATATCGACGCTAACGACATCGAGTCCATCTCCATACTCAAGGATGCTTCCGCAGCCATATACGGCCTTCGCGCGGCTAACGGAGTGGTAGTGGTGAAGACGAAATCAGGACGTCTGAATACCCGCCATACGGTCAATGTCAAGACCCTTTACGGATGGCAGGAGTTTTTCAGATTTCCGCAGCCGGCCTCAGCCGCTTCGTATGTCAGGACCAAATACCAGTCCGATGTCATCAAGATGGCCGACAATCCGAGTTATACGCCTACATATTCGAAAGAGGAGTATCTGAAGTGGCAGGCCGGTACCGAGCGGGGCTACGAAGGCTTCGACTGGCTGGACTATGCCACGAATCCGGGACCGCAGTCCTACTTCGGCGCCAATATTTCCGGAGGCTCGGACAAGGTGAGCTATTATGTGTCGCTGAGCAATACGAACCAGGATTACGCCATAAGGGATTTCGGCGGATTCAACAGGACGAATATACAGGTCAATGTCAATGCCAATATCACCAAACGGTTTTCCGTTGGTGCTCAGGTGAGCGGACGCCTTCAGACGACTAAGGCTCCGGGACTCGGAGGAGGCGATGAAGTAGGATGGATGCTGTTCGGTTCATACCGCAACCTTCCGACCGTGCGCCCCTTTGTCAACGACAATCCGATGTATCCTGCAAAGACGGCTCCGAGCTATATCTGGACCAATTTCGCTGTTACGACAATGTCCAAGAACGGAGAGGATGTCCGCAAGGAGCGCGTAGCGCAGATCAACCTCAATGCCGAGTACAAATTTACGGACTGGCTTTCCCTGAGGCTTATCGGAGGCTATTCATTCCTCCATTCGTCCCGTACCAAGCAGGTCAAGACTTTTGACCTGTATGACTATGACGAATCCACGGGAGAATATTACGTCATAGACGGAGAGCGCAATCCCGAACTCTACAAGTCCAGCGGAATAAATGAAGACTACAGCGGACAGTTCACCCTCGATTTCCACAAACAGTTCGGGCAGCACAACGTAGCCCTGACCGTCGGAGGAGAGGCTTCGCATCACATTTCCCCGAGCATCGATTTTACTGCCCGTCCTCAGACCGACATGTCTTCGCAGGTGAATACTTCCATACTGGAATCTCTCAATGATTACCTCGATTCCCCGCAGGCCAGAGCCGGTTTCATAGGCCGTTTCACATACGACTACGGCGGCCGCTATCTTCTTGAGCTCATGGGACGCTATGACGGGTCATGGAAGTTCCCGCCTTCGAAGCGGTGGGGCTTTTTCCCTTCGGTATCCGCCGGATGGAGAATGACGGAAGAACCGTGGTGGGACGTCAATCTGAAACGCTGGGTCTCGAACCTGAAGTTCAAGGCTTCATACGGTGCGATGGGAGATGAAAGTACGGCAGGTTATTCGGCTTTCGACTATCTCGAAGGCTATACATACAATTCCGGCGGAGCAGTCCTCGACGGACAGTGGGTCATCGGATCCCAGTACCGGGGACTTCCGGTTACCGACCTTTCATGGCAGACTGTGACCATGTTCAACGTCGGCATCGAATACGGATTTTTCGACAACCGCCTGACAGGAGAAATCAACTATTTCTCCCGCACCCTGGACGGAATTCCGGCAAGCCCGGGAATTACCCTCCCGAACGAGGTCGGCTTCACTCTGCCTAATGAAAACATGGCTTCCCAGAAAATCCGCGGCTTCGACGGAAGCATGAAATGGAGCGACCGTATCAGGGATTTCAGCTATTCCGTGGAAGGGAACTTCACATTTTCCCGGAAATATGAATGGGACCGCGAGCCGTGGGTCCTGAGCAACTCATGGCAGGAATACAGATCGTATTACAGCAAGCGTTATGCAAACCAGTGGTGGGGCTATGAATGTATAGGACAGTTCCAAAGCTGGGAAGAGATCGCTTCCTATCCGGTGGATATCGACGGTTTCGGAAACACCACGATGCGTCCCGGCGACCTGATCCTGAAGGACCAGAACGGGGACGGAGTGATAAACGACATGGACAGCAGGCCGTTAGGCTACCGCCAGGATGATGTGCCGTACATGAGTTTCAACTTCAACATCGCGCTGGCGTGGAAAGGTTTTGACCTGTCTCTCCTTTTCACAGGTGCATCCATGGCTTCGTTCTATATGGACTATGAGCTGAAGAACCCTCTGCATGACGGAGGAAACAGCCCTGCATTCATGCTTGACGACGCATGGCATCTGGCCGACATAGACGATCCCGACAGCGAATATGTACCAGGAAAATATCCGATGGTCATCGACGGCAACGGCAGTCATTCCAACTATCAGAAGGTCAACAATTTTTGGCTGCGCAACGTCACTTACGTGAAACTCCGCAACCTTGAATTCGGCTATTCTCTTCCGAAACGCATCCTGAACAAGGCGCATATCGAGAATATCCGTGTCTTCACTTCGATGCAGAACCTGTTTTCGATAGACAATCTCGGAGAGGTCGACATAGATCCGGAAATCGCCACGAGCAGCGGCCAGCAGTATCCGACCACGCGTGTCATAAGTTTCGGTCTCAACTTAACATTTTAATCGAGGAAAATGAAAAATATACGAATAATCTATCTGGCCTGTGTCCTGCTGCCCGTATTTTTCGCCGGCGGCTGTACGGATTATCTGGAGGAAGAAGCAGACAATGTATTCACCCAGGAGCAGATATTTTCCGACAACAATCTGATAGAATCGGCCATTGCGAATCTGTACGGCCGCGTGGACTGGGGACAGAGTTTCAGCAATATTACTTCATATACGGAACTTGACGAGGCGGCATACGGCTGGGGAGCGCCGAGCTCTACGGCACAGTTTTTCCAGAACCACTGGCGCATCTACGAATACGGGCTCATGAGGGAGATGAACATATTTCTCGAAGGGCTTTATTCCGATGCGGCCATGAATAACCGCCAGCTTACCGAGGACATGAGGCGCCACTACGAAGGTGAAGTCCGTTTCCTAAGGGCCTGGCTCTATTTCAACATGTGCGAACGGCTCGGAGGTCTTCCTCTGATCGGGGACAAGGTCTACGAGTATGAGGGAGAGTCGCAGATTCCGAAAATGTACATAGCAAGGTCTACCGAGGAAGAGACCTACGACTATATCATTTCCGAATGCAATGCCGTTGCGGAATATTTCCTTGCCGATGTCGATGACCCGGCGACAAATATCAACGCCGCGCGTGCGACGAAATGGGCGGCGCTCGCCCTGAAAGCCAGGGCTGCGATTTATGCGGGCTCCATAGCAAAATACAATATCGCCAACAACTGCCTTATCCAGACATCGGGACTTGAAGTCGGCATTCCGGAGGAAAAGGCATCCAAGTTCTACCGTATAGCCTATGATGCGGCCAGGGAAATCATCGAAGGCGGCAAGTTCAGGCTCTACGAGCAGAACAGCGACAAGGCCCTCAATTTCTATGATCTTTTCGTCAAGAAAGACAGCAACCCGGAAGTGATCTGGGCTCTTGACTACATTTATCCGGGAAAGACGCATGACTGGACGAATTATAATTATGCGTCGGCCGTGAAATCCCAGGACTTCGCCAATGCCGTCCTGCCCGTGCTGAATCTCGTGGAAGATTTCGAGTACGTGGACAACCGCAACGGAGAACTGAAAATACGCAACGGGGCGGACTATGTCTACTATGACAATCCCGAGGACCTGTTCAAAGACAAGGATCCGCGTCTGTGGGGAACCGTCATATATCCGGGAGCCAGTTTCCGTTCGACCCGTATCGAATATCAGGCCGGTATCCTTGACAAAAGTTCGGGATCCTTCAGGACAGTCACGGGGACGCCGGGCCAGACCGACGCGCAGTACGGAGGAGTGGTCACAAGCATCAACGGACCGGTGGCGAACAATGACCTGTACATGAACAAGACAGGTTTCAATGTCAGGAAATACGTTTCGGAGAATCTGGACCAGGGAGCGCGCGGCAGCGACGTATGGTTTATCCGTTTCCGTTATGCCGAAGTGCTTATGATCGCTTCCGAAGCAGCACTTGAACTGGGCTATACCGGAGAGGCTCTCGATTATATCAACCAGATCCGCGACCGTGCGGGTATCAGCCGCCTTGAATCCATGACCATCGAGGATATCCAGAGGGAGCGCCGCGTGGAGTTCGCTTTCGAGAACCACAGATGGTGGGATGCCAAGAGATTCCGTATAGCGCATACGATATGGAATGCGACTGACGATGCGCGCCTGTACTCTCTTTTCCCGTACAAGGTCTACGCCCCGGGCGAGCCTGAAATCGACGGCAAATGGGTTTTCGAAAAGACTCCGTGCTACATGAAGACGTATCCGCTTTACTTCGACCGAATGTGCTATTACAACGGTATCGACGATGCATGGATTACTGCGAATCCGCTTCTGAAGAAAAATCCGTTCCAGTAACAGTTCAGGTTGTCGCTGCAGCGACTGGGATTTGAGACGTTAAATTAATTGAATGAAAACGATGAAAAGAATGATCAATATGATTGCCCTCCTCGGTACGGTCCTGCTCGCAGGCTGCGACTATGACAATTACGAGGAGCCCAAGAATCTGCTGACCGGACGGATTGTCTACAACGGCGAGCCTGTGGGCCTGAAACAGACGGGCACCGGGCAGGATTACAATGTATTGGAACTTTATCAGCCGGGCTTCGAGGGCACGGCGCCTATTCCGGTCTACGTGGACCAGGACGGCACCTTTTCAGCCATGCTTTTTAAGGGTTCGTACAGGATAGTCGCGAAAAACGGTTCCGGCCCCTGGGTAGATATGGGAACCGAACTGTATTTCGACGTGACCGGAGACACGTCCGTGGATTTTCCCGTGACGCCATACTATGTCCTTTCGAATGAAGAATACAGCGTCGACGATGAGGGTATGCTTACGGTTTCCTTCCGGGTGGACCGCGGAGCCTTTACCCTTATCAACGGCAAACCGGACGCCCTGATAGAGAGTATTGCCCTTTATATAAACAATACCCGTTTCGTGGATGACGTGACTTTCCGGAAGAAAGTGGATTCCGCAAATCTTTCCATAGGCGAACAGACGATTACCGTCAGCCTCAAGGATGCGGAGCTCGCGGAATATCCGGTGCTTTATGCCCGTCTGGCGATCGGGACACAGGGGATTTCCCCTAAACTGTATACGGCCGGTTCTGTCCGGGTGAAATAGAAATACCGTGTTTCCGGGCCTGAACAGCGTATGAGACCAGCGGCAGTATTATTCCTGATACTTTTCCTTTCCTGCTCCCCGGCAATCGACCGCCGGGAAGTGGTGGAAAGGCATAATATAATGACTTGCGCTACCGATCCGCGCAGCCCTGCCCAGGTTGGCAACGGAAGGTTCGCTTTCGGCATGGACATCACCGGCCTGCAGACATTTGTGCCGTTCAATACGCTTTCCGACTGGGGCTGGCACAGTTTCCCTCAGGATGACGCCGCAAGAGCGCAGCATTACGGCGGCGTGCCGGTGAAGATGGGCGGCCGAGATGTGCCCATGGCCTTTCCTGATGAATCCCAGCCTGAACTGTCTTCATGGATGGCGTCCAATCCGCACAGATTCAACCTCGGACGCATAGGGTTCGTTTTATTGAAATCGGACGGATCCGGGGCGCTGGAAACGGACCTTGAAAATGTAAGTCAGACTACGGATCTGTGGTCGGGAATAGTGACGAGCCGTTTTTCTTTGGAGGGCATTCCTGTGGAAGTCAGAACGGCCTGTCATCCGGATGCCGATGCCGTCGGGATAGAGGTGAGTTCTTCACTGATAGCCGAAGGCCGGCTGAAGGTTTTTATGGATTTCCCGTATGCGGACGGCAAGTACATGACGGATTATGTCGGGGATTACGGCTGTCCTGAGAAACATGTGTCGGAGCTTGTCTTGGAACAGGATTCCTCCGCAGTGATTCTGCGTACCATGGATTCTGTCGTGTACAATGTTGCCTTGAAATGGGGAGGGACAGGTATTCATATCAGTCCTGCCGGCGACGGTTCCCACCGTTTTTTACTGGAACCGGAGCGTGGTGGCAGGTTTTCGCTGGCGTGCGGATTCTTTCAGGGGGCCGGGGAAGTCCCTCCGGCCGAGGATGTATTTGCGGAAAGTGCCGGGGCGTGGGAAGATTTCTGGCTCTCCGGGGCGGCGGTCGACCTGTCGGAAAGCGAGGATCCGCGATGGCCGGAACTGGAACGCCGGATAGTCCTGTCACAATATCTGATGCGCCTCAACGAGGCCGGTATATGGCCTCCGCAGGAAAGCGGACTGGTGAACAACGGATGGTACGGACGCTTCCATTTCGAGATGATATGGTGGCATGAGCTGCATCATCTGCTTTGGGACCGTCCCGATCTGGCTGCAGGAGCGCTCGATGTCTACTCCCGTTTCCTGCCCACGTCCATGCAGAGGGCCGGACGTCAGGGCTTTGCCGGTGCGAGATGGCCGAAATGTACCGCCGACCGCGATGTGGAATGGCCTCACCTTATCCATGCTACTCTTGTATGGCAGCAGCCGCATCCTGTCTATCTTGCCGAAACCCTGTACCGCATGGAGCCGACTCAGGAAACTCTCGGCAGATGGAGTGAAATAGTGTTTGCGACTGCAGAATACATGGCCGACTTTGTCATGTACGATGCCGCTTCAGGCAAATATGTGCTCGGTCCGCCGCTGTGCCCGGTTTCAGAGAACACCCCGATATTCGAGACCCGTAATCCGGCATTCGAACTTGCCTACTGGCGTTACGGACTCGAAACCGCCCAGAAATGGAGGGAAAGGCTCGGACAGCCCAGGACAAAAAGATGGGACGATGTCCTTGAAAATCTTGCTCCGCTTCCGGTACAGGACGGCGTATATGTCACTTACGAAGGAATAAAAGACATGTGGTCCAGCTATAATTTCGAGCATCCGGCCCTTGCGGGAATCTTAGGAATGCTTCCTGGAAGCGGAGTCGATCCCGGGATTTTCGAAAAGACTCTGGACAGGATTTTCTGCGAATGGCAGTTCGACAGAGTATGGGGATGGGACTTCCCGATGCTGGCAATGGCTGCGGCACGATGCGGAAAGCCAGAAATGGCTGTGGATCTCTTGCTGTACAATTCCGACAATTTCCGTTTCGATGCCCACGGGCTTGCCACGGGAGGTCCGTTCCCGTATTTCCCTTCCAACGGAGGTCTGCTTGCCGCCGTCGCGATGATGGCCGGCGGCTGGGACGGTTCGAAAGGCCATGCCCCCGGTTTCCCCGCAGGATGGAGAGTAAGGGCCGAGGGTTTCAACAAGATGCAGTAAAGAATTGCATCGCACTTCAAAAAATCTCGTATCTTTGCGGCTGGAAAATCAAGCTGTCATGCCGGAAGAAAAAGATATACTGAAAGAAATCACCGCTCAGGAATACGAACACGGCTTTGTCACCGATGTAGAGCAGGAATTCATACCGAAAGGACTGAATGAGGATATTATAAGGCTCATATCTTCCAAAAAGGAGGAGCCGCAATGGCTGCTCGACTTCAGGCTTGACGCGTTCCGCAAGTGGCAGAAAATGGAAGTCCCGCGGTGGGCTCACCTGCAGATACCGGAAATAGATTTTCAGGATATAATATATTTTGCGGCTCCGCGGAAGGACAGGCCGGACAGGATAGATCCCGAACTCGAAGCCACGTTTGAAAAATTAGGCATTCCCCTGCATGAAAGGGAGGCGCTGGCCGGTGTGGCGGTAGATGCCGTATTCGATTCCGTTTCGGTAAAGACGACCTTCCGCAAGGCTCTGGCCGAGAAAGGAATCATATTCTGTCCTTTTTCCGAGGCTGTAAGGGAATATCCTGATCTCGTCCGGAAATATCTTGCTTCCGTGGTTCCGTCGGGAGACAATTTCTATGCTGCCCTCAATTCCGCAGTATTCAGCGACGGTTCATTCTGTTATATTCCGAAAGGTGTCAGGTGCCCCATGGAGCTCTCGAGCTATTTCAGAATCAATGCAAGCGGTACCGGACAGTTCGAGAGGACTCTGATTGTTGCCGACGAGGGCTCTTATGTAAGCTATCTCGAAGGGTGTACGGCTCCGATGCGTGACGAGAACCAGCTTCATGCCGCAGTGGTCGAGATTGTCGTGGAAAAGGATGCCGACGTGAAATATTCCACCGTACAGAACTGGTATCCTGGAGATGCCCGGGGAAGAGGCGGTATTTTCAATTTCGTGACGAAACGCGGTATCTGCAAAGGCGAAGGAAGCCATCTCTCATGGACACAGGTGGAGACAGGTTCCGCAATAACATGGAAATACCCGAGCACGATACTCAAGGGCGACAATTCTTCCTCTGAATTTTATTCCGTGGCCGTCACGAACAACATGCAGCAGGCAGATACCGGCACGAAGATGATACATCTCGGGAAAAACACGCGAAGCAGGATCATCAGCAAGGGAATTTCCGCAGGCCGCAGCCAGAACAGTTACAGGGGGCTGGTGCGTATCGGACCTAAGGCCGACAATTCGAGGAATTATTCCCAGTGCGACAGCCTGCTTATCGGGGACAGATGCGGGGCGCATACTTTCCCGCACATAATGAATGCCAGCAATTCATCCGTAGTGGAACACGAGGCCACGACTTCCAAGATAAGCGAAGACCAGCTGTTCTACTGCAACCAGCGCGGCATCTCTCCCGAGGATGCCGTCGGCCTTATCGTGAACGGCTACGCCCAGGAAGTCCTTGCGAAACTTCCCATGGAATTCGCCGTCGAAGCGAGAAAACTTCTGCAGGTTTCCCTCGAGGGGTCTGTGGGTTAACATTCATAAATAGATTTGTCTGACATGTCGGATATACTGAACTATACCTTATTTGAGATCAACGGCGATACTCCGGTTCTGCTGATAGATCTCGTGACATCTGTTTTCGGTCTGGCCTGCGTCGTTCTGGCCGGCAGGAACAGCAAATACAATTTCTGGATAGGATACGTCTATACGACGCTGCTGTTCTTCATGTTCTGGAACAAGAATCTGTATTCGAGCCTTCTTCTCCAGCCCATTTCTCTCGGAATCAATATTCTCGGGCACTACAGATGGACCCATCCTAAGAAGGACGAGGAAAGTTCGCAGGACCACAAGGCCCTGAAAGTCACAATGCTGACGTGGCCTCAGAGGATAGCGGCGGCAGCTTCCGTTTTCGTGCTTGCATGGTTCTGGGGCTGGCTCGTAAGTCTGCTCGGCACAAGATTTTTTATCGGAGTCTTTCCGGCAGATCCGATTCCGTATCTCGATGCCTGCGTGACCGTACTTATCCTTGTCGCCCAGTTCCTTTCGGCCCTGAAGAAATGGGACTGCTGGATAGCATGGCTTCTGGTGAACTGCACCCAGATGTGGCTTCATATTTCCGTCGGCCATGTATTCATGCCGATTGTCAGCGGACTTTATCTGCTGAACGGTATTGTTTCTCTTTACAACTGGTCGAGACTTTACAAGAAAAATGCTTGATATTATGGACAATGATATTCTGTTGAAAATAGAAGGCCTCAGGGCCGGCATCGAGGGAAAGGAAATCCTCAAGGGAGTCGATCTGACTATCAGGAAAGGAGAGGTGCATGTGGTGATGGGACCGAACGGAGCCGGCAAAAGTACCTTGTCTTCCGTTCTGGCCGGCAAACCCCAATACACTGTAACTGCGGGCAAGGTGACTTTCATGGGGCGAAACCTTCTGGAAATGAGTCCTGAAGAACGTTCCTGGGCAGGAATATTCCTCTCATTCCAGTATCCCGTGGAGATTCCAGGTGTCACTATCACCAATTTCATGAAGACAGCGGTAAATTCCAGACGTACCGCCCTGGGGGAAGAGCCGCTTTCGGCTGCCGCATATCTCAAGATGATGAAGGAAAAGATGGCGCTGGTCGGGATGAAGCCCGAATTTGCCAAAAGGGAAGTGAACGTAGGTTTTTCCGGAGGCGAGAAAAAAAGGAACGAGATATTCCAGATGGCCATGCTCGATCCCGTATTGTCGATTCTCGACGAGACGGACAGCGGTCTTGACGTGGATGCGCTGAGAATAGTTGCTGAAGGCTTCAATGCTCTGAAAACCCCGGAAAAATCGGCAATAGTCATCACTCATTACCAGAGGCTTCTTGACTATATAATTCCCGACATAGTACATGTTCTCAAGGACGGCAGGATAGTAAAGACGGCAGGCAGGGAACTGGTAGCCATGATCGAAGAGAACGGTTATGACAGTATAAATTGACCGGCATTATGACTGAAAACATGAAAATGACTCTTCGGAAAGGTGAAGAAAGCAGGATTCTGTACCTTGTCTCGCCTGGCGGAGAAAGCAGTCTGTCCGGCCATGTCGGAGGATTTTCCGTGATATCGGGAAACGGCCTGAATCTGAATATGGCGCTGGAGGATGGAGCAAGGGCGGATATTCTTGCCGTTATACTTCCCGGCGCTGATACGGAAATGACTTTCAGCATGGATCTGGCCGGTGACGGCGCCGGTTGCTTCCTGTCCGGACTGTATCTTTGCCCGGACAATGAAAAACTGTCCATAAATGTCCTGATGCGGCACAGGGTGCCCCGCTGCACTTCCCGCCAGCAGTTCAGGGGAATCGTGTCCGGAACGGCGGAGGCCCGTTTCTACGGAAAGATAATTGTCAGCCAGGATGCGCAGAAGACGGAAGCATATCAGGAAAACCATAATCTGCTCCTGTCGGAGACTGCGAAGGTAGATACGCAGCCCCAGCTCGAAATTTATGCGGATGACGTGAAATGTTCGCACGGGGCCGCCATAGGCAAACTGGATGAAAACGAACAGTTCTATATGAGATCCAGGGGAATTCCGGAACAGGAGGCCAGAATCCTGCAGATGATATCGTTCCTGTCGCCGGTACTGGATATCCTTCCTGAAGGAGAGGGCAGGGAAGCGCTTGTATCATATCTGGAAAATGCAGTAAGGTCGGAGTTCTGAAATGATCGCATATCCTCATGTAAAAATCAATCTCGGGCTTGACGTCCTGCGCAGACGGCCGGACGGCTTCCATGATATCGAAACGCTCTTTCTGCCTGTTCATGAAATCCGCGATACGCTGGAGATTGTTCCGGCTGACGATTACAGCAGGACTTCCGCTGCCCTGCAGGAACGCTATGCGGCCGGTTCGGGGCAGATTGTACAGGCCGTGTCCGAAGACGCCAGGGTCATGGTCACGATAGCAAGGGCTGGCGGCGTGGACTGGAATCCTGCGGACGACCTGACTGTACGTGCATACAGGCTGCTCGACAGGGATTTTTCTCTCGGTCCGGTAAAGATATTCCTGGAAAAGACTTCTCCTGTCGGTGCAGGTCTCGGCGGAGGTTCGTCCGATGCCTCTTTCGCACTGAAAATGCTGGACGAGCTCTTCGGTCTGGGTCTCAGCCCGGAAAAAATGGCCGGTTATGCTTCAGCTTTGGGCAGCGACTGTGCCTTTTTCCTTTATGACAGGCCGATGTTCGGGAGCGGCAGGGGAGAGGTCCTGTCGGAATTCGACCTGCCGCAGCAATTTTCCGATGAATACGAAATAAAGGTAGTAGTGCCGGAAGGCATAGCCGTATCGACTGCCGACGCCTACAGGGGAATAGTGCCTTCGGTACCGGAAATGCCTCTCAATGAAAGATTGCGGCTGCCTGTGGAAAAATGGAAGGATTCCGTGACAAATGCCTTCGAAACGACCGTTTTCAAAAAATATCCGGCTCTGTCCAGAGTAAAGGATTCGCTCTACTCTACAGGCGCCGTTTACGCTTCCATGTCGGGGAGCGGTTCGGCTTTTTTTGCGATATATCCGAAAATGATATAAAATCGGAAAACTGTGGCGAAATTTCCGTATATGCAGCCGGTGATTTTACCGGTTGTCGGTTAATGCTTTCCTTTGTACGAAAAAGACGGGGAGACATTAAAGATGGGAAGACATTGTTTCATTGTTCCGGCAATAGCATCGGTGCTGATTTCCGGAGTGTCGTGCGAAGATTCCTGGACAAGCGGAAGACTTGCGGTGCCTGACGCAAAAGAGGAAGGCGGACTTGCAGAGCCTGAAGAAGACCTTGCTCCGGTGTATTATGTCGCGGGGGTGGAATATCCGGAAGGATACGACTGGATGAGGGATCCCCAGCACGGAACCGTAGAATGCAGCATGTTCCTTATGAGAGGCACGTTCAGATGCCTTGAACTCAGCGTAGGATATGATTTCGAGATTTCGTCATACGGAGACATGGCAAGATGTGTCGGAGACCATATTTTTACCGATTATTCGACAATGGCGGAAACCGTTATCAGAAAGGACGGGACGGAAATACTGAGATATCCCGGCCGTGAAATGATAAAGGGGCTGACCGAGGATGAAGAAGGCAATGTCTACACCCTGGGCGTGCCGCGCGACGGCAACGGGTGGTCATTCCGGAAAAACGGAGAACAGGTGTCGGCATCTGGGGCGGGAACACTTACCTCGGGCCTTTATCTCGATGAAAATGTCCCCGTGTTCGGATATGAAGTCATGGAAGAAGATTATTACGACAGGACCCGAAGGTATTACATAGTAAGGAACGGGGTTCAGGCAGAGGTGAAAACAGTGGCGGAAAATCCTGAAATAGCGGATTTCAGATTATGGAAGGGTTCTATGCATGTCCTATACAGTGAATCCGGAAAGGCTTTTGTAGAGAATTACGGATTGAAAACCGGACTTGAGCTTCAGGGCATGACTCTTTCCTCCCTCGAATGCCTGCTTGCCGACAGTCTTGCGGTCTATGCCGTGGGAAAGGTCGTCTCCGGGAGCGGAAAGCAGACCGCAGTATGGAAGAACGGGGAGATATGCGCCGTTTTCGATGAAGATGTGGAGATTGTCGCATGTTATCCCGACGGCAAGAACCTGGGCGCCGTCGGATACATGGCAGACGATCGCAGTTCGCCAGTAATGTTCAGAAACGGTGAATATTCCCGGTTTCCTTCTGGCTACGGGATTCCCGACAGGTCTTTCGCCGACTTTACGGACGGGCATTACTGCATAGTCCTTGTCCCTCTGGAAGCAGGCAGACCGCCGATGTATATTATCGACGGAGAGACATTCACCCTCGATATCAACGGCTACGTATTCAGTATAGGTAAGGTATGGATGTAAGACAGTCAGTCCTGCCATCTGACGGTGCGGGACTGGTCGTCATTGACGGATATCCTGACTTTGAGGGTCTCTTCCGGCAGGATTTCCTCGATGTTCTCAGGCCATTCCATCAGACACAGACAACCGCTGTCGACATAATCATAGAAGCCGATATCCAGTGCTTCCGAGATTTTGTTTATCCGGTAGAAGTCGAAATGGTATATAGGTTCTCCGGCAGCCGTTACATATTCGTTCACGATGGTGAAGGTCGGGGAACATACAGGGTCCTGTACTCCGAGCCTGCGGCACAAAGCCGTAGTGAAAGTGGTTTTCCCTGCTCCCATCGGAGCGAAGAATGCGATTATCCTGTAATTTCCGGTCCGGCCGAGAAACTCATCGGCGGCTCTGTCGAGGTCCGCGAGATCCCTGATTATGATTTCATTTTCCATTTCCCCGTAATTTTGCGTAAAATTAGGGATATTCGTGAAAGTTTCAAATCATCAGATCCTTTTTGTCGAGAATACGGTATCTTGAGGCTTCCGACAGATGCTTCAGACTTATTTCTTCCGCTCCGTCGAGGTCTGCTATCGTCCTCGCTACCCTGAGCATCCGGTCGTATGCCCTGGCAGACAGGCCTTCTCCGTCGATCAGCCGTTCGAGGAATTTCATGCACTCCCTGCCCGTCCGGCAGTAATATCCTGCAAGTTTTCCGTTCATTTCGGCATTGGTATGTATCCCTTCTCCGGCGAATCGCGCCTCCTGAATCCTTCGCGCCTTCAGAACCCTTGCCGCTACCGCAGAGGAAGGCTCTTCCTTTTCCCTTCCCGTCAGATCTTCAGCCCTTACGGGGTTCAGCCAAAGATGAATGTCTATCCTGTCCATTATCGGACCCGAAAGTCTGGAAAGATAAGCCGCTCTTTTGCCGGGAGTGCATCTGCATCTGTCTCCGTCTCCGTAATACCCGCACGGACACGGGTTAGTGGCGGCGACGAGCATGAACGATGCCGGATATTCCACCTTGCTTTTCAGTCTCGAAATGGTCACTTTCCTGTCTTCGAGAGGTCCGCGCAAGGCTTCTGTAATTTTCTTGGGGGCTTCGCAGAATTCGTCGGCGAACAGTATTCCGTTATGGGCGAGCGAAATTTCACCCGGAAGGATATTGTCGGACCCCCCTCCGATAATCGCAGGCATGGATGAACTGTAATGCGGAGCCCTGAACGGCCTCTGTCTCATGAGTCCGTGCCTCAGGCTGCCTTTCCCGGCGACCGAGTATATCTTGCTCGTCTCTATGGCCTCTTCTGTGCTCATCGGAGGCAGTATTGCAGACATCGCCTTTGCCAGGGAGCTTTTTCCTGATCCGGGCGGTCCTATGAGAAGCACATTATGTCCTCCGGCCGCTGCTATTTCGAGACCGCGTTTGGCTCCGCTCTGGCCGAAAATATCCGCAAAATCCATGATGTCGCTTCTTTCAGGGGCCGCATCCCTGTGTGTCATGCCTATCCCCGAGACGGAAAGATCCATGCAGTCCCCGTTTCCCGACAGGACCCGTATCGCGTCATCGAGATTCCTGACTCCGAATATCCTGCATCCGGAGTATTCTACGGCTTCGAGGGCGGAACCGTAAGGAAGGATACATCCGGCGCACCCTGTATCGCGGGCGAGTTCCACTATCGGCAAGGCACCCGGAATATCGCGGACAGAGGCGTCCAGGCCGAGTTCTCCCATGATGATGTACCTGCCGGTTTCGGGAAGAGCCTTCTGCCCCGACGCGGCTATTATTCCCAGAGCTATGGGCAGGTCATAACCGCTGCCGTTCTTGTGCATGTCGGCAGGAGCCAGATTGATGACGATCTTTTTTCCGGGTATCCTGAACCCGGCAGACTGAAGCGCCGTGACGGTCCTAAGCAGGCTTTCCCTGACTGCGGCATCCGCAAGGCCTACGAGATGCAGTCCGATGCCGGAGGAGATGTTCACTTCGACGTTGACCTGTACGGCCTTGATCCCTATACATTTCGCACTTGGTACGGTTGTCAGCATTTTTTCTTTCAAATGTCGGTGAAAGTGCGGATTCCGGCGACAATAAACAGAAAATAATCTGCTTGAAAGAGAAAAATATTACATTTGTACAAGAAATAAGAGCCGGAAACTGAAAATGTTGCGAAAATTTTTCATACAGACTGGCCAGTATTTCCTTTTTCTCAGGATAGTTTTCAAGAAACCTGAAAAATGGCGGATATTCTGGAGACAGTTTTTCGTCGAGGCCGACAAGCTGATTGTTTCATCGGTAGTCCTTGTCTCTGTCATTTCTTTGTTCATAGGCGGGGTGCTTGTGATCCAGACTGCCTCGAACATGCAGAATCCGTTTCTGGACAGGATGCTGGTCGGCTATATGGTAAGGGAAAGCCTCATACTCGAATTCTGCTCCACGATGGTGGCTCTGATCCTGGCAGGCAAGATAGGCTCGAACATAGCTTCGGAACTCGGCAGCATGAGGATTACGGAACAGGTGGATGCCATTGAAATGATGGGGGTCAATTCGGCGTCGTTTCTCGTATTGCCGAAAATCCTTTCCGCGACATTGCTGAGTCCGCTGCTCGTCCTGCTCAGTTTCTGCCTCGGCATTCTCGGCGGGTGGCTGGTGGTCTATATGACGTCGATTATTCCCCTTGCGAAATATGTCGCCGGACTGAAGTACTGCTTTACGGATTTTTATGTATTCTACAGCTGCTTCAAGATGTCCTTCTTCTGTTTCCTGATAGCATCCATATCCGCGTTCAAAGGCTATTATGCCAGCGGTGGAGCATTGGGAGTCGGCCGCTCGAGTACGAAATCCATAGTGATTTCGTGTATCCTCATACTTATGTTTGACCTTGTCATCACCCAGCTTATGCTTTATTGAAACCGCCATGATCAGAATCGGACATCTATACAAGAGTTTCGGCGAAGTGTCTGTCCTCAAGGATATTTCCATAGAGTACAGGCAGGGCGAGTGCAATATGATAATAGGAGCAAGCGGTTCCGGGAAGACAGTGCTCCTGAAGACACTTATCGGGCTTATGGAGCCTGACAGCGGTACGGTTACATTCAACGGCCAGGATATTTCCAAACTCCCGTACTCGGAGAAAAAACGTTTCCGCCAGAATATCGGGGTGCTTTTCCAGAACAGCGCCCTGTTCGATTTCGCTACGGTTCTGGAAAACGTAATGTTCCCGATGGATTTCTTTACCGACTGGACATACAGGCAGAAAGTAGAGAGAGCAAGATATTGCCTCGAAAGGGTGAATGTTTCCGGCAATGACAAGAAGTATCCCGGGGAACTGAGCGGCGGCATGCAGAAACGGGTCGGAATCGCCAGGGCAATTGCGCTGAATCCTTCGTATCTGATATGCGACGAGCCCAATTCAGGCCTCGATCCCGAGACCTCAATCCTTATCGACAGGCTGATACACGGGCTGACCAGGGAATTCGGCATGACTACCGTCATCAATACCCACGACATGAACTCCATACTCGAAATCGGAGACAATATAGGTTTCCTGCACAAGGGCAGGATGCTTTGGCAGGGCGACAGGCATACGATATTCAGCACGGACTGTCAGGAACTGAGACAGTTCGTCTGCGCCAATTCTCTGGCCCGCAATATTATGGAAAAGGAATACGGCGGAACCCCTACAGTCTGACTCTGAATCCCATTTCAAGTCCGAACATGAGCGGCTGGGCTTTTCTGATGCTCTGTGGCTGCCTTGCGTCCGGGAAGTAGTATCTCAGGCTCGGGTCTATGTAGATGCCGAAAGTATCTGCTATGATGAATTCCATGCCTATTCCGGCATTTGCCGAGAACTGGAGGCCTTTCACGTTTTCCCTGTGGGTATAGCTTGTCCCTTCGGACGACATGTTGTAGCGATTCGATACGCATTTTTCCGCAGTACCTCCTGCGTATGCGTAGAAATCTATGAAATTGCCTTTAAGTATGCTGAAATAGACGTTGACGGGGATTCCGATATAATCCTGACGGTTTCGGATATTGGAAAAATAGTTCTCGGTGAACTCTCCGTTGTCCTGAACCTTGAAGAAATTGCCTGCGAATGTCCTGCCGAGCATGGAGTAGTTGATCCCTGCACTCATGGACCATCTTTCGGTAAAGTCGATTTTCACTCCGGCGCCGAACGACAGCGGAATCGCGTATGAAGATTCGCTTGTCTGGCTTATATAGTCTTCCGTAAGACTGTTCTTGCCCGGGCGGAATGCTATGGAAGATGAGCCCGATGCGGAAGTCGAGGCGTTGGTGTTGCTTATGGCATTGCCTGAAAGGGTGACGGATATGCGGCGTCCGCGTCTGTAGCCGTCTTCTTCGGAGAGCAGTTCCGCCCATGCCGCCAGGTCATCCTGCTGCTCCAGGTCCTTGTATTCATCGCTTTCGGAAATGTCATTGCTTTCAAAAACGTCATTTCCCGCTCCCGCCTGATCATGCGAATCCCTGTATTCATTGCCGAGGGAGACAGTATTTTCTTCAGTCATGATTCCTGATTCATCTTCTTCCGCCGCATTTTCGGCATTCCCGGCATCAATCGGTCCTGTCTTCCTGAAAATATCCTCGGCCAGAGGTCTGGCTTCAGGGATGTCGGCCATGATGATCCGCGGAAATCCTGTTTCCGTGCGGGAGGAAGTCATGATATTGAAATCAGCTCCGTTTCCCGTGTCTGCCGCCAGATAGTCCGGCCCCGGAGAAATCGCATTGTCCAGAGTGCCTGTCAGGAAAAGTCCGGCAGCGACTGCGGCCGCAGCTGCGGCTGCTCCGGAAATACGGAGCCATAACGGTATCCTGCGCACTTTCCCTGTTCCGTCGGACGTGCCGGTCTCCGCAAGGCGTTTCTCTATGCCGAGCCACACCTTGTCGGGGACCTCTTCCGTGGCGTTGTCCAGGAGAGATCTGATATGCGCATCGAACTTATTTGTGTCTTCTGCCATTCCCGTTGTTTTTAATCCTGTTCTGGAGCCATATCCTTGCCCTGCTGAGCTGTGTCCTGGATGTAGTCTCCGTAATGCCCAGGATGTCCGCAATTTCCCTGTGCGAATATCCTTCTATGACATACATGTTGAACACTGTCCGGAAGCCGGCGGGAAGCGATGTTATCAGCTTCATCAGTTCCTTGTATCCGATGTCGTCCATCTGGTCGGAGAGATCGGAACTCAGATGCCTGGCATTCTCCAGTTCGTCGCTCATTTTCAAGGCATCCTTTTTCCTGAGATACATGAGCGCCGTATTGATGAAAATGCGTCTTGCCCAGCCGTCGAAAGAACCTTCTCCCTTGTAGGAGCCGAGTTTGGAGAACAGTGTGACGAACCCGTCCTGAAGGATGTCCTGCGCCACCTCCCTGTCGCCGACGTACCTGATACATACAGGATACATCCGTGGCGCCAGCAGGTCAAATAAGGCCTTCTGAGCATTCCTGTCCCCTTTGATGCACAGATCTATCGTCCTTTGCTCCAAGGTCCCGTTCACAGTGTCGTCTCCAAATACCGGGCGGAAAACCGCCGTCTGTTGATTATTTTTCGTTCAACCTGCGCGTAAAAGATGCTCCATCTAGTATGAATGTTGCATCATTGTCGCAATTTTTTCAAAGATAATCGTTTTTATGCTATTTTTGTAAAGTTTTGTTCCGGAGGATTTGAAATGCGGAAATTTTTTTTGACAGTTATATCATTATCAGGCCTTTTGGCCTTTTGTGCGGATATCCATTCTCAGGATCTGAAAGCCAGACTTGCAGAGAACCAGATAATAACGGCGGTAGAATATTACAATGAGCAGCAGTTTCAGAAAGCGGCTTCGATCCTCAGGGACGTGATTGCCGGTTATCCGGACAATGATGCGGCCCATTTTTATCTCGGCCTTGCCGAATTCTGCATGAATAATATCGGGACCGCCGAAAGCGAACTCGAAAAGGCTGTAAGCCTGGATTCGGCGAACTTCTGGTACAGGTCGAGGCTTGCAATGGTATATTCTGCAGCAGGAAAGGAAGAACTTACTCTGTCCATATTCGAAGATCTTATAAAGGATTTCCCGAAGAAATACGACCTGTATTATACCATGGTGGAACTGTACCAGAACCAGGGACAGCAGGAAAAGGCCCTTGAGACACTGACGCAGATAGAAACGGTGTTCGGAGCCAATGAACTTACGGCTATCGCGAGATTCGATCTGCTGAGAAATATGGGAAGGGAGGATGAAGGCTACGCCTATCTCGAGGATTTCAACAGGAAATATTCTTCGGTGCAGGTGCTTTCGATTCTCGGCGACAGGCAGCTTTCCATGTATGATGATTCGCTTGCGCTTTCATATTACAACGAGGCCCTCGATATCGATCCTTCATTCGCCCCGGCTGTTCTCGGAAAAGCGGAGACTTACAGAATAGCAAGGGATTATGATGACTATTTCAACGTTCTTTACGGTTTTGCCGCAGATGAAAACATTTCTGTTACCGGAAAGTGCGGGTATATCAATGCCCTGGTCCGCTCTGCCGACAAGATGTTTTTCAAGAGTTTCGGACCGCAGATGGATTCCCTGCTGACAATATGCTCGGAAAAACATCCCGGCGATTCTGCCGTGAATTTCACGTCGGGAATCTATTATTATGCGAAAGGCGACGCTCCCAGGGCGAAGACCTTTTTCAGGGCCAATGTCGAGCAGTGGCCTCAGAGCCTTTCAGCAGCGGCTACTTACGTTGAGATGTTGATGTATATGAAGGACTGGAACGAACTTGTTTCGGAAGCCTGGAAGTCTGCGGAGCGTTTTCCTGAAGAGACTGCGTTTCTGGAATATGCCAGTCTCGGCGAGTACAATCTCGGCAATTACGGCAAGGTAATAGAAATCTGCAGGAAAGTCCTGGAGACGGCTCCCGGGGACAGTGCCGCGGTACTGAATGCCTATACGACAATGGGCGACATGTATTATCAGACAGGGGAAAGGAACAAGGCTTTCAAGGCTTACGACTGCGCTCTGGAAGTGAATCCGGATTTCCTTCCGGTGCTGAACAATTATGCGTATTATCTGAGTCTCGAGAAGAAAAAGCTGAAAAAGGCTTATCAGATGAGCAAGAAAACGGTGGAGCTGGCTCCCGACAATTCCACTTATCTCGACACTTTCGGCTGGATACTGTATCTGCAGGGGAAGCCGCTCGAGGCCAAGCCGTTTTTCAAGAATGCGGTCATGCTTTACGGCGGAAAGAACAGCCCTGTAGTTCTGGACCACTATGCCGAAGTACTGTTCGCATTGAAAGAATATGATCTTGCATTCCTGTACTGGAATCAGGCGAAAGCCATAAACAACGGTGAAATTCCGGATCTGGAAAACCGTATTTCAGAAAGGAAAAGCGAAATGAAGAAGCAGGATAAATGAAACGTTTGCTTACTTTCATATTATTGGTCTTCTCCCTTCTGTCCCTGGGACCGTATGCCATGTCGCAGGATACGAAGGTCTATGAGGAGAAAAAGGCTCTTCTCGAGCGGGAGATAGAGGTGCTTGACAGGCAGCTTTCTGAAAATACCAGCAGGAGCAGGAGCGAATTGTCCAGGCTGACTTTTCTCAGGGCCAAGATTTCCAGCAGAAAGACCCTTGTCAGGGAAAGCGAAAAGCAGATAAGGAGATACTCGGATGAAATCTATCTGACCCAGAAAAAGATAAACCGTCTGAATGAAAGGCTTGACACCCTTTCCCTGTATTACGGAAAACTCGTAAGGAATGCGTACAAAAACCGCGATGCCAGAGTCTGGTACATGTATATTCTTGCAAGCGATGACATCGGACAGGCTTTCAGACGCTACGGATATTTCAAGAATCTGTCTGCCCAGACCAGGGTCCAGGCAGACAAGATACGTTCGGCGAGGCAGGAACTGGAAGACCAGAAGACAAAACTCCGCAGTCTGAAGTCTGCCGCTGAAGAGGTCAGGGCCGACAGGCAGGAGGAACTCGCGTCGCTGCAACAGGAGGAGGCGGAAGCCTCGAAGATTATAGCGACGCTGAAAAAGAACAGAACGAAATACGAAAAGGAGCTTGCTTCCAAAAGAAAGGAGGTGGAAGCTCTCGACAGGGAGATCAAGCGCATAATAGAAGCTGCAATGTCTTCATCCGGAACCGGGAACAGAAAACCGGGAATAGACTATAAGCTTGCGGAAGAGTTTTCGAAGAACAAGGGAAAGCTCCCGTGGCCTGCCGAAGGGGCTGTCGTAGACCGTTTCGGACAGCATAACCATCCTGTATTCACGCATGTCAAACTTCCGTTCAACAACGGGATGACCATCGCGGTACGGAAAGGAGCGGACGTGAATGCAGTATTCAACGGGGTCGTGAAGCAGATAGTTGTCATGCCGGGATACAATCAGTGCGTACTTGTGCAGCACGGCAATTACTTTTCATTCTACTGCAAGCTCAAGACGACGGCTGTCAAGCCGGGAGACAAGGTCGTAACTGGACAGAAAATCGGTACTGTCGATACCATCAACGGCGAGACCCAGCTTCATTTCCAGATCTGGCAGGGCAACAAGCCTCAGAATCCTGAGACATGGCTGCGTTAGTCTCCGGCAGAATCAGCGAATCGAAACTCAACAAGACGGACAAGAAATCATGAAAAAAACCGTTTTCCTTACCGGAGCCACCGGCAATATGGGCTGGGCCGGTTTCCAGGAACTCCTGAAGAAAAAAGACAGGTTCGACATAAGAATCATAGCAAGGCCGAGCGGGAAAAACAGGAAGAAACTTTCCCCGTATCTCGACGATCCTTCCGTGACTGTGGTCTGGGGTGATCTTCTGGATTATGAAAAGGTCCTTGAAGGCGTCTCGGGCGCCGATTATGTCCTTCATGTAGGCGGCATGGTTTCCCCTGCTGCAGACTATTTTCCGGACAGGACATTGAAGACCAATGTCGGAGCTGCGGAGAACATAGCCAGGGCCGTACTTGCACAGCCGGATCCCGACAAGGTTAGGGTAGTGTATATCGGGTCTGTCGCCCAATGCGGAGACAGGATGCCTCCACTGCACTGGGGTGAGGCAGGCGAGCCTGTCTGCGCAAGCCGTTATGACAAGTATTCGGTATCGAAGTGTCTGGCGGAAAAGATAATCGTGGATTCCGGCATAAAATGGTGGGTTTCGCTCAGGCAGACAGGCATCCTGTATCCGGGAATTTTCAGGCAGATCAATCCCGTGGCCTTTCATGTTCCCATAGGAGGTGTTCTGGAATGGGCTACGGTCGAGGATTCCGGCAGAGTGCTTGCTAATGTTGTCGAGGATTATGTGCCGGATGAATTCTGGAACAGGTTTTACAATATCAGCAGCGGAGAAGAATACAGGCTGGTAAATTACGATTTCGAGAACAGGCTGCTCCGCCCGCTCGGCATAAGCAGTATCGAAAAGGTCTTCGAACCGCAGTGGTTCGCCACGCGGAATTTCCACGGGATGTGGTACAAGGATGCCGACCTGCTCGAGGAGTATCTGCATTTCAGGGCGAATATTCCCGTGGATGAATATTTTTCCAGTCTTGCCTCCAGGCTTCCGTGGTATTATTCTCTGGCCGGATTCGTGCCTGCGGGCCTGATCAAGGCATTCATGAAACGATATGCCTTTGAGAAAGGTCTCGGCACGCAGTCATGGGCAAGGTGCGATGAAGACAAGCTCATTGCCTATTATGGTTCGCGCGAGGAGTATGAGAGCATAAAATCGTGGGAGCAGATGCGTCCCCCCGTATATGAGAAGAATCTTGAAAAAGCACGTCTGGCCGGACAGGTGAAAGACCTGCCGAAAGGCTACGATGACAGCAGGCCGATATATGATCTGTCCGTTGAGGAAATAGCTTCTGCTGCAAAGTTCAGAGGAGGGGAATTTCTCGGCCCTTCGGAGTCCGTCGGCACGAAAGGCGCAATCTTCGACTGGAAATGCGAGAACGGCCATACTTTCAGGGCTTCCCTTGAATATGTGCTTCTGGGAGGCGGCTGGTGTCCGGAATGCGGCTATGACAGCATCTGTTCTGCCTCATCTCCGGCAAACAGGTTCATTTCAGCGCTATTGTAGGGACGGTGCCCGGAATAATGTCTTCCGACGGGTCTTCATGCAGGTATATGATCCTCTGGTTCGAACTTCCCCTGAAAAGAAGTTCCGGATCCCGCAGTTTCAGAATGAACGGTCCGTCGACAAGCACGTCGATATACGGAAGAATGGATGAAAGCCTTTCGTTTGCAAGAATTTCCTCGTACGTGAACCCCGTGTAGCACCAGATTGTCTTGGATGTCTCTTCCTTGATCCTTTTTGCCAGTTCCGTAAACGCTTCAACCTGATACAGCGGGTCACCGCCCGTGAAGGTGACATTGCTGAATTCGTCGGCCTTGATTATTTCCAGCAATTCGTCTACCGTAGCTTCGTGGCCGCCGTTCCTGTCCCAGGACTGCGGATTATGACAGCCTGGGCAGTGATGATCGCAACCTGCACAGTATATTGAAGTACGGAGACCAGGCCCGTCGGCCATGGTCTCCTCCAATATGTCCAGTATTCTGATTTTCATCGAAAATTACTTGTGAACGACGCGGTCCTTGAGTTCGGCCAGCTTGGCGCTGTTCCATCTTCCGGTAGTTCCTACCAGGTATCCGGTAATCCTCTGCAGCTTGTCGATATTGCGGCCGTGGCATTTAGGACATTCTTCGAGATTTTCATCGGCATTCTCGAAGCCGCAGTCCATGCAGCGGTTCCTGTTGTGGTTGACCGAACCGTATCCCATGTTGTATTTGTCCATCAGGTCCACGATGGCCATTATGGCTTCCGGATTATGGGTGGCGTCTCCGTCGATCTCCACATAGAAAATGTGCCCTCCGCGGGTCAGGTCGTGGTACGGGGCTTCCACTTCAGCCTTGTGCTTCGGCGTGCAGTGATAATATACCGGAACATGGTTGGAATTGGTGTAGTATTCCTTGTCCGTAACGCCCGGTATGATGCCGAATTTCTTTTTGTCCATCTTGGTGAATCTTCCTGCAAGACCTTCTGCAGGGGTGGCAAGGACGCTGAAGTTGTGCTGGAACCTTTCGGAAAATTCGTTGACCTTGTCTCTCATGTATGAGACGATTCTTATTCCGAGCGCCTGCGATTCTTCCGACTCCCCGTGGTGCTTTCCGGTAAGTGCGATCAGGGCTTCGGCCAGACCTATGAAGCCGACGCCGAGGGTTCCCTGGTTGATTACGGATTCGATGGTGTCATCCTCGTTCAGGTTTTCGCTTCCGAGCCACAGTGCTCCCATCAGGAGAGGAAACTGTTTCTTGAGAGCCGTTTTCTGGAAGTTGTATCTTTCGCAGAGCTGCTTGGCAGTAATGTTGAGGGCCCAGTCGAGCTTCTCGAAGAACATCTGTATCCTTTTGTTCTGATCCGGTTCGCCCATACACTCGATTGCGAGCCTGACTATGTTGATGGTAGTAAAGGACAGGTTGCCTCTGGCAATGGACGTCTTCGGCCCGAAGCGGTTTTCAAAGACTCTCGTGCGGCATCCCATTGTCGCAACCTCGTAGTTGTATCTTTCAGGGTCGTCGGCTCTCCAGAGTTCGTGAGTGTTGAATGTTGCGTCGAGGTTGAGGAAGTTCGGGAAAAATCTTCTTGCAGATACCTTGCAGGCGAATTTGTAGAGATCATAGTTCCTGTCTTCAGGCAGGTAGCTTACCCCTCTCTTCTTCTTCCATATCTGGATAGGGAAAATGGCGGTGGAACCGTTCCCTACGCCTTCGTAAGTCGTGTTGAGGATTTCCCTGATGACGCACCGCCCTTCGGCCGAGGTATCCGTTCCGTAGTTGATGGAGCTGAACACTACCTGATTGCCTCCTCTGGAATGGATGGAGTTCATGTTGTGGACGAAGGCTTCCATGGACTGGTGCACGCGGCTGACCGTCATGTTTATCGCGTGCTGCAGCACCCTTTCGTCACCCTGAATTCCGAGAAGATCCCTTTTGATGTAGTCGTCTATTTCGATATCCTTCAGGTGGCTGAAGTCCTGTCCCAGCATGTCGCTGATCTTGTCCACTTCCTCATGGAAGGTCTTTCTTACGAACGGTGCCATGTAGAAGTCGAAAGCCGGGATAGCCTGCCCTCCGTGCATTTCGTTCTGTACGGTCTCCATTGAGATACACCCGAGAATGCTTGCCGTCTCAATCCTTTTTGCCGGTCTGGATTCTCCGTGTCCGGCGAAAAATCCGTTTTTCAGGATCTTGTCGAGAGGGTGCTGGACGCACGTGAGGCTTTTTGTCGGATAATAGTCCTTGTCATGTATATGGATGTATCCGTTTTTGACGGCTTCCTTGACATCTTCGGACAGCAGGCACTCGTCCACGAACGACTTGGTGGACTCGGATGCGAATTTCATCATCATTCCGGCCGGAGTATCGGCGTTCATGTTCGCGTTCTCTCTGGTGACATCGGTAGCCTGGGCTTCGATTATTTCCTTGAAAATCTCGCGGGACTTGGCCTTTCTCGCCAGATTCCTCTGATTGCGGTAAGCGATGTATTTTTTTGCGACTTCCTTGCGCGGGCTGTTCATGAGTTCCATTTCCACGTGGTCCTGGATATCTTCCACGCTCATGCTTTCAACGTCGATTTTCGCTATTGCCGCAGCGATTTCCGCAGCGAGGACTATGTCTTCGCCCTCTTCCGTGACATCCATCGCCTTTAGTACGGCATCCACGATTTTTCTCTTGTCGAAGTCGACAATACGCCCATCCCTTTTTATTACGAATTTTACCATGATAGGAGATAATTAATCTGTTGAGACAAAAAAAGCCCCGGTGTCTTCCGGAGAATCCGAAGACAAATATAAGCCAATTATTATTACGATTGCAGCGGATGTCTTTAAAAAGTTTTCCACAACAAGAAAATCCTCTGTTAACTTACTCGTTAACAGAGGATTATAATAAAAATAAATTAGAAAATTTCAAAATTGCTTAACATGAGTGTTACATGCGGCTACCCGACCACCCAGACGAGGACATGCCTGTCGAATATGATATAACCCAGCTCGAATTCTTCTTCGTGGCCGTCCTTGTGAGTGAACGTGGCTTCGAGTTCTCCTTTTCCTTTCAGGTTGAATTTCTCGACTTCGATCTGTTCCGCGAAGTCGACACGGTTCTGCGACATCCGTTTGTAAATGGCCTCTTTTGCACACCAGTATATGGCCAGCTGTTCATTTTTCTGGTCTTCGTCGAGGTCCTCGATCTCTTCTTCGGACAGAGCTTTCTGTTCTACCGCCGAGAAATCCCTGTCGAGGGATTCGATGTCGATTCCGAGATCGTCTTCCTGATGGGTGATTATGGCCACGTATTTCTCGGAGTGGGTTATGCTGATATTGGTGATGCAGTTTTCGAGAAAAGGCTTTCCGTTGTCATGATGTCCGAGATAGACTTTTTCTTCGAACACTTCGTTCAGAAGTGCTCTTACGGCAAGTTTCTGTTTGCGGAGGCTGTCGCTTCTTATCAGGGAAATTTCTTCCATTTCATCGGAAGGGACTGAACTCATGCTGATGAGTTCCTGTTCTGTTTCGGTAATTTTCCAGACTGCTATTTCCGCTTTGTTTTCAAGGGTTTTCCTTAAATATAGTCCCATGTGTATATCAATACTTGGTTAATCTGTCAGCTTCAAGAAAGAGTGTCGCCGGTGACCCCGATGAATAAACAACCTGCATGCGCGGAATATGCGCATACGAAATGCGCCCCGTCTTCATCGGAAGACCGGGAAGGAGTGTCAAGTATCATGAAAATGCAGTTCGCCAGCGGATCATCCGACATCGTATCCGCTTCGATATTCGACTTGTTGATTATTGGACTGGGAGGTTCCACTTCTGTATCTTTTTTGTCCGACCGGTTGCCGGCCGGGTTTCAGACTGCAAATATAGGTATTTTTTTATAAGATAAAAACCGGCTATGCCGAATGACAAGAAAAAGAATTTATTATATTTGCGGAATGGACACCCAGTCCGGGATTGAGAATTCGATTTATTAAAATATAATGTATTATGGATTTTCTGACTAATGAAAAATTGACCATCATAGGCGCTGCCGGAATGATCGGGTCCAATATGGCACAGACTGCCATGATGATGAGGCTTACTCCGAATCTTTGTCTTTATGACCCTTTCGCTACAGGGCTCAAGGGCGTGGCAGAGGAAATGTATCACTGTGCATTCGACGGAGCCGAAATCACTTATACGGATGATATCAGGGAAGCTCTGACAGGAGCCAAATATGTCGTATCCTCGGGAGGAGCTCCGCGCAAGCAGGGTATGACCCGCGAGGATCTTCTGAAGGGAAACTGCGAGATTGCCGAACAGCTCGGAAAGGACATCAAGTCATATTGCCCTGATGTAAAGCATGTCGTAATCATCTTCAATCCTGCCGACCTTACCGGTCTTGTGACTCTTCTTCACTCCGGATTGAAGCCGTCGCAGCTTACTACCCTTGCTGCTCTTGACTCAACAAGGCTTCAGAGTGCGCTTGCACAGGAATTCGGAGTACAGCAGAGCAAGGTGACAGGATGCCACACTTACGGCGGCCACGGCGAGCAGATGGCGGTATTCGCATCCGAGGCCAAGGTGGACGGCACTCCGTTTACCAGCCTTCTCGGGACGAAACTTCCTCTTGTAAGATGGGATGAAATCAAGCAGAATGTCATTCAGGGCGGCAAGAAAATCATCGAGCTCAGGGGCCGTTCTTCATTCCAGAGCCCGGCTTATGTATCGATAGAGATGATAGCTGCGGCCATGGGTGGAAAGCCTTTCACCTGGCCAGCAGGCTGTTATGTGAATACTCCTGAGTATCACAATGTGATGATGGCCATGCCGACAGTTATCGACGGGACCGGAGTACATTATTCCGAGGTCAAGGGTACTGCCGAGGAAATGGCGGCTCTCGGAGCTTCTTACGAGCATCTTTGCAAGATGCGCGACGAGATCATAGATCTGGGCATCATTCCGGCAGTCGCAGACTGGAAGACAGTGAATCCGAATCTTTGATCGGGGCCGGACTCGTTTCAGAACAAGGAGAGAGTGCAAGGCGTTGCTGCCGCTCTCTCCTTTTTTATGTACGCTTGACTGGATATATATGATCGGGATTGTTTTTGACCCTCCCTTTTTGTGGATACTGTTTAATTTTGAAAAAATTTTTCCCATATTACTGACTTGAAGCTAAAAAACATTATTTTTGGGCGTTGAAAAAGAGTAACCTGAATTATGAATGACAATCGTCTAATGGAAAGGGCGGCCGACAATATCAGGATTTTGTCGGTGGCAATGGTAGAAAAAGCTAAATCAGGACATCCCGGCGGTGCCATGGGTGGGGCGGATTTCATCAATGTACTTTTTTCGGAGTATCTGGAATATGACCCGGAAAATCCGCGCTGGGAAGGCAGAGACAGGTTTTTCCTGGATCCCGGCCACATGTCTCCGATGCTGTATTCGGTACTGGCCCTGTCCGGCAGATTTTCATTGAATGACTTGCAGCGGTTCAGGCAGTGGGGGAGTCCGACTCCCGGGCATCCCGAAGTCAACATAGACAGGGGAATAGAAAATACTTCCGGTCCTTTAGGACAGGGGCATACTTACGCGGTGGGTGCCGCCATTGCAGCCAAATTCCTGAAAGCCAGGCTTGGAGACCAGATGAACCAGACAATCTACACTTATATTTCCGATGGCGGAATACAGGAGGAGATCGCTCAGGGAGCCGGTCGTATAGCCGGTCATCTCGGACTCGACAATCTTGTCATGTTTTTCGATTCGAACAAAGTTCAGCTGTCATCCATGACGGATGAAGTTACGGAGGAAGATATCGAAATGAAGTACCGGGCATGGGGTTGGGACGTGATGCAGATAGACGGAAACGATGTAGACCAGATGCGCAAGGCCCTCGATTGGGCCAAGTCCGTCAAGGACAAGCCGGCACTTATCATAGGCCATACCCTGATGGGCAAGGGTGCACGCCGGGCGGACGGGACAAGTTATGAAAACTGCTGTGCCACGCACGGAGCTCCTCTTGGCGGCGAGGCATACGTGAATACTGTGAAGAATCTTGGCGGTGATCCGGAAAATCCTTTCGTGATTTTTCCTGAAGTACAGGCCCTGTATGACGCCCGCAGGCAGGAACTTGTCGGACTGATGAAAGAAAAACGGGCCCGCAAGGCCGCCTGGTCCGCTGCCAATCCTGAGCTCGCTGCCAAGATGGACCGCTGGTTTTCAGGCAGGATGCCGGATATAGACTGGGATGGAATCGTCCAGAAACAGGATACTGCTACCAGGGTGGCGTCATCGACGGTACTCGGCGTGCTCGCCGACAAGGTAGACAACATGATAGTCTCGTCAGCGGATCTTTCCAATTCTGACAAGACGGACGGTTTCCTCAAGAAGACAAGCATTTTCAGAAAGGGTGATTTCTCAGGCGCATTCCTTCAGGCCGGAGTCGCCGAGTTGACGATGGCCTGCTGCTGTATAGGAATGATGCTTCACGGCGGAGTAGTCGCAGCTTGTGCCACGTTCTTTGTTTTTTCCGACTATATGAAGCCTGCCATAAGAATGGCTGCGCTGATGGAGGTACCGGTAAAGTTCATCTGGACGCACGATGCCTTCAGAGTCGGGGAGGACGGTCCGACACACCAGCCTGTAGAGCAGGAGATGCAGTTGCGTCTGCTTGAAAGAATGAAGAATCACAGCGGCAGGAATTCCCTGCTGGTCCTCCGTCCCGCGGATTCAGGAGAAACTACGAAGGCATGGAAACTTGCCATGGAAAATACCTGCAGTCCGACGGCTCTCATATTGTCAAGGCAGAATGTTCCCGATCTTCCGGCCGGCAACGACTATTCGAATATCGGCAGGGGAGCATACGTGCTGGACATATCGGACGATAATCCCGATGTCGTTCTCGTGGCATCCGGTTCCGAAGTTTCCACTCTTGTGGCAGGGGCCGGCCTTCTCAAGGCGGAGGGTATTCGCGTCCGTATAGTTTCTGCTCCGTCCGAGGGGCTGTTCCGGCTTCAGGACAAGCCTTACCGTGAAAGCGTCATTCCTTCAGGCGTCAGGATTTTCGGCCTGACTGCCGGAATTTCATCGACTCTCGAAAGTCTTGTCGGTGCCGGCGGATGTATATGGGGTCTCGACTCTTTCGGGTACTCGGCGCCTTACAAGGTCCTCGATGAAAAGTTCGGCTTTACTGCGGAGAATGTCTACCGTCAGGTGAAGGAGATGCTGGGAAGGTGACGGATCAGGGGAAAAGAAAAGCAACCATCTGAGAATCAGATGGTTGCTTTTCTTTTGTGTCGGGGTACTGTGACTCGAACACAGGACCCTCTGGTCCCAAACCAGATGCGCTAGCCAACTGCGCCACACCCCGAATTCCTTTTCTTTCGAATTGGACTGCAAATATACGCAGATTTTTTTAATTTCAAAAATTTTCTGAGAATATTGTGCTCCGGACGGGGATCGAACCCGTACGGACATTTCTGTCCAAGGGATTTTAAGTCCCTCTTGTCTACCAGTTCCAACACCAGAGCTTCCGGGGACAAAGATATAAAAATTTGAGGCTTGCGAAGCTGAAAACGAAAGAAATTTGTAAATTAGCGGGAAATGAACTGAATTTTTCAAAGATTTATTGAACTGATAATCAATAATCCTGCAAGCTATGGAAGATAGACTGAAAAACAATCCGTATTATGCAAAGGCCATCGAGTATATCCAGACTCATGACCTCAATGAACTTGAACCCGGAAAACATGTTCTGGACGGAGACAACCTTTATGTCAATATAGTAGACAGCGACATGAAAACGCTTCAGCAGGCCAGGCTCGAGGTTCATGACAGATATATCGATATCCAGGTCCCGCTGTCGAAAGAAGAGACATTCGGAGTGAAACCCCGCAGCGAATGCAGGCTGCCGGACGGTGAGATGAATCAGGAAAAGGACATCCTTTTCTATAAGGATCCCGTGGAAGATACCAGGACGATTGCACCGGGCGAGGCCATTACGTTCGCTCCCGAGACTGCGCATGCACCGCTCATAGGCGAAGGCAGGATCCGCAAGGCAATTTTCAAGGTCAGGGTGATCTGATCGGGACTCCGGGCATTATTCCGATGCACGGGATTAAAACCCGTGGAAGATATCTTGTTATGGATGACATTCCTGTCGGAATCAGGGGATTTTCTGTAAAATTAGAGTAAATTTGCAGAATAGCAGAATTATATGTCATGAGAATAGCATTTGACGGCAAGAAAGCGGCACGGAACATGGCCGGTCTTGGCAATTACAGCAGATTTGTGATAAAATCTCTGGCGAGACGTTTTCCTGATGTCCGTTTTGATGTTTACATCAGCCGGAAAGGGGATTCAAGGCTGCTTGAATCATTGCGGGAATTCCCGAATATCTCGATCTGCTATCCGACTCATCCGGTTCTCAGGCATTTCCCGAAACTGTGGGAACGCTATGGAATCCCGTATGAACTGAACCGGAGCGGTGCCGATGTATTCCATGGCCTCGGAAACGTCCTTCCTGCAAATATAAGGAAGGCCAGAAATACAAAATCCGTCGTGACGATCCATGATCTGATCTTCCTGTTTTTCCCGCATACCTATTCGTGGATAGACAGGCATCTGTTCAATATCAAGTTCAAGTCATCCTGCATCAATGCGGACCGGATCATAGCCGTAAGCCAGTGCACGTCTAAAGACATCGTCAAATATTATTTCATCCCTAAGCAGAAAATTTCGGTTGCATACCAGGGCTGCGACCAGCGGTTCAGGGAAAGATGTTCCGACAGTTTCAAGGCGGAGGTGAAAAAGCGCTTTTCCCTGCCCGACAGATTCATCCTCAGCGTGGGCACCATTGAGGAAAGAAAGAATGCTGCCCTGATCGTCAGGGCATTGCGGGAAATTCCGGAAATGGATCTCGTCCTTGTCGGGAAGCGTACTCCATATACTGAAGAAGTCGAGAAAACGGCGAAGGAATGCGGAGTCGACAGACGTGTGCACATCATGTCCGACGTCGGATCGGAAGTGCTGCCTGCATTTTACCAGCTTGCGGAAATATTTGTCTATCCTTCGAAATATGAAGGATTCGGGATTCCCGTGCTCGAAGCGCAATGCAGCGGAGTGCCTGTCATAGGGGCTACTGGTTCATGCCTTGAAGAGGCCGGTGGCGACGCTGCTCTGTACACTGATCCCGAAGATGCCGGCGACCTTGCCGGGAAAATCATGCAGGTCATGAACGACAGGCAGTTGCGGGAATCCATGATCGAGAGAGGCATCCGGTATTCCTACAGATTTTCCGAGGAAGTCCTGGCCGACAGGCTGATGGAAATCTACCGGGATGTCATAAGCCGTTGAACATGGCCGGTCGGGCCGTTCAGTGTTATTCGCTGCATACGAAACCGAGAGTCGCTATGCTGATTCTTGTCCCGGAGCCGAAATGTTTTCTCAGGGCTGCATGGCAGGCGTTGACGGTGGCTCCGGTGGTAAATACGTCATCCACTACGAGGATATGTGAAGGGGAATATGCCCTGGCCGTCTCCGGAACTACGCCGAAGGCTTTTCTGACATTCGCCTGTTTTTCCCCGACCGGAAGTTTCGTCTGGGATACCGAGTATCTGTTTCTTTTCAGCATTCCGTTACATACGGGGCTTCCGCATAAGTCCGCCAGGGCGGCGGCAATGATTTCCGCCTGATTGTATCCTCGTTCCCATTTCCGTCTCCAATGCAGCGGCACCGGTATGATCAGGTCGACGTCCCTGAATAGCGGCGAAGAAAAGATACGATCGCCCAGCATGTGTGCGAAATACTGTCCGGCCGCAATCCGTTTCCTGTATTTGAGCGCCTGGGGAATTTTCCTGTAACCGGCGCCGGAGTGATAGAAAAACAGGGCAGCGGCGTATGAATAACGTTCATATCCCGTTTCGCGCTCTTCGGTCTGCATGTCTCTGCTGATGAGGGAATTCAGCCTGTCAGCCATTTCGTTCCTGTCAGACGTCCAGAAACGGGTAAAGGGAAAATCGGCTGCACAGTAGATGCACAGATGATTTTCCCTTGTTTCGAGGTCGCGCCCGCAGACAATGCAGCTGCGTGGCAGAGCAAGATCGGCGAGACTCGACAGAAAATATTTCAGTCCGTCCATTTTTTTCTTCAAATCTACGGATGTATTCCGAAACGGACTTGAAGGAAAGGAAATTTCAGGACTTTTTTTTCTCTTTTCAGAAGTTTTTTCTGATTTTAGCAGTTCATGGCGCCGCAGCAGTGGATTACCTGACCGCTGACGTATGATGAAAGTTCCGAGCCGAGGAAAAGAGCCACATTGGCCACATCTTCAGGAGTGCCTCCCCTTCTGAGCGGGATCTGTTTTTCCCATTCTTCGCGAACCTTCTCCGGAAGGGCGTTGGTCATATCCGTTATGATGAATCCAGGTGCTATGCAGTTGGCGCGTATTCCGCGCGGTCCCATTTCCTTGGCAATCGACTTGGCAAGTCCGATAAGTCCCGCTTTTGATGCGGAATAGTTGCACTGCCCGGCATTTCCGGAAACGCCTACTACGGATGACATGTTGATTATGCTTCCTTTTCTTTGCTTGGCCATTATCGGAGTGACGGCGTGGATGAAGTTGAATGCTGACTTGAGGTTGACATTGATTACTGCATCCCACTGGGCTTCAGTCATTCTCATCATGAGTCCGTCCTTGGTGATACCGGCATTGTTCACGAGAATGTCGATATGTCCGAATTCCTTGAGGATTTCTTCCACGACTTTGTGAGTCTCTTCAAAATCAGCGGCATTCGATGCGTAAGCCTTGACTTTTACTCCGTATGTCTCGAGTTCTTTTACAGTAGCCTCGGCAGCTTCGTTGATGACCAGGTCGGTGAATGCGATATCAGCTCCTTCAGAAGCGTATTTTACGGCAATCGCTTTGCCGATTCCTCTTGCCGCACCGGTGATGACGGCAACCTTTCCGTTTAAAAGTCCCATTTTGTCCTATTTTTAAATGGTTAATATTCAGAATATGTTAACAGGTTTTTCCGAATTATCCTGCAAAATTATCTCACTTCTTTCTTTTAAACAAATTTATCTTGACGATTCTTTTTTTATCGGTGGTTGTACGCAAAATGTCCCGGAAATCTTATCTTTGTGCCGGATAATGCCTTATGTCGGCAGAATATCGGAATTTTATGGAATACGAGATCAGAAATGCGGAACTCTGGCCGGATGGCCGGCTTAAAATAGATTGGGTAAGGCACAACATGCCTCTGCTCAACGGACTTGAAAAGGAATTCAGGGAGGACAGGCCTTTTGCCGGTCTGAAGATTGCGCTTTCGGTGCATCTTGAGGCCAAGACAGCCTATCTTTGCGAAGTCCTTGCCGCAGGAGGGGCGGAGATGTATGTGACGGGCAGTAACCCGCTTTCGACACAGGATGATGTGGCAGCGGCTCTTGTGCATGAAGGCCTGAACGTGTTTGCATGGTACGGTGCGACGACGGAAGAATATGAAAGGCATATCAGGAAAGTGATTTCCCCCGGGCCGGATATCATAATCGATGACGGCGGCGATCTGGTTTCGCTGATACATGACGAATACCCCGGCCTGATACCGGGAGTGATAGGCGGTTGCGAAGAGACCACTACCGGAATCCTGAGGCTGAAGGCCATGAACAGGGCGGGAAAACTGATGTTTCCGATGATGCTCGTCAACAACGCCGACTGCAAGCATCTTTTCGACAATCGGTACGGTACCGGTCAGTCGGTGTGGACAGGGATAAACAGGACGACGAACCTTATAGTTGCAGGCAAGACGGCGGTGGTGGCCGGTTACGGCTGGTGCGGGAAAGGCGTTGCCATGAGGGCCAAGGGGCTCGGTGCAAAAGTGATTGTCACCGAAGTGGATCCGATCAGGGCAATGGAAGCCGTTATGGACGGATTCACGGTAATGAAAATGTCTCAGGCCGCATCCCTGGGCGATATCTTCATCACGGTGACAGGCTGCAAGTCGGTAATTACGGCCCGGGATTTTCTGAATATGAAAGACGGCGCCATCTGCTGCAATGCCGGGCACTTCGATGTCGAGGTCGATGTGGCCGCATTGAAACAAATCGCTGTGGAAGCCAGACCTGCAAGGCAGAATATAATGGGTTACATGCTTTCGAACGGAAATACGGTCTATATCCTTGCTGAAGGCAGGCTCGTGAATCTTGCTGCTGGAGACGGACACCCGGCCGAGATAATGGACATGTCCTTCGCCATTCAGGCATTGAGCGCAAGATACCTGGTTGAACACAGGGATACGATTCCGAGGGCGCCCGGAGAAATGGTGAATGACGTCCCGGAACAGATAGACAGGGAAGTAGCCGTACGCGAACTGAAAAACTGGGGCTGCGAGATAGATTCCCTGACAGACGAACAGTACGAGTATCTTTACGGTCCGCTTATCTGAAATATCTCCGTTCGTGACGGACAAGGGCGATAAAAATGAACAGCATTATCGTGAATGCCCACAGTGATGAACCTCCGTAGCTGACGAACGGCAGCGGTATGCCGATAACCGGCATTATCCCTATGGTCATCCCGATATTTATGTAAAGGTGCATGAAGATGCAGCAGGCCACGCAGTATCCGTATATTCTCGTGAAGCTTTCCCTGCTGCGCTCCGCATCCGATATTATTCTCCAGATAAGGAAGGCATATATCAGGATAAGGGCGGCGCTTCCAGCGAAGCCCCATTCTTCTCCGACTGTACAGAAGATGAAGTCCGTACTCTGCTCGGGTACGAAACCGTATGTCGTCTGCGTCCCGTTCAGAAACCCTTTCCCGAACAGACCGCCCGACCCTATCGCTATCATCGACTGGTTTACGTTGTAGCCCACGCCTGTGGGATCGTCCTTTAGCCCGAGCAGCACTTCGATACGTTTCCTCTGATGGTCCTGCAGTACGTCGTGGAATATGAAATCCACCGAGAATATCAGAAGTATGCCGGCAATGAATGCGGCTATGGATACCCATTTGAATATTCCCCTTTCCCTGTAGGCTTTCAAGGCGAAATAAGGCATGGCGCACAGCCCCGCCCCTGTTATTATATATTCGGGACGAATCTTGTGTATTATGGAATTTTCCCCCGCTTCCGTAATCACGGCAAGTCTTTCCATGCCCCAGGGTAGCAGGATGAAGACGGCAAGTACCGGAAGTATGACAGTGAGCCATTGCTTCATCTTTCCTGAATACAGGCAGTTGCATAGAGTAATTATCGCTGCGAGAGCAAGTATCGACATGTAGGGCGATATTGTCAGAGTCATGATAAACAGCAGGATGGCTACCCCTGCCATGAATAGCAGCCATCCGGAAAGTCCTTCCCTGTAAAGCATGAATATGAATCCGACATAGACCAGTGCCGACCCTGTCTCGCTCTGAGCGACTATTATCGCCATAGGAACGATTATTATGGCCGCAGTCAGCATGAAATTCCGCATGTTGTTCAGCCTGTAGCCGAACTGGCTCATGACGGCAGCCAGCAGAAGCGATGTCGATATCTTGGAGATTTCCGCCGGCTGGAACCGTACAGGTCCGAATTCGAACCATGACCTCGAGCCTTTTACTTCCACCCCAAGGAATATGACGGCGACCAGAAGTCCTATTGTAAACAGATATATCGGCAGGGACAGGCTTTCGTAGATTTGCGGATTCAGGACGAAAAGGATTATGGCGCCGAGGGCGAATGCAGTCATCATCCAGATAAACTGCTTCCCGCTTCTTGTCGAGAAATCGAATATCGAAGACGGTTCCGCAGTCTGGACGGAAGCGTATATGTTTATCCATCCGATGAATACCAGCAGCAGGTAGCAGATAATCAACGGCCAGTCCAGCGTATCCTTGAGTTTTCTTCCCGAACCCGATTCCATTATTGACTTATTTTAACCTTGTCCATCAGATTTCCTTCAAGGACTCTTGTTTCAAGAGCCTTTCTGTCTTCTCCTATTTCTCCCGTAAGATACATTTCCACGAGCAGCGATGCTATGGGAGCGGCCCACCTTGCTCCGAAAGAACCGTTTTCGACGTAAGCCGCTACGGCTATCCTGGGATTGTCCTTGGGTGCGAAGCAGATGAATACTGAATTGTCGTCGCCGTGAGGATTCTGGGCAGTCCCTGTTTTTCCGCAGATTTCAAGTCCCTCGACGGCTGCTACAGTGGCTGTCCCTCCTGATCCGTATCCGCTGTTCACTGCCCGATACATTCCCTCTATCACTTTCGGGAAATGGACCGTATCCACAAGCGTGTATTGTTTTTCCTTGTATTTGCCGTCGATTTCCACTGATTCGGAGTCTTTGATAAGGTGGGGAATATAGTAGAACCCCCTGTTGGCTATAGTCGCGCACAGATTGGCAAGATGCAGGGGAGTACATCCGATTTCGCCCTGTCCGATGGAAAGGGAAATGACGTTTGTGGCCTTCCATCTTCCTGCCCCGTAGATTCTGTCGTAATATTCCGAATCCGGAATATTGCCTCCGAGTTCGGACGGAAAGTCGCTTCCGAGCTTGCGGCCGAATCCGAAACTCCTGACATAGCTGTTCCACGCATCGAGGGCATCCGCGATGGAATCATACTTGTCATTTTCCAGGAGATTTCTCAGCACGTAACAATAGTATGCGTTGCATGACATCATTATGGACTCTTCCAAGTCGAGAGGGGAGCGGTGATCGTGGCATCCCAGCTTGTTGCGTCCGAAATGATAGCCCATCTGGCACGGGTATTCGGTTTGAGGGGTCAGCACTCCTTCCTGAAGCCCTATTAGGGCATTTACCAGCTTGAAAACCGATCCTGGAGGATAGGATGACTGTACGGCCCTGTTGAACATGGGCTTATATGGGTTCGAGGCTATTTCATTGTAATGCGCCCCGATGTCGGCAAGCATCTCCACATCTATTCCCGGACTCGACACGAGGGTCAGTATTTCTCCGGTTGCCGGTTCAATGGCCACGAGGCTTCCTACCTTGTTCTCCATGAGCATCTGTCCGTAGTGCTGGAGTTCCGCGTCGATCGTAGTGGTGATGTCCATGCCCGGTACGGACTCCTTGTCCATTTCACCGTTGCGGTACCGCCCTTCGATCTTGTTGCGCGAATTTCTGAGATATATGCTGTAGCCTTTCTCTCCTCTGAGATACTTTTCACATGTCGCTTCGATTCCCGTTTTGCCTGCATAGTCTCCGGCACTGTACTCCGGATGTCTTTTTATGTAGTCCGCGTCCACTTCGGAAACGTAGCCGAGCAGATTCCCTCCCGCGTTGTAGGGATATTCCCTGATACTTCTCGCCTGTCCTCTGAACCCGGGGAACTTATATGCGATCTCGGCGAATTTCATGTATCTTTCCGGAGGCATCTGTTTCAGCATCACGACCGACTGGTAGCCGATTCTTCTCCTGTTTTTGTAATATTCGTTCATTTTGTCCCTGATGAATTCCACCGGGACGTCCAGAGCACGGCTCAGTGCAACGGTATCGAATTCCTCGACTTCCTTCGGCGTGACCAGAAGGTCATAGGCAATCTTGTTGCCTACCAGGATTTTCCCGTTTCTGTCATCTATGATGCCTCTTGTCGGGTAGATGACGGAATAGACCATCGAGTTGTTGCTGGCGTCGATCTTGTATTTTTCATCGACTATCTGGATTACGAAGAGTTTGGCCAGGATAATGCCTACCGCAACCCCAAGCCCTATCCGCAGTTTGTTGGCCTTGTCTAATTTCATTCCGGACCTCCTATTTTTTTTCAGGGGATGTCAGCATGTCCGTGACTGGAATAGAGAGCAGGCAGCTGCACAGAAGGGAAACGGCGAACTTGACAAGATTGAACAGAAACGGTCTTGTGCCTGCCCCGTCTGCAACTATGTATATGGCCAGGAAAATCGTCTGGCAGATGAAAATTGCCGCCGAGACTTTCAGCAGGCCGTTCTTGTGGATGGAGAATCTTTCTCCCCTTTCCGAACAGTCCTTGCCGAAAAGAAGGGGTATGACGGCGTTGCGGACAAGCGCAACCGGTACGATGGCAAGCATGTTCAGTCCGATGATGCCTTCGGCAAGCCAGTCTACCGCAAGTCCTGAAACAGCTGCGGCGATCATGGCAGGAATGACCGGAACGGACATCGGAATGCAGAGAACCATGGCCGGAAGTATCGACAACGAGACATAGGGGCCGATGTTGACGAAATTGCAGATCAGGATCTGCGCTATCACCAGCATCAGGTACATCGGTATGAAATTAAAGCTGATTCTCATTGCTGTCCTCCAGTTCCTTTATTTCGTCGGTGTTCATGTTGTTGACGACTGTCACGTACCGTATTGCACTGAAGTCGGCGAAAAGCGTCACTCCGATATTGTATGTCGAGCCGTTCACTACCGTAGCTTCCCTTGTCGTGCCGAGCGGGATATCTGCCGGGAAAATGGATGAAAAACCGCTTGTGTAAACGGTGTCTCCCTGATGGAGCGGAATGTGGCGCGGGATTTCTCTAAGGATTGCCCCGTTGGAGGAAATTCCGTCCCAGATTATTTCTCCCGCGGCTCCCGTCCTGCCGATCCTGGCGCTGACCACCATTCCGGAATTCTTGAATGATCTGGCGTATGAGTAATGTTCTCCGACGGCGTCGATGATTCCGATGACTCCCTGCGATGTAATGATGCCGGACATGGCAGAAATTCCGTCAGCGGCGCCTTTGTCGATGATAAGGTAATTGTGCTGCTTGTTGTTGCTCACCTTCACGACTTCGGCTTCCTGATATCTGTAATTGCCGATGACTTCAGGTATGCTGTCGGCCGGCAGGTTTCCGTACATCTGTCCGTATTGCCTGACAGCCTGGCTCAGTCTGAAATTCTCTTCTGCCAGCTTTTCGTTCTGCTTCCGCAGTGAAAAATAATCGCGGATCCTTTCGGTACCTCCCCAGATGACGGCCTGTACCGCATGTGTCCCTTTGGAAATCCAGATGTTCTGCATGGGGCCGTTGTTCTTCAGCATAATCAATGCAGCCACCTCCAACAGAATGAAGACAGCTGCAATCGTACAGAATTTTATTATGCGTCCGGCCCGAAACATCCTATCTCATGAGGAAAGGATAGCGGTCGGTGTTTTTCAATGCCAGACATGTGCCTCTGGCTACGGCGCGGAGCGGGTCTTCAGCTACGTGGAAAGGTATGTTGACCTTTTCGGAAAGCCGTTTGTCCAGTCCGCGGAGCAGGGCTCCTCCGCCCGAGAGATATATTCCGCTTTCCACGATGTCGGAGTAAAGCTCCGGAGGAGTCTGTTCAAGCACATGGAGCACTGCGGCTTCTATCCTTGCTATCGACTTGTCGAGACAGTGGGCTATTTCCTGATATGTGATGGTGGCATCGACCGGATGGGCCGTCATGAGGTTCGGTCCTCTGACGAGGAACGGTTCCGGTTCGACATCGAGATCAGGGATTACGGAACCTACAGCAATCTTTATCTTTTCCGCGGTGATTTCACCGACCTTTATGTTGTGCTGTTGCTTGAGGTAGTACTGGATGTCGCTTGTGAATACGTCTCCGGCTACCTTTATGCTGTTCTGCTGGACGATGCCTCCGAGGGAGATGACGGCTATTTCAGTGGTGCCTCCTCCTATATCCACTACCATGTTTCCTTTAGGAGCCTCTACGTCCATGCCGATACCCAGAGCGGCTGCCATAGGTTCGAATATCAGGTAGACATCCCGTCCTCCGGCATGTTCCGCAGAGTCGCGGACTGCCCTTATTTCCACTTCCGTGCTTCCGGAAGGAATGCCCACGACAATCTTGATGTTGGGGCTGAACAGTGATCTCCTTCTGCTGTTCACCTGCTTGATAAAGCCGCGTATCATCATTTCAGCGGCATTGAAATCCGCAATCACTCCGTCTTTCAGCGGCCTTATCGTTTTGATCGACGGATTGACTTTTTCATGCATCAGCTTGGCTTTCTGGCCCAGCGCTATCGGTTTGCCCGTATTATTGTCGATGGCGATGATACTCGGTTCGTCCAGCACTATTTCGTCATTCTGGAAAATCACCGTATTGGCTGTTCCGAGGTCCATTGCCAGTTCTTGTGTCAGGAATGAAAAACCCATTGTTCCGAACTTTTTAAACAGTTTTGAATTAACTGCCAAATTTACATAAAAAATCCGTTCGGAAATAGCCGCAATGATAAAAATAGGGACATATTCAATGAAGATTTACGGATTTTTGTAATTTTAAGGAATGAAACGATTTTTCCTGCAATGAAGAGAAAAGAATATCTGATACTCGTGGCCGGCGGAAGCGGGACAAGGATGGGGGCGGACCGCCCGAAGCAGTTTCTTGAAATAGAAGGGAAAGCCATCCTGCATCACACGATAGAGAGGTTTCTGTCGGCAGTTCCCTATATTGAAATAATCACCGTGCTTCCGGATGCCTTCAGTCCGCTGTGGAAAGACTATTGCTACAGCCGCAACCTTGTCTGCAGGCAGACTTTAGTATCAGGCGGCATAACGAGATTCCATTCGGTGAGGAATGCCCTGGCCAGGATTCCGGACGGCGCTCTGGCTGCAGTCCATGACGGAGTAAGGCCGTTTGCTTCGGAAAATCTGATAAGGAGTCTTTTCGCTGCCGCCGAAAATGAGCCTGCCGTCGTTCCGGTCGTTCCGTGTACGGATACTCTCAAGGTGCTGGAGAAAAATTCTGAGGGAAATCTTGTTCAGGTCCAGGGGCAGACAGCGGACAGAAGCCGGCTCTATGCCGCTCAGACTCCGCAGATATTCTGGTCCGAAGTGCTCAGGAAAGCGTATGAACTGCCTTATTCACCGGCATTTACCGATGACGCTTCCGTTGTGGAGAGTTCAGGCGTAAAGGCCGGTTATCTGCAAGGTGAAAAATACAATCTGAAGATCACGACTCCGGACGATCTGGAAATGGCGGAAATACTGCTCAGTCTTCGCCGTCTTCGCGGGATTTCCTCGCATTAGCCGAGAAACTCGTGTTCTGGTATTCCTTTACCCAGACCTGACGTTCTATGGCCTGGTCCAGAGAAATCTGAGTTTCCGTGGACTGTACGTAAGGTATCTTCTGAATCGTATTCACGAGGATTTCCATGAGATGGTCGTGGTTGAAACAGTAGATTTTCAGAAGCAGGGCGTATTTTCCGGTCACAAAATGGCATTCTACGATTTCGGAAATTTTCTTGAATGCCTCGATGACTTCCGGATATTTGTTGGACTCGGACAGGGATACGCTTACATATGCGCATACGTTGAGTCCGAGTGCCTGCGGCTTGACGAGAAGCCTGGATCCCGTAATGACTCCGTTGGCCTCGAGCCGTTTGACTCTCTGGTGGATCGCCGCACCCGAAACCCCGCATTCGCGGGCTATCTCAAGGAAAGGCATTCTTGCATTCTTGACGAGAAATGACAAGATTTTCTGGTCAATCTGATCGATGTGGTAACTGTGCATTTTTTATCCCTCAAAATTTTATGCGCGAAGTTATAATAAATTTTTAAAAATCGCACTAAAATCTCGATAAAAGATTACAGTTTATAAGCGATGCGGCCGTTTACGTAAAATATCGATATCGTTATTTGCGTTTTCTTTTCGTTTTGCCAGTCGGGCCGTTTTCTTCTATGATTTTCCTGCAGTCGTCTTCCGTAAGGCTTTCCGCCTCCGTTCCCTTGGGGATTCTGTAGTTGTTGCCGTCGAATTTGATATAGGGGCCGTAATTACCGGCTATGATCTGTATCCCGCTGTCCTTGAATTCGGCCATAATCTGTTTCTGAGGTTTAGAAGCCGCCTGCCCGATGATGTCGATACACCTGGCAAGATCGATGTCAAGCGGATTCGCGCCTTTCGGCAGGGAAATGTTCCTGTCCCCGTATTTCAGGTAAGGACCGAAACGGCCTTTGGTAGCTATGACGTCGATTCCTTCATATTGTCCGACAGTGCGCGGAAGACTGAAAAGCCTTATCGCCTCTTCGAGAGTGATGCTTTCTATAAGCTGTCCGGGGCCGAGACTCGCATATTGCCTGTTTTCCCCTTCTCCTTTCTGGATATAAGGTCCGTACTGTCCGTACTTTGCAACGAGAGGCAGTCCGTCCGACGGATCATTCCCGAGCTCGCGGCTTACGTGGCTGTATTCCCTGTTGTTCAGAGTCTCTTCCACTTTTTCGTGGAAAGGCTTGTAGAAGTCGGTGATCAGGCTGTTCCATTTCATTTCTCCTGCGGCAATCTGGTCGAATTCCTTTTCCACATTGGCCGTGAAGCCGTAGTCGAGAACTGTCTTGAACTTGTCCACGAGGAAGTCCGTCACGATCATTCCTATTTCCTGCGGGAGAAGTTTTCCCTTTTCGGCCCCGACGGTTTCCGTCCTTTCCGTGGATGAAATCACACCGTTCCTGAGGACGAGGTCAGTCACACGTATCTTTTCTCCCTCCTTGTCTCCTTTTATTATATATCCGCGACCTTTCGTAAGGGTCGAAATGGTCGGTGCGTAGGTGGACGGTCTGCCGATTCCGAGTTCTTCCAGTTTTTTGACGAGCGTGGCCTCGGAGTACCTTGCCGGAGGAGCCGTGAATCTGGATATGGCCGAGATTCCGCATTCTTCCATTATCTGGCCCTGACGGAGTTCCGGAAGCATGATTTCATCAGTATCCTGTTCATCATCCGATCCTTCGATGTACAGTTTGAGGAAGCCGTCGAAGACAACCTCGCTGGCCTGCGTCGAAAAGAGTTCGGAGAATTTGTCCCCGTCTATTTTCATGTCGGTCTTCATGATCCTGGCGTCGGCCATCTGCGAGGCTACGGTCCTTTTCCAGATAAGTTCGTAAAGTTTTTTCTCCTGCGGGGTCCCGGATATCTGTGTATTGGCGATGTAGGTCGGTCTGATGGCCTCATGAGCTTCCTGTGCGCCCTTGCTTCTGGTCTTGTACTGGCGCGGCCGCGAATATTCCGCTCCGAAATTCGATATTATGTATTCCTTGGCGGTGTTTATCGCGAGCGAAGACAGGTTCGTCGAATCCGTACGCATGTATGTGATGAAACCTGACTCATACAGTCTTTGGGCGATGCTCATTGTCTGGCTTACGGAAAAATGAAGTTTCCTTGCGGCCTCCTGCTGCAGTGACGATGTCGTGAACGGCGAAGCCGGCGTCCTTGTCCCTTCCTTTTTCTCGATGCTGCAGATTGTGAATCGTGCGCCGGTGCATTTTTCCAGGAAACCGCGGGCTTCGTCTTCCGTCCTGAACTTCCTGTCCAGAACCGCCTTGACGGAAATGCCTGAAGGGAGACCTTCCGGGTGGAAAACCGCTTCGACCCTGAAGAATTTTTCCCGGGTAAAGTCTATGATTTCCTTTTCCCTGTCGACGACAAGCCTGAGTGCTACGGACTGTACGCGGCCTGCAGAGAGCTTGGGCTGGATCTTTTTCCACAGGATCGGCGACAGTTCGAAACCTACGAGCCGGTCGAGGACACGCCTTGCCTGCTGCGCGTCGACCAGATCCATGTCTATGTCTCTCGGGTTTTTGATGGCATTAAGGATGGCGTCTTTTGTAATTTCATGGAAGACGATCCGTCTCGTATTTTCCTTCTTGAGCCCCAGCGTTTCGAACAGGTGCCATGAAATCGCCTCTCCTTCGCGGTCTTCATCGGATGCAAGCCATATTACGGAAGCGTTTTTTGCTGCCTTTTTAAGTTCCGAGACTACTGCTTTCTTGTCCGACGGTATTTCATATTCCGGACGGAATCCGTCTTCAATGTCGATGCTGAGTTTCGTCTTGCTCAGATCCCGTATATGCCCGAAACTGGATTTGACGGTATAGTCTTTCCCGAGGAAATTCTGTATAGTATGCGCTTTTGCCGGTGATTCGACAATTACGAGATTATCTTCCATAAAATTTTCTTTTCAAAACAAGACCCTGACGGTCAATAAATCTGCAAAGTAAAACACAAACAAAATAATATTCAAATTTTGTTGCTATTTTTGCAGTCCTTACTTAAAAATTGCGGAATGAAAGACATCACCGAAAAGAGAATAGTCAGATGGTTCTGGATCCTGTTGCTTGTGCCTGTAGCGTGTTTTATCCTGCTCGTTCTGGCAGTATGGGCCTTTGCCGACATCCCGTCTTTCGAGGAACTCGAGAATCCCGAAAGCAAACTTGCGACACAGGTCATAGCGGAGGACGGAGAGATCCTTACCACTTTCCATATAGAGAACAGATCATTCGTAAGCTATGAAGACCTGTCGCCTTATCTTGTCGAGGCGGCTGTGGCTACTGAAGACGTACGCTTCTATGACCATTCCGGCATCGATTTCAGAAGTCTTGCGAGAGTGCTTGTCAAGACATTGATGATGAGCGATTCGAGCCAGGGAGGCGGAAGCACCATCACGCAGCAGCTTGCGAAGACCCTGTATCCGAGAGACAACATCAGCGGCAGCTTTCCCGGAGCAAGACAGATCAAGATGGTATGGATCAAGCTCAAGGAATGGATCACTGCCGTCAAGCTCGAGAGGAACTATACCAAGGACGAAATCCTTGCCATGTACATGAATGCGGTATTCTTCGGGAGCAATGCCTACGGAGTGAAGACGGCTGCCGAGACATTCTTCTCCAAGGAGCCGGCCGACCTTACGGTAGAGGAGAGCGCGATGCTTGTAGGCATGGTGAACAAACCTACGAGATACAATCCCGTATTGAATCCGGACAAGGCTCTCGGCAGGAGGAATTTCGTTCTGAAGCAGATGGCCAAAGCCGGATATCTTACGGAAGCCCAGGCCGATTCGATCATCAATATCCCGATAACCCTTGCATACCAGGTCCAGGACCATAACGCCGGCCTTGCCCCGTATTTCAGGGACATGCTCAGGCGGACGATGAATGCAAAGCAGCCGAAACGCTCGTCCTACAGCATCTATGAAGACTACAAGGTGGATTCCCTGCTTTGGGCGAACGACGACCTGTACGGCTGGCTCAACAAAAACAGGAAAGCCGACGGTACGCAGTACAGTCTGGACAAGGACGGGCTCAGGATTTATACTACCATCAACTACAAGATGCAGCAGTATGCCGAAGAGGCGGTGCGTGAACATCTCGGACAGGACCTTCAGGAAAGTTTCTGGCGGGACCTGAGATGGAAGACCAACAAGCCGTTTTCGAATGACGTGGACAAGGCCACGATAGACCGGCTGATGTCCCAGGCGAGAAGGTGGAGCGACAGGTACAGGATGATGAAGGCCCGCGGAGCTTCCGAGCAGGAAATTCAGGCCAGTTTCAAGGAAAAAACCAAAATGAGGGTCTTTTCATGGAAGGGCAAGGGATATATCGATACTCTGATGACTCCCGACGATTCCATTAAATATTACAAGGCCCACCTGCGAGCCGGCTTCATGGCGATCGAACCGGAAACAGGGCACATCAAGGCATACGTAGGAGGCCCGGACTACAGGTATTTCAAGTACGACAATGTCCGTCAGGGCAAAAGGCAGGTCGGTTCCACCATCAAGCCGTTCCTTTACACTCTTGCCATGCAGGAGGGCATGTCCCCTTGCGACCAGGTCGTGAATGTGCCTCAGACATTCATAGTGGGAGATGATACGTGGACGCCGAGAAGTACCGACCGTGACGAGTGGATAGGCCAGACAGTCACGCTGAAATGGGGCCTGACAAAGAGCAGCAACAACATATCCGCCTATCTGATGAAGCAGTTTGGTCCTCACGCGATGGCGGAAATGATGCGCAAGATGGGAATAGGAAGCCATATAGACGAGGTGCCGTCGCTGTGTGTCGGCCCGGCTGACCTTTCCCTGTACGAAATGGTTTCCGCATACAATACTTTCCCGTCCAGGGGCGTATTTGTCGAACCGTTGTTCGTGACCAGGATAGAAGACAACATGGGCAACCTTCTTGCGGAGTTCAGCAATGAAAAAAGAGAAGCCATAAGCGAGCAGACGGCGTATCTTATGGCAAATCTGATGCAGGGGGTAGTGACCGGCGGCACGGCGGTAAGACTGCGTTTCAAATACCAGCTGACCGGAGAAATCGCCGGCAAGACCGGAACTACGAATGACCAGTCGGACGGCTGGTTCATAGGATATACTCCTGCCATTACTGCCGGTATATGGGTCGGTGCCGAAGACAGGCAGGTGCATTTCGAGTCCCTTTCTCTCGGAGGAGGATCGAACATGGCCCTTCCTATCTGGGGAATTTTCATGAACAAGGTTCTGAAGGACGGGACTCTCGGCATAACCGGAGATGAAAAATTCATAGCGCCCGCAGGCATGGAACTGAATCTGGATTGCGACGGAAGCGATGCTGATGCCGTAGCGGGGAACAGCGACGTAGATTTTTTTGATTGATATGGGCAAGTACAGTACTATTGCCGTGATTTACGGCAGCGACTCTTCGGAATGGGAGATTTCGTGCCGGAGCGGAGAATTCACGGCTTCCCGCATAGACGGGAACAGATATAGCGTCTATGAGATTTTCGCCAGATTCGGACGCTGGCATCTTGTGGCTTACAGGAAAAAGAATGCAGTCAGAATCATTATCCCTGAAGATTCCCGTCCGGAAATAGACAAGACGGATTTCTCTGTAACCGTCGCAGGTGAGAAGGTCAAGTTCGACTTCGCATACATCATGCAGCACGGGACCCCCGGGGAGAACGGTCTCATGCAGGGGTATCTTGAAATGCTCGGCATTCCTTTCAGCAGCTGCAGTTCGTTCGTCTCGACGATTACGTTCGACAAGTTCACATGCAAGAATTATCTGAGGAACGTTGACTACGTGAAATGTGCCGACGATGTCTTCATCCGTCAGGGCGAAGCCGTACCGGGTCTTGCGGACAAGGTTATCGGAAAGCTCGGACTTCCTCTTTTTGTCAAGCCCACCGACGGAGGGTCGAGTTTCGGCGTGGTGAAAGTGAAGAAGCGCGAAGAATTCGACGATGCGGTAAAGACGGCCTTTTCCGAAGGCAAAATGATCCTGGCCGAGCAGTTCATTCCCGGCAGGGAGATTACCGATGCCGTTTATTTCGACGGAAAGGAACTTGTGGCCCTGCCGGTCATAGAAATAGTCACCGATCATGAATTTTTCGATTATGATGCCAAGTATAACGGCTTCAGCGAAGAAATCTGCCCGGCTCCGATATCTGCCGAACTGACGGCCAAAGTCCAGGAGGCCTCGAAAAAAATATACGGACGCCTCGGATGTTCCGGTCTTGTCAGGGTCGATTACATATTGTCCGGCGAGGACCTGTATTTCCTTGAGGTCAATACTATCCCCGGAATGACGAGCGCATCTCTTGTTCCGAAAATGGTCAGGACCGCAGGTCTCGACATCACCGATTTCCTGACGCAGATAATAGAAAATTCCTGACGTGACAACAGGGGAGTTCAGAAAGCAGGCGCTGGCCCGTCTGTCTGCAGTATATGACGACAGAGAGGCAGACGCGATGGTCCGGATCCTGTACGGCTCCGTTCTCGGCCTGCCTGATTATGTCTGCGTGACCGAGCCGGACCGTGTGATATCATGCTCCGATATCGACAGGCTCGAGTCATGTATGAAAAGGCTGGAAGCCGAAGAGCCTCTGCAGTATGTGCTCGGAGAAGCCGAATTCTACGGGCTCCGTTTCAATGTATCTCCGGCCGTACTTATCCCTCGCCCGGAAACGGAATTCCTCTGCCGCCTGCTTGTTGAAGATATTGTTCCTTCGCTTGGAAACAGGACGCCGGCCGTTCTGGACCTATGTACAGGTTCCGGCTGCATCGCCTGGACCATCGCCCATTATGTGCCCGGCTCTGCGGTGACTGCCGCTGATGTTTCCGAAGCTGCCGTCGCGGTGGCTTCTTCCCAGAATATCGCCGGGAACAGACCGGAGTTCCGCATAATGGACGTATTGGGATCGCCGGAGAGTATTCGCGGGATACTTGGCGATTCTGTTTTCGATATAATAGTAAGCAACCCGCCTTACGTGACGGAAGGGGAAAAGCGGCTGATGGCCGGGAATGTGCTTGATTATGAACCGGAAATGGCCCTGTTTGTCCCGGACGACGATCCGCTTCTGTTCTACAGGGCCATTGCATCCATAGCTGCCGTATATCTTTCTCCCGGCGGTCTCGGGGCCGTCGAGATAAACGAAAGTTACGGCAAGGATGCCTGCAGCCTGTTCAGCGGTGCCGGATTCCGGAAAGTGTCTCTGGAGAAGGATTTGTCCGGCCGGGACCGGTTCGTGTTTTTCGGAAAATGAAATCATTTGTCAGTTAAACGTTTATTTCTTGATTAAACCGATAACTGTCGCTCTCTTTGCAGAAAAAAGGGAGGACAGTTATGAGAAGGTTTTGTTTAAGTTCGTTGTCGGCAGTCCTGTGTCTGGTTCCGACGCTGCAGGGGTGCATCGATCCGATTCCGGCAGAAGGCGGCGATGTTGTCGGAGGGGATGCCGTTCCTGCCCCGACCCTGGCTGAAATAGCCGGGCTGCTTGCGGAGCTGCCGCTGGAGTACGAGCATCTGAAGGAAGTCCATGACGCCGTGTCGTCTTCATCGGAAAACGGATATGACGAGGAATACACCATGTATGATCTCTTTGCCGCCCCCGGTTCCGGAGTCGGAGACCCCCGTCTGCCGTCGAAGAGCCCCGGCAAGTATGAAAATCCCGTTTCAGACCTTATCCGGAGTCATCTCGAGGCAAAATCTGCGACCAGATCAGTTCCGGGTCAGCCGGCTCTTTCTTCAGGTATCGGCGCAGACGACTATGTCGAAGCCCTTGCATCGTCGGATATCCAGATTTACTGGCCTTTTTCTGAAACATGGGACGGGACAGATGCCCTGCCCGTGATAACATTCGATCCTGAAAATGATGCTTCGGTCAATACAGGCTACAGAATGACAAGGCTGGATGACGGAAGTGTGAAGATAGACACGGTAGCGGTCGATGAGAAAATGGCAATGGAACATCCGGTATGGGTCGTGAACAGGAACAGCGACAGCGGATATCTTTCGCTCGACATGGTCAGGCAGCTTTATCCGGACAGGCTGGAAGGAGGGAATGTAGTTGTCGGCCCGTCAACGGAAACGCGCACCCCAGCCGGCGGTGCTCCGGGGATGAAGACTCTCGTCCTAAAGGATTTCATCATGAACAGGAACTATGACTCATGGTTTGCGGGGGCTTCAGAATTCTTCGTGAAATGCGGATCGGTGGAAAACTTTACCGCAAGCACCGAAGCGGAGCTCCAGCTGTATTCGCCAGCAATAACGGATTTCATTATAGTGGTGAAAAGAAATCAGGTCGGAAAAGCCCAGCCTTTCAATGCCGTCCTTGTGTCGGATCTTACGGACCAGGTCGAAAACCTTGCATTTATGATCATAGAGGACGACGGAGGCAAGAGGACTTCGTGGAAATGTACCGCCCTCGTCAGGATAGCGTCCAAAAGCTACGGCGTCGAGATCGAACTTCCGTTCAATACAAGGGACGACATAGTCTGGAGAGGGTCATTGAGCAGCAGGTATCTTGCCGCGCACAGCAATATCCCGGAAAATTTCGGGGACGTCGTGATTACATTTGAAATGGAAGAATACTGATTCAGGCTTCCCTGACAATCATTTCGCAGTTCCTGCAGTCGAATCCAAGGGCGAAAGTCCTTCCGTTGTTTTTCAGGAAAAGCCTTTCCGGCCATGACCGGAGATGGTATTTAGGACATCTGCCGAACTGATATCTTATGCAGTATCTGCTCCTCATCAGTTCGGCTCCTTTCGGACGGGCCAGTTCGTATGCCTGCTCTACCTTTCCGGAACCGGCAGCCGCTGCAAGACCTGCGGCGACTCTGTTGGAAATATTGTCTCTGTATGTGAAGTCCCGGTCCGTGCGGACAGGCTTTTCAGCGGCTGCCGTATTACGGTACAGAGGTATTCCGATACAATTTTCCGAATCGATTTCCTCGGCCATCATTCTTCTGAAAGCATTGACGGCGGATACGGGCAGGAACGGCAGTGTCCCGGCGGAAAAACCGTCTACATGGAAAGAGTAGCGGCCGACGCTTTTGGATAGCTGGGAGACAAGTGTCTTTTTCATGTTTTCGGTATTCCTGGCCGGTTCGGCGCCGTCTCCTATCGTGCCGCGGAATTTCCTTCCGTCTTCGGTCTCGGCGGTCACCGACAGCCTGCATCCGGTTTCAGGAGATTCCCGGGATATGTTTACGCTGACTCTTATCATGCGCTCGGGAGAACAGGTTTCGAGTTCTTTTTCGAAAGAGGTATCGATATTCCGGAACAATGCGGCCCCGGAGAACAGTTCCGGTACTGGTTTGCACCTGATTTCGAGCCCGTTGCATACATCGGCCCTGAACCCTATGACTTCATTCCTGCCGGATACGAAGCAGAAGCCGTCACCGTTGCTTAACGACAGTCCGGATTTTGTCGGACGTATTCTTATTGCCGATTTGTCTCTGGAAAGGATTTCGGCGGTGCCGACGTGCTCTCCCATGGATTTTGCAGCATCCGTACTTGCCCACTGTCCTCTTTTGCCGTCAAGATACAGCTCTGTATATCCCCTGTTGAAAGTCTTGTCGGGGGCGGGGATGAACCCTCCAGAGGATTTTCCCCATGAGGCCCGTCTGTACAGGTCCGGGCGGGCTTCCACAATCCTGTCGAGCGCCAGGGAGTAGTCTCGGGTTATGTTCCTGACGTAAGAAATGTTTTTCAGCCTTCCTTCTATCTTGAATGAAGATATGCCGGCGGCTGCGAGATCCTCCATGCGGTCTTTCAGGCAATAGTCCTTGAGGGAGAGAAGCGGCCTGGAAGACACGAGTTTTTTCCCGTTTTCATCCGTAAGGTCATAGAGCGACCTGCAGGCCTGTATGCAGCTGCCGCGGTTGGCGCTCCGTCCCGCTATGTTTTCGGAAATGTAGCATTGCCCGCTATAGCATACGCAAAGTGCTCCGTGCACGAAAAACTCCAGTTCGCAGCTTACTGCTTTCCTGATGGCCGCTATCTCTTCCAGGGAAAGTTCCCTTTCGAGAATCAGCCTTGAAAATCCGAGACTTTCCAGAAAGGCAGCCCGCTCAGGCGTACGTATGGCACATTGGGTCGACGCGTGGAGAGGTATTCTGATGTCGCGGCTTATTCCGGCTATCCGCCTTGCGGTCTCTGTCAGCCCGAGATCCTGGATGATTATGGCATCTGCTCCGGCTTCCTGCAGGTCTTCCATGAGCCTGAATGCCCGTTCCATCTCGTCGTCATAGATAATCGTATTCAGGGCCGCGAATATCCTCGCCCCGAATTTGTGCGCATGGTCGCAGAGCCTGCGTATGTCTTCAATGCTGTTTCCTGCAGCCTGCCTTGCCCCGAATTCAGGCCCGGCAATATATACGGCATCGGCACCGCAGTCTATTGCTGCAATGCCGATGTCGCATGTCCTGGCAGGTGCCAGCAGTTCAAGATCTCTCATTAATTGCACTTGAGAGCTGCGATCTGCTGTTTTGCTGTCTCCCCGTATGTAGGGTGGGAGGTAAGCTTCTGGTAATAGCTGCATGCCTTGCCGTTGTCGCCAGCCTGCTGGGCAAGGACTGCTATCGAGTAGAATATGTCATTGACATTTCTTGCGTTAGGGGAGAGTGCCACGTATTTCTCGAAATATGAGATGGCGTCATCGTTTTTCTGGAGCTGAACCGAAGCCTGACCTGCAACCTGCATTGCTGTAGCGTTCTCTGCATACTCGTTCGATTTGAGGGCGTATGAGATGGCTGCGTCATAGTTCTTGGCTTTCAGGGCAGAAGCTGCAAGTTTCAGATATGTGCTTGAAAGCTGCTTTACGGCATTTGCCTGCTGTCCGTGCCTCATTGCCATCTTGTAGGCATTTTCGGCTTCGGCTATCTTTCCTGCGTTCGTAAGGGCCATGCCGAGTCTGAGGCAGGCGGTTCCGTTGGTAGAGTCGATTTCCACGGCTTTCTGATAGCTTTCAGCCGCGCCGGCGAAATCCTTGTTGTTCAGCAAGGTATTTCCTTTCTGAAGATATACCTGAGGGATCAGTTCTGTCGCCTCTGCGGAAACTTCAACGTTCTCGTATTCTTCAGCTATCTTTATCGCTTCATCGAGTTTGGCGAGAGCTTCGTCGTATGCTTCGCTTTTTATCTGGTTCTTGGCAATGGCAAGAGTCAGTACCGGTATGTAAGTCTTGCAGTTGGCTACTATGTCGGCACCTTCTTCCCCGCAGGCTTCTGCCATGGTCATGGCTTCCCTGTAATAGTTGAGGGCGCTGTCGTAGTCGCCCATGTTCTGAGCAGTAGCACCGTTGTTGAATGTTTCAGTAGCTGTCGCCATATCCTGGGCAGAAAGCGTCACTGCCGCGATGGCCGATGATAAGATGATAAGGATTGCTTTCTTCATAATGATTGTTTATTTGATTCGCATTTTTTTCGCATGTGTGGCATTCTATGTGCACATCATTGCAAAAATAGCAAATTTTTATTTTACTTTTGCCCAGTTTAACAATAAATACGAAAATTATCATGAAAAAACATATACTGTATCTGGCGCTTTTCCTGTGTGCGGCGTATTCTTACGCGGCTCCGGCGCTGGAGACAGATCCGTCGGTCGCGTCCGGAACCCTTGACTGCGGGCTGAACTACTATATGGTGACCAACGACTCCAGGGTCGGCCTGGCGGATTTTGCCATTGCCATAAGATATGACTCTCCGCAGGCGAAAAGTGAGGTTCCCGGATTATTGAGGCGCAGTCTGGACTCCCTTCCTCATTTCAGGGTACGTACCCCTTCAGCTTTCCTCCTTGACAACGGAATACGTTTTTCAAGAAGCGGATATGTCAGCGCCGGGAAAGATGCCGCCATGCTGCATTTGCGGAATGTCGCCGTAAACCGGTCGGACAAGATGGTGGATTCCACGCTGCTGTTTTTTTTCGATATCGTTTCGGAAGCTGTTTCCGGAAATTCGGGAGGAATGCGTAATGCGTCCGGCCCGGGATCCTGCGCTGTTATTGTTTCCGGCAATGTGGACAAGGACGAGATATTGAAGAAAATGAACATGCTGTCGCTCATGATAGACAGATCAGCAGGGACTGCCTGTCCGGTGGCCGACAGCATTGACGTGCAGAGGGCCGGTTCCGTGCCGGAATCCGGTATTGAAGTCCATACAGGCTCTTCCGGACTATCTTCTGTCAGCGCCGTATTTTACGGGACGAAGATTCCGGAGAATCTCAGGGGAACCGCTCTGTCATTGATTTCGGATCATTTCTACAGCGAGTTCAGAACAGTCGCGGAGCGCAGGACCGTATCCTTGCTCAGGAACATGGGAATCCCTTATGCTTCCGTCCGCTGCTCCCGCTCCCCGTCTGCCGAGTCGGGGGAGTCCGACAGATTCTCGATATCGGTACTGGCTGCTACGGATGACACTTCTGCCGTAAAAGCCGCCGTCGCCGAAGTGCTTGGCGAACTCAGGGACAAAGGAGTGTCGGAACAGGAATATTCGTTCGCTTCATATACTGCGACGAGGGAACTTTATTTCAGGTCCATTGCGTCCTTCAGGGAAAACAGCGACTATGTCCGGAAATGTTTTTCGGCATTCGTTTACGGCTCTCCCGTGTTTTCAACCGGGGCACAGGCGGCTTTTTTCATGGAAGCCGCACTTCCCGACACCACTGGCAGGCGGCTGTTGAACGAGTATCTTGCCGGGCTGATACCGGACTTTCCGGAGTATGCCGGCGGCAGTCCGTCCCGCTATGAACCGGGCCCCGGTTTCGAAAAGTCCGACACCCTGCTCCTGTCGTCGTCCTTTCCCAAGGTCAAATTGAGAAAGACAAGGCAAAGCAAGACCTCTGACGGAAAGATAATGTACTTTTCCAACGGAATGATTGTGGTGTACAAGCAGATGCCGACAGACGGCAACATGTACTATTCCTGGGTAATAAGGGGAGGTTTTTCCTCCGTTCCGGATCTCCAGCGCGGCGAAGGGGCGTTTTATTCCGACATCCTGATGAACGGGAAAATATGCGGGCTTGAAGGCCCTGCCTTCCTTGACCTGCTCAGGTCTGAAGGGATATCCGCAGATGCCGGTGTCGGCATTTCGGATATCAGGATATCGGGCACGGCCCCGGTTTCCCGGATGACACTCCTTCTGAAAGCTCTGACATCGTTTTCGAGATCATACGAAGAAGATGATGCTCTGTGCAGCTATCATCTTGAATGCGAGAAACTGCGTCTGTCTTCCATGCGAGGGGAATATGTATCGAGAGTCGCGACAATAGACAGCATAATGTGTCCGGACTACAGATATTCTGCCTCTAAATCCCTTTCCGGCATCTATGCGAATACGGTGGAAAGAGCCGGGGATTTCTTCCGAACCCAGTTCGCCAAATCCAACGACGGCGTACTTGTACTCGTGGGAGACATGGAAGAATTCGAACTGAAAAAGGTTCTCGAGTCGTATCTCGGAGGATTCAGGACGGCTCCATACGTGGTAAACAGGCCATCGGTCGTCTATCAGCCGGTGTCAGGCTGGTCCACATACGTGTCGGACGGCCGGTCAAACTCGATCGATGTGGTCCTGTCTTCGCGGATTGTGCTCAATTCCGTGAATTACATGTCGGCACAGATAGCTGCCATGCTTCTGAGAGATACCTTTGCAGGTGCATTGTATGACTGCGGGATGACGGTGGACATGAAGGACAGCTGCTCTGTCTTTCCTCATGAAAGGTTTACGGTATCCTTGTCTGCCGTACCTGCCGCCCTTTCCGGGCTGGGAGCGTCGGTTTCGTACGGAAGCTATTTCAGAAGCCTCTATTCCGCACGGGCCGCATTGTATTCTCTTGTAGAAGGAGGAATAGACGATGCGACACTTTCCGTCTACAAAAAAGAACTTCTCGACAGGTACGATTCGGGCCAGAAAGACCCTGTCTACTGGCTGGACCTGATTTCGGACAGAGTGTCCACAGGAAAGGACCTGGATTCAGGTTACAAGGACAAGATAGCATCAGTTACGACCGAATCGGTAATGAAAGTTCTTTCCGGTCTTGATGAAGGCGGCAAGGTAGAATATGTTATAAAAAAGGACTGACATGAAACAGCCTGCAATAATACAGATCGGGGAATGCCTGGTCTCCTCGGAAATATTTACGGAATATTTCGCCTGCGACTACGGGACATGCAAGGGAGTGTGCTGCGTCGCCGGCGACAGCGGGGCTCCCCTGGATGAATCCGAGCCTGCGGCACTGGCAGAAAATTACGCGGCCTATTCGGAACTCATGAGCGTGAAAGGCCGGGAAACCGTGGACGGGACGGGCTTTTCCGTAATCGATTCGGACGGAGATCTTGTTACTCCCCTTGTCCCCGGAAGCGAGGAGTGCGTGTACAGCAATTTCGATGGGGACGGCAACTGTTTCTGTACTGTAGAAAGGTGTTGGATGAATGGGAAAGGCACATTCCGCAAGCCGATATCATGCTGGCTCTATCCTGTCCGGATTTCAGTCCTGGGCAACGGGCTGACAGCGCTTAACCTGCACAGATGGGAGATATGCAAATGCGCTTTCGAAAAGGGGAAAAGGGAAAACATCAGAGTGTACCGGTTCCTGAAAGAACCGATAATCCACCGTTTCGGGGAGGATTTCTATTCGGAAATGGAAGAGGTGGCAGAGATGTTTCTCAGTCATTCCCGCTGAGGCGGTGTTCCATTCTGGATACTATCCTGACTACATCTTTCCTCAGACCCTCGACGCAGACCCTTTCTCCTCCGAGACTGACTGTAATCCTGTCTTCGTATCTGCGCGACAGCCTTGCCCCGGTATTTTTCTGCCTGAAAGTCATGACATCGTCCTCGTCTTTTTCCGGAATATAATTGAATTCCTGCATTATGGCGGTGATGGATTGCCTGAGGTTTTTCCCTCCAGTCCTCACGCAAGTCTGGTAGTCGGTATAGCTCACTTTCGGATAGACGGCGGCGATCAGGACCAGAATTACGGCTATCTGCCACAGCGAGGCATACCCGTTCCTGAACATTGTCTCTATATTGAATTCCGTCATGCCCGAGAGGACGAAAAATGCGACTATTATGACGAAAATCAGGAGAAAATATACAAATGTTTTCAGCGATCTTATGAAATATCTCATGGCGGGTTGTTTTAAGGCCGCCAATATACGAAGAAACCTCCATTATTTATGCCTCTTTTTGAGAAAAATCAAAACAACTTGTTATCTTTGTATGAATTGCGAATAAATCAGAATTATTATGGAAGAAATGAATTTCACTCCGGAATCGAAGGAGCCGATGCTGAAGAAGACAATGTACGTGATGATAGCGGTAGCAGTCGCTCTCGCCGTTGCGCTGGCATATATCTGGTATCAGAAAAGTTCTCTTGTCAATGAGCTGAACATAGAGAAAGACGCCCTCACAGAACAGATGATCGCCCTGCAGAACGATTATGCCGCCCTTTCTTCGGACAACGAGATGATAAACGCGCAGCTTGACTCTTCCAGAGAGGAAGTTTCACAGCTTATAGAAAGGATAAAACATACCGAGGCCACGAACAGGGCGATGATCAGAAAATATGAGCAGGAACTCGGTACGCTCAGAAGCATAATGAGAAATTATATCGTACAGATAGACTCCCTCAATACGCTGAATCACCAGCTTACGGCAGATGCGGCTGCGGCAAGGAAAGAGGCGGCCGAAACCCGTCGCCAGTCCGAGGAGCTCAGCAAGGCGGTGGAAAGCCTTTCGGATCAGGTAGCTGCCGGTTCCGTGCTGAAAGGCAGGGCGATAAGAATGGATGCCTACAATGCTTCCGACAAGGTTACGGACAGAAGCAGCAGGGTCGTCAGACTGATGACTACTCTCAGTCTTGTCGAGAACGAACTCGCGCCGAAGGGGCCTGTCCGCGTGTATATAAGGGTCAAGGACCCGGACGGAATCCTTCTGACGGGAGATGATCAGAGACCGTTCAATTTCAACGGAGAACCGATGATAAGTTCCGCTTCCCGCGAAGTGGACTACCAGGGCAAGGAGGTCGAGATGAGCATCTATCTCAACGGCATATCCGATTATGTCAAGGGTATATATACTGTCGAGGCATATACGGAAAACAATCTCCTCGGATCGGCCGAACTCATGCTCAGGTAATCCGGGACCGGACAATTTCCGATGATTTACATACACATTCCGTTCTGCAGATCCTTCTGCACGTACTGCGGGTTCTATTCGGAACTCCTGTGCAGCTGTGGCGGACAGCCGGACAGGCAGCTTGAATCTTTCGCCGAAGCCCTGTCGGAAGAATATGCGGACAGAATGACGGAATCTTTCAGGACTCCGGATACGTTGTACATAGGAGGCGGCACCCCTTCGGTGCTGCCTTTTCCTGTCCTGTCGGCTATCGTCAGGGCCGTGTCCGGAGGCGGGTCAAGGCATTTTTCGGAATTCACGGTTGAGGTGAATCCCGATGACATAATATCTGGCGGATACGGGTATGTCGAAAACCTGCTTTCCATCGGAGCCGGCAGAATCAGCATGGGCATACAGTCGCTGGATGACGGAGTACTGAAATGGATGAACCGCAGGCATGATTCGGCATCGGCGGTAGAGGCCTATTCCATGTTGAGGCGGGCGGGCGTAGCCAACGTGAGCATAGATCTCATATTCGGGGCATCCATGATAGGGAACGACATGTGGCGCAGCACCCTGGAAAAAATACTTGCCATGCCGGGCGGTCCTCCGGACCATGTTTCGGCATATCAGCTTTCTGTCGAGCCGGATACTGCCCTCGATTCTCTTCTTAGGAAAGGCCGTTATCGTGAAGCCGATGAAGAGACGTGCGGTACCCAGTACGGGATATTGTGCGATGTCCTCGGGGATGCCGGCTACCATCATTACGAAGTGTCGAATTTTGCCCTGCCCGGAAAGGAGGCTGCCCATAATTCGGCATACTGGTCCGGTCTGCCTTATCTCGGACTCGGCCCGGGGGCGCATTCCTACAGCATCCATGACGGCGTCCGTGTCAGAAGCTGGAATTTACCGTCTGTCAGGGACTATACGGCTGCCTATCATTCTGCAGATGCCTCTCTCCGCAGGTCAGTCAGGGAATCGGAGACGTTGACCGAAGCCCAGACCGGAATAGAAAGGATAATGCTGTCGCTGCGGACTGATGCCGGAATCCCTGAAGAGGAACTTTGGAAATACGGAGCCCGTGAAGGGATAGAAAAAATGCTTTCATCGGGGAATATCGTGCGGCTCGGAAACGGGAGGATCAGGATACCGGAAGAAAAATTCTTCATATCGGATTCCGTTATCGCCGGTCTGATATGATTTGAACCATGGTCAAATAATTTCATACAGTCATGAATATTTATACGGAAAGAATCGGAAAACTCAGGTCGCTGATGGCCGCCAACGGGTGGGATGCCGTGATTGTTACGGGTTCGGATCCCCATGCGAGCGAATATCCCGCAGTCAGATGGCAGCAGGTATCCTGGCTTTGCGGATTTACCGGTGAGGCCGGAGACCTTGTCATAACAATGGATCATGCAGGTCTCTGGACCGATTCGAGATATTTTATCCAGGCGCTCCGGCAGCTGGAAGGAACCGGTGTCGAACTCCACAGGACAAGAGTCCCCGACGCAGTCGGCATTCCTGAATGGATTTCAGGCCGGGCATCCGTCATTGCAGTGGACGGACTTTGCCAGACAGCGGATTCGGTGGCCTCGCTCAGGAAAGCCCTGGCTTCCGATGCCGGGGCCAGGATAGTCGATGTCCCCGACCTTCTTTCAGGAATATGGGAAGACAGACCCGGGATTCCATCCTCTCCGGTGATAACCCTTTCGGAGGACACGGTCGGAAGGTCCAGGTACGACAAACTTACGGATCTCAGGAAATTCCTGCTCATGAAAGACTGTGACAGTATCCTTATTTCCGCCCTGGATGAGATAGCATGGCTTCTGAATATCAGGGGAAGCGATATCGAATATAACCCGTACACCGTTTCCTATCTTTTCGTGAGCCAGTCCGATGTCCTGTGGTTCGTGCAGAAAGAAGATGAGCCACGCGATCCGGATACGGAAGACAGTTTCGCCGAGCTTGCGACGGACGAGGTCGGAATCATGCCGTATTCCGGTGTCGCGCAGAGTCTCGGAACCATGTTCGGAGGGGAAGTCGGGACAATATTCGTCGATACGTCTTCCCTGAACTATGACCTGTTTTCAACGGTTGTCGAAGCGGCGGGAGAGGAGAATATAATTACAGGGACATCTCCGGTGCAGCTTTGGAAAGCAATAAAGAATGATGTGGAAATCAGCGGAATACGCGAAGCATGTCTTGAGGACGGGGTCGCGATGGAGAAATTCCTGTACTGGCTCGAAACTTCCGTCAGGTCAGGGCAGAGCGTTACGGAATGGGACGCTTCAGTGAAACTGACCTCCCTGCGAGCTGAAATTCCGGGGTACAGGGGAAACAGTTTTGCGAATATTTCAGCATACGGACAGAATGCCGCCCTGCCGCACTATTCCACTCCGGAGTACGGATCTGCGGTAATTCATTCCAGGGGTCTTTATCTTGCCGACTCCGGCGGGCAGTATCTTTTCGGTACTACGGACATTACGAGAACGGTTCCGATGGGCGAGTGTTCGTATCTCGAGAAAGAGGACTATACGCTTGTCCTTAAAGGAATGATATCTCTGGCAATGGCCGTTTTCCCCAGGGGGACGGCAGGCTGTCAGCTCGACATCCTTGCGAGAAATGCCCTGTGGCGGAATATCCGCAATTTCGGGCACGGAACAGGGCACGGCATAGGCTTTTATCTCGGCGTGCATGAAGGCCCCCAGGATATCAGGCAGAATTTCAATGCCCAGCCTTTACTTCCGGGAATGGTCACGTCCGATGAACCCGGCATATACAGGGAGGGCATGCACGGCATAAGGCACGAGAACATGATACTTTGCAGGGAGAAATGCACAAACGAATTCGGTTCATGGCTCGATTTCGAGACGCTGACCCTGTGCCATATAGATACATCAGCCGTCATCAGGGAGCTGATGACGGCCGATGAACTGGCCTGGCTGAACGCCTACAACGGAAATGTATTCACTGCACTGTCTCCGAGGCTCGACGATGACGTCGCGGCCTGGCTCAGAATGAAAACCCTTCCGCTGTAGTCCGGCTATTCGGCAAGGTTTCTGGCGATTTCCTCGTCGGACAGGGTGTAGTCGATAAGGTCGCCTGCAAGGTACTGGTCGTAGGAGGACATGTCGACAAGTCCGTGTCCGGAAAGATTGAACAGAATGACCTTGCTTTCTCCGCTTTCCCTGCATTTGAGGGCTTCGTTGACCGTTGCTGCAATGGCATGGCAGGATTCCGGAGCCGGAATGATGCCCTCTGCCTTCGCAAACAGGCAGCCGGCCTTGAATGACTCGAGCTGTCTGATGTCTACTGCTTCCATCAGCCCGTCTTTCAGAAGCTGCGATACGATTACTCCTGCCCCATGGTATCTCAGACCGCCTGCATGGATATTGGCCGGCTTGAACTTGTGTCCGAGAGTGAACATCGGAAGTAGAGGGGTATATCCTGTCTCGTCTCCGAAATCGTACTCGAACTTGCCTTTGGTCAGTTTCGGACAGGATGCCGGCTCTGCAGCAATGAATCTCGTTTTCTTTCCCTCGAGGATATTGTGCCTCAGGAAAGGAAATGCGATGCCTCCGAAATTGGACCCTCCCCCGAAGCATGCGATAACCATGTCAGGGTATTCTCCTGCCATCTCCATCTGTTTTTCCGCTTCGAGTCCGATGACCGTCTGGTGCAGTGAAACGTGGCTCAGCACCGATCCTAAAGTGTATTTGCAGTTAGGAGTCATCTGCGCAAGCTCCACTGCCTCGGAAATCGCCGTGCCGAGAGAGCCCTGATGGTTCGGATCCCTTGTCAGGATATCCTTGCCGGCCCTCGTCGTCATGGAAGGGGACGGGATGACCTGGGCCCCGAAAACCTGCATGATGCTGCGCCTGTAAGGCTTCTGCTCATAGCTGATCTTTACCTGATATACGGCAGCTTCGAGACCGAAGAGTTTTGCCGCATACGACAGGGCTGCACCCCATTGTCCGGCTCCGGTTTCCGTGGTGACATTCGTGACGCCTTCCTGTTTGCAGTAATAGGCCTGGGCAAGGGCGGAATTGAGCTTGTGCGACCCTACGGGGCTTACACTTTCGTTCTTGAAATATATATGGGCAGGTGTATCCAGCGCTTTTTCGAGTCCGTATGCACGGACGAGGGGAGTAGAGCGGTAGTAGGTATACATTTCCCTTACCTTGTCAGGAATGTCGATCCATCGGTCAGTCTGATTCAACTCTTGTCTGCTGAGTTCTTCAGCGAACAGGGGATAGAGATCCTCAGGCTTCAGAGGTTGTCTTGTGGCAGGGTTCAGAAGCGGCATGGGCTTGTTGACCATGTCTGCCTGGATGTTGTACCATTGTTTCGGCAGATCCGCTTCATTCAGGAAAAATCTTTTCTGTTTCATGATGCGATGATTTTTAAGTTTGTTTTATATCGACATTCCTTAACGGGTGTTAAGATCGTATTTTCCGGAAAATAAAAAGGAGCCGGTCGCGTGTTCTGCTTGGCCGGCTCCTTAAAGTTCTTCTGATTTTATCCTTATGCCATTATTGCTTCCAGGTAGGCATTTACTGCAACTGCGGTGAATCCGATAAAAATCAGGGTTGCGAATATGTATGCAATGACTTTAAGTCGCTTGAGCCAGATCTTGTTGTTCCAGCCGATAGTCTGGAAAGCGCTCCAGAATCCATGAGTCAGGTGGAACCACAATGCGCCGAACCAGACGATGTAGAGCACCACCATCCACCACTTGCCGAACGTCGCGGTAAGCAGCAGGTACGGATCGGTAGCTTCTTCTCCCATGAATTCCTTGAGCTGCATTTCATCCCAGAAGTGCGTAAGGTGCAGGGCGATGAATCCGAGAACGATGATTCCGAGGACGATCATGTTCTTCGAAGCCCATGAATCGGCCTTTGCCTTGCTGCCTACCTTGTAACGGAAATATCCGCCACGGGTGTTTATGTTGTGCAGCGTAAGGATGATTGCATATATGATATGTATGATGAAGCCGAAAGCGAGAACCGGTACCATGATGGTAACGATAGGAAGGGACATGAATTCGCAGCCCATTGCGAACAGTCCGTCTTCAGCTCCGAAACTGCCGTTGATAGAATCTATGATGGAAAATGAATTGATGGTAAGATGCAGCAAGAGAAAGATGATGAGGAAAAGTCCGCTTATACTCATTATGAGTTTCTTGCCGATGGAAGATGTGAAAATGTTTGCCATGTCAGTATTCAATTTCGTTTTAGACTTCAGTTGTGCAAAGATATATTCTTTCTTGCAAGTTTCATAATAAAATGATATTTTTGTTTGCGTAAAAATTCAATTTATGTATAAAAGGGTATTGCTGAAGCTCAGCGGAGAAAGTCTCGGCGGTCCTTCGGGGAAAGGAATAAGCGAAGAAATCCTGGCTGCCTATGCTCGGGAGATCGCGGCGGCAGTGAAGGCCGGGCTTGAAGTGGCGATCGTAATAGGCGGAGGCAACATTTTCAGAGGATTGTCCGGAGCAGGAAAAGGTTTCGACAGGGTGAACGGCGACAAGATGGGAATGCTTGCCACTGTCATCAATTCTCTCGGTCTTGCGATGGCGATCCGTTCCGAAGGTGTCGAGGCGGAAGTCTTTACGGCGACTCCGATGATGCCTGTGGCAAGATATTACATGAGGGATGACGCCGTGGCCGTGCTGGAGAAGGGCGGAGTGGCCCTTATAGCCGGAGGTACGGGGAATCCGTTTTTCACTACGGATTCAGGAGCGGCTCTGAGGGCGCTGGAAACAGGCGCCGACGCTCTCCTGAAAGGTACCCGCGTGGACGGAGTTTACAGTGCGGACCCTGAAAAGGACCCGTCCGCAGTCAGATACGACGAACTTACGTTCGACAAGGCCCTGGAAGACCACCTGAAGGTGATGGACCAGACCGCATTCGCCCTTTGCCGGGAAGGAAACATGCCTGTCATCGTTTTCGACATGAACGCAAAGGGGAACCTGAGCAGGCTGATAAGAGGCGAAAAGGTCGGTACACTCGTGCATGTCTGATTTATTGCGAACAAAATATTCTTATTTATGATAGACAAAGCTAAAGAAATCTGCTCCGCAGCCAAGACAAAGATGTCCGATGCTGTGAAATTCCTTGAAGAGGATGTCAAGACTTACAGGGTAGGCAAGGCCAATCCTATGGTTTTCAATAATGTTGTCGTGGATTACTACGGCACTCCCACACCGGTTCCGCAGGTGGCGTCGATAACCACTCCGGACGCGAAGACCCTTGTCATCCAGCCGTGGGAGAAGAAAATGATTCCTGTCATCGAAAAGGCGATAATGGACGCTAATATAGGCCTGACCCCTCAGAACAACGGGGAGAGCATCAGATGTTCGGTTCCGCCGCTTACCGAGGACAGAAGGAAAGAACTCATAAAGAAGGTCAAGTCTGCAGGTGAGAATGCCAAGGTCGTTGTCCGCAATGCCCGCAGGGATGCCATCGACGCCTTGAAAAAGGCCCAGAAGGACGGACTTCCGGAAGATGCCGAAAAGGATTTCGAACAGAATGTGCAGAAGGATACGGATTCCTTTGTCAAGAAAGTCGACGAGATCGTTTCCGCAAAGGAGAAGGAGATTCTTACTGTCTGAGACCTGATTCGCTGCAGAAAAACCTGCATGACAGGTGCGGAATTGAAAAATTTTAGTATATTTGTATCCTAAGTACGGAAAACATGAACACACGATTTAGCGCATACGGTTATTTTTATTTCTATTTCTTTAAAAGGAGGAAATAGCCGGACGCGCGTATCGTATATAATATACAGTAGAATGAGCTGTCCGGGTGCGGATGGCTCTTTTTTTTATCCGGACATACCGGCAAATTTATTTTGAAAGATTATGGACCAGACAGAAAATATTGCGAGAAGGGTGGCGATACAGGGCTATTCGGGCTGCTTCCACGAGCAGGCTGCCAGGATTTTCTATGAAAAATTCGACGGAAGCACTCCGGAGATAGTGGAATGCGCCACTTTCGACGACTTGTACGGTGCAATGGATGCAGGCAAGGCTGATGCCGCCATCATGGCGATAGAGAACACGGTTTCAGGCGGTCTTCTTCCCAACTTCGAACTTCTCCGCAAGTTCAATATCAAGATCAAGGGCGAAGTTTTCCTCAGAATCCAGCAGAATCTGATGGCTTTGCCGGGACAGAAGATAGAAGACATAAAAGAGGTCAGGACGCATTACATGGCGATCAATCAGACTCGCCCGTTTTTCCAGTCCTGCCCGTGGATAAGACTCGTGGAATCGGAAGATACGGCGAAAAGTGCGGCTGACATTGCCCGTGAGAACCTGCATGGAGTGGGGGCGGTGGCGTCCTTGCTGGCGGCCGACCTGTACGGGCTCGAAGTCCTCAGGGAAAGTATCGAGACATACAAGCAGAATTTCACGAGATTCCTGATTCTCGATGACAGGATCACGATACCGAAGGAGAAGGTGAACAAGGTTTCGCTCTGTTTCACGCTCCCGCACAAGGCCGGCTCGCTGGCCCAGGTACTTACCATCCTGTCCTTTTACGACATGAATCTCACGAGGATACAGTCCCTTCCGATACCGGGCAAGACATGGCAGTATTTTTTCTATGCCGATATCAAGTTCGACAATTATCTCCGTTACAGCCAGGCCATATCTGCGGTCAGGCCGCTGATGGAAGACCTCAATATCCTCGGAGAATACGAGGCTGCAGTATGAAAACAACCTGAAAAAACAGTATCATGATAATAAGACCAGCAAAACGGACCGGGTCGGTCCAGGAATATTATTTCTCCAGAAAGCTCAAGGAAATAGACCGGATGAATGCCGGAAGGAAGGCGGCCGGGCAGGACGGCATAATAAATCTCGGCATAGGGGCCCCGGACGGAATGCCCCCCGCAGAGGCCGTGAAAGCTCTGGCGGAAGCGGCTTCCCAGCCGGGAAACCATGCTTATCAGAGCTATACCGGCATCCCGCAGTTGAGACAGGCATTTGCCGACTGGTATGCGAGATACTACGGGGTCGGACTCGATCCGGCAAAGGAAATCCAGCCTCTGGTCGGGTCGAAGGAAGGAATCCTGCTCATTTCCCTCGCTTTTCTCGACAAGGGAGACAAGGTCCTCGTTCCTGATCCGGGCTATCCTACCTATTCGTCTGCGACGGCGCTTGCGGAAGCGGAGCTGGTGCCTTATGACCTGATGCCGGACAACGGATGGCAGCCGGACTTCGATGCGCTGGAAAAAATGGACCTGACCGGGGTAAAGATAATGTGGACCAACTACCCGAACATGCCGACGGGCGCCGCAGCAACCGTTGAGCTGTATTCGCGTCTTGCCGATTTCGGGAGAAGGCACGGTATCCTCGTCTGCAATGACAATCCGTACAGTTTCATACTCAACGACAATCCGCTTTCCATTCTTTCCGTCCCGGGCGCGAAGGAATGCTGTCTGGAACTCAACTCCCTGAGCAAGGCCCACAACATGTCGGGATGGCGCATAGGGATGGTGGCTGCAGATGCGGACATTATCGCACAGATCCTGAAAGTGAAGAGCCAGATGGACTCGGGCATGTTCAAGCCTCTCCAGCTTGCTGCAATAGCCGCTCTGGGGCAGGGACCGGAATGGTTTGGGGCGTTGAATGAAGAATACAGGCGGCGCAGGGTGCTTGCCGGGCGTATTTTCGACATTATCGGGGCGGATTACGACAGGAACAGCAGCGGAATGTTCCTTTGGGGAAGGATCGCCCCGGGAAACAGGTTTCTGGACGCTGCGGAAAGCGGACTTTCGTCAGGCGAACAGGTTTCCGACAGGATACTCTACGGTGCCGGCGTATTCATTACTCCCGGGTTCATTTTCGGACGGAACGGAAGAGACTATGTCAGGATTTCGCTTTGCGCCAAACCGGAAATCCTGGAAGAATCCGCCCGGAAAATATCGGAACTGATATCGGAAACCGGCGGTAGCAGCCGGACTGCAAATTCATGAAGAGTATGAAAACAGGAATCATAGGACTGGGCCTTATCGGAGGTTCGATGGCGATAGATCTCAAAAGGAGAGGCTTCGCGGATGAAATAATAGGGGTGGAGGCGGACAGCGTCAATGCGGCTGCCGCCTTGAAAATCGGTCTGGCGGACAGGATCATGTCACTGGAAGAATGCGTCAGAGCAAGCGACCTGATAATACTGGCAGTCCCTGTAGGGGCCGCAGTGAAAATGCTGCCTGCCGTGCTGGATATTTTCGAGAATGAAATGACTTCGGCAGGAGTATGCAGCAAGACGGTCATCGATGTCTGCTCCACGAAGGAACAGCTTTCCAGGACTGCGCATTATCATCCGATGCGCTCCCGTTACGTGGCCACGCACCCGATGGCGGGTACGGAATATTCCGGTCCGTGGGCAGCAATGCCCGGTCTTTTCGACGGCCGGGCCTGCATAATCTGCAATCAGGAAGAGTCCGCCCCTGCCTCGGTGCGCCTCGTGGAAAAAATGTACGATTGCCTGAACATGAGGCCGATATACATGAATGCTTCGAGCCATGACGTACATACGGCCTACGTGTCGCATATCTCCCATATCACTTCATTTGCGCTGGCTCTTACCGTGCTCGACAAGGAAAAGAACGAGAAGCATATTTTCGATCTCGCCTCGGGAGGATTTTCTTCGACCGTAAGGCTTGCAAAGAGCAACGCGGACATGTGGGTGCCGATTTTTTCCCAGAACCGCGAGAATCTTCTGAAAGTCATTGACACTTATATAGAAAAAATCGGAAGTTTCCGCAAGGCGATAGACGAATTCGACGAAAAAGGCATCAGGACCCTCATCGAGGATGCCAACAGGATAAAAAGAATAATCAGATAAAACGAACTGCAATATGGAAAAAAGACTCGACATTATTCCTTTGAAGGAATGGAACCTGTTTAATCTGTTCAATGAAAAGCGCCCGTTTCTCATTGCCGGGCCGTGCAGCGCCGAATCCGAAATCCAGATCATGGAAACTGCACGCGGTCTGAAGGCTATGGGTATCAGCGTGTTCCGTGCGGGAATATGGAAGCCCCGCACTCATCCCAACACTTTCGAGGGCGTGGGCACGCCGGGACTTAAATGGATGCAGAGGGTGAAAAATGAACTCGGAATGAAGATCTGCACCGAAGTCGCAAGCGAAAAGCATATTTTCGACTGCATCAAGTTCGGAGTAGACATGGTGTGGATAGGGGCGAGGACGACCGCCAATCCTTTCCTTGTACAGGAAATCGCCGACGCCCTGAAGGATACGGACATTCCGGTCCTTGTCAAGAATCCCGTAAACCCCGATATCGATCTGTGGATAGGTGCGCTGGAGCGGCTCAACCAGGCCGGTGTCAAAAAGCTCGGTGTCATACACCGCGGATTCTCCACTTCTGAAAAAATCCCGTACAGGAACCGGCCGGACTGGCAGATAGCCATCGAACTCAGGTCGCGATATCCGGAACTTCCGTTCTTCTGCGACCCGAGCCACATGGGCGGAGCCAAGAATTATCTTCAGGAAATATCCCAGACTGCCATGGACCTGGGACTCGACGGGCTTATGATAGAGTCCCACTGCGATCCTACATGTGCGTTGAGCGATGCCAAACAGCAGCTTACACCGAAAGAACTCGACGAGATGATCCAGAAACTGATTGTCCGGGAAGCAGACTCCGACAGCCCGGAATACAGGGAGAATATCCATCAGCTGAGAGCCAAGATAGACGTGATAGACGACAGCCTGATATACCTGCTCAGCTCGAGGATGGATATCAGCCGGCAGATAGGCGAATACAAGAAGAGCAACAACATCGCCATTCTCCAGACCGGCAGATGGGATTCCCTTCTTGCCAAGGTCATAGAAAAGGGAATGGCTCAGGGATTGTCGGAAAAGTTCATCTCTACTGTATTCAATGCCATACACGAAGCCTCGGTGCAGGTGCAGAACGAGATTCTTACACCAGATTCTTCAGTAGATTCCGGAAAATAAGCTCTTCCTGTTCGGTCAGGAAAACGGCTTTTATCGGTACCTGGAACATTCTTTTCCGGAGTGTTTCAGGTATTTTCTTCATGTCTTTCAGCCTCTGGCTGTCTTTTGCGGTAGTGACGACTATGGCGGTAGGCTCATTCTCGGCGGCATTGCGTATTGCCCTGATATCGGAATCCGTGAATTTGTGGTGGTCGCTGAATGTCAGGTGTCTGGCGATTCTGTAACTGCCGGCAAGATATGATTTCAGCGGAGTGTCATCGGCTATGCCCGAGAAAAGTACGGCACGCCCGGCATAAATGTAATGCGGATCGCCTTCCGGAAAGACTGCGACCGGTCTGCAATACTCTATCGTAGTGAACAGGATCGTCTGTTTCCTGCCTTTCGCATTTGTTCCTTGCCCTGATTCACGGTCGAAGTCCCGGATGCCGAGAGATCTGATCCATCTGTCCTTTTCCGGTTCGCCGAGAAATGTAGGACATTTGGTTACGATGACTACATCTGCGGATGCGGCTCTTTTCCTGAGGTCCCGAAGGTGTCCGAACGGAATCAGGCAGTCATTCTGTATCGGGCGGTTGTAGTCTATGAGAAGAATCTGCAGGCTCGGTTGCAGCGCCCTGTGCTGGAAAACATCGTCGAGTACGATGATGTCGGCAGGCGGAAATTTCCTGTCAAGGCATTTCCGGCCCTTTTTAGATGTTTCGAGTTCTTCAGGGTGACAGAGGAATCTGCACCCTTCGACACGTCCGGCATCCACCGCTACCGTCACTTCCGGAAATCCTGTCTTTATCTGCAGCGGCTCGTCTCCGGAAAATGCCGCACTGCTGTCTGCAAGGACCTGCTGGAAGCCCCGGCTTTTTCTCCGGTATCCTCTCGACAGGACTGCAACATGCTTCCCTTCCATTTCTTCCATCGACAGCAATGTCCTGAGCGTCAGTTCCGTGTGCGGAGTCTTTCCGGTCCCGCCGACCGTAATATTTCCTATGCCTACGGTCGGGACCTCTGCCTTTTTGGCTTTCCGTATTCCCTTGTCATAAAGGAAATGCCTGAATTCCAGCGCAAGGTAATACGGTGCGAGTAGTATTCTGTCTATCATAAGTCACCCCATCTTTCTTTTACGTAATCCAGTGTCCTGTACAATTCTTCCGGCTCATAGAGCGTGACCAGTTTCAGCCTCGTGTCCTTGAAGTCCGGCAGTCCCTTGAAATAGGCCGAAAGATGCCTCCTCATTTCCAGGACTCCGACCTTTTCGCCCTTGACTTCGATGGATTTGGCAAGGTGCCTTTTGGCGAGGTCCACCCTTTCCGCCACACCCATTGGCGGCAGAAGTTCTCCGGTATCGAGATAATGGCGTATTTCCCTGAATATCCACGGATGACCGTAGGTGGCCCTGCCGATCATGATGCCGTCCACTCCGTATCTGTCGAAATATTCTCCGGCCTTTTCGGGGGAACAGATATCCCCGTTGCCTATGACGGGAATACGCATTCTCGGGTTTTCCTTTACTTTCCCGATCAGAGTCCAGTCTGCTTCTCCCTTGTACATCTGGCATCTGGTGCGTCCGTGAATCGTGATGGCCATTATGCCGGCATCCTGCAACCTTTCAGCCAGATCCACTATTATTTTGGAGTCTTCGTCCCAGCCGAGCCTTGTCTTTACCGTGACCGGCAGCCTGACTGCGTCCACTACCATTTTTGTGATCCGGACCATCTTGTCCGGTTCCTTCATCATGCCTGACCCGGCGCCGCGGCGGGCAATCTTGTTCACCGGACAGCCGAAATTGATGTCTATCAGGTCCGCTCCGTGTCCTCCGACCAGTCTGACGGCATCTTCCGCCATTCTGGCGGCATCGACCATGGCTTCGGGGATATTTCCGTAGATCTGGATTCCGATAGGGGCTTCATAGTCGTGTGTCACCATTTTGGCCAGAGCTTTCCGCGCATCGCGGATCAGCCCGTCGGAAGACACGAATTCCGTGTACATCATGTCCGCCCCGAACTCCTTGCATACGAAACGGAAAGATGCGTCGGTCACATCTTCCATGGGTGCCAGGAAAAGAGGCTTCTCTCCAAGATCTATGTCCCCTATCTTCATTTTTGACAGTTTCCCGCCTGAAGGTTGAATTCAGTTCTGACAAGATCTACCGAATCGAGGAGTTCCCAGCCGAAAAACTGTACGAATTCCTGGGCCCTGACCCCTCCGTGGCGTATCTCGACGAAATCCTTGTACGGTTTTCTTCCGACATGGCCGTAGGCTGCGGTCGGTTCGTAGATAGGTTTTTTCAACTGGAACTTTTCTATTATCCTGGCAGGGCGCAGGTCGAAAATCCTGCCTATGCGCTCTGCAATGGACGAATCGCTGATCTGCTTTCCTGAAGCGTCTTTTGCCGCAGTGCCGTAAGTATTCACGTATATGCTGACAGGTTCGGCTACGCCTATCGCGTATGAAATCTGTACCAGCATTTCGTGCGCGAGACCTGCGGCGACCATGTTCTTGGCGATATATCTTGCGGCGTATGCGGCCGAGCGGTCGACTTTCGACGGATCTTTTCCTGAAAAGGCTCCTCCTCCATGCGCTCCCTTGCCTCCGTATGTATCGACTATTATTTTCCTGCCGGTCAGTCCGGTGTCGCCGTGCGGTCCTCCGATAACGAATTTTCCCGTTGGGTTAACATGGAGGATGTAGCCGCCCTCGAACAGGGCTGCTGTTTCAGCAGGCAGCTCGGCAATCAGTTCGGGTATCAGTATTTCCTGGACATCCTTCCGGATTTTCGCCTGCATCGCAGCGTCTACGCGTTTCTGTCCGTACTGGTCGCAGGCTTCCCTGTAAGTCATGTTTCCGAGTTCCGACGGCACGAATTCATCGTGCTGGGTGGATATGACTATGGTATGCACCCTTACCGGCCTGTGTGTGTCGTCATCATATTCTATGGTAAACTGGGACTTCGAATCCGGCCTGAGATAAGGCATTTTTTCCGGAGTTTCCTTTCTGATTCTTGCAAGGATCATAAGGGCCTTGTGTGCGAGGGCGAGCGGCAGAGGCATGTATTCGGCAGTGTCATCGCAGGCGTAGCCGAACATCATTCCCTGGTCTCCGGCCCCCTGTTCGTCGGCGTTTTCCGTCACTACCCCGCGGTTTATGTCCTGCGACTGTTCGTGTATGGCGGAAATCACTCCGCACGAGTTTCCGTCGAACATGTATTCGGCCTTGTTATAGCCTATTCTGTTTATCACCTGCCGCGCCACGCTCTGTATGTCCACGTATGCGTCCCTGGAATTCACTTCACCGCCCACGACCACAAGTCCGGTGCTGCAGAAAGTCTCGCAGGCTACCTTGGCTTCAGGGTCCTGACGGAGGAATTCGTCGAGTATGGCGTCTGAAATCTGGTCCGAAACCTTGTCCGGATGCCCTTCCGATACTGATTCTGATGTAAAAAGATATGCCATTTCCAATGTTTTGTTTATGTTGTCATGTTTGCAGTTCCCCGCCGTGCGGGCCGGGCATAAAAAATGCCCCTTCGGAACAAGGAGCAAAACACATGTCTGAAAACTGATCCGGTGCACACACACGCGCACGGCTTTTCATTTTAGCATTTTTTTGTGTGGTTGCAAGCAGCCAAATCTCTCCACATTCCGTTTCGGGCTGCAAAGGTATATATAAAGTATGAAAAAACAAAATCCGCCGCGGCGGCACCGGAAAATCTTTCAAAATACGGTTAAAATAATGTTAAAATCAGGCAAAATCGGGGCTGGCATTATAAAAAATATTACATTTGCGGCTTCGAAAATATTATTTAACAACAAAAGCTATTATGAAACAAGCAATTAAAGGAATGTTGACTGTACTTGCGGTATTTATCGCAGGCGCAGCATCCTTTGCGCAGGTCACAACTTCAGGTCTCAACGGTCATGTTTACGACGAGGCCGGTGAACCTCTTGCCGGTGCAGCAGTAATCGCTGTCCACACCCCTTCAGGAACACAGTACGCAGCTGTGGCAAATGAAGAAGGCCGTTATGTCATCAATGGTATGCGTTCTGGCGGACCTTACAATGTGGAGATTTCGTACCTCGGGATGTCCACAATCGAATATACAGATGTGACCCTGAAGCTCGGAGAACCTCTGGAACTTAATGCCTCCATGAAGGCATCCAATGAACTGGATGCCGTCTTTGTCGTGAGCGAGAGCTCTTTCAATGCAGGCAAGACAGGGGCAGGTGCGAGCTTCAGCCGCAAGGCTGTGGAGACAACCCCGTCTGTCGACAGAAGCATCTATGACGTGGTACAGTACACGCCTCAGGCCATGCTGAACAAGAACGGCGGTATTTCCTTTGCCGGTACGAACAACCGTTACAACAGTTTCCAGATCGACGGTGCGGTGGCGAATGATGCTTTCGGACTTGCTTCGACAGGAACAAACGGCGGTCAGGTAGGCGCGAATCCTGTTTCCCTCGATGCCATAGATGAGATACAGGTAGTAGTGGCCCCTTTCGACGTGCGTCAGTCGGGTTTCACCGGCGGCGCCATCAATGCCGTGACGAAATCCGGTACCAACACCGTGACAGGTTCATTCTACAGCTATCTTAATAATCAGGATTTCATAGGTTCGACTCCTGGAGAACTTCAGGAGGGCCAGACACGTGAAAAGTATGATACCCAGCTGTCCCAGACATACGGCTTTACCGTAGGGGCTCCCATTATCAAGGATAAGCTCTTCATTTTCGCGAGTGCTGAATACAAGAGGAATTCGACTCCGAACATATACACTCCGTACAACAATTCCTACGACGGCATCGAACTCCTCGAGAACGTCATTTACAACGGCCAGGACCTCGGCAACCGTTTCAACAGCGCCATAGCCGATGCCATGATAGAATATTATGAGGCCAACTACGGAATTTCGGATACGGGAGAAACCTATACTCCGCATCAGGTGATAGACCAGTCCATCAACGCAATGGCGAGAATCGACTGGAATATCAGGGACAACCACAAGTTCATGTTCCGTTACCAGCTCGTGGACGCCTATGCGGACAAGTACGATGCAGGTGCGACGCAGTACATGTTTAACAATTCTTCCTACAGGCAGTCGAATCAGACTCATACCCTTGTGGCAGAATTGAATTCCCGCGTATCGGACGAGGTTTCCAATGAATTCCGCGCTACTGCCGTCTTCGTAAGGGACGACAGGACGGTACCGTATGCCGGAGCCAACATCTTCATTACTGATGCCTTCAGAGTCACCCTCGGTACGGACTACTCTTCCGGAGCCAATGCCGTCCACTCCGATGTATATACCATTTCCGACAACGTTTCCATTTTCAAGGGCAACCATAATATTACCGTAGGTACCCATAACGAAATCATGCGCTTCTACAACGTATTCCTTGAAGGAGCCTACGGTTCGTACGGATTCAGTTCGATAAACGATTTCTTCAAGGGCTCCGACGCAATCAATGCCTACGGGTACTTCTATGCCGATCCTTCCCTTACCGGAGGCGAGACAAGATGGGGAGCTACGGCCTGGACTGCCCAGTTCGGACTGTATGCCCAGGACGAGTGGAAACCCAATACGCAGTTTACCCTTACCTACGGTCTGAGAATGGACATGCCGATGCTTCTGAACAAGCCGACGGCCAATCCTGATTTCAATGCAAGTCAGTTGGCTGCCGAGCACGGCCAGTACGTAGGGAATGTTCCAAGGCCGACAGTCCTTTTCTCTCCACGCATAGGCTTCCGCTGGTATGCTGACAAGGCCAGGAAGTCGCTGATCCGCGGAGGTGCAGGCCTCTTCACGGGCAGGGTTCCTTTCGTATGGCTGGTGAACGCCTACAACAATACGGGCATGGAGTCCAAGTCCATTTATCTTGAAGGGGCAGAGACAGCGGGTCTTCCTCTGACAAGCAATCCGTATCGCGACATAGTGGAGTCCGGCAAATATCCTGTCCTCGGTTCCTCGGTAATCAACACTATTTCAAGGAATTTCAAATATCCTCAGACTTTCAGGGTGAACCTCGGCTATGAGCAGGTATTCGGACAGGGCTGGAAATTCACATTCGACGCTCTCTATTCGAAAGGAATAAACAATGTATTTTTCGAGAATCTGGCTCTTGTAGACAACGGGCACAAGACCTACGCCGTAAATGCCGCCGCTGCCAATGCCGACAATGTCGCACCTTATTACAGCGTCGACGGCACGTACGATACAGTGATCGCCCTCAGGAATACGAACAAAGGCTATTCCTACTCGCTCAGCGGTCAGATTGAAAAGAGTTTCGACTTCGGTCTCGATCTCATGGCAGCCTATACTTTCGGCCATTCTTATTCGGTAAATGACGGAACTTCATCAGTGGCTTCGTCGAACTGGAAATACAATTACGCAGTGGATTCCAATTCCCCTGAACTTTCGCACTCCCTGTTCGACCGCCCTCACAAGGTGATGGCAGCCGTTACCTACACTACTCCTGCCTATGCGCGCGGCCGCCTGCAGACTACCGTTTCTCTCAGATACAACGGTCTCAGCGGACAGAGATATTCCTATTCTCTGAATGAAGGGCGCAACATGAACTACAACGGTGACGGGACATACGGCAACTCGCTCATGTATATCCCTACCAGGGAAGAAGTAGGGCAGATGGACTGGGCAAGCCAGGAAGATGCCGACAAGTTCGAGGCTTATGTGAGCGGAGACAGGTATCTCAGCAGACACAGAGGCGAATGGTCGACAAGATACGGTGCGATAACAAGGTTCGAGAATCATTTTGACCTTCACATAGCACAGGATTTCTATTATGACAGAAAGAGCGGACGCAAGATCCAGGTCGTAGTGGATTTCCTGAATATCGGAAACATGTTCAACCGCGAATGGGGACTTTACGGAGATGCCGAATTCTATACACGCCAGATTCTGCATGTGTCGAACCTCACTGCCGATGAATCCGGGAACATAACTCCTACGTATCAGTTCATGGAACCGGTAGACTTTGCCCTGAATGACTTTTATTCAAGGTGGAGATGCCAGATCGGCCTGAGAGTCACGTTCTGACAATCCGGTCTTACATGGTCCTCCCGACCGCATGACAATAAGGGCTGACTGACAAGGGTGCTTTCTGTTGCGCAAGCCATGAAATCCGCCTTTTTCAGTCAGCCCCGTTTTTTTTGCAGGCCGACCTGAACCGCATAATCATTAGTGATAAAGTGTAAGGGGTAATCGAAATTTAATTGGGATTTTATTGTTTCGGAGGTAAAATTGTATAAATTTGCCACTGAATAGCATGCAAAGGCAAATTTTGTTCATTTAACTACTTGATATTATGAAGTTAAGAAGTTTACTATCAGGAATTATCCCTTTCATGGCACTCGCTTTCGTGTCATGCGAGGAAGAAGAGACTGTAAAGCCTGCAAGCATTTTTGCAGATAAGGAGTCGGTTTCCATTCCTGCCGAGGGCGGATCGGAAAAAATCATGATCACTTCGACAAGAAACTGGACCTCTACCGTCTACGGAGAAGGCATTACTGTCGCTCCGAACACGGGAGAGGCTTCGGAAGAAGCGGTGGAAGTTGTCATCACTGCGGAGCCGAATACCGAGTCGACGACAAGAAAGGCTACAGTCATTTTCGACGCAGGAAGCGTGGAGACAACTGTTACCGTGACCCAGTTCGCGGCCGGGACTTCACTCGCCACGATTTCCGGAATACGCGAACTTGCTCCGTCCGGGAATGATAAAGTGACGATAGCCGACGGTACGATCATCAGGGCCACTGTCGTTTCGAGCAGGGAGCTCAACAACATGATTTCACAGAAAAACGCCTATATACAGGATGCTTCTGCCGGAATACAGATCAGATTTGCGGAAAATCATGAATACGACTTCGGGGCAGAGATTGAAATCGACCTTTCGGGCGAGCAGCTCTCGCTGTACGGAGGCGCACCTCAGCTCGGAGAGATTCCTCTGAATAAAGTGACAGTCGTTTCAACAGGCAACAAGGTAGAGCCGAAGGCCGTTTCCATCACGGATTTCATGGCAAACAAGTACGACGGCCAGTATATATCCCTGAGCAATGTCCAGGTAGCCGGAGAGGATCTCGGGAAGACGTTTGTCGTAAATGATTCCCATACATCCATCACGATGGAAGCCCAGACAGGCGAACGTTTTGTCATTTTCTCATCGAAATATGCGACATACAAGGATCAGACAGTCCCTGAAGGTTCGGGAACCGTCAGCGGCGTGGCCATGATCAACAACGGTACGATCCAGCTGTCATTCGCACAGGAATCGGACTGGGCCGGACTTACGGGAGCACGTTTCGAAGGCGTGGACTATCTGACGGTAGATGTCGAATCCACGAGCGTCGGCAAGGAGGCCGGTTCGTTCAAGGTTAATGTCAGTGCGAAGGACGCTGCTTCATGGACGGCAGAGTCTTCCGATCCGTCATGGCTTACGGTCAGCCCTGCATCGGGTACGGGCTCTTCCGAAGTGACGGTTTCCTATACGGCCGGAACGCAAAACAGGGAAGGCATCATCACGTTCAAGTCAGGCGAACTTACTGCAACCTGCACTGTAAGCCAGCTCGCGGAAGGTCTTGAAAAGCTGACTGTCGCCGAATTCCTGGCAAAGGAACCGGGCGATACCTATTATGAACTCACCGGTACCATTACCAATATCGCAAATACTACCTACGGAAACCTTACTATAAAGGATGAGACCGGAGACGTCTATATTTACGGCGTGACACAGACGAAGGTCGAGGGATCGAACGACAAGTCATTCTCGAAGATAGGCCTCAAGGTCGGCGACATACTTACTCTCGCTACGAGAAGAGATGAGTACAACGGCACTCCGCAGGGCGGCGGAAACAGCAATCCTGCATATTATATCAGCCACATCGAAAGTGAACTTCCTGCAGAGGAGCTCAAGAACCCTTTGACGAGCAATGTGAAATTTACCGAAGTCAACAAGTTCTATTCGGAAAAGGCGGAGGTAAACGGCACTGCTGACGTCGCCGTATTCAAATTCGGAACATCCAGTGTAGACGGAGAGGCTACAATGACGATTCCTGCGGGAACAACGAAAATTTCCTTCTACGGAGTGGCCTGGAACAACAAGACGGGAAGCATTACACTGTCTGCGGCCGGAGCTACCTTCTCTCCTTCGACAATAGATTTCAAGGCGAATGCCGGTGCAAACAACAATTCGCCATATACCATCACCGTATCTGACGAGAGCGACTGGTACGAAGTATCGGTTTCAGGGGTTACGGCGGAAACGACAGTTACCGTGAAGAGCAAAACCCGCGCAATCATCTGGGGCGTGAACGCCGAATAAGTCTTTTTATGATGCCGGCCGAGAGACAGCCAGAATGCTGCCGCCCGGCCGGTATCGTCGATATGAAAACGACGGAGAGGGTTCATGCCCTCTCATCGTTTCTTGAATACAGTTAACAATATGCCGATGAAAAAATATTTGATATTTGCGGTGTCGCTCTATGCAGCATTGTTCCTGACTTCCTGTCATGAGGAAGTCGTGCAGCCGCCGCTTCCGGAACTCTCTGTTTCCGGAACTTCCTTTGAATTCAAGTCCGGAGGCGGGACCGAAGAATTTACCGTAAGCACAAACAGGTCGTTTACGGTCATTTCCGACGCTTCCTGGCTCGCTTTCGATCCGGCGTCAGTCGAAAAGCCTGCCGGAGAGGCGGGAGAACATTCCGTGACTGTGACAGCCCTTCCCAATTCAAGGTACGAGTCCAGGACAGGGGTCATTACCGTAAAGATTCTCAGCGACTATCAGAATATAACCGTCAGCCAGTCCGGAAATCAGGATGCCACACCGTCCCTTATATATCAGAACGACTTTGACAAGGGTTCGCAAAGCGGAAATCCTTTTGTTGACGAAACGGATATCTGGAGAAACGAGACCGGTGTCGGCACGAGTACGGCCGTATATTATGCTTCCGGCGTGAGTGTGAGAACCTCGAGAACTTCGTCGACGGACGGCAACAAATATCCGGACTATACCGCTTCCGGAAGCAACAACCTCTTTTTCGGCAGCGGCTCTCCGTATTTTGTCATTGCGAACCTCGCGCTTCAGAGCGCGCATAAGGATCTTGCCCTTACATTCGGAGTCGATCCGGGCATGAATGCCGTTTTCTCGGACGAGGATTTCCCTGTAATGATCAGCCGCAACGGAACTGACTGGGTGACATTGCCGGGCTGCAGATTTTCCGAGGAGACCGGTGCCGCTCCTGAAGGGAAATGGGCTCTTGCTTCCATATATTTCTCACTTCCTGAACCTGTGTCGCAGCTGTGGCTCCGTTTTGCCCCTGGCGTACCGTCGATGTACAGAATAGACGACCTTACTCTCAGAATGGCCGATGAAGACGAGGCGGACATGCTCGTGACTGTCGACTGGTCCGATTCGAAAAAGATAACGGTATCAGGAACACCTATCGAGTAATGAAGTCCGGTCTGCTATACATAATCGCCTGCACTGCATTGATATATTGTTCCTGCTCCGCCGGGAGCCAGTACGGACAGGTCATGCTGAAAACAGACGTTATCGCAGCCGAAGACAATGCGGTTTTCGTGCAGGTAACTTCCGACGGGAGCTGGACCCTGAGCCTTGATTTCTCCGGGCAGGAAGAATGGGCGCAACTGTCCAGGACATCAGGGACCGGCAGCAGCAACAGCATTGTCCTTGCCTGTGAGACAAACACGTCCGGGAATCCGAGATCGGTGACTGTAATTGCGGATTTTCGGGACAATTCAAGTTCAACAGTGCTTGTCCAGCTCGGTGCCGAAGAGTCTCTGTCTCCGGATCCTGAATTCCCCGGACTTGAGTCCGATCCTGTGCGTACATGGATGGAACTGCCCGAAATGCATTCGGAGAAAGGCTGTGCCTGGGTGTTCCACAACATGAACATAGGCGGCGGCAGGGTCGTCAGGAACTATTCTCTGTTCTATGATGCGGAGAACATGCTTGCGAGGTGGGTAGCTTATCCGCTGAATCCCGGGCTTAACGGTTCGGGATCCAGAAATGACCAGTTCGAGGCCAAGGATCCCAAGATCCCTGTAGAATACCAGCCGTACACCGAACGCGGATGGGGCGTCAGCGGCTATGACAGGGGGCACCAGATTCCCGCGGCAGACAGGTATCATACATATTCTCAGGACAGGACTCTCGACTCCCACAGGTCGACATTCTATCCGACCAACATGACTGTACAGAATTCCAGACTGAACCAGAGCGTCTGGTCGGATCTCGAAGGCAAGGTCAGGTCATGGTCGTCCCGCTCCGACACCCTGTACGTCGTCACGGGCTGTGTCCCGTCCGAAGCGGATTTCATTACCGACAGGGCGGGCAACAGGGTGAATGTTCCTGCCGGATATTACAAGGCCCTGTTGAGATACAGTGCCTCGAGCACTGTCGGAGAATATTTGGGAATCGCATTTTATTTCGACAATTCGGCTCCTTCCTCGAATAAGGTCAGTTCCTCCATGTGCATGACCATAGATGCCCTTGAGGAGAAGCTTGACATGAATTTCTTTCCGCGCCTGACATCCGAACAGGAGGCCGCAGCCGAAGCCTTCGTCTCCAGCTGGTGGTGGAATTGACATACTGAGAAACTCCGTCGAACAGACGCTAATTTATTTGCGAAATGAGAAAATTATTTTTTACAGTCCTTGCCTTTGCCTTTTCCTGCATCCTCGTATTTGCCGGAAACGGTCTGAAAACCAGACAGAACTATGTCATAGGATTCTATAATCTTGAGAATCTGTTTGATGTCTATAACGATCCTGCCAAGAACGACGAGGAGTTCCTTCCGGACGGGCAGAACAACTGGACGGAAGTCAAATATAAAAAGAAACTCCACAACATGGCCGTTGTCATAGCCGACATGGCCAGGTCCAACGGAGCATTCCATACCATCCTCGGAGTTTCGGAAATAGAAAACAGGCTCGTCCTCGAAGACCTGATCTCCCAGCCGGAACTTTTGCCGGCGCGTTTCGAAATCGTGCATTATGACAGTCCGGACCGCAGGGGGGTCGATGTCGGCCTGCTTTACCGTCCCGATCAGTTCGAATATCTCGACAGCGAGTCGATTCCGTTTTCCTTCGAAGGAACCGAGGTGGATATTACCCTGACGAAGGAGGAACAGGAAGATTTCCGGACAAGGGACATACTCATGGTGCACGGGAGGATTGCGGATGAGGATTTCGCGATTTATGTGGCCCATCTCCCGTCGCGCTCCGGCGGCAAGGGCGGGGATCTCAGAAGTCTCGGCGGTGAAATCATAAGGAAACATGCTGACAGGATGATGGAGAAATATCCCGGGATCAAGATTGTCATCATGGGCGACATGAACGACAATCCTTTCGATGACAGCATGGCAAAGTATCTCGGCGCCGTGAAGAATATCGGCGACGTACCTGCGGAAGGCTTTTTCAATCCGTTCTGGAAAATGCTCGATGAAGGCTACGGCTCCATAGCCTACAGAGACGTATGGAGCATCTACGACCAGGTCATCGTCAACGGTGCGCTCGTCAGGGCTGAATCCGGCTCTCTTGCCATACAGCAGGTCGACAGGAAAGGTCATTACGGCGTAGTGTTCAAGCGTCCATACATGGTGACCCAGAAAGGATATTACAAAGGTTATCCGTTCAGGACCTTTTCCAGCGGGAAATTCATCAACGGCTACAGCGACCATTTCCCTACATACATCGTAATCGGCAAATAGAAAACATAATCGATATGAAAAAATATATTATACTGTTATTGGCAGTGCTCGTATCCGTCCCGTCTTTCGCCCAGTTCGAGAAAGGCGGTATCGAGGGACGAATTGTCAGCCGTTCAGGCAGAATCCCTGTACCGCAGGCGGAAATTACGGTCCGGAATGCCACGGGAGACATCCTGCAGACCGAATCCGGCGATGACGGAACTTTTCTCATTTCAGGAATACCGGCCGGAGACTATACCCTTGTAGTCAGCGCCCCGGGGTTTGCGACAGGCAGGGTGCAGGTGGAAGTGGAAGATTACCTGAAGGACATTTTCTTCGTTTCGCTGCAGCCGGAAGACATAATGATGGACATGGACGATGCGATGTTCGCGGATTTCGACATGGATGACGGAGGTTATCAGCATGTCCCTTCCACGCTTTCGACATCTTCCGATGTCTTCGACAATGTAGCCGGCTATGACTTCAGCCAGGTGCGTTTCAGGGTAAGAGGGTTCGACAGCAGCACTCAGGATGTGTACCTGTCGGGAGTCAGACTGAACGACGCCCTGACCGGATATACTCCATGGTCGTTGTGGAGCGGCCTTAACGAAGCTACGCGGGAGAAGGAAACGGTGTCAGGCTCCGCCTTGTCGGATTACGGACTCGGAGGCTTCAACGGTGTGACGAATATTCTCGGTACGGCATCGTCGATGCGCAAGGGCGCGAGGTTCAGTGTCCTTACGAACAGTTCTTTCTACAGGCTGAGACTCATGGCTTCGTATGCAACTGGCGAACTGGACAATGGCTGGTCCTTTGCGGCCAACGTGTCCACGAGACTCGGCGGAAACGACTGGATCCAGGGCGTTTATTACCGGTCATTCGCATATTACCTCGCTGCTGAAAAGAACATAAACGACATACACAGGCTGAGCCTGTCGATCTTCGGGTCTCCGGTTCAGAGAGGCGCCCAGAACGGATCCACCCAGGAGGTGTACGACCTCGTCGGGAGCAATTACTACAACTCCAACTGGGGCTGGCAGGACGGCAAGATCCGCAATGCGCGCGTGAGGAACAATCACGAACCTGTCGCAGTCCTGAAATACACCTTTACGCCTGCCTACAACTGGTCTCTCGACGCCACCGTCGTCTACAGGACAGGACGGAACGGATATTCAGCACTCGACTGGTACGATGCTCCGGACCCGAGACCTGACTATTACAGAAATCTTCCGAGCTACATGTACATGGAAGAAGCGGATTATGACAAGAGGGATGCCGAATTCCAGGCAGGATGGGCTACGGAAGCCTGGCTGTACAATTACAACAACACCCGTCATATCAACTGGGACAGACTTTACAACGTGAACTACAACAGTCTTGACGATGACGGTAACAAACGTTCGAAATATATTCAGGAAGAACGCCGTACCGACCAGAATGACCTGAACCTCGCTCTCAGTACGAAATGGATTTCGGATGATTACTTCACTGTCCAGGGCGGAGTGAATTTCCGCTGGAACAGGACGGAGTATTACAAGATCGTCAAGGATCTTCTCGGCGGCGACTATTATCTCAATATCGACCAGTTCGCCGAGCGTGATTTCGCTTCCGATCCGGTCAAGATCCAGAATGACCTCGATTATTACCTTGCGCATGGCGAAGCCCAGAAACTCCGTCAGGGCGACAAATACGGATATGACTATTATGCGAATGTGAGAGATGCCAACGTGTGGGCGGATTTCAGGTTTGCCAAAGGCGGCTGGGCCGCTTTTGCCGCCGTTCAGGGAGGATACAATTCTTTCTGGCGCGACGGACTTGTCCGCAAGGGTCTTTTCCCGAACAATTCTCTCGGAAAGTCGGAGGTGGCGCAGTTCTTTACATACAGGGCGAAGGCAGGGGCCAGCTATACTTACGGCCCGCACAGGGTGTATGCCAATGCCGGATATTTCAATGACGCCCCTTATTTTGCGGAATCATTCGTCTCCCCGAGGACAAGGAATACGCTGACCCCGAATCTGACCACGCAGAAAACCATGTCTGCGGATCTCAGCTATTCATTCTCCAAAAACGGCTACAGGGTGAGAGTGACAGGATACTATGCCAGGATCAATGACCAGACTGACCTGATGAGTTTCTATGACGATTCCCAGCATTCGTTCACGAATTTCGCCATGAGCGGCATAGACGAGAGGCATGCAGGAGTCGAGCTCGGGTTCGAGATACCTTTGCCTGTGACCGGACTTTCAGTTCTCGGCGCACTGAACTGGGGCGATTATGTCTATACTTCGACACCGTACGTCACCCAGACCGTCGACAACAACGGCGAGCTTGTCATGGACAATCTTCCTGTAGCGTACTGGAAATCGAACAATATCTACAAGAAAGACCCTGCTACCGGTTCCATCCTGACGGATGCCTTCGGCAATGCCGAGGTGGAGAAGGTCCAGAAACACTATGTCCCTTCCACCCCTCAGGTTGCGGCAAGCCTCGGGCTGAGCTACCGTTCTCCGAATTATCTGTTTGCAGGAATCGACGTACAGTATTTCGACAAGATGTATCTTGACATGAATCCTCTTTACCGTACCGACATGGCTGTCATGGGACCTGACCATACATGGACTCCGCAGGAAGAAGAGTACATGGCTTCCCAGGAACAGTTCCCGCGCCAGTTCGTACTCAATGCCAACATCGGCAAATCATGGTATATCCAGAGAAAGTACAATATCGGAATATCGTTCGAGCTGAGGAATATCCTCAACAACCAGGCTCTCAGGACGGGAGGCTACGAGCAGACGAGACTTATAGACTCTACCAACGGAGAAAGATATTACAAGTTCGATTCGAGATACTTCTACATGTACGGAATCAACTATATGCTCAATATCTATTTCAGATTCTAACAAGGTTCGAGAACAAACGATAAAGCTGTAAATTATGAAATTCAATATTTCCAACAAGATATTTTCTCTGATTGCCGCCGCATCGGCAGTCCTCGGACTGTCGTCATGCGAGGAATTCGGTCCGGTATTTACCGGCAAGTATGACGAGCCGGCCCCTTACGAATATTATACCGACGAGGATTTTGCCGGCAAGACCCATGTTACCATTGCCGAGCTTAAGGCAATGTATCCGGGGACGCCGTTAGAAATATCGGACGACATATACATCAAGGGACAGGTGGTGTCGTCCGACAGGTCCGGAAACGTGTACAAGACCATGTATATTCAGGATGAGACAGCCGGAATAGAGATAAAGATGGGCAAGACCGGCCTTTACAACGAATACAAGACCGGACAGTGGGTGTACATCCTGTGCAAGGACCTTTCCCTCGGCAATTACAGGGGAATGATAGGTCTCGGATATGAATCGTCTGATCCGAAATACGAGACTGCCTACATCGAAGTCCAGCTGATTATCGACAGTCATGTCTTCAGGGGAGAGATGGGCGATCCTGTCCAGCCTGAAGTGCTGACAGAGACGACTATTGCGGACCCTTCCAATCTGGCGACCTATGTCACTGTTCCAGGACTTGTCTATATGAACAGGGTTTTCTGCATGCTGTATTATGACCCGGACGGCAACAGGGAAGACTATCAGAACAACTGTCTTTTCCTGGATGAGGAAGGCGACGGCAATTATGGCATCAATACCTGGGCGTTGACCGAAGAACGTACTAAGGCCCATTATTACGAGGACCGCTTCGACGGTATGGCTACAAAGGATTTCGTAAGTTTCACCCCGTATTCTGTCAGCCAGTATTTTGAAATGGGTTCCGAGACGGTTCAGATACGTTCGAGCGGATATTCGAGATTCGCCGACGAGGAGATCGATCCTGAAATAAGGTCCGGCGCTCCGATATCGGCGACCGGAATACTGACTATTTATGACGGTGAATACCAGCTTACCCTGCTGGACCTGTCAGGTATCCGGATAGAGTAGTAAATTCTGAAACTGCAATTGTCCGGACGGCTTCGGGCGCTGTCCGGCTTGTACTAAACCTTTACCAAGATGGACAAGAAAATAATATTATCGGGTATTGCTTTGATTATGATGTCTTGCAGCAATCTCAATCCCTTCTTCGGGGAATGGGACACTCCGTACGGGATTCCGCCTTTCGATGAGATTTCCGAAAACGACTACATAAGGGCTGTCAAATACGGGATTCACCAGCAGTCGGCCGAAGTCGATGCGATAATCGCAAGGGACGCCGAGCCTGATTTCGAAAACACCGTTGCCGCTTACGAATATTCCGGCAGGATCCTCGACAGGACATGTCTGGTGCTGTTCAATCTTGCCGAGAGCGATGCGACGGCTTCGCTTCAGAAAACAGTGGACAAGGTAATACCTCTGCTTACCGAACATACAGACAATATTTTCATGAATCCGTATTTCTTCGAAAGGGTGAAAGCCGTATATGACACGAGGAATTCCTCCGGTCTTACTACGGAACAGATCATGCTGACGGAGAAACTCTACAACCAGTTCATGTCCAACGGAGTGTCGCTTGATGCTGCCGGGCAGGAAAGAATGAGGGAAATCAACAAGGAACTCGCCGCCCTGGAGCAGACGTTCGGGAACAACCTGCTTGCCGAGACCAACGCTTTCTCCCTGGTCCTGAAAGATACGTCGGATATAGCCGGTCTGCCTGAATCGGTGCTGCATTCTGCGGCTGCCGAAGACGGGTCGTGGGTTTTCACTCTTCAGAATCCGAGTTATGTCCCTTTCATGACATACAGCGCTGACAGGGGGCTCAGGGAAAAGATGTTCATGGCATATTCTTCCCGCGGGAACAACGGGAATGACTGCGACAACAAGGATGTCATCCTGAAAATCATGGCTCTGAGGATTGAGAAGGCCAGGCTGCTCGGATACGAGACTCCTGCGGAATTCATACTTTCCGACAAGATGGCCGCTACTCCGGCCGCCGTGGATTCATTCCTCGACAGGATATTCAGGGCCGGCGTGGCAAAAGCCAGGGAAGAAGTAACCGACATGCAGGCAATCATGGATGCCGATGTGGAGGCTGGACTGCTTCCGGATGACAGCACCTCGGTGATCAGACCGTGGGACTGGGCCTATTATGCCGAAAGGGTAAGGCTTGCGAAATATGCCATCGACGAAACTTCCGTCAAGCCTTATTTCAGGATGGAAAACGTAAGGGACGGAGTTTTTGCCACGGCGCACAGGCTGTACGGCCTGAATTTCGAGAAACTCGACAGTATCCCTGTCTACCATTCTGACGTGGAAGGCTTCAAGGTAACAGACTCGGACAGTTCTCTGGTCGGTATTCTGCTGACTGACTACTATCCGCGCAGCACCAAGAGGGGCGGAGCGTGGATGAGCAATTTGCGAAATCAGGAAATAACCGGGGACGGGACGGATATCCGTCCGATAATCGTGAATGTCGGCAATTTCACGAAACCTGTCGCGGACAAACCGTCCTTGCTGACTCTTGACGAAACGGCAACCATGTTCCATGAATTCGGACATGCCCTGCATGGACTCTTGAGCAGGTGTACCTATAAGGACATAAGCGGGACGAATGTTGCCAGGGACTTCGTGGAACTTCCGTCTCAGCTGAATGAGAACTGGGCTTTCCAGCCAGAGGTACTTGCGATGTATGCAAGGCATTACGAGACTGGAGAGGCCATCCCGGATTCTCTCGTGAACAAGATAAGGCAGGCAGGCAAGTTCAACCAGGGATTCATGACCACCGAACTTGCTGCAGCCTCGATTCTCGACATGAGATGGCATGAGCTTACTTCCGTATATGTCCCTTCGGATTCTCCGTTCGCATCGGATACTCCGGCTCCTAAGGATGCCGAACCGGCCTTCCTTATAGTCGGCGGCCGTAAAATACCTACGGGGACATCGGAAGAGCTGCGCCTGATGGATCCGATTAAATTCGAATCCTACGTGATGAAGGAAGCGGGCCTGATAGACGAGATCATCCCGCGTTACCGGACTACTTATTTCAATCATATATTCAAGTCCGGCTACAACGCAGGTTATTACAGCTATCTTTGGGCAGAAGTCCTGGACAAGGATGCCTTCGAGCTTTTCAGGGAAAAGGGTATCTTCGACCGCAAGACCGCGATGTCATATCGCCGCAATATCCTTGAAAAGGGAGGCAGCGACGATCCTATGGTCCTGTACAAAAGGTTCCGCGGGGCGGAGCCTGACCCTGACGCCTTGCTGAGGGCAAGAGGATTGAAATAAGTAAGATTGAAGAGGTATAGTCTTTCGAAGAAAGATAAAGAGAGGGTGGCCAGAATTCCTTTTTGGTCACCCTCTTCTTACTTGTGTCCCCAAGTCTTTATACGAAAGATGTGAGTATCTTCATTTCTCCGTCCGGAACAAACTCCACGGAAGCGGTCGAAGCAGGGATCAGTACCGTTTCTCCCTGTCTGATGCTTTCACGGTTTCCTTCATTGTCGACGATTTCCCCTTTGCCGGCGGTGCAGATGACGATGAGGAAAGAATCCAGTCCGGAAAGGTCTTTTCTGTACGGTCTGTCCGTTTCCAGCAGTGAAGTCGTGAAATAACTGCAGCTCACAAGTTCGGTTTCCTCGTTCTTTTTTTCCGTATAATGTGTGCGGTAGTCATCGTATACGCTGTAGTCGATGGCATCCTTGGCAAGTTCCGTGTGCAGTTCACGCGGCTTTCCGTCGAGTCCCAGCCTTCCGAAGTCATAGATGCGGTAAGTGATGTTCGATGTCTGTTGTATTTCCGCAATGAAAGAACCCGCCCCTATGCTGTGGATACGTCCTGCAGGCAGGAAGAAGACATCGCCGGGAGAGACTTTGTAGTCACGCAGCACTTCCGTGATGGTGTTGTCCGCCACCCGTGCGACATATTCTTCAGGAGTGATGGCCCTGGTCAGTCCCGACATCAGATGGGCATCCTTGTCAGCATTTACGACATACCACATTTCGGTTTTCCCTTTCGAGCCGTTGTGGCGTTCCGCCGCAAGCCTGTCGTCGGGATGCACCTGTATGGAAAGGTCCTGTCTGGCATCGATGAATTTTATCAGGAGAGGGAATTCCGTCCCTGTCTTCTCATAATTTGCCCTGCCTATGAGCCTGTCCTTGTATTCGGCAATCAGTTCCGTGATGGTACGTCCGGCCAGTGGCCCGTTTGCCACGACGGATTCATTGTCTTTGACTCCGGAGAGTTCCCAGCTCTCGCCGATGTTGTGCTGGTCGGTATCTATGCCTTTGAAAGGAGCGATTTTTTCTCCGCCCCAGACGAGGGTCTTCAGTATTGGTTTGAATTTTAGAGGATACATGTTACTTCTTGTCTAATTGGTTCAATGCAAAAGTGTATGCGCCTACGGATATGGCCTTGCTGGCTCCGAGTTTGGAAATTGCGATGCCGATGCGCTTCTGCGGGTCATATATGACTTCATCGTCGAAACCGTAGACCTTGAGTTTCTTCTGGTCTCCTGCGGCGAAGGCAGCGAATTCGTCCGGATTGTCGAGATTGTAGACTTTCGACTGTACGCGGCTTACCTCATCTCCCTTGAAAGTGTGGATTTTCCCTCTCAGGGCAGTCAGGAGGCTCGGCATGAAATATTTGTGCGAGGCCGTGATGCCGCCTCCGATTACGATCAGTCCGTCGATAAGGGAGGCCGCCGTAGCCATCGTATCTCCTGCTGCAGCGCCCATTTCTTCGAACGCCTTTACTGCTGCATTCCTGTCGCCCGGAATCTTTCCTTCGGCAATGTCGAAGATGTCCTTCGGCTCGAACTTGTGACCTTTGTCTCCGGACAGTTCCCCGTACAGACGTTTTACTGCCTTTATGGCAACTCCTTCCTCAACGATCATGTCCTTGTTGTCCTTGTGCGGAAGACAGAATGTCTCGACGCAGGAATTGTCCCCTCTGTTCAGCCTGTCATTCACCACTATGCCGATCCCCAATCCGGTTCCGAAAGTGTATCCGATAAGATTGTGGTAGCGTTTGCTGCATCCTGCCGCAGCAAGCCTTGCGTTGATTTCGGGCAGCACACCTCCGAGAGCCTCCCCGTAGGCGAAAAGATCTCCGTCGTTGTTGATGAAGACAGGGACTCCGAATGTCCTGCTTAGGAATGGCCCGAGAGCAACTCCGTCCCTGAAGGAAGGAAAGTTCGGGAGATATCCTCCGATAATGCCGTTTGGATAGTCCGCCGGTCCGGGGAATGCGAAACTTATTGCGGCGGGTTTTTCTCCGATCCTGTCCGTGACAGTCCTGAATCCCGTGACCATTGTATCGAGGCAGAGGTCGAGAGTGTCGGAGTGAGAAGGAAGTGTCAGTGGTTCCGTGATGGATTCGCCGCCTTTCATGGCTCCGAACACCATGTTGGTTCCTCCCGCATCAAGTGTCAGCACAATGCGCGGGTCGTTTTTGAAATTTTCCATGTATTGTTTACTGAGTTTAGTGAAACTGTATGTGATATAATGTCATGCAAAGATAGCATAATTCCTCAAACATCAGCTGTATTTCCGGGGATACCGGAACAAAATGGCGCAGACCGCGCAGATGCCCATCATGAACGGATAGAACATGCAGCCGGCTATCGATATCGAAGACACTCCCGACAGGCCGGAAGCCATCAGCATCTGTGCCCCGTAAGGGATAAGCCCCTGTACGAAACAGGAGAAAGTGTCCAGGATGCTCGCCGTTTTCCTCGGGTCGAGGCCGAAACGGGCGGAAATATCCTTTGCGAGACTTCCTGTCGTGATAATCGCGACCGTATTATTGGCGGTGCACAGATTGGCAAGGCTGACCAGGGCCGCTATGCTGAATTCTGCTCCTCTTTTCCCGGAAATCCGCCTGGTCAGTCCGGAAATGATGAAATCGAGGCCTCCGTTATGTCTTATGATTTCCAGCATTCCTCCCGCGAGCATCGTGACGATTATCAGTTCTCCCATAGAGCCTATGCCTGCTCCGACCGAACCGAGCCAGCCCACCCAGGAAAACGAACCGTATGCAAAACCTATCACGGCATTGGCCAGGATTCCGATCATCAGGACAATAGTCACGTTGATTCCTATCAATGCAAGCCCGATGACAAGAAGGTAAGGTATGAGTTTCACCCCGTCTACCGCTCCCGCAGCCACTGAAATATCTTCAGACAGCCCGTACAGTACATAAACGGCAGTCACGATCAGTGCAGCCGGGGCTACAATTCCGACATTCACCCTGAACTTGTCTTTCATGGAACATCCCTGTGTCCTGGTGGCGGCTATTGTCGTGTCCGAAATAAAGGACAGGTTGTCTCCGAAAAACGCGCCTCCGGCGACTGCGGCCGTCACGAACGGGATATCGAGGCCTGCCTCGACGGCGATCCCGGAAGCGACGGGCACCAGGGCAACTATTGTACCTACGCTTGTCCCGATAGCCATCGATATGAAGCACGAGGCTATGAACAGACCGGCGTATATGAATTTCCCCGGCAGTATTTCCAGGGCCAGGTTCACTGAAGCGTCTATCGCTCCGATGTCTTTGGCGGTATTCGCAAATGCTCCCGCAAGCACGAATATCCATATCATCAGAAGGACATTCCTGTTACCGGCGCCTTCGGAAAAAATATTGATTTTTTCTTCCGTCGTGGCTTTCGGGGTTATGATCAGTGCGTATGCCGAAGCTATCAGGAACGCTGCAGCTATCGGTACCTTGTAGAAATCCGATGCCGCTACGGATGAAAGCAGATAAAGGCAGATGAAAAGCAGAAGAGGACTCAGCGCTATCCATCCTCTCAACCGTCTGTTCAATGGTTTTTTCATAATCAGTCATATAATCGGCAAAAATACAGTAATTGGACAAGATAACTGCCGGATTTTTATTATTTTTACACTTTATGATTTATGATGCAATTGGAAAAATAACTTAAAATAGAAAACCATGAATCACCTGACAAGATTTTTGACCGTCATCACTTGTTTTGCATTTGTCGCTAACGGATGCGATATTCTGTCTGACAAGGAATCAGGGAACGAAGATGACTTCGAATATGCGGAAATACGGATTTCAAAAGATATTATTGTCTTCGAGGAAGGAAACGTGGCCAACAACAGTTTCACCGTAACCTCGAATGTCGGCTGGTACACCGAGTGCGACAATCCTTCTCTGGAATTTTCTCCTGAATCCGGTGACAAGGGTACTGCGGAAATCAGGATTTCCGACATCGGCGAAGGTGAAAGCGGGACGATTGCCATAATATCTCTCAAGAGATCGCCCGGCGATCCCGTAGTCCGCGAGGAGGTGTATGTGTCGCGAGAGTCCGACAAGCCTGTTCCATGGCCGGAAATGCCTGAGACTGTCAAGGCAAACAGCGATTACAAATATGTGACGCATTATGCTACGACCGTAAGGACAGGACAGTACGTGCGCAATTACTCGGCATGCTACGACACAGAAAGACATAATCCGGTCTGGGTCGCCTATCCCATGCATTCGTGCTATCAGGAAGGAGGCTGGGCACGCACGGAGCCGGATCCGTGGAGACCTGATCCGGATTTCGAAAGCCATGAGCAGTCCATCATCTACGGTTCGGACTGGAATGACTGGCCGTGGGGCGGCGCGTCTTCGGCCACTGACCGGTATCAGTACTGGAGTCCGCTCGACAACGGTCCGTTCTTCAGCAGGGGGCATCTGCTCCGATCCGCTGACAGGGGAGGTCACAACACTACTCTCAACATCCAGACTTTCTATCCGACGAACATAGTTCCGGAAAGACTGCTTTATCCGGATATCCATTCCCGTCTCGAAGACCTGTTGTCCGACAGCTGGACATGCCGGGATACGATTTACGTAGTGGCCGGCTGCTATTATGAAGACGACGGCTATTATGTTTACGATGCCTGCTCGTATGACACTCATTCATCCCTGTCGAAACGCTGCGATCTGCCTTCGGCGATATACAAGGTCTATCTGAGGACAAAAAGAGGGAATACCGGAAAGCGCATAAGCGACTGCTCCGCGGACGAACTCAAGGCCATCGGATTCTGGATGCCTCAGGACCTGACCAACCAGGGCAGCATTTCAGGTGGCAACATCAGGGATTTTGCCTGCAGTGTCGATGAAATCGAAGAAAAAACAGGCGGAGAATTCAGGTTCTTCCCTGAAGTTCCCGCCTCGGTCACTTCCAGCTACAATCCTTCTGACTGGGGTATCTGACAAGTCTGTTTACTGCCTGACGGAGAATCTGTAAATGCAGACGCTGTTGTAGGTTTCTCCCGGGCGCAATACTGCGGACGGCCAGTCAGGCTTGTTCGGGGAGTCGGGATAATGCTGGGTCTCCAGACATACTGCCGACCTGAAATTGTATGCCTTGCCGTTCTTCCCTGTGACGGATCCGTCCAGGAAGTTGCCGGTATAAACCTGTATGCCCGGTTCATTGGTGCGTACCTCCAGCATGATGCCGGTGTCGGGAGAATATACTGAAGCCGCAACCTGCGAAGTGTCCCCGGCTGTGTTCAGCACCCAGTTGTGATCGTATCCGTTTCCGTTGATAGTCTGCTGGAAATCCGACTCTATGTCGCGCCCTATCGCCTTGGCTTCAGTGAAATCCATCGGTGTGCCCTTTACCGGCAGGATCTCGCCTGTGGTCATGAAAGTGGAATCGACAGGAGTGAAACTGTCGGCATTTATGTAGAGGATATTGTCGGCGACTGAATGCAGCGGGTCTCCTGAAAGATTGAAATACGAGTGGTTCGTCATGTTGATGACGGTAGCCTTGTCCGTTTCCGCCGAATATTCGATTTTCAGTGCATTGTCGTCTGTCAGGGTGTATGTGACCGTAGCTTTGACATGTCCGGGGAAATTGGCTTCACCGTCCGGCGAGTCGACGGCAAGCTGAAGCATGTTGCCGGAGGCTTTCACGAAGTCGAACACTTTGTACTGCCATCCGTGCGGACCTCCGTGCAGGCAATGTCCGAAATTGTTCGTCGGCAGCTGGTATTCCTGTCCGTCAACGGTAATCCTTCCCTTGTTTATCCTGTTGGCATAACGGCCGATGACAGCGCCGAAATCGCTCGGGACAGTCATGTAGTCCCTTATATTGTCGAAGCCGTGTACGACATCCAGGAAAGTACCGTCCCTGTCCGGGACCATTATGGAAACGATGCGTCCGCCGAAATTGGTAATGCAGACCTCCATCCCGTTGTCATTGGTCAAGGTGTAGAGTGCGGTCTCCGGGGCGCCCGGTTCCGATATGAAATTCCGGGGATCCAGCCCCGAGTCTGTGGTTTGCGGTACCGCAGCACAGCCTGCAATTATTGCAAGCGCTGCAGCAAAAGCCGATACGTGTTTCATCTGTCTGAAAATTTTATTTTACGATAACCGGTTTGTCTATCCGATATGCCATCCTTCCGGATTGTTCTCGTCCGAATGTGCGCAGCTGTGCCCTTCTTCATGATGGCTGCAGGACTCTCCCGAATCTTCCAGTTTCCCGTCAAGATAAGCGTTCAGCACGGTCTCTATGTCTCCGGAACAGCCTCTGATTACTTCTATCCCGCAGGCGGCGAGCTTTTCGAGGGCTCCGTTTCCCATATTGCCGGCAAGCATTACCGATACGCCTTCCGACTGCAGTTTTTCAGCTATTCCCGACTTGCATCCGCAAGTGCGTGGCGAAGGTATCTCTTCTCTTTCCAAGATTTTCCCTGAATCGTCCACCGTATAGATGGCATAATACTCGCAATGTCCGAAGTGGTCGTCGATGCTGCCGTTTCTTGTCGGCATGGCTATTCTTTTCATCTGTACTGATTTTTAATATCAGACAAATATATCATTATTTTCGTATCTTTGGAACGGACATTATAATTAATAACTAATATGGAACGTACTTTGGTTATCCTGAAACCCGGCGCCCTTCAGAGAGGGCTTGTCGGAGAAGTGATTTCACGTTTCGAGAAAAGGGGCCTGAAACTTGTCGCAATGAAAATGAAACAGCTCACGCCGGAAATTCTCGACGAACATTATGCCCATCTCAAGGACAGGCCGTTCTTTCCGTGGCTGAAAGCCGGAATGATGGCTGCTCCTGTCATACTCTGCTGCTGGGAAGGCTTCGAAGCCATAAAGACAGTGCGCGAAATGGCCGGGGCCACTAATGCCCGCAAGGCCGCACCCGGAACGATACGCGGCGATTACGGCATGAGTTCCCAGGAAAACATAGTCCACACGTCGGACTCTCCGGAAAATGCGAAAATCGAACTGGACAGGTTCTTCTCTGCCGAGGACTACTGCGAATACCCTTCGCCGCTGCAGCAGTACCTGTATGCCCCCGACGAAAAATAGCGAAGGAAATCCGTCTGTCAGAGAATAATCCGCTATTCGACTACAGGAAGCATTATACATGACGGTCTGTCTTTCTGATGCCAGACCGTCATTTCTTCCGCTCTGAAATCATCTTCTGCCGCCTTGTAGATATTACGCACGAACTTCTGCGGATTCCTGTCCGCTATAGGGAACCATGTGCTCTGTATCTGCACCATTACCCTGTGCCCTGGCAGAAACCAGTGGGCGACATCGTCCATGTCGAATTCTATCCTGACTGTCTCGTCCGGCTTCAGCGGAACGGGATTTTCATAGCTTTCCCTGTATCTTGCCCTGAAAATGTCTCCTCTGACCAGCATCTGGTATCCTCCCATCTGATATCCGTCCACGTTCATCTTTTCGGAAACTTCATCGTCATATTCGAAATCGGCGGGGTACACATCCACGAGTTTTACCACGATGTCGGCATCCGATCCGGTAGTCCGGAAAAAGATGTCGGCCGATACCGGACCTTCGAGTTTTAGCGTATCTTCAAGCGGAGGAGTGACGAATGTCAGTACGTCAGGCCTTGCAGATGCGAAGCGCTGGTCTTCTACCATGTATTCCCTGGTTCTTTTCCCTATCGGAAATCCTATATGGGGAACAGGTTTCTGCGGATCCGACACATAGGAGGAAAACGACTCCGTCTCATCAGGTCGCATGAACGAAAGGCTGTCTCCCTGTCTCAGATACAAGCGTGTACAGGATACATGTTCGGGCGGCCATGACCTGTATTCTCTTTTAGACTGTCCGCCTGACGGGAAAACCGTGACAGGGGCCGGGGCATCGCCCTTTCCTTCAAGGTAATGCCTGAAAAACGGATATTCGATGTTCTTCATGAAATATTCCGAAAGTCCTTCGCCGAACCATACGTGGCCCAGATGAGTGTATGAGGTGTTGTGCCAGCCGCCATGGTACCACGGTCCGTAGACCAGATGCAGCGGAGTGTCCGGAGACTGGCTTCTGATCGTTCCGTAGGTCTGGAGAGCTCCGTAACAGTCATCAGTGTCGAAGGTCCCGCCGACTACGAGTACTGCCGGCATGATGTCGCGCAGATGCCGGCCCGGGGTCCTTTCCTTCCAGAATGCGTCATAATCCGGATGTTCCATAATCTGGTGCCAGAAAACGAGGGAATCCTTGAAAGTGGCAGTGATATTCTCCATCGTAGCCTTTTCGAGAAAGAACGAATAGGCGTCTCCCCGTATTTTTCCGGCATTGCCTCTGGACTTGACTGAAGGATTGTCCTGATCCCTGTACATCGACCCTCCGAAAGAATAGGTGTCGAGAAGCATCAGCACTCCGTTGTGGTGTGCGTCGTCTCCCATATACCAGTCGAATACCGGTGCCTGAGGCGATACTGCCTTTATGGCAGGGTGCCCGGACAGGGCCGCCATTATCGCGTAGAAACCGGGATAGGAGACCCCTGTCACTCCTACGTTTCCGTTGGTGCAGGTATTTTCGAGCAGCCATTCGACTGTGTCGTATGTATCCGAGGCTTCATCTGTCTGCCTTCCTGTCTTGTGCGGGTTGAACGGGCGGATATTCTCGTATTTCCCTTCGCTCATGTACCTGCCGCGCACATTCTGGAACACTATTATGTACCGGTTTTCGGCAAAGAAACGCATGTCCTGTCTCAGCGATTTCGTGAATCCTTCTCCGTACGGAGAGCAGGAATAAGGCGTCCGGAGCATTATGATCGGTCTTTCTTCGTCCATTCCGTCCGGATCTGCCGGAGACTGTCTTACGGGTTCATATATTGCGGTATAGAGTTTCACTCCGTCGCGCATGGAGATCATCACTTCCCTTTTCGTATAATTCGATTCGATCCATGATTCCGTAATTCCGGCCGCTTCCGGGCTCAGGAAAATGGAAACGGCGAAAATTGCAGCCGCTTTCAACAGGAGAAATTTTTTCATCTCGGTAAATTTTCCCGAATTTACAAAATTATAATTGATTATCGGTAAAAACATCTCCCAAGTTGCTCTTGTGTTTCTTTTGAACTGCCGTTTTTTCTCCGTTTGCGGAAAAATGATTATCTTCGCTTAGAACATGAAACGGACTTGCCCCAATGGATGATATATTTATTTCTGACGGAAATGCCGTGCTCAGCCGGATAGTTTTCGGTGACAGGGTTTCCGACATGACGGCGATTCTCGGCATTTGCGCCGGTAAGGAAGACCGTCTCCCACTCTACATAATAACGGACAGCAATACGGACCGGTATGCCGATGTTTTGGCGCATGCGGCCGGCGTCATGCACAATGTCGAGGTCTGCGGCCAATATCGGATAGACGCTGCGGAAGAGTCCAAGACCATGTCTTCCGTGCTTTCCATGGTTTCGTGGCTGCTTGAATCAGGAGCTGACAGAAATGCCTTTCTGCTTGCCGTGGGAGGCGGGATTACTACGGACATGGCCGGTTTTGCCGCATCGGTTTTCAAGCGTGGAATCAGATTCGCCTATATGCCGACGACATTGCTTGCCCAGGTGGATGCGGCTATCGGAGGCAAGACAGGGGTCAATTATGATTCCTACAAGAACATGATCGGGGTAATCAGGCAGCCTGAGTTCACTTTCATCTGTCCTGAAGTACTGGAAACCCTGCCTTCCCGGGATTTTCTTTCAGGGGCGGCAGAGCTTGTCAAGACATTTCTGATACAGGACGGCGGGAATTACGCAGGCTCGATAGCATTCCTGTCGGAACTCGGAGAGGCTCGGGACAGGACGGCTTTCCTTAAGGAAAATGCGGCGCGTTTGTCGGAACTGGTACATGCGGCTGCCGCTGTTAAGGCCGGCATAGTTTCGAGAGACCAGTTCGAGTCCGGTGAAAGACGGAAACTGAATCTGGGACATACTTTCGCCCATGCGATAGAAAAGAATGCCCGGATGGCAGGAGACGATATTTCACACGGAGAAGCCGTTTCAATGGGGATTCTGATGGCTGCAACCCTGTCGTGCCGGACAGGTCTTGCCGAAGTCGGGATGGACAATGCACTCAGAAACGATTTCATGAAGGCCGGACTGGCTGCCGACTGCCCTTATACTGCGGCAAGTCTGGCGGAAGCGATGGCCAAAGACAAGAAAGCCGAGAACGGAAAGATTCATTTCGTGCTTCTTTCCCGTCCAGGCGATGTGCGGATAGTAGACATGGCGGCGGCCGATGCTGTCGGGATTTTGAACGAATGATATGATTTGTACCGTAATACAGAACAAGGACGCTTCCATGATAGAAAAGATAATGGAGAGCGCGGAAATGGTTGAAATACGTCTTGACAGATGCACCCTCGACGACGAGGAGATAATTTCATGCTTTGAATCGGATGTGCCTGCGGTAGCCACATGCAGGGTGTCGGAGGTTATGGCCGCCGACCCTTCACTGTCGGAGATCAGGGCGGCAAGCATCTGCGAGGAGCGGTTGTGCAAGGCAGTCAGGGCCGGGGCAAGATATGTCGACGTGGAAGTCGAGGCTCCGAAATTCATGTCGAAGAGAGTAAAGGCATGCGCCCTGGAGTACGGCAGCATATTCATCAAGTCGTATCATGACTTTTCAGGCACGCCTGCCTTCGAGGATCTGCGTGAGATTGTGGAAAAATGTATCCGGATAGGGGCTGATATCGTGAAAATCGTGACGACTGCGGCAACCGTGGAAGATGCGGACCGTGTCCTTTCGCTGTATGATGTTTTCGACCCTGCCGGGCTGATCGCGTTTTCCATGGGAGAAGCAGGCCGCAGTTCCAGGATGGAATGTCTGGCCAAGGGGGCGCCATACACTTATGCGGCTCTCGCTGAAGGCGATGCTGCAGCTCCGGGCCAGTGGTCTGCCGGGGAAATGTCCGAGGCCCTGTATGGAGACAGGCGTTTCATAAACGGCTCTGTCCATATACCGTCTTCCAAAAGCTTTGCACAGAGGGCCATCATTGCGGCCGCTCTTGCAGAGGGTACGTCTCATCTGTCCGGTTATTCTCCTTGCGGGGACAACGAAGCGGCTCTTGCCGTAGCGACCGCTCTCGGGGCGGAAGTCAAAAAAGACGGGGACAGGCTGACGGTCAGGGGGATAGCCGCATCTCCTGGCTGTGTCGGTATTTCCGTTCTGCATACCGGAGAATCAGGGCTTCTTACGAGACTTATGATTCCTCTGCTTCCGATGATTTCCAGGACTCCCGTAAAAATCACAGGGGAAAGGACATTGCTCGAACGGCCGCTGAAAGGGGCGGAGAAGATGATGTCCGCATTCGGGGTGAGACTGGAAAGCGAGACTGGGGACTGCCGCGTTCCCCTCGAAGTCTCCGGTCCTTTGTGCGGAGGGAAAACCGGAATTTCAGGCAAGGACGGTTCCCAGCTGATTTCCGGACTGCTGATGTCTCTTCCTTTGGGTGACAGATATTCGAATGTCTCGGTGAGCGATCCCAAAAGCATTCCCTATATGTTCATTACCCTCGACGTGATGAAGAAATTTGGCGTGAAGGTTTCCAATGAGATGTTCGGAGACAAGGCTTTTGCCGAATCGGGAGGGGACTGGTCCTATTGTGACGAGATAGTGTTCAGAATCAGGGGAGGACAGAGATACAGGGCCGCCGACTTCGCTATTGAGGGCGACTGGAGTTCGGCCGCCAATTTTCTGGTTGCAGGCGCGGTGTTCGGGAAAGTAGAAATTTCCGGCCTTGACACGGCATCTCTTCAGGCGGACCTTACCATCATGGATATATTGATGGATGCAGGCGCGAGCCTGTCCCAGACTGACGGCAGTCTCGGACCCGTGACGGTGCAGCGTTCTCCATTGAAGGCGTTTCAGACGGATGCTTCGAACTGTCCGGATCTTTTCCCGGCAATTTCCGTCCTTGCCGCATTCTGTCAGGGAACAAGCCGGATTTCCGGGGTCGACAGACTGGCACACAAGGAAAGCGACAGGGGCAGGGCCATAGTGGCAATGCTCAGGCAGATGGGCGTAAAGGCGGAGACGGAAGGCAACGACCTTGTCATAGAAGGCCATTCGCTGGCATCGCGCATATTGAACGGGAATCTTCTCAAGGGAGGTTCATATACTTCGAGCCATGATCACAGAATGGCGATGGCTCTGGCCGTAGCCGGCCTCGGGGCGGACAGCCCGATTGTCGTTGATGACATGGACTGTGTCTCCAAATCATTCCCGGCATTTACTGAATTGTTTAGCAGAATATCATGAATACTTTTGGCGGAAAATTCAAGGTCTCCATCTTCGGAGAGTCGCACGGCAGGGCTGTCGGTATCGTTGTAGACGGTGTCCCTGCCGGAATTTCCCTTTCCGAGCAGGACTTCTCGGAAGATATTTCGAGACGCAAGAGCGGAGCTAAGGGTACGACTCCGAGAATAGAGGACGACAAACCGGAGATTCTCAGCGGGGTCTTCGGAGGAAAGACGACCGGAGCGCCTCTTACGGTTGTGTTCAGGAACAACAATACGAGGTCTTCCGATTATGAGATTTTCAAGGAGAAACCGCGTCCGGGACATGCGGATTTCGCGGCAGGAGTGAAATGGGACAATTTCAATGACCCCCGCGGCGGAGGACATTTTTCCGGAAGGCTTACTCTTCCTGTCGTAGCTGCCGGGGTGGTGGCCAAGAAAGCCGTCGATGATGTCTGTATAAACGCGAGGCTGGTCGAGGTCGGAGGCGTTGCCGGAGGCGAGGATAAATGGAAGGACGTTCTTGACCGGGCCATTGCGGATGGCGACTCGCTCGGAGGCATCGTGGAGTGTTCCATAGAAGGGGTGCCGACAGGAGTGGGGGAGCCGTTTTTCGATTCGCTGGAGTCGGTGATTTCCCATGCGGTCTTCTCGATCCCGGGAGTGCGCGGCATTGAGTTCGGGGACGGATTCCATGCAGCGAGGATGAAAGGTTCCGAGCATAATGATCCGATAACTTCCGAGACGGGGCATTGCCTTAAAAACGGGGCAGGCGGAATAAACGGCGGTCTCGCAAACGGCAACCCCATAGTCTTCCGGGTGGCTTTCAAGCCTACATCCAGCATCCGGCGGCCGCAGACTACCTACGATTTTACTACGGGGCGCATGGATACTCTTGAAATTCCGGGCCGGCATGACGTCTGCTTTGCACTCAGGACGCCTGTCGTCGTGGAAGCCATGGCCGCAATATCTTTGGCCGACCTGATGTTACGTTGAAGAAAATGAAGAACAATATGATATTCAGCGAAGAACTCGTGTCTGAAGTCGTGAATGAACTTCAGATAGCCGATCTTTGCAATGCCACCATAGGCGAGGTCCTGCTGGTGGCATCACGTCTCGAGGAACTGACTGGAATACCGTTCATTCGCATGGACCAGGGATCGCCCGGTCTTGAAGCCAACCGCATCGGAGTCGAAGCCGAGAAAGCCGCTCTCGACAGGGGTGTGGGGTCGCAGTATCCTCCGGCAGCCGGGATCCCTGAGCTGAAGGAGCAGGCCTCCAGATTCGTCAAGGCTTTTCTCGACATAGACATCAGTCCGATGTCGTGCATCCCGACTACCGGAGGCGTGGCAGCTTCTTTCAGTTCGTTCATAGCATGTACCCAGAGAATACCCGGCAAGGACAAGGTGCTTTTCATAGATCCGGGATTCCCTATCCAGAAGTCCCAGTTGAAGATCCTCGGACTGGAATGCGAAAGTTTCGATATCCATGATTTCAGGGGAGCAGCCCTGAGAGGTAAGATTGAGGATTATCTGAAAAAAGGCGATATCGCCGCCATCGTTTACTCCAATCCGAACAATCCAGCATGGATCTGTCTCGAGGAATCCGAACTGTCGGACATAGGAGAACTTGCCACCATGTATGATGCCGTGGTTATGGAGGATCTGGCCTATTTCTGCATGGATTTCAGACATCCTTACGGCCGGCCTTGCGAACCTCCGTATCCTCCTACTGTGGCGAGATATACGGACAACTATATTCTCATGCTGTCATCGTCCAAGATTTTCAGCTATGCAGGACAGCGTATGGCTCTGGCATGTATTTCAGACAGGCTGTTCAATACTTTTTATCCGGCACTGGCATCGAGGTACGGAGATTCCGGCATTTTCGGCCAGACCTACATCGCATCTGTCCTTTACATGATTACGAGCGGCTGCACGGCTTCGACACAATATGCGTATGCGGAGATGCTCAGGGCGTCGAGTGACGGCAGGCTCGATTTCAACGGCGATACGATGGAATATGCCGTAAGGGCCCGCCGGATGAAGAAGATATTTACGGGCAACGGGTTCCGCATAGTATATGACAGGGATGTGACGGAACCTGTAGGCGACGGCTTTTTCTTTACTCTCGGATATGGACGGATGACAGGCGGGGAACTGCTGAAGGAACTGCTGTATTACGGAGTGAGCTGCATCAATCTTTCTACGACTGGAAGTCTCCAGCAGGGCGTCCGTGCATGTACGTCCAGAATGACTGAAGACCTGTATCCCGTACTGGCGGAAAGAATGGAAGCCTTCGCAAAGGACCACCCGCTTACCGATAACGGACAATAACCTTAAACGACAATAAAACTGATGATCTGGAACAAAAGCAAAGAATGTATGAGCAGGGACGAAATGACGGACCTGCAGGGAAAACGGTTGAGGAAACTCGTCGACCTCGTATATCATCATGTACCTTTTTACAGGGAAAAGATGCAGGCCATGGATCTGTCTCCCGAGGATATCCGGACTATAGAAGATATCCGCAAGCTCCCGTTTACTACCAAGCAGGATCTGCGCGACAACTATCCTCTCGGCCTGCAGGCTGCGGCCCAGTCTGAAATCGTGCGCATCCATGCCTCTTCAGGAACTACCGGCAATCCTACCATTGTAGGGTATACGGGACGCGACCTCGAAATCTGGAAAGAGGTGGCGGCGCGCTGCCTTACCGCATACGGGGTGACACGCAACGATATCTTTTCGGTCGGCTACGGATACGGACTTTTTACCGGCGGCCTCGGAGTCCATAACGGGGTGGAATACGTCGGGGCTTCCGTTGTCCCTACATCGACGGGCAACACCGAGAAGCATCTGCGCCTTTTGAGGGATCTGAAAATTACCGGAATAGCCTGTACTCCATCCTATGCCCTGTATCTGGCAGAGGCCATGGACAAGGCAGGCATGACCAGGGATGACATTTATCTTAAAACAGGGGCTTTCGGAGCCGAGCCGTGGACTGAGAATATGAGAAAGGAAATCGAGTCGAGGCTCGGACTTCAGGCGTACAATATCTACGGTCTCAGCGAGATAATGGGACCGGGTGTTTCGTATGAATGCGAATGCAAGGACGGTTCGCATATATGCGAGGACCATTTCTATCCTGAAATCATCAATCCTGACACTCTGGAACCTCTCGGTCGCGGTCAGACCGGAGAGCTCGTGTTTACGACTCTTACCAAGACCGGAATGCCTCTTCTCCGGTACAGGACCAAGGATCTCACTTCGTTGATGGAGGGTGAATGCGCCTGCGGAAGGACCAATGTGAGAATGACGAGAATCATAGGCAGAAGCGATGACATGCTTATTATCCGCGGCATCAATGTCTTCCCTTCACAGGTGGAGAGCGTCATACTCGAAATGCCGGAATTCGAACCGAGATACATGCTTGTAGTGGACAGGGTAAACAATCTCGATACGCTTCAGGTGCAGGTAGAGGTCCGGAGAGATTATTTCAGTGATGAGATAGGGACCATGCTGCAGCTGAAGAAAAAACTGGCGGACAGGCTCAGAAGCATACTTTCCATAAGTGCGGATGTCCGTCTGATGGAGCCTGATTCCATCCCTCGCTCTGAGGGCAAGAGTGTACGCATCGTCGACAAACGGCAGCTTCTTTAACCATATAAATGACAACACCATGATAATCAGACAAATTTCCATATTTCTCGAAAACAGGAAAGGCAGGATCAACGAAGTGACCAGGGTACTTGCCGACAACGGAATAAACATGGAGGCGTTCTGCATTGCGGAAACTTCCGATTTCGGACTTATGAGGCTCATAGTCTCCGAAGTGGACAGAACCGTATCCGTTCTCAGAGAGGCCGGATTCGCGGTTATCGTTACCGATGTCGTGAGCATAAGCTGCCGCAATGTTGCCGGAGCCCTGGCTTCCGTGCTTGAAATCCTTGCGGGACGCGGGATTTTCATAGAATACATGTACGCATTTTCGCAGAAGGAAACCGCCGATGTCATAATCAAGCCGGACAGCCTTGCCGACTGCGAAAAAGTCATCGAAGAACTCGGTCTCGATAACCGCTGACCTTCAGTCTGTATTTCAGGCTTCCTTCATTCATGTACCATAAGGACCCCGATGACAGTGCGGAGCAAGGTTTCCGTCTCCAGTCGCCGGGGTCTACCGTAAAAAGGACCGGCTTTCTGAATCCGTCTTCGCTGAATCCGAGCTGTCTGTAGACATTGCCGTCGGACCATTCAAGGTCGGCATAGCTCACGATATCGTCCGGACGTATCTCTTCTATGAAGCGTGCCAGTATTTTCCCCATTCCTCCCGGTATGCGGACGCCGCTGGCCGATGCGTATCTGACCCATTCGTACGATCTGATTTCCCTGCCATCCTTGATCCATCTGCGAGCATTGGAAAATGCTGCGACGGCTGCGGGGCCGGATGCTCCCTTTTCGAAAAGGCCGAAGCAGTACCGGCAGGATGCAGCCCCGTAATTGTGGTTTTCGTCGAGGAATGCGTTTGCGCTGAGCCGGTCTATCCTCCGTACTTCACAGTTTCTTGCGAAGATACTCCTGAAACGGCCGGTGTGCGACAGCAGTCTCGCACGGAACAGCTCCGGACGGCTTCTCCAGAGATCTTCAGCGACGGTCACCGCCCTGACATTACGCCCGGCACTGCTTTCCGAGGCTTTCAGCGCGGCTTTCACGGCAGCCCTTGCACGGTATTCCTCTTCAGCTTCTTCGGGCGACGATGAACGGATTTCCGCAGGTATCACATACAGAAGGCCGTATGAGCCTGCAGAGGCGAACTTGACTTCAAGGACAGGCATGCCGAGCACGGAAACGGTCCCGCATCCGATACCGTTTGCTTCAAAGTATTCATGCAGTTCATCGTAAAACATATTTTCCATACAATAGTGCAAGTCATCGTAGGTATTTTCTTCCTTGATTCTTCCAACTCGTCCATAATCCTTTATTCTATAATTTGCCAGTATTCTTGCTTTCTGCCTCCTATACGTTTCAGCAAGCCAAGCTCTTGAAGGCGGGAAAGATTGTGAATGATACTTGGGTAGTGTTTTGATCGTTTGGGGTAGTCGCCCTTTCCGGATATTCAAACTTAAACGTTGTCCATATCCCTGAAACATCATAGCGGAATTCCGGCGTGGAGAATCCGTCATTCTTACAAGCCGTGATGATACGCTCGATTCCGCGTCCCCATGCCTCAATCTCGCCTTCACGGAAGAAGCCGATCTTCACAAACGCTCCGGTCACATACTTTTCCGGGTCGGGGTGGAACAGCAAAGCGGCGGCACGTTTCAAGTAACTGCCCTCATAAAGTCGGAGCTTCTCCAACAGTCTGTGATTGTCGTCCATCAAGTCTGCTTCCTCCATGCGTCCGCTCCGCTTGGCATATTTTGACTACAAAGATATGTAATTTAGGTGCACAATGGAAACATTAGACAAAGGCATCTTTCTTTTTTGACAAGTTTTCCGTATTTTGTCATCTTAAATCGGCAGCAAGCAATGGCAGAAAAAGAAAAAGATACCGGTTCCGGCCTGCCTCCGATGGCGGACAGCGGGATTCATGCCGGCTTCCCTTCTCCGGCCCAGGATTATATGAATCCGTGCATAGATCTGAACAAGGAGCTTGTCAGGCATCCTGCCGCCACGTTTTACGGCAGGGTCGTAGGAGATTCAATGATCGATGCCGGAGTAGAAGAAGGAGACATTCTCGTGATAGACAAGTCTCTTGAACCCGCAGACGGTTCCATGGCAGTGTGTTTTGTCGACGGTGAATTTACATTGAAGTTCATCTCGACTGCCAATCCGGATACCGGTGTCAGGGACGGCCTCTGGCTGATTCCGGCCAACCCGAAATACAGGCCGCTCAAGGTTCAGGACCTGTCGGAGTTTTCGGTGTGGGGTATTGTCACTTATGTCATAAAGAAAGTTCACCGTTGATGTACGCGCTGGTAGACTGCAACAATTTCTTTGTTTCCTGCGAAAGGGTTTTCAGACCGCAACTCGAAGGAAAGGCTGTCGTGGTCCTGTCCAACAATGACGGCTGTGTCGTCGCGCGGAGCAACGAAAGCAAGGCTATGGGCATTAAAATGGGAACGCCGTTCTATCAGATCAGTCGTCTCGCTGACAGCGGGAGGATAGTGGCATGTTCGTCGAATTATACCCTTTACGGAGACATGTCGGCGAGGGTGATGTCGATTCTTGCCGATGCGCTACCAAGAATCGAGATATATTCCATAGACGAGGCTTTCCTGGTTTTGGACGGCATTCCGGAAGGCAGGATCGGCGGGCTGTGTTCGTCGCTTGCGGCGAGGATACGCAAATGGACCGGCATTCCCGTAAGCATCGGTGTCGCTCCGACGAAGACTCTGGCGAAAATCGCGAGTCATTTTGCGAAAAAATACAGGGGGTACAAAGGCGTCTGCATGATCGACACTGAAGAAAAGAGACGGAAGGCGCTGGAGCTGACACCCATTGAAGACGTCTGGGGCGTAGGCAGGAAGCTGGGGCCCAAACTCAGGGAGTCCGGAGTAAGAACGGCTTTCGACTATGCTCTCAGACCTGTGGAATGGATCAGGGCCAATTATATGCTGCATGGTGTCAGAACGTGGATGGAGCTCAACGGAACAGTGTGCTTAGAGGCCGAGACAGAGACTTCCAGAAAATCTATTTGTACTTCAAGGTCCTTTGCCGAAATGATGGACGGAGAGGATGAGATTGCCATGAAAGTATCCGATTTTGCCGCTCAGTGCGCAAAAAAACTGAGACAGGAGGGAACGGCGGCAACGGATGTCACGACATTCCTTTACACCAACCGCTTCAGAACGGATATGGACCAGTATTTCCCGTCTGCCACGATACGGCTCGAAACGGCAGCCAGCAATACTCAGGAGATTGTTGCGGCGGCTTTGCGTGCATTCAGGATGATTTTCCGCCACGGATACAAATACAAGAAGGCAGGCGTAACCGTAAGCAACATAGTGCCGGCGGAAGCGGTGCAGGCTTCGATATTCGGTTTCGATCCTGCATTGAGGAGCAGAAATGACAGTCTTTCCAGAATCATGGACAGGTTGAACGCAACTGCGGATGCCCCTCTTCTCAGGCTTGCTTCCCAGAATGAAGGCCATTACGCTTCCGGCATAAGGAGCGAACATCGCTCACGCAGGTATTCCACGTCCCTTGATGAACTTATTGAAATCAAATGAACCGTAAATCCGATAAAAAATATAAATTTGCAAAGATCAACAGAAACTAAAAAATATCATCATGCTTAAAGTCAATTTGGGAGGCTGCAGTTCCTTCGTAAAAGATGCAGATTATAAAAAATATGTAGAAAAGGCCCTTGCGGCTTTCGATGTTCTCGAAAACGAGAATGGCGCCGGCAATGATTTTCTCGGATGGAAACATCTTCCGACGACTACTCCTGAATCGCTTATAACAGACTGCGAGGCTGTCAGGGACGCATGGAAAGCCAAGGGAGTGAACCTTGTCGTCGTCATAGGCATAGGCGGATCTTATCTCGGCGCCAAATGTGCCATAGAGGCCCTTTCTCATTCTTTTGCAAGGCAGCTTGCGTCTGCCGGAGATTCGATGGAAGTCGTATTCGCCGGACAGAATCTTTCGGAAGAATATCTCAGTGAACTGATGGATCTCGTCAGGGAGCGCAATGTCGCCACGGTGGTGATTTCGAAGTCCGGCACTACTACGGAACCGGCAGTGGCTTTCAGGCAGATCAGAAATTATCTCGAGGAAAAATACGGCAAGGCGGAAGCTGCCGAAAGGACGGTTGCTGTCACAGATGCGAAACGGGGAGCATTGAAATCCCTTTCCACCCAGGAAGGCTACAAGACTTTCGTCATAGAGGATAATGTCGGAGGCAGGTTCTCCGTTCTCACTCCGGTGGGAATTCTTCCTATAGTGCTTGCCGGTTTCGATATCAGGATGATGCTTAAAGGGGCTGCCGAAATGGAGGAGACTGCCGCCAGGCGCTCTGCCGACAATCCTGCAATACAGTATGCGGCAATGAGGAACCTTCTGTATGACAGCGGAAAGAAGATAGAGATTCTGGTGTCATACAATCCCAAGCTCCAGTATCTCGGAGAGTGGTGGAAGCAACTTTTCGGAGAGTCGGAGGGCAAGGACGGGAAAGGCATATTCCCTGCTTCCGTAAACTTTACGACTGATCTTCATTCCATGGGTCAATACATCCAGGACGGAGAGCGCATCCTTATGGAGACCGTAGTGTCCGTGGAAAGCAGCAACCGTTCCATGACGATAGCCGATGATCCTCAGAATCTCGACGGACTGAATTTCCTTTCGGGCAAGCCGCTCGAGCATTGCAATGCAATGGCCGAGCTCGGCACGAAGCTCGCTCATATCGACGGCGGTGTCCCTCAGCTTTCAGTATCCATCGAAAGAATCAACGAGTACAATCTCGGAGCTCTCTTTTATTTCTTCGAGAAGGCATGCGGTATCAGCGCCTATATTCTCGGGGTCAATCCGTTCAACCAGCCAGGTGTTGAGGCCTACAAGAAAAACATGTTTGCTCTTCTCGGCAAGCCAGGCTATGAAGCCCAGGCAGCGGAACTGAAGAAAAGATTGTAGCGGCGGATTGTCAGGACGCGATTTCCTGACATGACGAGGACCCCTCTCTGATTTATTGAAGAATGGCTTTAATAGTCATTCTTCTTTTTATTATACCAACAGCCACCTCCATATACAAAAAAGCACCTGCAATTTCTCTGCAAGTGCTTGATTCCCCGTGAGTTTTAAGAGTGGCGGGGCGCAGGATTGAACTGCGGACCTCATGATTATGAATCATGCGCTGGAATTTAGGTTGCAGTAAATTACACTGTAAAAATCAGTGAGTTATGAAGCCTTGCTGCGACTGTGCTATAACTTTGCTAACAGGTTTGCTAACATATTCACGCCAGCAGATACTGGGTTAAACATAAAGTAATATAATTGTAAATCAATAAATTGTGTTGTCTTGGCCAGCTCGATAACATTACATCGGGCGAAGTTCCACTGTCAGTCCCATTGCCGCCGCTATCTTATAAAGTGTGGAAACAGTAGGAATTGTCAAGCCTCGTTCTATTCTGGAAATATACCCTTTATCCGCTCCGATGCGCTTTGCAAGTTCTGCCTGTGTAAGTCCTGCATTCTTTCTTGCATCAAGTAGAATCTGTGCATTGTATTCCTCCCACGCATGATTTATCGCAGCTTCCCTCTGCGGTGTGCCTTGTGCTCCGAACTCCCTCTCAAGTTCTGCGCTTACATCGTAAATGTCATTTGTTTTCATAATACTCATTCTTTAGTTTCACAGCCTTGTCTATCTCGCTTTTCGGAGTTTTCTGTGTCTTTTTCTTGAAACAGTTGAACAATACCACTATCGTATCCCCGTCATACGTAAAGAACAGTCTGAACTCATTGTTACCATAGTTTACTCTGAACTCATAAATCCCGTCCCGTATGAACTTTATGTAATGATGAGGTATCTTGTCCTCCGTTTCAAATAGCAACAATGCTCTCAATATCTTCTTCCTCTCCTGTTCCGACAATTTTGCCATGAACTCCGCATAATACCCCTTGTAAGCGATTATCTTTTTCATGCGACAAATATACAAAAGTTATACAAATGTACAACTTCTGACATACAATTTCCACTCATTCTCCAGCCTACGCCATAATGTCCGGATTTTTCAATTTATATACCCCTCACGGAATTAGTGTACCTATAATAGAATGATATATAATGAGATAAAAATCCCCTCGGTTAGGAGGGGGAATTGAGTGTACATAGAAATTGCACAAATTATTTATCAATAAATTCTACAACCGTTCCATGTGCTACGACTGTTTTCCTGTTCCACACAAGAATAATCTTGTTTTGAACTTGAACTGTTACATTCACCAACGCCTGTGAACCTGTAAGGTTTGCCTTTTGGGTCAATTCGCTTACAGCGTTAGACATCAACGCCTTTTTGCTTAAACCGCCAATACCGAACACATAACTGTTCTTTACAGTCGCCTCGACAGTCTTAACGACCTTGTAATTGTTGTCAGACAAAACGACATTCGTCTGATTTTGGTTCTGGTTTTGTGTCATGTAGGAAGAGACACCGCAACCGGATGCAAATAACAGTAACAATACACTTGTTACCAGTAAACTTAAATGTTTCATAAAAGAAACCTCCAATCCACCCACATTACCGCAGCCACTTCCATATACGAAAAAAGCACCTGCGATTTCTCTGCAAGTGCTTGATTTTCCGTGAGTTTTAAGAGTAGCGGGTCGCAGGATTGAACTGCGGACCTCATGATT
>CALUQM010000002.1 GCA_944322925.1 uncultured Bacteroidales bacterium
TATTGATACTCATACTGTTACGATATGAGCAAACGAAGTGTACCTATGCCGACAGGGGTAAAGATTGGGGTAAATGTTGGGGTAAATAAACCCCCGAAATCACCCTCATTTCTCCCTATTTTCCGGAATTTCGCTGCAAGGTCAAGAACAGACTGGAACGGCAGCACAGCCACGCCGAAGCAGCATAACCAACTGATATATACGAAAACAGCCCCACCGGAGTGAGGCTAAATCTGGAGCGGAAAACGAGACTCGAACTCGCGACCCCAACCTTGGCAAGGTTGTGCTCTACCAACTGAGCTATTTCCGCAAAAAAGATAAGAACTGTCAATCGTATTTCCGATTGGGATTGCAAAGATAGGCATAAATTTTAATTCTGCAAATTTTTTCTCAATCTCATGCCCTGTTCTGCAGAAATTATTGCTCGGGAACCACGGCAAAAAACTCCAGATCCGCATCGGAATCATTGATCAGGCTGTGAGTATGGCCTTCAGGGCAATAATGGCACATTCCCGGAAAGACAGGACTCTTTTCTCCGTCGAATATCACGGAACCGCAGCCCGAGAGGATATAAATCATCTCGCAATTGCCCTCGTGCCTGTGCATTCCGATGGATGCGCCGGGTACGAGTTTCGCCAGCATGATCCGGTTCTTCCCGTCGAAAGACATCTTGGCCAGCAACTCCTTGTCCCCGCCCTTGAAGGCAGGGAAAGACACGAAATCGGTCCGGGTGAAATCTATGTTCATGGCAAAGCGCTAAATAAACGTTTCGAATTCCCGCAGGAAACGGAGGTCGTTTTCGAAATAGTTGCGGAGATCCTTGACCTGCCATTTCAGCATGGCGATACGTTCGATACCCATGCCGAAAGCGAAACCGCTGTATTTTCTGCTGTCTATTCCTGAGGCCTCGAGGACATTCGGATCCACCATTCCGCATCCCATTATCTCAAGCCAGCCGGTTCCCTTGCAGATGTTGCAGCCCTTTCCGTGACAGATATTGCAGCTGACATCGACCTCTGCAGACGGTTCCGTGAACGGGAAGTACGACGGTCTCATCCTGATCTGGCTTCCTGCCCCGAACATTTCGCGGGCAAAAAGGAGAATCGCCTGCTTCATGTCGGCAAAAGTCACGTTCTCATCGATATACAGACCTTCCACCTGATGGAATATGCAGTGGGCCCGTGCCGAAATCGCCTCATTTCTGAATACGCGGCCAGGGCAAACGATACGGATAGGAAGGGGCAGTTTCTCCATGGCACGCACCTGCACTGAAGACGTATGCGTTCTCAAAAGGATGGAATTGGCACTCGAAGATATGAAAAAAGTGTCCTGCATATCCCTTGCCGGATGTTCCGGAGGGAAATTCAGGGCCTCGAACACATGCCAGTCATCCTCGATTTCCGGCCCCTCGGCCACATCATAGCCGAACTTGCGGAAAATCTCGACAATTTCCTCTCTCACGATAGAGACCGGATGGCGCGATCCGAGATGTACCGGATCACCCGGCTTGGTCAGATCGAACGAAGCCGCAGAAGCGCCTGCCGACTGCAGGGATTCTTTCAGGGATTCTATTTTGGCTGCCGCCGAATTCTTCAGCTGATTGAGTTTCTGTCCGAATTCCCTTTTAAGTTCTGGCGGAACGGTCCTGAATTCCTCGAACAACTGTGTAATCTCTCCCTTCTTGCCGAGAAGCCGTACCCTTGCTTCCTCCACTTCGCTTTCCGTCTTGCAGCTCAAAGCCTCTATCTTAGCGAGAATCGCATCTATTTTTTCCTTCATATCACTTCCTTGTTTCAAGATTTACTGGAATCCTGCAAAATTAAACATTTTCCGGGATTTTCAAGCCTCGGCAGGGTAGCCGAGAGCCACGACGCACAGGATGCGCATGCCGTCCTTTATTCCGAGCAGCTCCTTCAGATAATCCTCGGCCGACCCGGAAGAAAGATCCGAACCGACACGCGGACGGGCATTGACATGAACCCAGCAGCTGCCAAGGCCGGAAGCGGTGGCCGCAAGCTGGATAAATGTCGCGGAAATGGCGCAATTATCCACCCACAGATCGGTTTTCGTTTCGTCACCGAGGACCACAATCACGGCCGGGGCGTCCTTGACAAAGGCTGACCCCCTGTCCCGCATCTCTGAAACAGCGGCAATAGTATCCTTGTCTTCAATAACCATGAAAGCCGAACTTCTGGTATTCTTCGATGACGGTGCAGTCTGCGCCGCCGCAATTATCCTGTCCAGCAATTCCTTTTCCACCGGTTTGTCGGCATACTTCCTGACACTGTGCCTTTTGGCTATGACTTCAAAAAAATCCATATTATTTTCCCTCCGATTTTGCCTTGCGTTTTTCCCTTGCCTTCTGCATTTTGGCGGCCCCGCTTTTCAGGTAGGCCTTCCACTGCTGCGGCGTAAAATATTTCCGGTATGTACTGTCGATTTTCTCCATCCATTTGTCCTGAACGGCAATATACATGGACATATTGGAAACTTTTGCATCCCTCAAGGCAGTATACTCATCCTGCATGGCCTGATAGTCATGCTGCAGCGTGGAATCCACATAAAATACCTGCCAGTACTCCAGATCGAGCAGTCTTTCGAGCCTTTCGGCCTCGGCTGCTGCCATTTCCGTAACAGTAGGCGGCTCTTCAGGCTGGCTCTGCGCCATGCAGCATACTGAAGACAGGGACACCGCCGATACAAAAACACTGAGAATAGCGACCAAGTTCTTCATAACAAAAACATCAGTTTGACTGAATAAAATGCATTAAACCGACAATAATATGCAAAAATAGAAAACATTGTCGTCAAAAACAGAAAAAAACTGCATATTTGCATTCAGCAACTTTTGAAAGCACTGACAATGAAAATGAATATCAGAACCGCGCTCGCCGCTGCAACTGTCGTTGCCGGAGCATATTTAGCCACGTGCGGCACCGCAGACGCCTGCACCAACATATTGATAACCAAAGGAGCAAGCGCAGACGGCTCATGTATGGTATCATACGCCGCCGACTCCCACGCCCTTTTCGGAGAACTGTATTACCAGCCTGCGGCACACCATGAAAAAGGTTCCATGCTTTCGATATACGAATGGGACACGGGAAAATATCTCGGAGAAATACCGCAGATACCCTATACCTACCAGACTGTAGGGAACATGAACGAGCACCAGCTGATAATAGGCGAGACCACTTACGGAGGGAGGGCCGAACTTTTCGACTCGACCGGTATAATGGACTACGGCTCGCTCATTTACATTGCCCTGCAGAGAGCCAGGACAGCCCGTGAAGCCATAGAAGTCATAGTCGACCTTGCCAACACCTACGGTTACTACTCCTCAGGGGAATCATTCTCAATAGCCGACAAGGACGAAGTATGGGTAATGGACCTGATAGGCAAAGGATACAGGGAAGAAAACGGGAAAAACGCAAACAAGGGAATCGTCTGGGTGGCGCGCAGAGTTCCCGACGGATACATCTGCGGTCATGCAAACCAGGCAAGGATCAGTACTTTCCCTCTCGACGACCCTGAAAACTGCATGTATGCACCGGACGTTATCTCGTTCGCCAGGGAAATGGGATATTTCGACGGGAAAGACGAGGAATTCAGCTTCTGCGACGCATATAATCCTCTGAGTTTCGGAGGCATGAGAGGCTGCGAGGCGAGAGTGTGGGCGGCTTTCAATATCCTTTGCGACGGTCAGTTCACATTCGAGGACGAAAACGGGAACATCGTCACACGCGACGCATACGATTATATAGACTATGCAATGGGATACGATGCGGACAAGAGATTTCCTCTGTTCGTAAAACCTTCACGCAAGATCACGATGAAAAATGTCGCTGACGTGATGCGCGACCATTTCGAAGGTACGCCCATGGACATGACAACCGACATCGGTGCCGGAGGGAACGCTCTTCCTTACCGCTGGAGGCCGATGGACTTCGAGTATGAAGGTAAAATCTACGTCAACGAAAGAGCCATCGCGACCCAGCAGACCGGATTCTGGTTTGTAGGACAGGCAAGAGGATGGCTGCCTGACGTAATCGGAGGCATTCTCTGGTTCGGGACCGACGACGCGGCCACATCCTATCTCACCCCGATCTACACCAGCACGTCGAAAGTGCCGGAATGCTTTGTCACAGGCAATGGCAACATGCTCACCTACTCCCCTACTTCGGCATTCTGGATCTGCAACCGCGTGGCCAATGCATGCTACAGGATGTACAATATCATGGCTCCTGTTGTCCGAGAAAAAATCGATGCCTTCGAAAACAGCCAGATGGCAGTCATCCCTGAAATCGACAGCCAGGCGCTCGATCTTTACAAAAAGGCGCTCGAAACTCCGAAAAAACAGATCAGGCGCAACGATGAAGCCGGAAAGACCGTCAATCCGTACAACGAAGTGAGAGATTTCCTCACTGACTACACGGTCGGAACCGCTCAGGGCATATTCGACGAATGGGTAGCTCTGGAAACCTTCCTTCTCGTGAAATTCATCGACGGCAACGTAAAAGCCCAGAACGAGGACGGATCGTTCGTCACCAACGGCTATACGGACAGGATCCCGGGGGACATCACGCAGCCGGGATATACAGACAAATGGAAAGAAGCTGTCGTCAGGGACCACGGCGATGTTCTGAGACAAACCGAATAAGGCAGGCGGCCGCCATTCCTTACGGTGGCCGCTTTCGGACAGAAATCCGGACAGACGGAGTCGCAATTTATAGCGATTTCTCCGGGCACGACACCGCATCTGATTGCTATCGGGGTGCAAAAAACACGGCTGACTTGCATGTTTTTTATAAATTTTTCATACATTCGTGAGTTGACAAATAAACTAACTCCCCACGTATGAAAAAATTTCTCTTGTCAATAGTCATTCTTGTCGCCGCCGCAGCGACGATGCAGGCACAGCAGACCTACAGCATAACCGGAACCGTATTGAACAAGACCGACGGCAAACCGGTAGAATATGCCACTGTCGTCCTCGAGACAACGGAGCAATGGGCCGTAGCCGACAAAAACGGCAACTTCACCATTACCAATATCCAGCCCGGCAAGAATGTCATCAGCATCTCATGCCTCGGATTCGTGACGGATACCAGGGAAATAGTCATCAACAGGGATATAGACACATATCTGATATACCTCCCTGAAGACAACCTTACTCTCGAAAGCGTAGTAGTCACGGCCCAGGACAACAGCAACAGCGCGACTACGAGCCGCACCATAGACAAGACGGCGCTTGACCACATACAGCTCATGAACGTGGCCGATGCTTCAAGCCTGTTGCCGGGGGGGGTGACGAATAAAGATCCTTCGCTTCTCAACAATCAGGTTTTCAGCATACGTTCCGGCATGTCGACATCTGAAGTCGGCAATGTATCTTTCGGCACGGCAGTGGAAGTCGACGGTGTCCGCCTGTCCAACAACGGAAGCTTTGCAACGGTATCCACGACGGGAGTCGCAGGGGCGACTGTCAACAATATAGCTTCGACCAACGTGGAATCCATAGAGGTCATCACCGGAGTCCCGTCAGTAGAGTACGGGGACATGACATCGGGAGTCGTGAAGATCAACACCCGCAAGGGACGGACTCCGTACACTGTCACGATGTCCACCAACCCAAATCTGAAACAGGTGTCTCTCAGCAAAGGATTCGGTCTCGGAGAAACAAGACGCGGAGCCTCAAAGGGAATACTGAATACCAGTTTCGAATATACGGTTGCGACATCGGACCAGCGGTCCCCTTACACTGCTTATGACAGAAAACAGCTCCAGCTGACATACAGCAACCTTTTCGACAGAGGCATTTTCAGCAGGACGCCGCTCAGATTCTCAATAAGCGCCTCGGGAAATCTCGGAGGGTCCGACAGCAAGGCGGACCCGGACGCATTCTCCGAGAACAGGACGACCCAGAGGGACAACTCTTTCAGGGGCAACTTCAATCTCGACTGGCTCCTGAGCAAGAAATGGATTACCAACATCGAACTCAGCGGCTCCGTCGTCTACAGCGACAAGCTCAGCATGGAGCATGTAAATGTCAGTTTTGCCCAGGATTCTCCAGCGATACATGGCACGGAAGAAGGGTATTTCGTAGCCCAGCACTATGAAGACAATCCTGACGCCGCCGTCATACTCCGCCCGGCCGGATACGGGTACAGCACAATGTATGTCGACGACAGGCCTATCAACTACAGCCTGAAACTCAAGGCCAACTGGGCGCGCAAGTTCGGAAACATCAACAACAAGATCAAGGCAGGAGTGGACTGGTCGGCCGACGGGAATTTCGGTATCGGGAAATACAGCGACACCATGACGACAGTCGGAGATTTCTGGGAATACAGATACTGCGACGTGCCTTTCATGAACAATGTCGCGGCATACATCGAAGAAAACATCACCATACCGATAGGCACGACCAGGCTGAACCTTATCGCCGGCCTTCGCAACGACAATACCATCATCAGGAATTCGGCATACGGCACGACCTCCAGCCTGTCGCCGAGATTCAACATGAAATATACCATCCTTTCTCCGAAAGACCGCCGTGGCAAGACAATCCGGGAACTGTCCGTTCGCGCCAGCTGGGGACTTGCCACCAAACTTCCGTCATATTCCATCCTCTACCCGGTACCTACCTATGCCACCATGAGGACATTCGCCTCGACGTCAACGGCATCAGGAGAAGCATATACGGTATATCATATTCTCCCGCGCACAATCGAATACAATGCGGATCTTCGCTGGCAGAAAAACCAGCAGTCCGAGATAGGCGTCGACATAAATATCGCAGGGAACAAGATATCCCTGGCAGGATATTACAACCGCACTCTGGATGCCTACATGCTCAATACGGGATATGAAAGGTTCACATTCAACTATACCGATATTTCATCTCTCAACAGCTGTTCCATTCCGGTGGACAACAGGCAGTTCAGCGTAGACAGGGAGACCGGCATCGTAACCGTTTCCGACAAGACGGGAGCCCTGCCAGATGAAACCCTGTCATACCGGGAGCGCAAAAGATTCAATTCCACGACTTTTGCAGACAACAGCAACAGCCCGGTCACAAGATACGGACTCGAATGGATAATCGACTTCAAACGTATAAATCCGATCAATACGACAATCCGCCTCGACGGGTCTTTCTACGGGTATTACACGCTGGATAAAAATCTCCTGGCCGAATGTCCTCACAGCGTAACCGGAGCTGACGGAGAATATTTCAAATATATCGGATATTATGTCGGCGGAGACGGTTTGTCAAACGGACGTGAGTCACAGAACGTAAACACCAACATAACCATAACCACACATATCCCGAAAATCAGAATGATAATATCCCTCAGGGCTGAAGCGACCCTGCACCGGTACACAAGATATCTGAGCGAGAAAGACGGAGGCAACAGATCATACGCCCTTTCCGACGGGAATGACATTCTTTCGGTCATGGACGGTTCCGCATACGATTATGAAGCCCCAATTGTAGTTTACCCGGAATACTATACTACCTATGACGATCCGTATACTCACAGGAATTTCTACGAAGACCTGATGTGGGCAAGAGAAAATGACCCGCAAATGTACTCGGATCTGTCCAGACTTGCCAATAATTCCATCAATACGTACTGGTACAAGAAAGATTATGTATCACCGTATTTCTCCATGAATTTCAGCATTACGAAAGAAATAGGAGATATCGCGTCCATATCGTTCTACGCCAACAATTTCTTCAATAATTTCGGTCAGGTCTATTCGACAAGAAGCGGGACGAGAGGATCGATCAGCAGCTATATACCGAAATTCTACTACGGCCTCACATTGAGACTCAAGTTTTAACGACATATTTTGTTTAACCAAATCCCCAAAACATGAAAAAAATTATTTTGACAATGTTGGCAGCCATGGCGATTGTAGCCACTGCCTGCGATCCTAAGACGGAGAATCCGCCTGTGGATGTGACAATCACGTTAATGTATGAAAATGAGGTTTTCGCTGAAGACGGAATAACCGTTACCCTTACGGCTACGGACAACTCGGCATCATATCAGGCAGAGACAGCTGCAGGAGTCGCAACATTTTCGGTACTGCCGGGACTGTACAACGCGACAGCTACAGTGCATACCGTACAAACGGTTTACAACGGAACAGTTGCCGTTACGGTTTCAGCGGCAGCGGACAACTCATACGACCTGGAACTGACTGCCTCCGAAGCAAGCCAGCTTCTCATCAAGGAACTGTACATAGGAGGATGCCAGAAAGACGACGGCAGCGGAACATTCATGTATGACAAATATGTAATCCTGTACAACAACGGAGCGACTGAACTGAACATAAGCGACGTCGGCCTGGCCTTTCTTGATCCGTTCAACAGCAACTCCACCAACAAGTACATGGTAGACGGAGTACTATCCTATGCATCGCAAGGCTGGCTTCCCGCCGGATACGCAATATGGTGGTTCACCTCGGATGACGTCATTCTGCAGCCATATTCTCAGGTTGTAATAGCAATAGAAGGCGCAATCGACAATACTGTGACATACTCGAATTCAGTCGACCTCAGCGACGGAAGCTACTATGCCTGCTATGACCCGGAAGCCGGCTTCACGAATGCAAGCAGATACCCTAACCCTTCGGCCAATATTCCTACGTCGCATTATCTCAATACATTCCTGTATGGAAAGGGAAATGCCTGGGCGATATCCAATACCAGTCCGGCTTTCTTCATCCTCGAGTATGCAGACATAGAAGCATTCAGCAAGAACGAAGCGAATTATGACTATACGTCAACTATGCCTAACGTAAAGGTACCTAATGAATGGGTAGTGGACGGTATCGAAGTCTATAGAGCCGGTGAAGAAGCCAAAAATGCAAAACGGTTCACACCTGACATAGATGCCGGATATGTTTATCATACAACCAAGTTTGGCTATACTCTCTACCGCAACGTGGACAAGGCTGCTACCGAAGCTCTGCCTGAAAATGAAGGCAAACTCGTTTACAACTATGCCGACGGCACTGTCGGAATCGACGAGACATACGGTACGACCGATCCTTCAGGAATTGACGCAGAGGCTTCCATGGCCAACGGGGCACACATCATCTACATGGATACCAACAATTCTACCAACGACTTCCATCAGAGAAGGGCCTCATCCTTGAAGAAATAAAACGAAACGACTGACAAAAAACACGGAAACATGTACTGCTGCAAGAAAATCACCGCTATCCTTCTGCTGTCTGCCGCCTGTCTCCAGGCTGCAGGACAGCATCCTCAAAGGAATGTGTACGAATTCGATTTCATCAAGGAATCGAACCCCTGGCTGACCAGCTTCAATGCTGCAGGCATCGGGACCCTTCAGGTAGACAGGACATCCTTTGTCGAAGCTTATTACGACAAGGAAGACGGAGGCATAATACCGGTAGAAGGCTCTGACGACAGTTCTCTTGCAGGAGCGCGGACCGAATCGTTTGTCAGGATATCCGACAGGATAACATTCCACGGAGAGCTGTCCTACTCTTATTTTTACGGGAAAAACATGGGGGGCCATTATCTGATGGACCCCTCATACAATCCCGTCAACTTTCTGGAGAACGCCGAAGGGAACAACGGAGTCAAGGTCAAGGAACTCTACAGCCTGCTCGGCGGCATTTCATATTCATTCAATCCGAAATGGTCGATAGGGGCCGACGTCCGTTACGAGACAGGCAATTATGCAAAACGCAAGGATCCACGTCCGGCAAGCACCTGGATGGATCTGGAAGTTTCTGCCGGAGTACGGTTCGCCCCGGTTGAAAACTTTTCCGCAGGACTGAATCTGGGCTATGCCAGGACGATGGAACAGATAAAATGCGGAACTTTCGGGACTACGGACCAGCTCTATTATACCCTCATCGATTTCGGAGGCTATTTCGGCATGATCGAAACGGTCGATGCCGACGGAGCAGCAGTCGGCTCTTCCTCGACACCGATGATCAACACTTTCTACAAGGGTGCACTCCAGCTGTCATTCGGAACGGAAGACAATATTCTTTTCTTCAATGAATTTGCATTCAGCAGAAGAAACGGATATTACGGAGAAAGAAGTTCGACATCGATAACATATTTCGAATTCGGAGGCAATACTTTCAGCTACAGCGGGATCCTCAACATACGCCGCAGCGATGACCTGCACCGGGTTTCCCTTTACGGAGAATACACCGGACTGACAAACTACCAGAATACGTACAGGAAAACCACCAATCCCGGAAAACCGACCATTGTCGAATACTTCGGCCAGACCGAAGCCAGATCCCAGAACGACATCAGGGCCAGACTGTCATATACCGGCTATCTCGGGATCGAACAGCACAGGCCGACATGGGAATACGGACTGGATATAGACGGGGCATACAACAGTTTCAGAGCCACCTACTACCCATTCTACAGGGACCAGAACGTGACGAGCGCCACCGCCGCGCTGCATGGCAGAAGGAATGTCATCGCCGGAAAGAACATCTTTACCGTAGGCCTTGCCGCCGACTGCTTCATGGGCTTCGGCACGAAAAATTCGGACGGGGCATACGCGAACAGCTCGTCCTCCAGCCTGAGGACCAATGGCGCCTATCTGGACAGGGATTTCGAATACGATACGGCCATGCGGATCGGAGGAACCCTGAGTTTCAGATATACCAGACTTTTCTCGGACAAGATATCGGCATATATCGATGTCCGCGACACCTACAGACATACCTTGGAAAAACCCGAATATCTGATCGACGGCTGCCGGAACGCCTTTACAGTAGCCGTAGGATGTGCATTTTAGCGAATCGGCAACATATTGATAACGTACTATAGATCTGAACTGGAAATGAAGAGATTTTTCAAGGCAGCAGCCCTTTCGGCTGCAATTCTCACCGGTGCAGCCGCGACTGTGGCAACCGCTCAGGAAATCATACCGGATGATCCGCAGCTGATCATCGGCAAACTCGACAATGGCATGACTTATTATATCCGCCATAATTCCAACCCGGAAGGATGTGCGGATTTCTATATAATGCACAATGTCGGCGCACTTCAGGAAGAAGACAACCAGAACGGACTGGCGCACTTCCTCGAACACATGGCATTCAACGGGACAAGACACTATCCGGACAAGACGATACTGAATTTTCTGGCCAAGGACGGAGTCCGCTTCGGATACAATGTCAACGCCTACACTTCAAAGACTGAAACAGTCTACAATATTTCATCCGTTCCACTTGTCCGCGAATCATTCGTTGACTCCGTGCTCATGATATTGCACGACTGGTCCTGCGACATTTCATGCGAACCGCAGGCTCTCGATGACGAGCGCGGGGTGATAAGCGAAGAGTGGCGCAGACGCGACGACACGCGCACGAGAATGGCGCTGAAGCAGAATGATCTCGTGTACAGCGGCTCGAAATACACTGAAAGAAGCGTGATCGGGACCCTCGAAGTCATCAACGGCTTCAAGCCTGAAGAAATACTGGATTTCTACCACAAATGGTACAGACCGGACCTCCAGGCCATAGCAATAGTAGGAGACTTCGATGCAGACAAGATGGAGCAGAAGGTGAAGAAAATGTTTTCCGATATTCCTGCAAGGGAGAATCCTGAACCTAAAGGCGTCTATCCGATTCCTCCTGTCACGGAGCCCATGTTCGAGAACATGCTCGACCCTCAGGTCAAGTACCATGTCCTGAAAATCATCCACAGGCAGCCGTTCCCTGGACCTGAAGTAAGAAAGACCGACCTGTTCTACAAGGATTTCTTTGCAAGACAGGTAGTCAGCACGATCATGTCGGACAGACTCGACGCCGCGGAAAAGAAAGCCGGATGTCCGGTATCTTCAGCCGTCCTTGTCACGAGTCCGTACAGTGCCGATTTCTACGTATCCCTGTTTACCTTGTCCTTGAAAAAGCCGGAATACAAGGAAGACGCGCTTGCATTCTACACGAGAGAAGTGGAAAGGATGCTGAAATACGGGTTTACCGAAGACGAATTCGAGGCTGCCAAATTCCAGGTTATCAAGAAATACCGCATGAACATGGAAGACTTCGCCTCGGATGTCACAAACGTGCAGATAGTGAACTCCTGCAAGGAACATTTCCTCAGGGGCTTTTCCGCAGCCAATCCGTACGACCTGAAAGAAACTCAGAAAATAATCCTCGGCAATCTGACATACGACGATGTCAAGGGTTACGAGAAGCAAATGTTCGGGGACAGCGAAAAGATATATTCATGGTGCATGAACGAGAGCGAGGCGGACAGTCTGCCATCTCCTGAAGAAATGGAAACCGTAATGGCTGAAGTCAGGGCGGAAGACATCAGGCCTGAATACCTGTCATACGACAAGATCGAGTTCGACTTCGACCCTCAGCCGGGAACTGTCGTCAAGACTGCTCCGGTGAAAGGGACGGAGAGTGAAATCTGGACTCTGAGCAACGGCATGAAAGTCTACTGGACTCCATCCGAACCGGTAAAGTCCAACACCCATCTTGTAATGGAAATTTATTTCAATACAGGATACAACGCACTGCCTCAGAACATGATCAATTCAGCGAAATTTGCGGCAGACTACTACTTCAGATCCCTCGGATTCGGGGAATACGATGCTACCGCAATCAGAAACAGTCCGGAATGCGGAGGCACCAGAATATCCGCATACGTCGGACGGCGTTTCTCGTCTCTTATGGCAAGCTCGGACAGCAAAAGCATTGAAACCTGCTTCAAAATGATGTACGGCACCCTCACGGATCCGTATTTCTCGACCGAAGCCGCACTCGAAAAGCGCAAACAGGACAATCTCAGATCCCTCGCAAAGAAACCGAGCAATGAGGACCTCTTCGAGGAAGAAGCCCTGGACATGAAATACGGCAATCATCCGTGGATGGAAAAACTCGACAGCGCAGACGTCGAAGCCGTAAACATGGATATGATGGAAGATGTTTTCAGGCGCAGCTTCAACGATTACGACAAGGCAACCGTCTATATCACCAGCGACATGGACAGGGCGGAAATAGAGGCCCTTGTGGAAAAATACATTGCATCCCTCTCCAACAGTTTCGATGTCGAAATGTCGAAGGTGAAGAACCCTGCCCCGATATACAAGGGCAAAGTCGTACTCGACAAGACTTACGATGTAGAGACGGTTCCGAAAGCCGAGGTCTGCTATTATTTCAAAGGCAGGACAAAACTCACTCCGGAAAACAAGGCCTGCATGCAGATTATGGACTACATCATGTCCAGCAGATACCTCATGCAGATACGCGAAGCCCGCGGAGGCACATACCATGTAAGTTTCGGGACAAGCTACTCTCAGGAGGACAAAGGTGCATTCGAATCGCTCGTTACCTTCCAGACACGGCCTGAAATGGTAGACATCCTCGTCCAGGACGTAATAGACGGGATGGAAGAGCTTGCTGCCGACGGCCCTGCCGAGACTGAAATGGAAGATGCGAAAAAATATCTTGTGAAACGGCACGCCGAGCAGGAAGCCGCTTCGAAGAATTCGCTGGCAGCAACCAATGACGACATCATGAATTTCATCCTTTACGGAACGGAATACGACTACGACTATGACGCGGCCGTCGACGGCGTTTCAGCCGACGATATCAGGAAATTCGCCGCAAAACTCGTCAAGGGCGACCAGTTCGTAACCATTTACAGAGAAGAATAAAAACACAACAATAAAATCTGAACCATGGCAAAAAAATCTACCATTATCAAAAACTGGCCTAAATATCTCCTCCAGTGGGGAGTGCTCGCCGCCCTGATAATAGTCATTACCGGAATCATACCGGGCAAGGAGCCGGCCGATCCGGAAGCCTACTGTCCGGTAGGAGGACTTGAAGCACTTACTACATACCTTGTAAACGGGTCGCTGCCATGCAGCATGAGTTCCCTGCAGATCATGATGGGTATCATGCTCGCTGCCGGAGTAGTCCTTTTCAGCAAACTCTTCTGCGGCTACCTCTGCCCGCTCGGTACAGTCCAGGACCTTCTCATGAAAGCCCGCAAGGGACTGCACATCAAAGGTATCGACGTTAAGAACGGTTCCGTAGCCGATTCCATCCTGAGAATCTTCAAATACGGGCTCGTATTCTGGATATTCTACATGACAGCCACCTCCAGCGAGCTTTTCTGCAAGAACCTCGACCCGTATTATGCGGTAGCCACAGGCTTCAAGGGAGAAATCACACTCTGGATGTCGATTGTCACCGTGTCGCTCGTAGTACTCGGGAGCTTCTTCATCAACATGTTCTGGTGCAAGTACCTCTGCCCGCTCGGAGCCATCTCCAACTCACTGAAATTCTGGATATGGATCGTGGTGCTGTTCCTGATTTACTGGATATGCGGACTGGTCGGTCTGAATATTCCCTGGTGGGCGCTGCTCGCCGTATTCTGCATTGCCGGCTATCTGCTCGAAATCCTCAACAGGAAACCTAAATATCAGATCCTCAACGTCATCAAGGATCCGAATGCCTGCACGCATTGCGGAATCTGCAACAAGAAATGTCCTTACGGAATTGATGTGGACGGACTCGGAGAAGGAAGGCTTGATTCCGTAGACTGCACCCTCTGCGGGGAATGCGTGGCAGCCTGCCCTACGAATGCACTTCACATCGGAGTGTGCAGGAACAAAAAATCAGGTTTCGGCAAATACCTTCCTGCCCTGCTCACCGTCATACTCGTAATCCTCGGTATGTGGATAGGAAACAAGTTCGAACTTCCTACGATAGATGAATCCTGGGGCATCGAAACAGTAGCTGAAGACGGGACTGTAACACAGCTTGTCGACCCTGAAACCCTCGCAGAAACACGTATCGACGGACTGCGTTCGGTAAAATGCTACGGCAGCTCGATGGCATTCAAGGCCAAACTGCAGAAAATCCCTGGAATCTACGGCGTAAGGACATACGTAAATCACCATTATGCCATAGTGACTTACGATCCAGCGAAGATTACCCCTGAACAGATACTTGAATCCATATATGTCCCTTCGAAATTCAGGGTGAATACCCCTGACCCTGCAGTCGTGGACAGCGTGAAGATCGTCACCATCAGGACTGAAAAAATGTACGACAAGATGGACATCAACTATCTCGGCCTCCAGATGAGACTTACCGGCAAGAAAATCTACGGTCTGACATCTGAATTCGCCTGCCCTCTCATCGTGCATGTCTACATGGATCCGTCCGAGAATCTCGACGAAGACTGGTTCAGGAACGTAGTCGAAATGAAAGTCCTGTCCATGCCTGTGCACGGAGGCGGCACTAAGGATACGGAAGTGGATTATGAATTCGTCAGCATGGAGGAAGGGGAAAGCTATGTTCCTACAGCCGATTTCATAAAGATGCTGTTCTCTCCGTTCAAGGCCGAATTCAGAAGCCGCGTGGAAAAATTCGAAGGACAGCCTCAGTTCATCTACGAAATCGCTGATCCGAACTACGAGAAACCGATATTCCTCCGTTACATGCCATACCTGAGCAATCATCTGTCGAACAATGAAAACATCATAGGCGTCTACCTGACACTGAACGATGACCTCGTACCTGCAATCAGGGTCCGCTACGCCTCTCCTCTGACAGAAGACGAACTCTGGGGGCTCATGACAAAAGAGACCTGGACAATTACCTATACGGACGGCACCGTCAAGGATGAGGCTGCAAAGATCGGCTTCGACACCAAAGGCACGGTCGTTCCGTTCGTGGAAACAGAAGAGTAATTCACGATCATGAAAAAGATCCTTATAATAATTGCAGTTTTCATCGGCTCGGCAGTACTGTCCCGGGCCGATGAAGGCATGTGGATGATAAACGGCATAGACAAGGCTCTCGAAAAACAGATGAAACAGCGCGGCCTGAAACTCTCTGCCAATGAAATCTACAATGCCGACGCTCCCGGAGCCACCATTTCCGACGCCATAGTATCCCTCGACTTCGGCTGTACCGGAAGCGTGATATCGGATGAAGGCCTGGTAATTACGAACCACCATTGCGCCTACGGAGACGTGCACGCCCTCAGCACTGACGAAAAGAATTATCTCGAGGACGGATTCTGGGCAATGACCCGTGATGAGGAAATTCCCATACCCGGCAAGAACATGCTTTTCCTGAAACGCGTACTCGACGTGACTGATGAAGTGAATGCCATGATCGAGGAAATCACGAAAAAAGGCCTTCCTTACGGAATGCGGAAAATCAGCTATCTGATAGAGAAAAAATACAGTGAAACATCCGACGGGCTTGAGGCATCGCTTGCTTCGATGTGGTCCGGTGAAAAGTATTACATGATGTTCTACAAGGTATATTCGGACATCAGACTCGTGGCTGCCCCGCCTGTAAGCATCGCCGCATACGGAGGAGACATAGACAACTGGGAATGGCCGCAGCACAAATGCGACTTCGCCATGTACAGGATCTACACGGCTCCGGACGGGTCTCCTGCGGAATATTCCGAAGAGAACATTCCTCTCGTTCCCGAAGCAAAACTTACCATATCCACGGCAGGATACAAGCCTGGAGACTTCACCATGGTGATAGGATACCCGGGCAGCACCAACAGGTACAGCTCCGCTGCGGAAGTGGATTTTGAAGAAACCGTCACCCTGCCTGTTTCCAACAGGCTGCGCGGAGACCAGATGGCCATCATCAACCGTCACATGAACTCGGATCCTTCGATAAGGCTCAAATATTCCGACTATTATTTCGGCCTGAGCAATGTTCAGGAACTCAACAGCGGCAAGGAGAAGAATATCCGCAGATTCGACGTGACAGGCAGGAAAGCCGCAGAAGAAAAGGCGCTGCAGGCCTGGATAGACGCCGATGCCGGGCGCAAGGCGCGCTGGGGAGAAGTCATTCCGATGCTCAACGACAAATATGCGGCAGTAAAGGATGCCGAAAGGGACATAACCTATTACAGGGAAACCCTCGTAAGAGGTACGAAAATTTCGAGAATGGTAACGCGTCTGAATATTCTCAAGCGGGAAGTCCTCGGCAAACACGGAATAAAGATGCGCACCTCTCTCGACAAGAACGGCCCGGATTCCGCCGAAGTGAACTGTTGCAGGAATTTCAGGTTCTGCGGCATGGACTACAATGCCGTGAAGGCTTCCCTTATGAACGAATACGAGAACATCGACCTTGCCGTGGAAAAGGACCTGTTCAAATATTCCATCCGCGAATTCTACCTCAACATGAGACCGTCAGCCATCGGGCCTTATCAGAAAGAGCTTCAGGCTACGTTCACTGACGGAAACGGAGTCTGCGACTACAATGCCCTGACCGACTGGCTCTGGGACAACAGTTTCCTGACTGACAGGGAAAAGGTGCAGGAATTCGTCAATTCGGACCATACTCTCGACGAGTATTTCAGCGATCCTGTGTACAGATTCTTCGAAGACATCGAGATTTTCGACATGAACAGGGTTGTCTCCGGGATTGAAGGCAAACCGTCAATCCTCGCATTGAAAAAGGAATTCACCCACGCCATGTACGAGAAGTCCGTTGAAGACGGTCTTGCCCAGTATCCGAATGCGAACTCCACAATGAGAATCACCTACGGTACCGTAGGAGACATACAGCCGTACGATGCCGTTTCCTGGTCATGGAGATCGACTTCCGACGGTATCCTTGAGAAATACGACCCGTCTTCCTACGAATTCAGTCTCGATCCGCGGCAGAAAAGCCTGCTTGAAGAGGGAGACTGGGGTCCGTGGGCTGCCAAAGACACGGACAGAAAATATAAAATGTTCGTCAATTTCCTTACCGACAACGACATTACCGGAGGAAATTCCGGTTCCCCTGTAATGAATGCCCGCGGAGAACTCATTGGGCTGGCATTCGACGGGAACAAGGAATCACTCGCTTCCGACGTCTATTATGTGGATGACTACACGAAGTGCGTCTGCGTGGACATCAGATTCGTACTCTGGGTTCTCGACAGATATGCCGGAATGGATTATATTCTCGACGAAATCGGCGTTGCAAGATAAAACCGCAGCGCCTGTAGCTCGTGAACGGAAAAGAGAGAGGGTGGCCAAAATCCCTTTTTGGTCCCCCTCTCTCTCTTTTTTATTTTTTATCTCTGACCTGTATTATTCCATCGGATACATCGACCTCTATCACCGATTCCCTGTGGACGCTTCCGTCCAGAACGGCTTTGGCGATCAGGTTGACCAGTTCACGCTGCATCAGCCTCTTGACTGGCCTTGCTCCGTAGGCCGGATCATATCCCTTGTCGGTCATGTAGTCCTCGAAAGCCTTTGTGAAAGATACCGTCACTCCGTTGGCGGCAAGCTTTTCCTTCAGGTCTTCCATCTGCAGGTGCAGGATATCGCGGATATTGTTCTTCGTAAGAGGTTCGAACATGATTATCTCGTCGATACGGTTCAGGAATTCAGGCCGGACAGTCTTTTTGAGAACTTCCACGACCTCTTTCCGGCACCGTGACAGCAAGTCTTCCCGTACAGGCGAAGTTTCGTCTTCCGGAAGCCTGTCCATATAGCCCTGGATAATCTCCGCGCCGGCATTCGACGTCATTATAAGGATAGTGTTCTTGAAATCCACAGTGCGGCCCTTGTTGTCCGTCAGACGGCCGTCATCAAGAACCTGGAGCAGGATATTGAACACATCCGGATGGGCCTTCTCTATCTCGTCGAGAAGGATTACGGAATACGGCTTTCTCCTGACCGCCTCCGTAAGCTGTCCGCCCTCGTCATAACCTACATATCCCGGAGGCGCACCGACAAGACGGCTCACTGAATGACGCTCCTGATATTCGCTCATGTCTATCCTTGTCATCATGTTCTCGTCGTTGAACAGGAACTCGGCAAGGGCCTTCGCCAGTTCCGTTTTTCCGACACCTGTCGTTCCGAGGAAAAGGAATGAGCCTATGGGCCTTTTCTCGTTCTGGAGACCCGCACGGCTTCTTCTGACTGCATCGGAGACAGCCTGTATGGCCTGGTCCTGTCCTACCACTCTTTTATGAAGTTCGCTTTCCATACGGAGCAGCTTCTCCTTCTCGCTTTCAAGCATCCTTTTCACAGGGATTCCGGTCCATTTGGCCACTACTTCAGCAATATCTTCCGGAGTGACCGCCTCCGTAATGATCGGATCCTTGATGGCTGCCTGCCTTGCGGTCAGTTCGTCGATCTTCTTTTTCGCCTCGGCCATCCTGCCGTAACGGATCTCGGCCACCTTGCCGTAATCCCCGGCTCGTTCGGCGTTCTGTGCCTGGATCTTGTAATCCTCTACCTGCTGTCTGGCTGTCTGGAGCCCTGAAAGTATGGATTTCTCTTCGTCCCACTTCTTCATCAGTTCGTCGCGCTGGCTGTTCAGGGAAGCCAGTTCATCCTGGATCTTGTCCATTTTCAGGGAAACGCCTTCCCTCTTGATTGCAGCCTTTTCTATTTCGAGCTGACGGATACGGCTGTTCAGCGTATCGATAGGTTCCGGGACGGAATTCATTTCCAGCCTGAGTTTTGAAGCGGCCTCGTCCACGAGGTCTATCGCCTTGTCGGGAAGGAACCTGTTGGTAATATACCTGTGCGACAGTTCGACTGCCGCAATAAGGGCATCATCCTCGATTCTTACCTTGTGATGATTCTCATACTTTTCCTTCAGCCCCCTGAGAATCGATATCGACTCGGCAGGAGTCGGCTCGTCGACCATTACCATCTGGAACCGGCGTTCGAGAGCCTTGTCGGACTCGAAATATTTTTGGTACTCGTCGAGTGTCGTCGAGCCTATGGTCCTCAGTTCGCCCCTCGCAAGTGCCGGTTTGAGGATGTTCGACGCATCCATGGCGCCGGAAGTCCTGCCGGCTCCGACAAGAGTGTGTATCTCATCTATGAAAAGAATGATCTCGCCGTTGCTGTCGACCACTTCCTTTACGACTCCCTTGAGCCTCTCTTCGAATTCTCCCTGATACTTGGCACCGGCTATCAGGGCTCCAAGATCGAGAGAGTAGATCTTCTTGGTCTTCAGATTTTCCGGAACGTTGCCGTTTATGATATTCTGGGCAATCCCTTCGGATATGGCAGTCTTGCCCACACCAGGTTCGCCGACCAGAATAGGATTGTTCTTCGTCCTCCTGCTCAGTATCTGGAGGACCCTCCTTATTTCCTCGTCCCTGCCGATGACCGGGTCGAGTTTTCCCTGCGCGGCCCTTTCGTTAAGGTTGACCGCAAATTTTTCAAGATATTCGAGTTTATTGTTTTCCATAACTTTTCTCCTTTTTTACTGTCGGAGCACCCGCCATAACGAATCTTAGCCGTCTGCTCCGAAGAACAAACGGCTATAGTCAAAAAATATTCCCTTCGATTTCAGACTGACATTTTGTCAGTCGGCGATGATTCCCGGATTATTCGGCTTCAGTAGCCGGAGCTTCCTGCGCAGGAGCATTCTGAGCCGGTGCGCTCTGCTGTACAGGAGGGAACTGAGGCCTGGACTGCTCGATGGATCTCTCGATCTGATCAGTAACATCCACACCGCCCTTGTTGGTGCCTGTAACGAATGAAGAAGCGATGGCAACAACGAAAACGAATGCCACAAGACCCCATGTCACCTTTTCGAGAAGGTCGGCTGTCTGGCGGACACCGAAAGTCTGGTTGCCTGCAGCGAAATTGCTGGCAAGTCCGCCTCCCTTGGAATTCTGAAGCAAGACTACAATCGTAAGGAAAACACTTGCCAGAATGACAAGCACTACCAGAATTGTAAATACTACATTCATAATTATCTTCTAATTTTAATTTTCACCCTCAAGTTTCCGGATAAGATTTGCAAAGTAAGCACTTTTTTCCGGATATGCCAAAATTAGTTGTGAATAAATCCTTGCAGCCTGCTCCGGATAGCCCTGTTCGGCATATATCATGGCAAGAGTTTCGGTATAGAATTCCGGAGAGTCGAGTATTCCTGCGCTTCCTCCGTCTTTCTCCCTGGTCATCGGGCGCCTTGCGATACCTGCAAAGATATTGTCGTCTTCGGAACGTATGCTGTCATACTGTTCCTGGGAAAAGAAATCGCCGCCGACAGCATAAACGTGCCTCTGTCCGGGATTCCCTGAAGCCCCGGAATCCTCCCTGCCTGCAATGTAGGTCCTGAGCAGGGTTTCGATGTCCTTGTCCGGATAATGTCCGGCGTCTTTGCCGCCCTCTATCTGCTTCAGGACTTTTCCGGCCGGAAGATACATCGAAGCCTCTCTGAGCATGGAAAGGGCCGCATCCCTGTCTCCCGCCGACGCAAGTCTGACGCAAAGTTCCTTCCTCGCGTTGGAAAACCAGGGATAAAGGTTCACGACACCCGACAGTTCGTCGAAGGTCAGGGATTTGAGATCGATATATCCGTCCATGACAATCTACCAGTTTGCTACAGTGGCGTTGAAAATGTCTTCCACGAGCTTGTCTATGATTTCCTCGCACAGAGACGACTCCACGGCATCGAGAGACTGCGTAGCATCGAAATCGGCGTATGCTGAAAATGACTTCTCGAAATCATCCTCCGGATGTTTCCTGTTCGTAAAATAAATCTTGACATTCACCGTCAGCCTGTTCTGGGAAGCGACCTCGTTGGCCGTGATACCCATGGCCTTGACATCGTATCCGGTGATCTCGCCCACAATCTCCAGGTCGCCTTCCTCGTCCACCTGTTCGAGACGGGTCAGCCGGCGGAACTGGTCTTTCAGTGCTTCAGTCAGCTCATTGCTGAGAGTAGGATTGACGCGGAGCGCCTTGTATTCGAAATAATGGACATTGACAGTGAACACGTCGGCCTGGATGGATGTTCCGGAAAAGGAATATATGCCGCACGAGCGGACAATAAGGCCGACAACTGCCAGCGCAATGACAAAAATTACCGTAGATATGGCTTTTCTCATTTATCCAAAGATTTTAGTTTCCTGTATAACGTGCGTTCGGAAATGCCGAGCTCTTCCGCAGCAAGTTTCCTGTTGCCGCGATACTTGTCCAAAGCCCTTTTTATCAGTTCGAATTCGGTTTTCTCGATGGAAAGGTTGGTAACAGTCTGCTCCTCCGGTTCGGAATTCTCCTTCATTACCATGCTGCCCTGCTGCTCTTCTGGAGCTTCCCTTCCGGCAAAGACATCGGGCGACTGGCCTCCGGCCGGTCCGAAAGCGGTATCCGGCTTGTCGCGGAAAGCGTCTTCAGCATTTCCGGTACGGTTCCCTATCAGCCTCATTCCACGGTCTTCGGCAGGCGCATTGCCGGCAATGACCGATTTAAGATAGTCGACATCCTGTCTGAGCTGGTATATCGTACGCACCAGCATTTCCTTCTCAGACGGTGTAAAGGCATCCCCGGAGGATTCAGCCTTGACAGGAAGCAGGTTCGGATCATCCTTGGGAATATATTTCGCCAGGACATCCGCACTGATTTCGCGCCTTTCCGCGCCGGGAACGGACTTGACAGATTCGATGGCGGACAGGGTCTCGGCCACATTTTTCAGCTGTCTGATATTTCCAGGCCATCTGTAGCTCTTCAGAAGGGCGACGGCATCTTCCGAAAGGGAGATTTTCACCATTCCGTACTTTGCCGCAAAATCCGAGGCGAATTTCCTGAACAGCAGATGTATGTCATCCCTGCGCTCCCTGAGAGAGGGCATGAACACCGATACTGCATTCAGCCTGTAGTAAAGGTCTTCGCGGAACTTGCCCTTCGCCACCGCGTATTTAAGGTTCACGTTCGTTGCGGCCACCACCCTGACATCGGATTTCAGGACCTTGGAAGAACCGACGCGTATGAATTCTCCCGACTGGAGGACCCTCAGGAGCTTGGCCTGGGACGGAAGCGGAAGTTCTCCTATTTCGTCCAGGAACAGCGTACCTCCGTCAGCTTCCTCGAAATATCCGCGCCTCATCTCGTTGGCTCCCGTAAACGAGCCCTTTTCATGTCCGAAAAGTTCCGAATCTATGGTCCCTTCGGGAATGGCCCCGCAATTCACCGCAAAATACTTTCCGGTCCGCCTCAGGCTGTACTGATGTATGATTTTGGGAATATTCTCCTTGCCTACGCCGCTTTCTCCGCTTATCAGGACCGTAAGGTCTGTCGGCGCCACCGCCACCGCAATTTCGAGGGCGCGGTTAAGGGCAGGATCGTTGCCGATTATGTCGAATTTGTTTTTTAATGTCTGTAATTCCTGGGTCGTCATAGGACACAAAGATACTAAAAGAGCAGAATTTCCGATGAAATAAAAGATTTTTTTGATTGCGATGCAGAATAATTACCAGAATTTGTATATTTGTGAGAAATATGCGCTGTTCCGTGCGGGTACGGACAGTGTATGACTGAAGACAAACCATTAATCAATAAACGAAATGAAAAAGAGTATCAAATTTCTTTCTTCTGCCGTTCTCGGACTTGCAGCGGTAGCCTGCAGTTCGCCGGAGAAAATGGCGGAAATGGCAGAAAACGTGACTGTCAACTGCGACCCTGCAGTGCTCGAAGTCGTAGCCAACCGTATCGATGCCACGGTTTCCGTGACTTATCCTGCCGACTATTTCCATCCGAAAGCCATTCTCGAAGTTACTCCGGTCCTCGTATATGAAGGCGGAGAGGCCAAGATGGCTCCTTTCACATATCAGGGTGAAGATGTCAAGGACAATTACAAGGTCGTTTCTTCCGAAGGCGGTACAGTTACCGAAAAAGTAAGTTTCGACTTCGTACCGGGCATGGAAAAAAGCTATCTCGAACTCCGCGGAGTCGTGAAATACAAGAACAAGGCTATCGAAATGCCTACAAGGAAAGCCGCTGACGGAGCCAATGCGACATACATGCTCGTATGTAAGGACGGCAAGGCGGACTACAAGGCCGACAACTATCAGGAAATCATCAAACAGACTGCAGAAGGCCAGATCCTCTACACCATCAACAGCTCATACGTAAGGGGAAGCCAGCTCAAATCCGAGTCCATCAAGAACTTCCAGGCTGCCCTCGATGAAATCAAAGCCAACGAGCGCAAGGCCATCACCAGCACGGACATCGTAGCTTACGCATCTCCTGACGGAGGAGAAGAACTCAACACCAAGCTTTCCGGCAAACGTTCGGAGACTGCTGAAAAGGCTTTCGGCAAAGTCACCAAGAATCATGAGGTAGAGGCTCCTGTCAACGTGACGAGCGTAGGTCAGGACTGGGAAGGCTTCCAGGAACTGGTTGCAGCATCCGACATCGAGGACAAGGATCTGATTATCCGCGTACTTTCGATGTACAGTGATCCTGCTGTCCGCGAAAAGGAAATCAAGAACATGTCGGCAGTTTACCAGTCACTCAAGAAGGAAATCCTCCCTGAACTCCGCCGCGCAAGATTCATTGCAAACGTGGAATTCACCAACTACACCAACGAGGAACTCCTCGCCCTTATCGAAGAGAACATCGACATCCTCGATGAAGAGGCTCTTCTCCGCGCCGCTTCTGTTGTAAAAGAGAACTCCGCAAAAATCGAAATCTACAAGAAGGCTATCGAGAAATACGCCAGCGCACGCGCTCAGTATAACCTCGGTGTAGCTTACATCAATGCAGACGACCTCGCAAAAGCCAAGACAGCCCTTGCCGATGCTGAAAAGGACGCAGACTGGCAGAATGCAATGGGTGTCATAGCTCTCAGAGAGGGTGACAAGGCCGCTGCCGCCAAGTATTTCGCCGCTTCAGGCAACGCCACTTCCAAAGAGAACGCTGCAGTGCTCGATATCCTCGACGGGAAATATGCAGATGCCGCCGCCAAGCTCGCTTCTGCTGAAAACTGCTGCAACAAGGTTCTCGCATACATCCTTACGGACCAGCTCGACAAGGCCGCTGCCGCCGCAACATGCGGATGCGCCAAGACTTCTTATCTGAAGGCTGTCATCGCCGCACGCCAGGGCAATGCCAACGACGTGAAGAAGTACATCGAGGCTGCAAGCAAGGACAAGCAGCTTGCCGAAAGAGCAACAAAAGACATAGAATTCGCCCAGTATAAATAATTTATACAATACAAGCCTATGAAACCGGCCCTGGGACTATTCGCAGGACCGGTTTTTTTTGGCGGAACTACAGAAAACGAACTACATAAAGGATATGAGCAACATTACAAAAGAAGAAGCCTTGCTCTATCATTCGCAAGGCAAACCAGGCAAGATCGAAGTTGTCCCTACGAAGCCGCACAGCACGCAGAGGGATCTTTCTCTTGCATATTCCCCCGGAGTCGCAGAGCCGTGCCTCGAAATCGAGAAAAATCCTCACGACGCATACAAATACACTGCTAAAGGAAATCTGGTCGCAGTCATTTCCAACGGTACTGCAGTGCTCGGCCTCGGAGACATAGGCGCCCTGAGCGGGAAACCGGTAATGGAAGGAAAAGGCCTTCTGTTCAAGATATACGCCGGCATAGACGTCTTCGACATTGAAATCGATGAAAAGGACCCGGACAGATTCGTCGAGGCCGTAAAAGCCATTTCTCCAACATTCGGAGGCATAAATCTCGAAGACATCAAGGCTCCGGAATGCTTCGAGATTGAACGCAGGCTCAAGGAGGAGTTGGATATCCCCGTAATGCACGATGACCAGCACGGTACCGCCATCATATCGAGCGCAGGACTGCTGAATGCCCTCGAAGTGGCGGGAAAGAAAATAGAGGACGTGAAAATCGTAGTCAACGGGGCAGGAGCTTCCGCCATCTCCTGTACGAGCCTGTACGTGGCCCTCGGGGCAAAAAAGGAAAACATAGTAATGCTCGACAGCAAAGGCGTCATCACATCCGACAGGCCTGGCCTTACCGAGCAGAAGCGGCTTTTCGCCACGGAAAGAAGGGATATACACACTCTTGCGGAAGCCATAAAGGGGGCTGACGTGTTCCTCGGGCTTTCGCGCGGAAATGTCCTCACCCAGGACATGGTGCGGAGCATGGCCGCGAATCCTATAGTATTCGCCCTGGCCAATCCGGTGCCCGAAATCAGCTACGAGGATGCAAAGGCGTCGAGACCCGATGTCCTGATATCCACCGGCAGGTCCGACTATCCGAACCAGATAAACAATGTCATTGGCTTCCCTTACATATTCAGGGGCGCACTGGACGTGAACGCATCGGCAATCAACGAAGAAATGAAGCTGGCTGCCGTACATGCCATCGCTGATCTCGCCAAAAAGCCCGTACCGGACATAGTAAACGAAGCATACAAAGTCAACAATTTCACTTTCGGCCCTGATTACTTCATTCCTAAGCCGGTAGATCCGAGGCTTATCACGGATGTTTCGATAGCCGTTGCAAAAGCTGCCATGGCCTCAGGTGTCGCCCGCAAGAACATCACGGACTGGAACGGATACCGCGAGCATCTGAAAGAACTCATGGGATACGAATCGGAATTCATACGCCAGCTCTACACGACAGCACGCACCGATCCTCAAAGAGTGGTATTTGCAGAAGGAAACCATCCGAACATGATAAAGGCCGCAGTCGAAGCCCGCGCCGAAGGAATCTGTCATCCGATCCTGCTCGGAAACGATGAAAGGATAGAAAAAACGGCCCGCAGGCTGGAACTCAGTCTGGACGGGGTCGAGATCGTCAATCTGAGACACGACAACGAGGCTTCCCGAAGGGAAAGATACGCCAGGATTCTTGCCGAAAAAAGAGCCCGCGAAGGCGCCACCTACGATGAAGCCTGCGACAAGATGTTCGAGCCGAACTATTTTGGCATGATGATGGTCGAGACAGGCGATGCAGACGCTTTCATCACCGGTACATATACAAAATACAGCAATACGATCAAGGTTGCGAAGGAAGTCATAGGAATACGACCCGGACTGGAGCATTTCGGCACCATGCACATAGTGAACTCCAAGAAGGGCACGTATTTCCTGGCCGATACCCTTATCAACAGGCATCCGGATACGAAGGCTCTGATCGATATCGCCCTTCTGGCCGACCACACCGTCAGATTCTTCAACCACGAGCCGGTAATGGCCATGGTGTCGTATTCGAATTTCGGCGCCGACGCGGAAGGAAGCCCGAAAACCGTCCATCAGGCTGTCGACTTCATCCAGAAGAACTATCCTGAAATCCTGATTGACGGCGAAATGCAGGTCAACTTCGCTCTCGACGACCAGCTGAGAGACCGCAAATTCCCGTTCAACAAGCTGAAAGGCAAAATCGTGAATACTCTGCTCTTCCCTAACCTGAGTTCGGCGAACTCGGCGTACAAGCTCATCCAGTCAATGAGCGATGCGGAGATGATCGGACCTATACAGATGGGACTGAACAAGCCGATTCATTTCACGGATATCGAGAGTGCGGTACGGGACATCGTGAACATTACGGCCGTAGCTGTCATCGATGCCATAGTCGCCAAGAAACTCGATAAAGCGAAATAAGTCCGGAACCGGCCTTGAAAAAAGAAGAGGGTGCCCACATGCCTTATGGCTTTTGGGGCACCCTCTTATCATGCAGGAGCGGCAAGAAACCGCTCCATAAATTCAGGATTGATTATTCTGCAGGCATGGGAACGTCCACTATGACTGGCTCATAGAAGTTCCCCTCGGCATCAGTCCAGCTTATGTAGACTGTCAGCGGCTGATACATGTATCTGCTGAATGAAATCGTAGGCATGGTGGCTACTGCCATACCTGTACCTTTGCCTGCAATCTCCGTAACAAGGTCTTCCACGTTGCCTTCAAGAGGAGCGGAAACAGCATAATAATAACACATTACTGCATCTGCAGAAGGGGTAATGTCGAAATTGGCATATATGCTGCCCCAGCTTTCGGTATAATTTACTTCCGACAGCTCAGGAACCATGTCCGCATACCCTGGATCATCCTTCAGGATAATAGTCGGAGCCGGTGTAGTGAACTCTGCAACGAAATAGTCGGCAGAAAGCATGAGGTTGTCAGGATTGACATCGGTCGGATTCTTGGAAGCTACCGATCCTATAATGATGTATTCGGTATTGAAATCAAGATTCTCCAGCTCCAGGACTCCGTCAGACAGCGTGCTGTAGTCCACTCTTGTCCAGTTGTAGTTGGTAGGAGAAAGCGCCATCTGGGATTTCACGAGTTCAACATCGCCCTTGTATGTCCAGTGGGTGTCGAATGACTGTCTGTCTGCAAGATAATATACTACGTAAGCAGGTGTTCCGGTAACGTCGAGTTCTACCGAAGCCGATGTCGAAGCAGCGACGACATCACCTGCAAGAGCGACTCCGATATTCGCATCGCGAGGCACGTCCGTAGTAGAAACTTCCTGTTTTACGAGAGGTCCGACCATACCGTCGTTGTCGATTACTACCACGAAGACATATCCTTTCGTATTAGGCTTCAATGTAGCATTGCCGTAAACGTCTGCTGTAGCAGGGTAATCCATGTTGAACGGATATGAAGCCAGAAGCATCTCTTTCACTGCAGCTTCATCGCTTGAGTAATTGTTCGCGAATTCGGATTCGGAAAGATATGTAGCATAAAGCTGGTATGTGTTTTCCGGCCTTGTGAACGGAACGGAAATCGAATTGTATGTCACTTCGATTTCTTCAGGATTGAATGTAACTGCTGCAGAACCGCCTTCCGTTACCGGATCGAGAGTGAATTCCTGTGATACCACATCACCTACGGAATATGAACCTGCATCGGTCTCGATGACGTACCAGATTGTATAAGTAGTACCAGGCACTACATCGAAGCGTACGTTCGGCTGGTCGGAGCTGCTGAGTTCAGTAATGGTAGCGTTTACCGCATCGGAAGTAGCAGAGTACATGCCATAGTTGATCATGTTTACAAGGGACTCAGGATAGAAGTCCGAAGCAAGAGTGATTCCATAGAAATACCTTGTAGATGCTCCCGGAGTAACGGATACCGTAGCGTCACGGAAGGAGATATTGTCGATTTTCACGTCGACATTCATTCCGTAATTGTATATCACTGTGATGACATCGTCTGGCGATACACTCTCGCCGAACTGTGCCTGAATAGCCCAGATTACGTAAGGTTCGCCGACCTGAGGATCGGAAACGAAATCGGTAAACGGTACTGAATAAGGAACAAGATTATATTCATCGTCTTCTTCGCAGGCAACAGCTTCGGTATCAGGCGAGTTTGCAATGGCTGCAGCTGCCTCGGCAGTAAATTCATCTGCTTTCATGACTCCGATATAGAAATCCATGTACGCATAAGGAGTGGTAGCCACTACATTCACTTTTCCGGACTCGTCGAGTTCTGTACCGAGAACTACCATCTGAGTACCGCCGGCCTGAACTGAAAGTTTGTCGAATACGACATTGCCCTTGTTGTCATAAAGCCAGAGCTTGATATAACCCGACGTAACATAAGGGTCGGTAAACCACTCGCTTTCATAATCCGGAGCGGTAACGGTAATCTTGGTACCGTCGAAAGTAGCCGACCAGCCCTGAGGAGCTTCAAGATCGTATTTTACGAATCCGCTGACATTCATGGCAAGATTCTGGGTTTCGCCCGAAGCGAAGATCGTCTTTCCGGTAAGGAATTCGCAGACGAGATCCTCTACCATAGGAACAGTGAAAGAATCACCGTTGGCAAGTTTGAATGTCACCTCGCCGTCTTCGATCTCCACTCCGGAGAAGACAGGAGTGTAGATATCAGAGATTGCTACGCCTGTTTCAGTCCATGAGCCGCCGTTGTCGATGGATACGAGAAGATTTCCGTTCTCGTCCACGTCGAGTTTCGGAGCGACCTGATCAGGAATTACTGTCACTACAGGGACCTTGTTGTCGGTTCCGAGGAGATGTTCCGGTTCGCCGCTGGCTCCGATTTTGGCCCAGTACCATACATCGCCCTCCTGGATCATCGTGATGACAGGATCGCCTGTGCCGACAGTGATTACATCAGCCTCATCTTCAGAATCCACGTAAGTGATGGTGTACTGCGTACCGTCTTCATTTGCTGCAATGCTTTTGATGATTTTGCCTTCCGCAAGAAGAGCGGATGCGGCGTCTACATCATTCTGCAGATCGGCAAGCGCATTTTCAAGATTCTCGACTCTCGAATTGAGGTCATCGAGAGACGCCTGGATCTGGCTGTCGTCGAATTCTTCACAGGAGGTGAAGGACAACATTCCAGCTGTCAGGACAGCAAAGGCTGCTGCAGCCATGCTGCGTAATGAATTTGTTTTGTTCATTTTATTGTTATTAATAGGTGTGTTATTCTGCATCGTCATCCTCGCTGTCACCGGTCTCGGGTGCTATGCCTTCGGGAAGCGCCTGGACACGCATGTACACACGGACCTCGGCGGCATCGTCCTCTGCCGTCCAGACCATTCTGTCATGAGTCAGTTCGGAAATTACATAGCTGTGCTCCCACGGGGTATAAATCGAATAATCGTATATGCCCCCGATCGTACTGTTTTCTTCGTCTATGTCGAATTCTCCCGTCCTGACCGATGTCACGAAAGTCTCTATCTTGTCATAGGCGGTAAATTCCCTGTTCTTGCGGACAAGCTCGATATAGGCGAAAGAACCGTCGGCCAAAGACGCCCCGTTCCATTCGACAAGCTGCCAGATACCTTCGACATTGTACGGTGTTGCCCTGAGATATTCCACGGTTTCGCTATCCTCTTTGCTGCATGAAGCCGCAAATGCCAGAGCAGTGGCGATAAATGCTATTTTCAATAAGTTTTTCATTGTATGTCAATAATTCAAATTTTCAATTTTCGCGACCGAAAAGGACCCTGACCGTTCTCTGCGACGGAGGAACATCGATTCCCGTCAGAATAAGAGGGACGGAATCGAGCAGTCTCACCGGCACCGCTGCAGGATCGAATGATATCACCAGATCCGCGAATTCCCCGGGAGGAATCGTCTCCGGTTCGCATCTGAAAGTCAGATACGGCGGAAGAAGTTTCGATTCGGCCCCGACGGTCAGAGGCCTGTCGCCTGCATTCAGGCAGAAAATCCGCTCTGTCGCCATCGACTCTCCGGAAAAACGCACTTCCCTCTGCTTGAGATAAAGGTTTCCCATCTGATATGCAAAAGCCCATACAGGTTTGGAAGAAGGTGTGACATTTCCCTTGAGAGACAGGACCGCCGCAGGTTTCGCCCCCGAAAGATCGGTGTAAACGAAAATCCTCCTGTCGAAAGTCCCCGGATGTCCTTTCGGATGATATGTTACGGTCAATGAACTCTGTTCTCCCGGATTTACTTTCCTGCTGTCGAAAGACGGAACGGCACATCCGCAAGTCGTAGTGACCTTCAGGACAGTGACCGGAACTTCCCCGACATTGGTCCAGTGGAATTCATACTCGCGCGGAGCCGATTCCTCCGAGATGGTTCCGGCATCCACGACGGTCTGCATGAACAGCATCATTTCTCCCGAGGCGGAAATTTCCGGATGTGCAATACTGTCTATGAGACGCTCCCTGCCGTTCTGGGCATAAGCACCGGCGCCCAGAACGAAGGCAAGGATGGAAAATATTGTCCAGCGCAGTCTCATGTCGTCAAGACCCGGCCGCTAAAGCCATCCGGAACCGCTGCCGCTCGTGCGGACAGTGATTACGAACGTCTGGGCTGCACCTCCCGCAGGAGTGATCGTAGCAGTAGTGGAACCGCTCTTCAAACCGAAGAATGTAAAAGGACCTGCACCTTCTCCGGTCTTTCCATGACTTCCGGATGCGCCTGCAGTCCCGACTCCGGCTACTGAAGGATCATCTACTGTAACCGAGAATGTCGTCCCGTCCAGGAAAGCTGAAGGATCCACTGTCTGGGTCAGCCCCTGCTGTACATAGATATTAGGGAAAGACATTGGAACACCTGCTCCGCTTATCTTTGCAAGCAGGGCTCCGGCATCCACGAGACCGGCTCCCATATTTCCGGAATACGATCCGAGAGTGAGGCGGTCAGGGTGAATAAGGCTTGACGCATCGACCTGCCACATGTAAAAGAACTTGGTTCCGTACATGTAGTCGTCGATGTTCCTGCTGGTAGAGAAAAGGAGTTCCCTGAATTCCTCTGCCGTAAAATGCCTGTGCATCTGTGCTGCATAGGACAGACCGAGGGCAATCACTCCCGATACGTGAGGACAGGCCATGGACGTGCCCTCCATATATCCGTATCCGGTATTGTCGCTGACATGATTAGGCAGGGTAGAAAGGATGCAGCCTACTGCTCCCCTGTCGTCTTCCTCGCTCTGCTGGAAGTCGAAATAATAGTCCTGGTCTCCGCCGGGAGCCGAAATTCGGGTTCCTTCACCATAATTGGTATATGTTGCCGGAGTAAAGTCCGCAGCTACCGATGCCACCGACACGCATCCCTCTGCAGCTCCCGGGAAACCTGCCTGCGGAGCATACTCGTTTCCTGCGGCAAACACCGGAATTCCTCCCTTGATAGGGCCGTTGTCTGAACCTGCATAATGGATGAAATAGTCGAGCGCGGATTTCTCGAGAGGACAGTAGGTCTCCCACTCTTCCTCGGTCTTGAAGCCGGCATTTCCGTACTGGTACGGATTGGCCGCCCCCGAAGTGTAGCCGAAACTGCACTGGAGAACGACGGCGCCGTTGTCCGCAGCATATTTTATAGCTCTTGCAAGGCTGACTGTATTGGATGACAGATTGCCCGAGAATACCTGGCAGGACATGAGTTTCACTCCTGGAAGATTACGTGAGGCGTCGCCTCCGGCAATGGATGAAATGCCGGTTCCGTTGTTGTTCACGGCGGCAATTACTCCGGAAACATGTGTTCCGTGACCGGTATCCCCGTATGAATCCCAGGAAATGATGCCTCTGTCATTCTGGAAGTCGTATCCGTGGGCATCTCCTGCGTAGCCGTTATTGTCGTTGTCTTCAAGCGATCCGTAGATCTCGTCCTCGTTTGTCCAGATATTCGCCTGAAGATCCGGATGCTCGAGGAAAATACCTTCGTCAAGGACTGCGACGATGATGGACGGATCGCCCGTGCAAAGTTCCCATGCAGCCTTGCAGTTGACATCGGAGCCTGCAATGAATTTCTCCTGCGGCTGCTTGTCGAACGGATAGCCGTCAGGATAAGTCACTCCTTCCTTTATCACGAAATCCGAAGTATAACCGTTGTTTACGAGATTCCACTGCATCTTGAACTCAGGATCAGTGCTCTCGCCAGCCTTTGTCATCATGCTTCCTGACGGGTGGTAAGGGATGACCCTTCCGTCGTAGGCCTTCTTGATAGTCCTTACCGGAGAGGCCGACTGGACTTCTCCGAGGGCGGAAAGTTTCTTCACGACTTCATCGACATCCTCATTCTCGTCGAAATACACTACATACCACAGATTCAGGCCTGCTTCCTTCGCCTTGTCCTCCGTAGAAGGATTCACGGGGAAGACTCTTTCAAGCCTGTAACCTCCGATAATCTCGAGGATTTCATCCACAGTAGTCACTCCGGAACGCGTAGCAGGAGTGCCGTCGAGGTTCAGCTTGTCGAGAAGGTCGGACAGCGACTCATCGAATTTCAGGACGACTTCTCCGCTCAGATGCGAAGGAACAGTCTCTTCCTGCGTAACGGAAACATCGGGACCGGAAAGGACTTCCTTTGCACATGACGAAACGGAAAGTATCGCCAGTGCTGCAAACAATATTCTGGTATATTTCATTTTCATCTTTCTGTCCTCCTGTTATTCATCCGACGGAGCATTGTCCGGATCGTATTTCTTGTTACCATAGACATCGTAATAATAGTTGAGATTCGACGGTGTGCCGCTGAATCCTGCAGTTGTACCTTCCCTGTCGCGTCCTTCCTGATTGAACAGCAATGTGTACGGGTCCCAGAGGTCGAGATTAGGATGATAGAGAATCCAGTTCGGCAAGGCTCCTGTAAATCTGTTGAGGTTTATAGCCAGACTCTTCAGGCGCGGCAGAACCCTCGGAATACTCCTCGTCTGGAAAAATTCCGGATTTCCGCCTTTGAGCGAATCCGCTACATTGAGGATTTCCTCTCCTTCCTCGTCGATCAGCTTGTAGTCCGCAGTCCACGGTTCAAAATTGTGCGAAAGCAGATAGCTGTCTGTCGGCAGTTCCCCCTGCAGATAGTTCAGCGAAAGCTGAAGTGTGTCGAGTTTTTCCCATCTGAGGAATCTTAAAGGCAGTCCGCCGCCGGCATCGGCATTTTCCGGGTTCTTGTTCTCGTTGAAAAGACCCGCATACTTTTCGGCAAACTGCTCGTCATTGTTTACAGCGGCATTCTGAGTGTCGTAAACGAGGGATCTCTGGTTGTTCGACATCTTGAACGCATGGAGCTTAGGGAAGTTCACCGGGTTGATTCCCTCGGGAATGGCCGTGAAATTATTGCTCGACAGATTCAGGTATTCCAGATCAGGAAAGCTCGTATAGAAACTCTCCGGTATGGAATTGTCATCGAGTCCGTATGCAGAAATAGTCAGTCTCTTGAGCTGGCCGAGCTGGCAGATATCCTCGCCGAGGTCTATGTCCTTGCGCAGGGTATTGTTCTCGTTCGAGTAGAAGACGATTTCTTCCGCAGCGGTAAGATACCTCACCTGATACGGCAGGCCGTCCTCGGTGTTGAACATGAAGAATCTCACATAACGTACACGGCCGTCTTTCTGGCGGTCACCGGTATTTTCCCAAAGGATTACGTCGCTCCACATTTCCATCGGCTGTGTGGTATCCCAACCGCCGGACCACTCGTTCAGGGCGCGTGAAATGGCTACGAGCGATGTAGAATCTCCCTGGCGGGTGTTTTCGACTATCGGCTCGGCTGAAGTCTGGGTTACCTTGACGGTATCGATTCTGGCCACATTTGAAGGGTTGTATGCGATCGGAGCGCCATTGTCATCCACAGGGACGAATTCGATTTTGGCGATTCTGTCCTCATCGTGCTGGTTGATTTCCCAGTCGAATCTGAGAGTTACGCTGCGCGGTCTGGCCCCTTTGGTCAGTTCAAGCTCGGGATTATCCTCGTCGGCCTCTATCCAGTCGATGACTTCCCCTGCCTTGTCCTTGAATGCAAGGTCGAATTTCACGTTGGATTTCACCTTTACGTCGAACCAGCGGTCGGAAAGGACGTCGTACTCGGGGATATCGATTTCGTCTTCCTCGAGGGTGATCGAATACCCGTATCCGGCCTGCTTCACGTTTATGTCGCGGCTGTCTGAAGTTTCACTCTCCATGATGGTGACGACTCCGGACCTTGAAGCTTCGTCCGCCAGATAATAGATTGTCGAATCCACGATTATCTGGCATTCCTGCGAACCGTTGCCGTTTGCCGGAGAAATAGTAATCCACGGCACGTTGGCACTGGCCGTCCATGCTCCTGAAGCGGAAACATTGATTCTCCTGATTCCGCCTTCCGCCCCGATTTCAAGATTGTCGCTGTCGAGATTGAAGTCGATCTGCTCATTCTGCCGGCAGGCAAAGGAAACAGCCGCAGCAACGCATAAAACCGTTATTTTAGTAAATATATTCATAATCTGTCCTTTTGCGTTTTATCTAATCCAACATGGAATCACAGTTCAGGATATTCTGGGTCTTGTCATAGTAAAGGATGTATGCCCCGGCCTCCCAGTATGCGCAGATATCTGAAGCATCGAAGATGATGTTCGGATTGTCGCTGATATCGAGATAGAAAATCATGCTCGAGATTTCATCGTTTATGACACGGAGGTCGTTCGACCCGATATAGAAGCCCCTGAGTCCCGTATGGGTGCCGATTCCGTTCGGCCATTCGCGAAGGGACCTGTTTCCGGAATCGTCGCGCTGTCCCCTGACGGCAAAGGCTGTCAGTCTGAGGATGTTCAGAGGTTCGATAGGGAATTTGGAGAACGAGTTGCTCGATATGTCCATACCGTAGAGGTAAGGCAGGGTCTCCGCACTGAAGTCATCCGGGAATTCCGTCAGCTTGTTGAACTGGAGGTCGAGAGTCGTGATGTTGCTGGTATATTTGCCGTCGAGGCAGTCTTCAGGGAATTCCTTGAGACCGCACTGCTGCATCACAAGCTGTTCGACGTATGAATCCGTAGCCGCAAGCTCTCTAGGGAAAGTTTCAATAGGGTTGCCCGAAAGGGTAAGCGTTACGGTCCTGAGCCCGTGGAACACCCCTTCGTCCGGCAATTTCTTTATATTGTTGTGTGCCAGACTGATAGATGGCATTATAATGTCGATATCCGAAGAAAATATGTTCGGAAACTCCTCGAGTTCATTATAGTTTGCAGAGAAACTTTCGAGGTCGTCGAGAGAGCAGAAACCCTCCGGTATGGATGTGATCTTGTTGTAGTCCAGAGTCACCTCCTCCGGAGTAAAGTCGTCGCCCATTGCCGGAATGGCCCCGGAGATATTGTTCTGCGAAAGGTCTATCATTCCGAGACTCGACATGCCGGCGAGTTCTGCCGGAACTTCGGTAAGACCGTTCTGAAGGAAGTAGAGAATCTGTATTGTATTCGCAGCGGCACCGGTCGCGAGAGCCTTCAGGGCATCGTTCGCCGCCTGGGCAGGGAACTCGTTGTTGGACAGGTTCACCGTAATGAGTGCCGGCATACTGGCAACGCCTTCAGGCAGAGACTCGAGATTCGGGCAGTTGTATATTTCGAAATCTGTCACGGAATACAGTTTCGCCATGGCATCCGGACCAGGGAAGCCGTCGGCCTCTATCGGAGAGTTGGCGATGCTGAGTGTCTCCAGTTTTGTCAGATTCTGGATGGCATCGCTTATTCCCGTAAGACCGTTGGTCAGCTTGCCGTGGTTCATGTCATAACGGTTCAGCTCATAATCCGCAGCCGTCATGCCGCCAGCAGCCATGCGCGAAATCTCGTCGGCAGTCATGCCGTCATACATTCTCGTAGCGACCGACGACATGCCGTGCTCCCTCAAGGCCAGGGCGCAGACCGGAGACATCTGGATGCCCGGATGAAGTTCGGCAGAATACTGTCTGCGCATTTTCTGCCTCCATTCTTCCTTGTCTTCGGCCGTTCCGTTTACGGGATAGGCCAGAGTTTCCGAGCCGGAAAGATACTGCTTGGTCTCGTTGTGGTTTCCGAAAGTCAGCTGGACGAGCTGGGTGAACACTCCGATATCGTCAGGACAGCGGCCCTTTATGCCGAAACCGCTGAAATCTATACTTGCGATACGTCCGTTAGGATGAATCTGCACGCCAGGCTGGTCGCCCCAGAGGTCGACATCCTTGTCGAAATCCCAGTTCGTTCCTATCGGCCATGATTCGCCTTCGTAAGACCAGTTGGGTCCGTCGAGAGCAAGCCAGAGCCTTTTAAGTGCATAATATTCCTGTATGTACAAGTCAGACTGGTACAGAGTGACAGGCACCTTTGCCTCGGTAGTCTCATTATCCTTGACAGTGAACGACTTGGCGGAAGTCAGCTCGGTATTGTCGTATCTCTTGATTTCGAGAAGATTGTCGTCGGCGTCTTTCAGCGTGTATTCCACTACCTTGTACTCGCCTGCAGGGAGGTAGATAAGGCTGTCGCACTCGCTGTACGATGTCTGATGTCCCTTGACATCATCCTTGCCGTCATAATGCTGGTCTCCGGAAAAATCCTCAGTGAATTCCACGGTCAGGCTGTCGAGTTTGATCGGGTTGGCCGGATCATTCTCGTTCCTGAGTTCGAGCCATACAGTGGCAATTTCGTCGAAGGTGTACTGACGTTCGATAGTTCCTGTCGACTTGGTCTGGGTCTCGAATGCCGAAGTATCCTTGACAAAGGTAATTCTTACGGAACCTCTCTCGGCAGTCTGCGCCGTAAGGTCGAAGACCGTGAGACCTCCGGGAACTACGACAAGAGTCCCGGATGCCGTACCGATATAAAGTTCCTCGTCAAGCGCATCGTAAAGAGTATATGATACGACATCGTAATTTCCCGGGAGAAGTCTCAGTTTGCTGCTTCTCAGACCGAATTCCGCGGCCTCGGCGTCCGAGGCGGTCAGAGTAAGGGTCTGTGCGATCTGCTGTCCGTCCGAGGAAATCAGCTCTACCCTTATCTTCTCAGCAGAAGACAGCAGGTCGAGTTCAGGCACAATGGCCTTCGTAACTTTGTCGTACGAAGAAGCCTTATAGAGTTTGAACTGGGCGTAGCCGTAATCCTTGTCCCTGTTGTCCGGAAGTTCCTCACTGACGCATCCTGACATCAGAACAGAGAATACTGACAATACTGCCACTGCAGTCCATAAATTAAAATGTTTCATACGAAATATTCCTGTCTTTAATAATTTCATTCGAAAACTTATTCAGTGATTTCCATCCTGACGATAAGATACAGAACATAAGAGAACGTCGGCTGCGATACCCCGAACTGTATGTAGGTCTCGGTGTCGCCTTCTTCCGCTTCGGAAGGCAGGATGTCTACCGAAATCATGCCTCCTCCGAGAGATTCGGCCACGGCCCACGGAGCTGATCCCTGGATATAGTCTACACCTTCAGGCAGACCGGAAATCATTGCAAGAGCACCCTCGGCACTTCCCGTATAAGTCAGCAGCCAGCACGGTGCGGCTCCTGCTCCCTCCGGAACATCGTCTCCTGTCAACTGAACGAGAGTGCAGTCTTCGCCCTGTGAAAGTTCCAGATCAAGAGCTTCTCCGTCTATGTCGTATGAGAACTTGATCAGAGCCACAGCGCTCTCCCCGTTCTTGAGCATGAAATAGGCCTCGCCTCCCGCGATGTTGTCCAGATCTTCCGGAGTAATGGAAATGTAATGTGATCCGTCATCGGAAGTCTTGACAAGTTTTATCCAGAAGTTGTCCTTGTCTGCCACAGGATCAGGGTCGCCGTAGGAATTTACAGAATATACATCATAGTCCGTGTATGTCAGATTGACTTTGAACGGAAGTTCCCTTCCGAACGTAGTGGTGCCTTCATGAAGTTTCCACTCGTTCCATGTGTATGTTATCTGGTATTCGTACGCGGCATAGCCGGCGAGAGGATCGGAAGAATCGAGTTCTCCGAATGTACCTCCGAGAGCTTCCCAGTTGGTTTCTTCTTCTATGATGATGCCTGCCGATGTCGGATTTGCAGCCTGGCTTATATATGAGACTACATAATCTTCGTAGGCTTCAGCTATATTGAAGCCATCCTCGCTGAATATGAGACTCAGGTCTCCTCCCAGACCCTCGGCGGCCTTGAGCGCCTCTTCTGCCTTACCTGCCGGAAGAGCTATTACGACACCTTCGCGGATACCGCTGTCGTTAGGGTCTACGTTGATTACAAGGCTGTTCGTCTGGATGATTCCAGGGTCGGCGGAATTCCATGAATATTCGGTATGTATCCAGTCCGTCTGAGCCGTCTCGGCATCGGTATAGTTGTCATTCCTGTCCATGACATAGAAATCTCTCTCATTCTTGACAAGCTCATAGACTTTAAGACCGGACGCACTGGTAATGCCGATAGAGGCACCGTCTTCCACATACTGACCCATCTGGGTGTTGTAATACAGACCCTTGTAGTCGAAATCCGCCGTTCCGGCAAATGAAAGGGCGACTTCGAAAAGATCCTTGCAAGCAGGAAGGATTATGTCATAGCTGTAGCCGATTTCACTGAAATCGAAAGACAGCGGCTGCGTATCCCCTTCGAGAGAACTGTTCTGAGGCGCAACCGTAAGACGGTATTCCTTCTTTGTACCGGAGACTGTGAGTTCTTCGACATCGAGCCAGTCAGGCACGATTCCCTCGAGCCAGTCAGGCTTCGTACCGTCATCATCTATCGTAGCGGAAATGTCCGTATAGCCGAAGTTGGAATCCACGAGAATATACGTCATGAACCGTCCGCTTTCGCTTACATACTGAAGTTCGATTGCGGATTCAGGCTCCAGAGGAGTCTCGGAATAGGACATTCTGAATGTTCCCTCATCGGAATCGCCTGGGACGAAGTCTCCGTCCGCATTCTCCTCTACGGGATAGACACCGAATGAGGTTTCGAAAACAGGTACATGCACCCCGTAAGTATGGGTCTTCTCTTCTGCAGGCACGTCTTCATCAGTAAGATCGAGTACGAGTTCGTAGTTCTGCTCCTGCGAAGAAGCGATATTGCACGTAATGTGGACTTCAGTCTGCGTACCCGACTTGTTGCCGGAAACTACAGTTATCTCGGCGCTGGTAGAACTGATATTTGGAGTCCAGTCTGAGTTGGCGTCGACAAGGACATATCCTTCATACATGGACTCGATGCTGTTCCATACAAGCTCGACAGGAGTGTCGGATGACAAGGCTGCCGTTTCGTACTGATACTGCAGGCTGCTTCCTTCCGGAGCTTCGACGAAACCGTCCGCGTCGGTCTTCACCGGATATACTTCGAAAGTCCTGAGAAGAGACGGCATCGTGACCGTTCCTATGACTTCGGTGCGTCCGTCCATGGTAAGGGACACTTCCACAGTATGGTTTTCGAAGTCCCTCGATCCCGCACGGCAATAGACCGGAATGGTCACAGGGGTTTCAGAAGCGTTGCCTCTGATTGTAAAGACATCCTGGGACCCGTTGCGGAGTCTGAAATATGAAGCCGCTTCCTGAGTAGGTATGCTGAGCGTCCAGCTGTAGTTCGGAGTGAATACTATTTCATATTCATTTTCCATTTCGTCATCGGAAGACAAGTCGGCCTCACTCTCGGGGTAAAGGAACTCGGAGAATGTTTCGGCAGGGAAATTAGGCTCGGCCGGCTGCATTTCCTCTTCCGGTTTCTGGCAGGCCGCGAACAATACAGCTGACAGTGCAGCCGCCGTAAATAATCTTGCAAATATTGTTTTCATCGTTATTGTTCTCCTTGCAAATTAACCGTTACCATCCGTTTTCTCTCTGGAGTCTTTCTGCCTCCTCGTCGGAAACCCACTCCATCACATTGTAGAAGTCTCCGACATAGCCTACGATAGTCTTGATGTCGTAAACATAGGCCCTGAGCCACAGGGATACGAATGACTGGCAGGTATTGAAGTACGACACGTATGCAGGGCTGGCCATTCCCAGTATCCTGTTGTCTCCGTTCACCTGTCCGAACACGGATTCCTCGTCGCTGATCAGCTGGTCTTCATCCATGGTTACGACAGGTTCCTCGGGATCGGAAGGATCGAGTTTTATCCTGATATCATAGCCGTCGAAAAGCCAGTCGTGAAGGATTACTGTATTCTCCTCGTCCGGATCGAGAGACGTCTTGATAAGTCTCTGGTACGAACTGTTGTCGACGCCCGGATAGTTGTACAGGAATATGGAAGTAACCACGCACCATCCCGTAAACGTATTTATGTCGAACGGACATACCTTGTACATGGACACCTTGGTCTCGTCCCCGTAGATATCCCATTTGAGATTCTCCGGCATCACGAGTTTCAGGTTGAACGAGAGCGTATCCGTGTCTTCGAACCGGTCGTACTCGGGATATACGAGAATATCCGTCTTGTACTCGCCTGCCGGAATCACTATCGTATTCGATCCGAGACGGTAGTCCCTGCCTTCAACGGCATTGCTGCCCTCGTCGACGATCTCTACGGCAAGTGTCCTGTCATAGTCGCAGGCCACGGTAGATGTCACCGGAACCGTGAAATACTCCTTGTCCTGAAGCACTGCCTTATAGGACAAAGTGTCCTGGAACATGATGTATTCCTTTTCGAACGTCTTTATACTGTCTTCCTGGCAAGCTGTAAAGATCGCTCCAAGAAATATCGCTGATAATATTAGAATTTTTCTCATAGCCTTTACCGTTTACCTGTTATTGCTTTCATTTCCTTCGATTTCAGACCCCGGAGCCTCTATGTCGTTCTGAGGAATAGGCCAAACGAAGAGCGGATTGTCTGCATCTACTTCAAGGTCGTTGCCTTCTTCCTGAGAATAGCTGTTCGGAGTCCTTTCAAAGCCCCAGCCCCATCTCTTGAGGTCATTGAGACGGAAACCTTCCATATAAAGTTCCTTTACCCTTTCATCGGAAATGGTCTGAAGTCCGGCCTCTCCGCTGCCTACCGAAACGGAACCTGCACCCCTGCTCTGGCTGAGGGTCGTAAGATCCTGTGAAGCGAGTCCGGTATCGCCTTTCCAGTAGTGAGCCTCTGCCCTGATGAGATACTGCTCCGCAAGTCTCAGCGGTTTCGGCATGTTTACATGGTAAAGCTGGTAATACTGGGTGAATTCCCTGTTTCCGAAATATTTGGTACAGAGAGGGACCGGAATCTCGTAAGAATAACCGTTCGCAATACCTGTTATGCTTTCATCGGCGAAATATGCCTGATAGCGGATATCGCGGTTCGCGTTGTAAAGATTCAGCACCCATTCGGACGGCACATAGTCAGGATAAAAATAAGTCATGTCTTTAGTGTATTGAAGGAACACCGATCCGAGCGCCCCGCCGTATGAAGTCGCGGTAAATCCTATCCTCCAGATGACCTCAGTTCCCGAATCATAGTACCAGAGAGCATCGAACGCATAGGCGCTGTATGTCTGGTTTACATTTGTGCCGCTGAGCTCGAATGCGGAATTGTCGATGACATAAGTGGAATACTTGATGGCATCATCCCAGTTCTTCATGTAAAGGGCCACACGGGCACGGATTGCATAGACTGCAGCGAGCGAAATATAGTAATTGTCCGATTGGTCTCCTTCGTTTACGGTAGGATCATCGTCCCCGTCGTCGAGCAGTTCGGCTGCCCTGTCGAGGTCATCGAGGACCAGTTGGTAAGAATCATAGAGAGTAGCCCTTCTTACAGGTTCCGGCTCGGAGTATTTGGTGCGGAGTACGACGCCGAGCATCGACTTCGCCGCCTCATCGTCGCCCTTGCCGTCGCCCGGATATGCTTCGCAGAAACATTTTATAAGTTCCGAATAACAAAGGGCACGTATCGCGTATGCTTCGCCAGTGTATGTATCGAGGGCCTCGAGCTTGTCTTCGTCCGTCTCGGCGGCCATGACATCTCCGACTTTTTCAAGAAAGAAATTGCAGTTGCCGATAACAGCGTAAAGAGAGCCGTACACGGCCTCTATATTAGAGTCCGTAGGCCTGATATCCCAGTCCCAGATACCGTCGAACGGATTGCTGTTGGTCAAGGTAGCCATAACGAGATCCGACTGGATGTCCGGAAGGAGAGTCAGGTTGCCGCTGTAAAGCGAGCCGCTCTTGAGGCTGGCATAAATACCTATGTTATGCTGTTCTGCATCGGTAAAGGTCTTCATGGAATCCTCTTCAGGAATATATGAGCCGGGATATTTTTCAAGGCAGGACGTAGCTGTCATGGCAATGATTGCGGAAACAGCTGCAGTTTTTATGATATTTGATATGTTGTTCATCATATTTCCTCCTCTTAGAATGTTAGATCGAGACCGAATGTAAACTGACGCGACATAGGGTACTGTGCAATATAGATATTGCTGACGCCTTCAGGGTCGAGACCGCTGAATTTCGTGAAAGTGAGCAGGTTCTGAGCCTGGAAATAAACTCTGAGCCCCTCGATGAAGCCTGTTTTCCTTATAAACGGTGCAGGCAGCTGATACGAGAGCATCAGATTCTTGAGCCTGAGGAACGATGCATCTTCGAGAAGACGGTCATCGAATTCCATGTAGACACCGTGGCGCGGAGTTTCTGAAATATCGCCAGGTTCTTTCCATCTGTCGAGAAGTTTTGCGGACTGGTTGTAAGTCTGGAAACGTCCGTTGGACTCCTGATAGAACCTGTCGTTGTTGATCATCCACCTGTCTGCCACCCAGCTGAACTGGGCAGAAAGCGAAAGCCCTTTCCATGCGAATGTAGTACCGAAACCTCCGACCCACGGAGCATTATAGCTCTTGCCTATCATCACCCTGTCCTCATCGCGGAGTTCATTGGTGATTTCACCGTCCTTGGTGTACCATAGTGCGTCGCCGTTGGCCGGATTGACACCAGCGAAACGGTTGATGAAGAATTCTCCCGAATCATGGCCGACGACGAGTCTCAGACTTGTGGACGCCATTTCATATTCATCCACACCGCCGTAAAGTTCGGTAATCCTGTTATGGTTGTATGAAACGTTCGCGTTGACCGTCCAGATGAAATCTCCAAGCTGGAGCGCGGTTCCGGTAAGATTGAGTTCCGCTCCTCTGTTGACCATCGCACCCACATTGTCCCAGTTCGCCCCGAAACCGTTGTCGGAATATGATTTCGGCACAAGCATGAGCATGTTGTAGGTGTACTTGTTGTAAAGTTCGAGATCGACATTCAGCCTGTTCCAGAATGCGAAGTGAAGACCGAGATTGGTAGTCCATGTAGACTCCCAGCTAAGGTTCTCGTTGCCCTGGGATATAGGGGCAAGACCAGGGGATCCTACATAATCGCCGGCACTTCCGACAAGGGCGAGATGCTCGTAATTCGGAATCTCGGAGTTTCCGGCAGTTCCGCTGCTGAGGGATATCTGTGCGTATGTCAGCCAGCTGCGGTGCGGAGCCATGAAATCCTCGTTGAGCATGTTCCACATCAGGCCGACAGAACCGAAGCCTGCCCAACGTCCATCGCGTCCGAATCTCGATGAAGCATCGGTACGGCCGGACAGTTCGAGATAATATTTGTTGGCATAGTTGTACTCGGCCCTTGCGAAGAATGACAGATAACCATAGTCATTGTCAGTGGTATCGCCCCACTGCGAAACCCTCGAACCTGTGGAAAGGTTGGTCATGTAATGGTTGTTCTGTCCTTCAGACAGGACATTGAAATCCTCGTAATGGTAGTTGATTCCTTCCTGTCCCACCATGAAATTGAAATTGTGGATATTGTCTATGTCGAAATTATATCCTATCGTATTGGTCACTGACAGCGTAAGTCCGTCCGTAGATATTCTCGATGCGGACCCGGATTCCTGATTCGGCGCATAGTCCGGGAACGATCTGCTGTATCCGGTAGTATGTGTATAGTCTACGGTAAACTGGGAACGGATCGTCAGTCCCTCGATCGGTTTTGCATCGGCAAAGACCGATGAAAATACCTTATACCTTTTATATACGCGAGGATTGCTTTCCAGCCATTCGATCGGGTTCACTCCGTCTCCCTTCCATTTTTTTGTCGGATCTGTCCCGCCGGTAACGGCAATTGATCCGTCTGCATTGTAAGGATCCCAGTACGGAAGCATGAACTGTGCTGCCGAAATAGGCGACACAAGGTTCGGCGTACCTTCATCCGCCTGCTCGAAAACCTGATAGTTGAGCATGGTGTTGGTTCCAAGGGTAAGCCACTTTGCAGCGCGCTGCTCGACATTGGCCCTTATGGAATAACGGTTGAAGTTGGACCCAAGGGCTATACCCTCCTGGTCATAATATGCTCCTGATATGTAATAATTGGTGTGGTCGGTCGCACCAGATACTGCAAGCTCGTAGTTCTGGAGAAGGGCGGCATCATTGTAGACGACATCCTGCCAGTCCACGTTTATCTTCGAAAGGGCCTCGTAATCCTTGCCGGCATCGAGTCCCACTTCCTTTTCGTATGCGATACGCTGCTCCGTATCCATCAGGTCCCACTGGCCGTGTGCGATATCCGAAACACCGAGCTGTGCACGGAAAGTAATGGTAGGCTTGTCGGCCATGCGTCCGCGCTTGGTCGTTATGACGATCACACCGTTCGATGCACGCGCGCCGTAGATGGATGTAGATGAAGCATCCTTCAATACGGAGATGCTTTCAATGTCGGATGGATTGATGGAATTGAATTCGGAAGCCGAAATGGCTGCACCGTCGAGAATATAAAGAGGTGCAGTTCCGGAATTGATCGAGTTCGTACCGCGGATAATCATCGTGGATGAAGCACTCGGTTCTCCCGTGGATGACAATACTGTCAGACCCGGCACCTGTCCCTGAAGCGCCTGATCGAATGCTGCAGTCGGAGTGCTTTCTATCTTTTCGGACTTGACACTCGAGACCGATCCCGTGATGGTACCTTTCTTTCTCACTCCGTACGCTACCACGACCGTCTCCTCAAGCATCTGGGAATCGGACTCGAGAGCCACGTCGTATGTCACGGCAGCCGAGCCTGACGGCACAATATATTCCAAAGTCTGGTAGCTAATAGCGTGGAAAGACAGGACGGTCTCAGCAGGCACTGTGATGGAGTAGCTGCCGTCTTCCGACGTACTGACACCCCCCCCTGTCGAAGACATGACGACTACACCTATCAAAGGCATGCCGTCTTCAGCAGAAGTCACAACGCCGCTGACTGCAACATCCTCCTTTTCCTCTACCTGTGCGGAAGCCATCACCGGCATGGCACAGATCAATAGTTCAAGAAGAGTCAACAATGTTGTTTTCATAACGTTAAAAATTTCGGGGTGCAAAGGTAGTAATTTTTTCAATAGATTATCATTTAAAAACAAATATTTCTCCTTGAAAATTATCGTGTTATCTCATGCGGACACTTAGATTTTCCCCGGAAAACCTCGCATTCATAAGTATTATTTTAAAATTGATTTAAATTTTAAACCAAATGCCTGTTTTTGCTTAAAATGCGATAGTTTCAATATTTTTCGGAATTTTCGTCGGGAACCTCGTTCGGAGAAATGCGAAAAGAGAAAAACCTCCCTGAAACGTGAGATTTTTCTCTTTTCGCAATATTTTCCGCCCGGCGGAAAACAGTATGTCAACAGCCCTTATTCCGCTGCAGCTTCGCCTTCAAAGGTCACGACGATAGGCATCTTATTCCAGGTAATGGTAAGTTCAGTGCTGATCTTGCCATCCGTAACCGTGCCTTCAGCCTCTACATCGCACTCGCCGACCAACGGATTGTCAACGGTGATTTTCTGCGACTCGGACTTGAAAGTATAGGAGCTTTCCGAAGTTGTCACGGCGCAGTCCTTGACGACAATAGTACCGAGATCCAGATCAAGGGACCCGCCTATGTTCAGCGTCAGGTTCTCAACGACAAGGTTCACGGCATCTTCCGAATTTTCAGCGAGCTCTATCCTGATGGACTTTTCCACATCGGTTACTATAGGATTTCCGCTCATCGTCACATTCAGCAGTCCGCTGTAAGTACCGACAACGTCGGTTTCAACAGGATTGACCGTTTCCGGAAGGCTGGCAACGGCTACCGTAAGATTCAGCGTCAGGGCTCCGTCCTTTACAGTTCCCTGTACATCTACATCGCACTGTACCGGCTCTGCGAAAATATCGGGAACTTCCGCACTCATTTCCGACTTGCCTGAAATGGAATAAGCACCGTCAGCGACAGTCACGGAACATCCTTCGAATGTCCTGTCGCCGAAAGGAAGTTCGAGTCCCATTACTGACACTGTCAGGTCCTTGACCGTTATGTCCACTGTTCCATCAGCGGTTTCGGATGCAGAGATCTCGATTGAATTTGCGAGATCTGAAGCTACAGGAATGGCCGGAGTGCCTGAAAGACTCAAGGATATATTGAGAGAACCGCCATAAGTGCCGGACACGTTTTCTACAGGATTGCCTTCAGGTGTTTTGCCCGGGTCTTCATTTTCAGGTCCTGTCTTGTCACAGGAAAAAATAAGTGCAAGCGCTGCAAATGACATTGCAAACATCGATAATACTCGTCTCATATCAAAAATTTTTAATAAATGGTTAATAAATCGGGTGCAAATATACACTTTTATTTTAGATTTTACCCGAAACGGCTGTTTTTTGCCTGTTTGCCGTTCATGCTCCTGAAATACAGTTACATGTAAGAAGCGATATCGGCCGCGAGCTGACTGTATGTAGCCACGGGACTGTCGTCGTAAACGCTTGAAATCATCAGATCCGGAGTCACGACATAGACTCTCGGCACTCCCGTCCTGGCGAAAAGGCTGTATATCCGCCTGTCTTCCTGGGCGGAATAAGGCATTGTAAACCCGGCTTCATCCCAATAGGAAGCGATATCAGTCGCAGACTCTTCCCGACTGATGCAGCAGACATTGACACCGGGAGAGTAATTATCGTATATCTTCTGGATGACAGGAAGTTCCTCCCTGCAGTCAGGACAGCCTGTATGGAAAAACACTATCAATGACACTTTGCCGCCCAGGGTTTCCGTTCCGGCCACGGAGCCGTCTGACATTGTAACGGAAAATTCCGGAATCCTGTCACCAGGCTGCAGGTCAGCGCCCTCTGGCGTATTCTCCCTGATGCACGAAGAGGAGAAAAATACCGTGGCTGCTGCAAAAATCATTAAAACGGTTTTGCCGGTCGCTTTCATAGAGTGATTCTTTCCTTATGAACCTCATTCATTCCGCGTATTCCTCAGGTGGGGGATTGTGCTCGCTTGCGCTGCGCATTCCCCTTGCCCTCGCCGGGCGGGCCCTTGCAGGAAAAGCCGAACAGCTGCGCTGTCCAAGGTTTTTCCTCTTTCAGAAAGGCTTTGAGCAAGCTCAGACTTTCTGAAAGAGGAAAAGCCTGAACTCTTCGAGTTCAAGCTTTTCCTGCGGTGAGAGGGGGATTCGAACCCCCGGTACGGGTAAATCCGTACGGCAGTTTAGCAAACTGCTGGTTTCAGCCACTCACCCATCTCACCATTGTCCTCTGTGGCTGCAGTGTTGCCAAATAGGACTGCAAATATACAACAAATTTATTGTTTTGCAATATTTTCTCTCATGTCGGTGTCGGCCTGGATGTTCTTGATCTTGTAATAATCCATTATGCCGAGATTTCCCGTACGGAAAGCTTCCGCCATGGCAAGAGGAATCTGCGTCTCTGCTTCGATGACTTTCGCACGCGCTTCCTGGGCCTTTGCCTTCATTTCCTGCTCCAGGGCCACGGCCATTGCACGCCTTTCCTCGGCCCTTGCCTGCGCTATATTCTTGTCCGCTTCGGCCTGATCCATCTGAAGAACTGCTCCGATATTCTTTCCGATATCTATGTCCGCGATGTCTATCGACAGTATCTCGAACGCCGTTCCCGCATCGAGACCTTTGCTGAGGACGACTTTGGAGATGGAATCCGGATGTTCGAGCACCTGTTTGTGGCTTTCGGAAGAACCTATGCTGGAAACGATGCCCTCACCGACTCTCGCAAGCACAGTCTCTTCTCCCGCTCCGCCGACAAGCTGCTTGATATTCGCACGTACAGTCACCCTTGCCTTGGCAATCAGCTGGATACCGTCTTTCGCCACTGCAGTCACCGGAGGAGTGTTGATGACTTTCGGATTTACCGACATCTGCACAGCCTCGAAAACATCACGGCCGGCCAGATCGATTGCCGCAGCCATCTTGAAATCGAGATTGATATTGGCCTTGTCGGCCGAAATCAGGGCATTGACTACGTTGGGAACATTGCCATGCGCAAGATAATGGGCTTCGAGTTCATTGGCATCGAGCTTGAGGCCTGCCTTTGTCCCGGTCACCATGGCCATGACAATCGTTCCGGGAGGGACCTTCCTCCACCGCATCAACACAAGCTGAATCAGGGAAATACGCACTCCGGAAATCAAAGCCTGGAACCAGAGGGTCACAGGAAAGAACCAGAGAAAAACCATAAGAGCGATGATCGCTATTGCGACCCATATCGCAACCATTACCATATCCATAAACTATTAGAAATCTTCAGAAACAGGTTTTACATAAATCTTGTTGTCCTCCATGAGTACGACCTCGACATCCGTCCCCGGATCGATCACGCCTTCGAGGGATGTCACTTCATATTTCACGTCGCGTATGATTGCCGTCCCCATCGGGGCAAGTCTCGTCAGGGTCTTCCCGCAATCGCCAGTTGCCAGCGACTTGCTGTCGAACATGTTTACACGGGAATCTATGTTGGTATCCAGTGCGAGTTTCTTCCATGTCTTGGCCCTAAGGACATAAATCGTCAGAATGACGACAAGAACGACATTGATGACGGTCACGACGGTCCCTACCGTAGAACCGAATTCGCTGTAGGCATAAAAACACGAGCCTCCGAGAGAAATGACACCGAGAATCCCGGCGACACCCACTCCAGGAACAAGCAGGATTTCCGCAAGCAGCAGGAGAATCCCGACAAGAATCAAGACAATTATAAATCCCATAAACCAGGCAATTATTCTGAGAGATCAACTTCCTTCACGCCGATTTGCGACGACGACACCTCTTCCATACCGGCAGCCCTGACGGCCTCTTCGACTTTCCGGACCAGCTCACTGTCATCGAAAGGCCCTACAATATAAGTAATTTTTCCGTTTTTCTCCGTTTTCGCTATGTCTTTTTTTCCGCACAGGCTGCTTACAGCCTCGATTACCGCATCCGGCAGCATGCCGTCGTCCGGCACTATCGCTATCTGGAAGACAGGCACCGTCCTTATCCTGGACTCCAGGGATCTCGCCTTTGAAACCTGTATCGGTCTGCCGTTCTCGAATGCGACTATGAAAGCGGTCCGGAATCCGGCCTTTTTCACCTTGTTGAGATTGGACAGCACGTCATTGTACCTGTTGAACACACCGACGCGATACACATAGTTCCCTGACTGGTTCTTTTCCTCGAAAACGGGACTCAGGCCCCTGAGGTCCTTGACGGAAGCCCGGGAAGACAGACTGAATATCTGTATCTGGTACACGATTCCGTCCGGAACGGCATTGTCTTCCGCAAACCGCCCCTCCGGAAGAATCATGAAAGTATAGTCGAATTCGACTTCGGGCTGCTCCATCTCCAGCGACAGAGGCCCGCCGGGATTCATCCTCGCGAACACATAGTTGGACGAAGCCCCTTCCACTTCCCTGTCGGCCTCATTGATGAGCTTGTCCATGTCCAGGACTATACCCTTGAACAGAAACTCCATCTCGATCTGCTGCAGCAATGCGGAAGCCCTTTCAAGCGAATCCTGAAATACCGGCAGCGAACTTTCTGCCTTCAGGATTTCTTGAGTGAGCAGCGCTCTTTCACCGGCATCATCGCTCTGCGCCAGTTCAGCCCTTTTTTCCTCTATGGCTGAAGTATAGCTTCCGATCGAATCCCTCAAGGCCCTCACTTCCGTCACCTTGTCCGTATATTTGCGCGTATCCGCATCCTCCGGCATGCTCTGTGATACGGCCATGCTGTTGTCGAAACTTGAGAGGTCGTCTTCAGGTTCAAGAGACATCAGCGCCTTGAGTGCGGCTATGTCGCCTACGCTTTTCCTCACGGGCATGGATTCCTGCTCAAGGACATACACGTCTACACTGTCGCCGGGACAATTGCGGTCTGATGCGAAAATGGAATATTTGCCGTCAGGAGTGTCTATGAACAGAAAATCATTGAACGGAGAAGAATACGGCATTCCCATGTTGGATGGAGGGCCCCACTCCTGAGTCTCTTCATTCCAGGCCGAAACATAAAGATCGAAGCCGCCCATGCCGTACAGCCCGGAAGAGGCGAAGAAAAGGCGCCTCCCGTCAGGGGACAGCATCGGATAGATTTCATCCCCCGAAGAAACCAGATATTCGTTCAGAAGGCATGGGACGCTCCAGAGGGAATCCTTTTTTTCCGTTCTGTAAATATTCATGGAACCTCCCTGGTCGGGAGCCGAAAAATAGACGGAAGTACTGCCTTCAGGAACATAAACCGCCTTATATATAGAATGTGTACCTGAAGTATCAAGCTGATTCGGGACAGTCCTCCAGCTCCTGTCTTCCAGAGGATAATAAAGGAAAAATTCGTCAAGAGAAAACCTGTGTCTGGCGACTACGGTCGGATGCAGGACGAAATCCCTCATTCCGAGACCGTTCTCCGACAGCATTCTTCTGTCCAGAATGGAAATCCTTTCGGCAGAATCCCTGCACAGCGACAGCGCCTCGTCATAAAGACCGATGGATTCTTCGAACAGATACTCCTCCCGCAGAGAGTCCGCCCTTGTCAGAAGACTGTCGGCATCAGCCGCCGCAAAGGCTGTCACGCAAGACAGCAGGAAAGTAAAAAATATCAGTTGAATATGTCGTGCCATTGCTTTTCCGCGCATTTTCAGAGCACAAAAATAAGAAATAGTTTAGAGTATGGCTTTAATTTTGGGCAAAAATTAATTTAGTAAGAAAAAAAAATAGTAAATTTGTGCCCTATTTTGTGCCGGAGACGTACCGTAGCCGGATTATTTGAAATAATTGTTTTAAAATTAATAAATTATGCAAAGTAAAGGTGCTATCAGATTCGTGGCAATACTCCTTGCTCTTGCCTGCATTTGGCAGCTCATGTTTACCGTAGTGACCAAAATCTACGAAAACAAGGCTGTAAAATATGCCGACAATGCGGCCGAGGCTTTCATGGCGAGTGCTGCCTACGACCAGATCCCGGATGTCGACAAGGCATACGTGCTTGACTCCATCAAAAAAGAACAGAACAGATGGTATCTGGATTCCATCTCTTCACAGAAAGTATATTTCGGTTATACTTTCGATGATGTAAGGGAAAAAGAAATCAACCTCGGACTTGACCTGAAAGGAGGTATGAACGTAATGCTTCAGGTACAACTCGAAGACGTAGTCCAGGCTCTTGCCGAAAACGGTACGGATCCGGCATACCAGAATGCGTTTAATCTGGCTGTAGAACGCAGCATGACTTCAGGTACGGACTTCATCACTCTTTTCGAAGAAGCCTGGATGGAGTGTGCAAACGGACAGAAGCTCTCAAACATATTCATCGGACTCGACAGGAAGAACAAGACTGAAAACAAGAAGCTCGAATCCACCGACAGCGAGATCATATCGATGATCAGGACGGAAGCCGAAAGCGCAATCGCAAACTCTTTCGAAGTTCTCCGCAACAGGGTGGACCGCTTCGGAGTAACCCAGCCGAACATCCAGAAAGTCGGCAATACGGGCCGTATCCTCGTGGAACTTCCTGGTGTCAAGGAGCCTGAGCGTGTAAGAAAACTCCTTCAGGGAACAGCATCCCTTGAATTCTGGACGACATACGAGACTTCCGAGATTTTCCAGTACATGAGCGAGGCAAACAGCCTCGTAGCCCAGCTGAATGCTGAAAACGAACCTGCGGAGACAGCGGAAGAGACAGTCGCCGAGGAGACTCCTGCAGCAACCGACACTACCGGAGACATTCTCGCAGAAGAACTCGAGGCCCAGGCTGCCGAATCAGCCGATTTTGCAGAATACGAGAAGCAGAACCCTCTCTTTGCCGTACTCATGCCTCCTGTAGACCAGACTGGAAGCGTCATGAGAGGCGCTACCATGGGTTACGCTCATTTCAGCGATACCGCCAAGGTAAACAGGATACTCAACATGCCTGAAGTCAAGGCCCTCTTCCCGGAAGACCTGATACCTATGTGGTCCGTAAAGCCTTTCGACAACAATCAGTATGAACTCGTTGCCATCAAGGCATCCCTCAACGGCGAGGCTGCTCTCCGCGGGGAAAGAGACCAGAAATTCATCACGGATGCAAGGGTGCAGTACAACGGTGCAAGTCCTGAAGTATCCATGTCGATGAGCGCCGAGGCTGCAAAAGTCTGGGCAAGACTCACCAAGGACAATATCAACAGACAGATAGCCATCGTTCTCGACAACATGGTATATTCCCACCCTACGGTAAATTCCGAAATTACCGGAGGAAATTCCCAGATCAGCGGAAACTTCTCTCTTGAAGAGGCTGAAGACCTTGTAAACGTACTGAAATCCGGTACTCTTCCTGCTCCGGCGAAAATCGTCCAGGAACAGGTCGTAGGACCTTCACTCGGTGCCGAGTCCATCAATGCCGGTTTCATCTCGTTCATCATAGCGTTCCTGCTCGTCCTCGGATACATGGTTCTGTTCTATCACGGGGCAGGTCTTGTAGCCGATGCGGCACTGCTTTGCAACGTGCTTCTGCTTTTCGGTACTCTGGTATCATTCTCCGCAGTGCTCACATTGCCTGGTATCGCAGGTCTCGTCCTTACCCTCGGTATGGCGGTGGATGCCAATGTGATCATCTATGAACGTATCAAGGAGGAACTCCGCGCCGGCAAGGGACTCGGCAAGGCTGTAGCCGACGGATATTCGAACGCCTACTCGGCCATCATCGACGGTCAGATAACCACTGTCCTCACCGGTATCGTACTGTTCATCTTCGGTTCGGGTCCTGTACAGGGATTCGCCACCACGCTGATCATCGGTATCATCACTTCCGTATTCACGTCGATCTTCATATCGAGAATAATATTCGATGACAGAATTGCAAAAGGCAAGAATATCACATTCGACAACAAGTTCACGAGGAACTTCCTCCAGAACACTACCGTCAACTTCCTCAGCAAGAGAAAGTACACATACGTGATATCTTCCGTAGTCATCATCATCTGCATCGTATCGATGTTCACCAAAGGCTTCACCTACGGTGTCGACTTCGCCGGAGGACGTACGTACGTCGTCAGGTTCGACCAGCCGGTATCTGTTGAGGAAGTCAGGGCATCGCTCGTCAAGGAATTCGACGGCGGTGTGGAAGCCAAGCAGTTCGGCGGCGAAAGCCAGATGAAGATCACTACCCAGTATATGATCGAGGACAAGTCTTCAGAGGCTGATGCAGCCGTAGAAGAAAAACTGTTCAACGCAGTCAAGGGATTCTATGCCGCAGACATGACTCTGGATTTCTTCACGTCAACAGCTGAAAATCCAAACGGTATCATCAGTTCCGACAAGGTCGACGCATCCATCGCGGACGACATGAAGCGCGACGCCATCATAGCCGTAGTGATAGCCCTGCTCGTGATCTTCGTCTACATCGCAATACGATTCAAGAAATGGACATGGGGACTCGGAGGAACCGTCGGCCTGGCTCATACGGCCATCATCGTCGTCGGATTCTTCTCCATCTTCTCCGGAATCCTTCCGTTCAGCCTCGACGTAGACCAGACATTCATTGCAGCCGTGCTTACCATTATCGGTTATGCAATCAACGATACCGTGGTCATCTTCGACCGTATCCGTGAATATAAGACGCTGCATCCTAAGATGCCGCTTGAGATCAATGCCAACCAGGCACTCAACAGTACGCTGTCCCGTACGATGAACACGAGTCTCACGACCCTCATCGTTATGGTGGCTATCGCAATCTTCGGCGGTGAGGTGATCAGAGGTATGGCTGTGGCTCTCTGCCTCGGTATCGCAGTCGGAACATACGCTTCAATCTTCATTGCAACCCCAATCATGTACGACGTTACCATGGCCGTAGAAAAGAGGAATGCAAAGAAACTTGCAGCAACGAAGAAATAAAGGAGACCCTCCGGTATCCGCGTAGCGGATCCGACAGGGACACTTCAGTAAAAAAGCCCGGAAAAATTCCCGGGCTTTTTTATTTTTTGTACCTTTGCCTACCATCAGAAATTCCAGCCAACACATGTCATTCGTCCATCTTCACGTACACACCCAATATTCCATTCTCGACGGTCTTTCATCGATAGAAAACCTGTTCAAAAGAGCCAAGGAACTCGGCATGCCGGGCCTTGCGATCACGGACCACGGGAACATGTACGGAGTCAAGGAGTTTTTCAAGTATGCTGCAAAATATCCGGAGGTAAAGCCGATAATCGGATGCGAGATCTATGTCTCGAAGTTCGACCACACGATAAAGGACAAGGACCACAGGGAATATTATCACCTGATTCTTCTTGCCAAGAATTACAACGGATACAGGAACCTCATGAAAATCGTATCCACGGGACATATAGAAGGCATGTATTACGGCAAGCCGAGGGTATCGCACGATGTTGTGGAAAAGTATGCCGGCGATCTCGTGTGCTGCTCGGCCTGCATCGCAGGCGAGATTCCCAAGAATCTCATAGCCGGAGATATGGAAGCCGCTGAAAAAGCCGTGGAATGGCACAGAAAAGTCTTCGGGGATGACTATTATCTGGAAGTGCAGCTGCACAGGACGGAAGTGCCGGGACTGTCGCCTGAAGTCTACGAAAGACAGACTGTCGCCAACAGGGGCATATTCGAACTCGCCCGGAAAACCGGAGTCAAGGTGGTGGCGACCAACGACGTCCATTTTGTCAACAAGGAAGACGGTCCGGTGCACGACAGGCTGATCTGCCTTACCACAAACGCGAATGTCGATGATCCCAAAAGGCTGCGCTACACCCAGCAGGAATATCTGAAAAGCGAAGAGGAAATGGCTCTGCTTTTCCCGGATCATCCCGAGGTCCTGTCGAACACGATGGAAATCTTCGACAAGATCGAAAGCTACAAGATAGACCGCGGCCACGTCCTTCCGGTATTCAGGATAGAGGACAGCTTCCTTGCGGAAAAGGAAAAATATCTCGAAAAATACAAGGATGTGATAGATGCCGGACGCACCAACAAGGACGGCAGCGACAGAGGAGATGCTTTCACATATTCCGTAGCCTATCTGTGCGAACTTTGTTATCAGGGCGCGGAACGGCGTTACGGGACATTGGACGAAGAACATGCGGAAAGGATAGATTTCGAACTGAAGACTATATGCAGAATGGGATTCCCGGACTATTTTCTCATAGTCCAGGACTTTATCGCGGCGGCACGCAGACAGGGAATTTCCGTAGGGCCAGGCAGAGGTTCTGCAGCAGGCTCGGCAGTCGCCTATTGTCTCGGTATAACGAATATAGACCCTATCAAATACCAGCTGCTGTTCGAGCGTTTCCTCAATCCGGACAGAATTTCCATGCCGGATATAGATATCGACTTCGATGACGACGGAAGATACCGTGTATTCAAATACGTCGAAGACACCTACGGAAAAGACCACGTGTCCCATGTGATAACATTCGGGACAATGGCGGCCAAGATGGCCATAAAAGACGTGGCCCGCATCAGCAACATGAGCATAGACGAGTCGAACAGACTCACCAAGATGATTCCCGACAAGCCTATCCGTGTGAGCGAAATCCAGGAACTGCCCATGAACGACGGGGAAGAGCTGGAAAAAGGCTTCACTGTAATTGAAAAGGAAATGGAAGTGCCGGATCCGGAACATGAGGGTCAGACAGTAAAAGTTCTCAAAAAATTCAAGAAAGGACCCGTCGACAAGGATTATAAGGTAACCCTGAAAAATTGCCTGAAATATGTCGATGATCTGAAGAACGAATACGAGAACGGCCCGGCGCTGACGAAAGAAGTACTCGATTACGCACTCAGGCTTGAAGGCAGCATCAGGCAGACGGGAGTACATGCCTGCGCAATGATCATTGGCCGCGGAGACCTTACGGACTATATCCCGATTACCGTTGCGGCAGACAAGGCTACCGGCCTTGACGTATGGGTGTCCCAGTACGAAGGAAGCTTCATCGAAGAAGTCGGCATGCTTAAAATGGACTTTCTCGGGCTGAAGACGCTTTCCATCATAAAGGAATGTCTGGAGACCGTGAAAAAGACGCGCGGAATCGACATAGACATCGAAAACATACCTATCGATGACGAAGAGACCTACAAACTGTACGGACGCGGGGATACCAAGAGCGTGTTCCAGTTCGAGTCCGACGGCATGAAGGAATGGCTGCAGAAACTCCAGCCTACCAGATTCGAGGATCTCATAGCGATGAACGCTCTCTACCGACCGGGGCCTCTCGACTATATCCCGTCATTCGTGGCAAGGAAGCAGGGCACGGAAAAGATAGAGTACGACCTCCCTGAAATGGAAGAGTACCTTCAGGATACCTACGGAGTAACCGTCTATCAGGAGCAGGTGATGCTTCTGTCCCAGAAACTGGCCGGATTCACCAAAGGACAGGCGGACAAGCTGCGTAAGGCAATGGGTAAAAAACAGATCGACGTACTTGAGTCCCTGCATGACAAGTTCATCGACGGAGGCAAGGCCAACGGACATCCTGAAAAAGTCCTCAACAAGATATGGAATGACTGGAGGAAATTCGCACAGTATGCCTTCAACAAGTCCCACGCGACGTGCTATGCCTGGGTAAGTTATCAGACAGGATACCTGAAAGCGCACTTCCCGGCAGAATTTCAGGCAGCCAACCTCAGCAAGAATCTCTCCAATATGGACGAGATCCGCAAAATCATGGATGACTGCAAGAAGTCGCGCATAAAGGTATTGAATCCGGACATAAACGAAAGCGACGCAAGATTCACTGTCAACAAGGACGGAGACATCCGTTTCGGTCTCGGGGGAATCAAGGGATTCGGCGACAATATCGTCAAGGTAGTTCTCGATGACAGAAACGAAAACGGCCCGTACAAGGATATCTGGGACTTCGCCGAACGTCTTGCCGGTGTCGTGAACAAGAAGGCATACGAATCCCTGCTTTATTCCGGAGCTTTCGACAGTTTCGGCTATTCGCGTCAGCAGTATTCCCTCCCTACGGCTTCAGGAGACACTTTTCTCGACGCCCTCGCAAGATATGCCGACCTGTACGGCAAGGACAAGCTGAATGCAGCAGATTCCCTGTTCGGAGGCATGGAAGAAACCAAGCCGCAAAGGCCTGAAATGCCCGACAACAGTGCCGGGAATTTCGAGGAAGAGACCATGGAACTCCTCCGCAAGGAAAAGGAGTTGGTCGGCATGTACCTCTCGGCCCATCCTCTCGACAAATATTCTTTCGAAATCGAGCAGTTCACGGATTGCGGCCTTGCCGAAATACCGGACATCATAACCCAATGCGACAACGCCAAAGTGTCGAAAAAGCTGAGAGTAGCCGGATATATTACGAATGTGCAGCTGCTTACGAGCAAAAGCGGCTCCCCGTGGTCGAGGACTACCGTAGAAGACTTCAGCGGCAACTACGAATTCGCCCTTTTCGGAAAAGACCATGAGGCTTTCCTGCCATATCTCCAGCAATACACCCCCGTATATATCGAAGGTATGGTGGAGGAAAAATATTTCGTCAGGCCGGAAGACCGGAAGACAAAGGGAAATCCTCCGTTTACCTTCAAAATCAAGAAGATTTCACTTCTGGGAAACACTGCGGATACGATGCTCAAGGGCTTTGTCATAAAACTTACGACGCCCATGCTCAGTACGGATTTCAGGGAAAAACTCGTACATGTTGTCAAAAGCAACAGAGGTTCCACACCCCTGTCGATGTTCCTCTACGACCCGCAGACGAACTACAGGATAGAGTTCATGTCCCGGAAATTCAAGGTAGCGGTCAGCAACCCTTTCATAAGCGAACTCCGGGACATGCAGATCGAATATTCCGTAATCGTCAAATAGGACTCAGAACACCAGGACGGCCTTTATCGGATAATGGTCCGAGATGAACTTGCGGTCAGCATACGATTTGGTTATCGTTTCGTATTTCGTGCATGACCTGAAGCCCGAGTAGAAGATATGGTCGATTGTAGTCGAGGATTTGCCCCATCCGTTGAACGTATTGGAATTGTCCGTGTCTGCGGCGATCTTGCGTGCATTTTTCATGACTCCGTCGAGGACCGTGAAGGCCGGATCGGAAAGTTCGATATTGAAATCTCCGACAAGCACCATCGGAAGTCCGTCCCTGTTGATTTCCTTCATTTTGGACACGATAAGGGCAAGCCCTTCCTTCTGGGCTACCTTGCCAACATGATCCAGATGCGTGTCGATAAAATAGAATTTCTTTCCCGAGGCCTTGCTTTTCATTAGCGCCCATGTGGCAGTTCTCTTGCAGGCGGCATCCCAGCCCATTGTCGGCTTGTCCGGAGTTTCGGAGAGCCAGAACGTGCCCCATTTAAGCAGGGAAACGGTCTTCTTGTTATAGAAGATGGCCATGTGCTCACCTTCGCTTTTTCCGTCTTCCCTTCCGACGCCTACGTATTTATAGTCGCGGCAGTTCTCGTCTATGAACAGTATCTGATAGGGATATGCTTCCTGTACGCCGAAAACATCGGGGTTCTGGTCTTCTATCATCAGAGCCGTCGCCGGATAGCGGAACTGCCAGGAATTCGTCCCGTCATCGGCTTCGCCCATTCTGATATTGTAGGACATTACCGTAATTTTCGAAAGCTGCCCCGGCTTTGCGGCGCATAAGAATACCGGCATGAATGCCAGCAGAAGCATTAGTTTCAGTTTCATGGCTTTATCGTTTTCAATCTTGTCAAAGATACTAAATTTCCATTGAATTACAGCATCCGGCGCCGTTGGAAAAAATCTGAAAATATTTAACTTTGTTCTTGCCGGTCCTCCGGCAAATTTTAACCGCATAAGATATGATGAGAAAAATTTTTTCAGGCCTGCTTGCCGCAACCGTTCTGTTTTCATGCTGCAACAGTCAGGTCGATGCCGATTTCGGAAAAGTGATTCCCCTTCCTGCCAGAATCGAATATGAAGGCGACGGCAGCTTTGTCATTAAGGAAAGGACAAGGGTCGTATATGACTCGGAAGACTCAGCAATGGCCCGTAACGCAGATTTCCTTGCCGGCTATATCAGGGACGGTGCCGGACTCGATGTCAGGAAAGCACCGGACCGTAAGGCCGGAAAATCCATAACGCTCGACATAGACACCCTTATCGCAAATGAAGAAGGCTACATACTCACTGTCGGGAAAAAAGGCATCGAAATAAGAGGGGGTTCCGCAAAAGGAGTTTTCTACGGAATACAGACTCTCAGAAAGGCTCTTCCTGCAAGTACGGAAGTCCGCTGCAGGGTAGCCGTTCCTTATGTCAGGATTACCGACGAGCCGAGATTCGGCTACAGAGGCCTGCATCTCGATGTGGCAAGACATTATTTCCCGGTAGAATTCGTGAAAAAATACATCGACCTCATGGCCCTGCACAACATGAATACATTTCACTGGCACCTGACGGATGACCAGGGATGGAGAATCGAAATCCGGCAATATCCGGAGCTGACCGCCAAGGGTTCTGTCAGGAAAGAGACCATGGTACGCAAGAATGTCAACGAATTCGACGGGACTCCGTATGGAGGATACTATACTCAGGACGAAATCAGGGATATAGTAAAATATGCCGCCGACAGGAATATAACCGTAATACCTGAAATCGACCTGCCCGGGCACATGGTCGCGGCCCTTGCCTGCTTCCCGGAACTCGGCTGTACCGGCGGGCCGTACGAAGTCGCCGGGAAATGGGGAATCATGCCGGATATCCTCTGTGCAGGAAATGACGGATCCTTTGAATTCCTTGAAAATGTTTTCGACGAAATTACCGGACTCTTCCCTTCGGAATACATCCATATCGGAGGGGATGAAGCTCCGCGTACCAGATGGGAAGCCTGCCCGAAATGCCAGGCCCGCATCAAGGCCGAAAACCTGAAAGACGACGATGCATCTTCGGCAGAAGACAAGCTGCAAAGCTATTTCATGACAAGGATCGAAGATTATCTGAAGACCAAGGGAAGAAAGATCATAGGCTGGGACGAGATTCTCAAGGGAGGAGTATCGCAAAGCGCCACGATCATGTCATGGAGAGGGACCGAAGGGGGACGGGATGCCGCCCGCCTCGGACATGACGTCATCATGACTCCGAGAAACTACATGTATTTCGACTATTATCAGACAGCCGATACCTCGGACGAACCCCTTGCAATAGGAGGCTGTGTCCCTCTCGAAAAAGTCTACAGTTTCGATCCGGAACTGCCTGACCTCACTCCTGAAGAGCACAAGCATATCCTCGGTATTCAGGCCAATCTCTGGACAGAATATATCTCCACTCCGGAATATGCCGAATACATGGTTCTGCCGAGGGCTGCCGCCTTGTCGGAAATCCAATGGGTACGGCCGGAAAACAAGGACTGGGATTCCTTTACGGAAAGGCTCGGATCGTTCGTACGGTTCTACGATGCCGGAGGCTATAATTACGCAAGGCATCTTCTCGGAAAATGACAGACACATGTTCCGGCCTTCATAAAGCATGAATGGCATGATTTTCGGAAGTAGGGCGCACACCGGAAACGTGGAGAATGATATAAGGATTTTATGAAGCAGCCGATTTTTCTGCAGGCCGTGACATTTTTAGCCGCCGGCCTGCTGTCTTTTACTGTAGAAGCAGCAGATTTTGTCGAAGGATATCAGGAAGCTACTCCTGATGCCGGAATTACCGTATGGGAAATCCCTGACAGGATTTCAGCCTTTTCGTGACAATAATTGATACTGATTTCAAACCGGAGCCGGAAGCCAAATTCGGCTATCCTGGAGACAGATTCGGTCCGATGATTCTGAATTTCGAAAGGGACGGAGACGATCTGGTGCTCCTTCAGAAGACGGCTTCGGACATCTGCGGACAGGCAAAAGGTCCGTCGGGACATGCCTGACGGTCCTGCCGGAAAAGAAAATGGAACCGGTACTCGCTGACCGCCGTGTAGGTTATTTTACTGTTCCTGCGGCCAAGACGGATTCCTCCGGATATTTTCTTGAAGCCAGTATTCCAGATACATAGACAATGCAGTCACTTTTATCGGAGGATTTGAGCGGATACCTGATGCCGACGGAAATATCAAGGTACAGCCTGTCGACAGCGCAGTACAGGCACAGGCGCAGTCATTCATAGACCGTTTCGTCTACAATCCGCCGGACTGGGCCGAGTGGATAACAGACGATGCCTCTCGCGAATATATCCGCACCAAAATAAACAAAAGACAGATCAAAAGTTCCGCACGGGAATACTCGGGTCGTGACAGAAGAGAAGCATATCGTTCGGAATCTTTCCTGGAAGACCGCATAATGGAGGCTTGCGATTCACTTGTGGCCGCTGCCGGAGCATCTTTCGCTGTACGGAATGCTTTACGACGATACGCTCAAAACCAGATACAGACTCTCTTCCCCGGTTCAGTGTGATGTCTTCAGCAATGCTACCATAACATGTGTGGATCGGGGCTGGCTTATAAAAACCGAAATTCCGTTCAATTACAGTGCGGAACCTGTTGCCGACATGTCCATGAATCCCGGCCATATCCCGGTACAGATATCTTTTCTCATTACGAAGAATTTTCCTGAAAGCAAAAAGGCATCCTGGCTCAAAAAACAGGGAAAGATCGTACTGATGGCAGACGAAATGCCCGAATCGCTGAGACAGACTGTCGAAAAATGTCTCGGCGCCTACAATTACCGTCATCATACGAAACTCGTTCTGCAGGACATGGAAGACAGAAACACGATCTCTGCCGACTGCCGCTTCGCAGTCAGCTGCGACATCCTCGGCAAAGATGTCGACATCCACGAGGAAAACGGTTTCTTCCGCCTGAATATCGGACTCTGGAAATAGCCTTGAAGGCCTACGGTACGACTATGTCGGCTTCCCCTGAAACTACGCCTCCCGGAATCCAGTCCACGACCTGAGAAGTCACTTTAATCTCGTCCCTGGTAATGATAATGTGATACTGATAGCAGTAGCCGCTTTCGAAATCGGTGTCCCGGTCCAGAAGATATGCCAGCCTTGTTCCGTCTTTCAGTTCGACCACTATAAATGCCGACCCGGCAGCGACAGTCTGCGGAACGATGATAGCGTCATTATATGAAGGATTGTCGAAATCCGATGAAATGTCCGTACCTATGCTGATATCCGAAACCGCACCGTCCGGAGAAACCTCAATCTCCGCAGGCGCAATCTCCTTGTCGAGACGGAACCAGGCATCCGTTACCGTATTCCTTATCATTATTCCTGAGATATCCGCAGCACTCAGGCCGTCATCCAGTCTAAGCGCGACCTGAACCTTGGATAGAAGATGATAGAAGACGATATGGACTTCATCCGGAGTATTCTGTACATTACTCCTGCTTGCATACAGCAGATCCGACCAGACATACGAATCGAGATTCCTCTGACTGGCAGAAACACTGTGAATCAGTTTCGTGTCTGGAAAAGCCCTGTCGACAATATCGGCATTCGAATGCAGGGCAAATATGTCTATCGCATTCGAATTCTGCGGATAATACATTGGAATGCCGGCAGACAGATTGCCGTGTCCGTTTGCCGTGAGGATGCAGTTTTCATAGAGCGGAATGCTGCCCGCCCCTATTTCGTCTATCCATACATTGACTGTTTCTCCAGCTATGAGCTGGGTATTGGTCTGCTGGTACGACGCCTTTACATCTGGCTTGGCAATAGAGGTAGAAAGGATTATTTCATGCCTGGATTGAACGATATCGTCCGTATTGACCTTGACGTCGCAAGAGCAGACAATTCCTGAAACAAGGACTATTGTCAGAACTGATATGGTAATATTGTTTTTCATGGCTGTAGTTTTGTTTATTCCCACCAGAGTTGAGGAAGATTATTGTTTCCGTTATAGTTTTTCCACCATCCATTGGTCTCTCCGTTGCCGAGGCCCCATTCAGGATATTTTTCAGCATCCGGAGTGAATGTTCCAGTGAATTTGACGACATCTGTCTGGACTTCGCCACTGACCCCTCCGTCTTCGCTCATGTCTTCAAGCCAGTAGCAGGATGAGATATTGCAATTGGAGCCGGAAGCATACGCTATCCCATATACATATTCTCCACGTGCGGACTCTATATTCTCTGCTGTTATTCTGCCTGCATTATAACATGCTGTTATTTTCCCTCCTGAACTTACATATCCTGCTACTCCGCTTGAACAAGAATAAGACCCTGAACTCGAAAAATAAAAACTAGTATAAGAATAAATATTTCCGATATTGTAACATGCGGTAATAGTACCGTTTTGCTCCATTAAACCTGATATTCCTCCAGAATATGATGATGCTTCTCTTGATTGGTAATAATTCTCACATGATACAGCCCCGATATTATAACAGGCGATAATCTCCCCTCCATTGCCGACTCTTCCGGCTATTCCTCCTCCCGAACAGATATTTCGCATATTTCCTGATGACAATATATTTGCCGTATTACAGCAGTTCAATACTTTTCCCCTGTCCATATAAGCGACGACGCCTCCAGAATATATAGAACTCTGTATCATGCATGAATTCCTGCAATCGGAGACTGTTCCGCCATTATTGTAGGCGCATATACCTGCAGCATACTTGTTTCCCTCCACTACTCCCGACACCAGATCAATATCCTTGAGCAAAGCCTGATTCCCCTTCATATAGCCGAACAGACCTGCATACACCCCGGTTTCTTCGAGAACATTGATACGGGAAATTTCAAAACCGTTACCGTCGAAAACACCTGTAAACGGTTTTTCTTCCGACCCTATCGGGTTCCATGATTCGTTCATGAGATCCAGATCGGCTTCCTGCCTGTAGTATCCGGCCATCGCTCCGTCAAGAGTATTTATCAGCTGCATTTCCGCATAGCTGCCGATTGGCGTATATCCGTCTTCGGATGGTCTGAAACTCAAATTGCCTCCGGCGTCAATATTCAGTTCGATGCCCGTCATATCTTTGCGTCCTATCAGGTAGGTTTTCCCATAGTCCGGCAGTTCAATGCTTCTTACGGTCTTGCCTGCACCGTTGAAAGTGATGGATCCTCCCTTGTCGACAGCTATTCTCTCGCTGGTATTGTCAGTATAGTTGACGATATACCTGACCGTTCCCGTATTGCCTATGATAGGGTCTCCTTCGAGCCAGTCCGATACTACCGTGTTCAGTTCTATGGATTTCATGTCCACAGTCATCTGCAGGGTATACTTTTTACCACCCTCGAAAACTGTGTCCGAATCCAGCTTGTATGTAACATTGGTTCCTCCTTTAAGCGTTATTCCGAGAAAGACAGTACCTGCCGCCACTCTCTGAGGTACTATGATGACATCGTTGTATCTTATGTTTTCATCGGAGAAATCCGCGGACAGGTCCGTACCTATGGATATGGCCGCCGGATTTCCTGCAGGGACTATTGTCAGGGCATTAGGATTCGTATCCTTGGTAAGAGATACATTGGCAAGAACCCTCGTTCCGTTTACAGTCACTTCTGCTATGTCGGACTGCCTGATTCCGTCTTTTGCCACTATCGCTACCTGGAGTTTCGCCAACTGATGATAGAATCTCAGAGGAACCGTATTTTCGGTTCTGGCTATATCCTTTGACCGGGCATACAGCAGATCGGAGTCCACATACTGCTCCAGATTCGTCTGCACTTTCTGTACCGAGTGCGTGAAAGTCGCTACAGGAAAGTCCGTGTCCGGGAAATAGGCATTCGTATGCAGTGCATAGATATTGACATTATCCCCGTTCATGGGGAAATACATCTTGTAATCCCCGGCAAGATTCCCGGAACCGTCGGCCGTCATGGTCTGACCGTACAGTTCAGGATACAGATCGATATTCCTGTCTACCCATACATGGACCTGCTCCCCTTCTGATATCTGAATATCCGTCTGTGGATACGCAGCTTTCGAATGAAGTTCGATTCCGCTTGAAAGCCGTATTTCTGTCAAGGAGTCGCTATCAGGACTGTCCGATATATCCGTACAGGAGATTATTAGCGCGGACAAAAGCAATAAAACGCTGGAAGAGTTTTTCATAAGTGACTTAATTTGACTGTAAAGGTATTGAAATAAATGTGTTTTTCCTATATAAAAGCCGTTAAATCATCCATTTGCAGACGGAAATCATTTTTTCCACCCTTGCGCCGTGACAGGGAGCTCGACTCCTTCAGGTGTGACAAGGACTGCCCCGACCTCAGGTCTGGCAAGATGGCCGATGATGTCGAAAGTCTGGAAATCATGACGGAATCTGTCATGTTTTCCTATCGGAATCGTAAAAAGCAGCCGGCAGTCGTCGCCGCCGTTGAAGGCAGCGGAAATCGGGTCTATATCGAACTGTTTTCCGAGATCGAAGGTTCCGCTGGCGAACGGCAACCGCTCTACATAAATCTTGGCTCCGAGGCCGCTGTCTCTGACAAGCCTTTTGACGGCATCGGAAAGTCCTCTGTTCACGAAATACCCGTACGACGGTATGATCTCGGCATCTTCGAGCTGGGATACAAGTGACGGATTGATTTCCGGCTTGAGGTATTCCCCTATTATAATCTTGTGATCGGAAAGATCCGGCTGGGACCTGTCTGTCTTACGCTTCAGGAATTTCTGTTTTTCCTTTTCGAGAATCTGCATTCCCATAAATGCAGCTCCGAGATTGCCCGAAATACATATCAGATCCATGCTTTTGGCCTGTATCCTGCGTTTTTCCGTCAGATTTGCACGTGTACCTGTGGCGGAAATACAGATATAAAGACCGTTGACCGACGGCAGAAGATCTAAAGAAAGACTCCGGTGACCGTGTTTCCTGGCGGCAGAAACCATGCCTTCCCAAAGTTCCTTTATCTTACCGAAATCAAATCTGGATGAGATTCCCAGCCTTACGGCAAGTGTTTCAGGATGAGCCATGGCTGCGTATATCTCGCCTGTCGCCTCGATTACAGCCTTGTATCCGAGATGCTTCAAAGGAAAATACGTAAAGTCGAAATCGATGCCTTCCGTCATAACCACCGACGCATTTATGACACTGCCGGCATCTTTCCCGATTTTAAGTATGCAATTGTCATTCTGCTCGAACCCGATTCCTGCAAAAAGTTGTCTTACAGCCTCGATTTTACCGAGTTCGGAAAAAGTTTCTTCTGCCATGATTTCATTAATATTTGAAAATACAAAATTAAGTAAATTAAACTTATCAGATATTACCATCACACACATTGCGTCGAATAAAAAGCCCATATGCTCAGATAATTCGGCAAAATTATTCGGAGCTGTTCCGGTTCTTACAGGAACATTGTCATATAGAACGGCAGATATATGATCTCGTCAGTCACGAATGTCTGAACGGCCTCAGGCATCCCGCCGACAATGAGATACTGTCTGAAGTGGTCTTGCCGACCTGCCTTGCACCATCGAAAAATACAGCCTCCCTGGTTCCAGATTCAAACCATTGCTCCAACAGAACGAAAATTTTTCTATTAAGCATGATATCAATAAATTACAGACGAATATACAACTTTTTTCATATATTTTACAATGGTTTTAACAACTTTTCGCCACATTTAAACATGATTTTTGCAACTTTTCGCTAATCACCAATTAACAACTTGCACCGGCCTTGGAAAACACAGCACCGGCTTGTAAAAGTTTCATAATCAGAAAAAACCGTCAGGATCGTAAAAACTGTTTTAAGAATCGTAAAAAGTTGGTTAGGACCCGTTGACTCCGATTTCCAGTTCCTGTACTTTAGTCGGAAAATTTCTACACATGGAAGTAAAGTATCAGAACCGGAGTATAATCCGACGCTATGTCGACATCCTTTCCGACGCCGGATTCAAGGCCGTATACCGGGGTTCGCTCTCAGTACCAAAAGCGTCAGGCTCGACCTCAGATGCACCGGGGCCGACAATACAACTTTTATCGTCGAAGTCCAGTGCTACCGGCAGGACAGGCTCTTCAGACGATGTGTCGAGTATGCAGCAAAGGTATATGACGCCGGGTCCACAAAAGGCGACGGACAACTGTACGACATCCCTCCGGTATTTTTCATCTGTCTCCTCGAAGGCAGCGCCAAAGTTGCCGACAGGTCCGATACGCTTTGGAGGGACAGATTCATATCTGAATATACTTTCAGAGGAAAAGTATCTCTCGATGTTCCCGATGAAACTATTTTTTGTATCTTCGTAGAACTGAACAGGTTTGACAGGGAACTGAAGGACTGCAGGTCCGTCACGGAACAGTGGTTGTATTCCCTCAAAAGGGTCGGCACTCTCGACAGGATTCCGGATGAACTCAAGTCGGAGATGTTCGAACGGCTGTTCAGGGCCTGCGAGATTGCAAGGTTCGACAAGGAACAGAAACTAAAGTACGAAAGCGATATGATTACCGAACGCGACGAAAAGAACATAATAAACACCGCCATCAGGCTCGGAAATGACCAGTGGTTTGCCGAAGGGCTCGCCGAAGGGAAAGCCAAGGGCAGAGCCGAAGAGAGAATCGCGATAGCCGGAACATTGAAACAGCAAGGCTTCCCTGCAGCGACAATCGCGGCCGCTACCGGAATGACGGAAGATGAAATAGAATCTCTTTAAAGAGCATAAAAAAGATGAGGGAGAATTCTCAAGTAATTGCTTTTTCTTGGAATTCTCCCCCAAAATAACATTGAATTTTTTATTTCAGATGTTTCAGAAGTGACGTCATGCTCACCTGGTCGTTAATGATCTTGTGAAGATCCTCAATTCTGACCCTTTCCTGAGCCATAGTATCGCGATGCCTGATTGTCACACAATGATCCTGAAGTGAATCATGGTCTACAGTCACGCAGAACGGAGTGCCGATAGCATCCTGACGGCGATATCTCTTGCCGATACTGTCTTTTTCATCATACTGGCAATTGAAGTCATATTTGAGTTCATCCATTACAGTCTGGGCCAGCTCCGGAAGTCCGTCTTTCTTCAGAAGAGGAAGCACAGCCACCTTAACGGGTGCGAGAGGAGCAGGGATACTCAGGACTATGCGTTTTTCGCCGTTTTCCAAAGTCTCTTCCCTGAGTGAATTCGAAAGTACGGCCAAAACCATTCTGTCTACACCTATTGAAGTCTCTATCACATACGGAGTGTAGCTTTCCCCTGTTTCAGGATCGAAATACTGTATTTTCTTGCCAGAATATTTCTGATGGTTGCCAAGGTCGAAGTCAGTTCTCGAATGGATACCTTCGAGCTCCTTGAAACCGAACGGGAAATTGAATTCTATGTCAGTAGCTGCATTCGCGTAATGAGCAAGCTTCTCATGGTCGTGGAATCTGTAATTCTGTTCTCCCATACCGAGCGCCTTGTGCCATGCAAGCCTTGCCTCCTTCCATTTTGCAAACCAGTCGAGTTCTGTTCCCGGTTTGATGAAGAACTGCATCTCCATCTGTTCGAACTCCCTCATTCTGAAAATGAACTGGCGGGCGACAATCTCGTTTCTGAATGCCTTTCCTATCTGAGCGATACCGAACGGTATTTTCATTCTTCCTGTCTTCTGGACATTAAGATAATTCACGAATATACCCTGAGCCGTCTCCGGACGAAGATAAATTACATTCGTATCATCAGAGGTATTCCCGAGCTGGGTGCTGAACATAAGATTGAACTGACGCACTTCTGTCCAGTTTTTAGTGCCTGAAATCGGACATACGATATCGCAATCGACTATTATCTGCCTGAGTTCGGCAAAATCATTGGCATTCAGGGCATCAGCCATTCTCTTTCTGACCTCGTCGATTTTTGTCCTGTTACGGAGCACGTTAGGATTGGTCTCGAGGAATTTGGCTTCATCGAAAGCTTCTCCGAATTTCTTTCTCGCCTTTTCCACTTCCTTATTTATCTTTTCCTCGAGTTTTGCAATATAATCTTCAATCAGAACATCTGCCCTGTATCTTTTCTTGGAATCCTTATTGTCTATCAACGGATCATTGAATGCACTGACATGTCCTGAAGCCTCCCAAATCTTAGGATGCATGAAAATACAAGAATCTATCCCCACTATATTTTCATGTAGTCTTACCATAGCCTCCCACCAATACCTCTTGATATTGTTTTTCAGCTCCGAGCCCATCTGTCCGTAATCATAGACTGCTGCAAGACCGTCATAAATCTCACTTGAAGGAAAGATAAAACCGTACTCCTTGCAATGTGCGACAAGAGTCTTGAAAAGTTCATCCTGAGTCATAATTTCTTCTATTTAAATTCTGTAACCTGCAAAAATAACAATATTATTAGAAACATCCTCAATAATATCAATTTCGCGACAAAAAGTCTCTCATGCCGTCAGAAATGATTTCCGACAATGGAAGCATGACAAACTCACGTTCCTTCATCAGAGGATGCGGAATTTTCAGGTGAGGAAAGTCTATACGGGTCTTCCCATACAAAAGAATGTCTATGTCGATAATCCTTGACTTGTATACCCTTCTTCCTTCAGAGTCATATTCGGGAGCCGACAGCTTGCGCCCCATATCGGCTTCTATTTTCTTGCATACCGACAAAATATCCTCAGGCGCCGACTGCAGATCATATCTTACCGCACAGTTCAGGAATTTCTCTTCGGACGAAAATCCCCACGGTTCCGTTTCGATTATATCGGACAGACTTACGTAAGGAGAACCGAAACACTCGGACAATCTTTCAAGAGCATCGGCAATATTCCTTTGTCTGTCACCTGAATTGGTACCTATGGAAAAATAGACCTCCGCCATAACTCCGGGTAAATCAGTCCAAACCGAGTTCTATCAAAGCCTCCTCAGACATCCTGCTCTTGTCCCATACAGGCTCGAATACCAGATCGACTTTAGCGCTTACTACACCGGGAACATCCTCTACTGCTGCCTTAACCATATCCACGACATAGTCCGCCATCGGACAATTCGGAGCGGTAAGTGTCATCTGGATATACACATTATGGTCTGCATCTACCTTCAGTTCGTAAATCAGGCCGAGATCATATACGTTTACAGGTATCTCAGGATCATAAACCTGACGCAAAGCCATTATTATATCTCTTTCAAGTGCCATATTATCCTTACTCTCTGCTTTCTTCTTTTTTCTGAATACACTGAACATATCTGGACTCCATCATAATGTCTGATCTCCGGCATGATCCGCCGCGATCTCCCTTATCATTTGAATCATCGACACCAGTCCGTTTGCCCTGGTAGGAGAAAGATTTTCTTTCAATCCAATTTGTTCGACAATGGAAAAGTCGGACGAAAGAATTTCCTCCGGTGTCCGGCCGGAATAAACTCTGACAAGAAGCGAAATTATACCTTTCGTAATTATCGCATCGCTGTCGGCATTGAAGAAAATTCTCCCGTCTTTCATTTCAAAATCTATCCATACCCTTGATTGACAACCTTTTACCAAACGATCGTCAGTTTTTCTGTCTTCAGGATAATCTGTAAGATTCTTCCCCAGTTCGATTATATATTCATATTTATCGAGCCAGTCATCGAAAAGTGAAAATTCTTCAATTATTTCATTTTCAACATCTTGAATCGGTTTGATCTTATCCATAATTACCTTCTCAGCATTTCTGCCGCTTTATATAAGGATTTCACAAAATATTCAGCTTCCTGCATGGTATTATAAGGCGCAAGAGAAACTCTCAACATGCCTGAAACACCGAATCTGTCCATCAAAGGCTCGGCACACATCTGTCCTGATCTTACTGCAATACCCATTTTATCAAGAATCAGGGCCAGGTCTTCATGATGCACACCGTCGATACAGAAAGAAAACAGTGGTATCTTCAGTTCCATATTCCCGGTCTTGCCGAACAGTCTCAGTCCCGGTACGGATTCGAGTTCCGAGTAAAGGTAATCTCTGACAGCATCCCCAGATTTCTTGAGTTCATCGTCAGATCCAATCTCCGCAGCAAGTTCAAGCGCAGGCTTCAAAGTTGCCGCTCCTGTAAAATTCTGGGTACCCGCCTCGAACTTCAATGGAAGCGGAGCATAAGTCGTACCTGAGAATCTGACAGTACCCACCATTTCACCGCCGCCCATAAAAGGAGGCATTGCTTCAAGCAATTCTTTTTTTCCATAAAGGACACCGGTGCCTGTTGCAGCATATACCTTATGTCCTGAAAAAACATAAAAATCGCAGTCTGTTTTCCTTACATCCACTTTGGAATGGACTATCCCCTGCGCTCCGTCTACAAGAACCCTGACACCTTTGGAATGACAGATGCTGACAATTTCTTCTACGGGATTTACAAGACCGAGAACATTTGAAATATGTGTTACAGCTGCAATTTTCGTTTTCTCAGTACAGAGATCACCGATAGTATCAATTTCAAGCCGGCCGTTCTCATCCACGGGAATCACTTTCAATACAGCCTTTTTCCTTTCACAAAGCAGCTGCCACGGGACTATATTGGAATGGTGTTCACTTTCCGTTACAATAATTTCATCTCCCTCCCCTATGAATTTCTCCCCGAAAGCACAGGCAACGAGATTTATGGATGCAGTTGCTCCTGAAGTAAAAATTATCTCTTCACGGGAGGCCGCATTGATATAATTCTTTACAAAAAGCCTTGCCTGTTCATAAGCCTCTGTAGCTTCGTCCGCCAGCCTGTGAACAGCACGGTGAATATTCGCATTGGAGTTTACTGCAAGACTGTTCCATAAATCCAGGACTTGCTGCGGCCTCTGTATCGTAGCAGCATTGTCGAAATATACGAGATCCTTCCCGTACACTTTTCTTTCCAATGCAGGAAAATATTTTCTTAAATCTTCAGGACGCATAATAAGCCTTTTATATCTTCTTGAAACGCGCAAATTTAACAAAAGTAATCAGAACTTGGCGGAATTTGTCATATTTTTGCAGATGTATATTCCTCCCTTACTGTCATTTCAGCAGACAATAAAGCCTGGAGAGCAAAATATGCATGAAAACAAGTGGAGGATAATTAAGATAAAAACAATAATAAACCGAGCAATAATGATAGATTACATCAAAGGGCAGATCATAGAACTGAATCCTTCCGAAATGACAGTCGAAGCATACGGCATAGGATACAAGATCCTCATTTCACTGCAGACTTTTTCCTTTTTTGAAGGCAAACCGGACGCTACCGTCTACATACATCATTATCTGAGGGAAGATGAAGAGCTGTTTTATGGTTTCGGGACCAAAGATGAAAGGACGCTGTTCAGGCTTCTGATCGGAGTTTCAGGCATCGGAGCTGCAACAGCCAGAATGATGCTCTCGTCTCTTTCGGCAGATGAAATAAGAAATGCCATAATAGCGGAAGATATAGTAAAAATAAAAAGCATCAAAGGTATCGGTCTCAAAAGCGCCCAAAGACTCATTCTCGAACTTAAAGATAAAGTCATAAAAGGTAACGGAACCGAAATTTCCGGACTCATAAATAAAGCCGATAATGGAATAATGGAAGAAGCGTCCACCGCTCTCATCTTGCTTGGATTCACCAAAGCCAATGTACAGAAAGTACTCAATTCCCTGCTTAAAGAAAATCCGCAGATCAGTCTGGAAAATCTTATCAAGGCCTCACTGAAAAAACTTTAATCATGGTAAAATGTTCCACATGGAACATTTTACCATGATATAATCTTGTTCGACAAAAAATTTCAAACCTTGCGAATCTGAGAAAACCGCAGTATCCTGTATAGATGTGGATTTTTGAATCGAGCATAACGTAGAAAATACCCTTATGTTTTCGCTCCCCTCACCAAGAAACATAATCTTATATGGAACTCGAGTTAGGATGACATGAGAATATGCGTGGGAGGTGTTTACCTGAGTCATCGAACCGGCATCAATCTATCTCCCGAAATAAACCAGCAGAACTGAAATATCCGCAGGAGAAACACCTGAAATTCTCGAAGCCTGGGCTATTGTTTTAGGAGCATACTTTTTCAATTTCTGCCTGCATTCTATCGAAAGACTGTGCACCTTGTCGAAATCAAAGTCGTCAGGAATAGACAAGGATTCAAGACGCATGATTTTTTCAGCAAGTTTTCTTTCCCTTTCTATATATCCGCTGTATTTTATGGATATCTCTACGGATTCAAGAATCTCCCTGAAATAACCTGAATTCAACTCCGCATCCATATATTCAGAAGAAAGCAAATGAGGAGGATATTCCGCATTCTCTCTCAAAATATACAAAGCGTCAATATAAGACGACGGATGCTTCATCGTATTCAGATCGTAGCCTTTAAACTCATCATAAGGAAGAACCGACGTGATCAAAGATTTATAATCAGTGTTTGTGCCGATAAAACTGTTTAAATCGAATAATGTTTCGGAATCGAAGTCGATTGAATTTTTGTTAAAAGTTCCACGTGGAACAAATTGAATCATTTTATCAAGCTTTACCTGAGGACGGCAAATAAGATCTGAAAACTTCTTTTTATTTTCGATGACGGCAGAATCTACAGACTCGAGGTAAGGATTTACAATTTCAGGCTTGACTGATGAAGTCCTGAAAAAATCAGCAAACTTCCCTGCCGTCTCATATTTTCTCATCGTGTAGTCATATCTCGACTTGTCTGCAAGGCCTATTGAATAACCAAGAGAAGTCAGTCTCAAATCTGCATTGTCCTGACGAAGCAAAATCCTGTACTCCGCACGCGAAGTAAACATCCTGTATGGTTCATCGACACCTTTGGTGATAAGGTCATCGATCAACACTCCAATATATGCCTGATCTCTTTTCAGTACAAAACGATCTTTACCGGCAATTTTCAAATGCGCATTTATACCGGCTATCAGACCTTGTGCCGCCGCCTCCTCATAACCTGTAGTTCCGTTGACCTGACCGGCGAGATAGAGGTTTTCAATTTCCTTGCATTCAAGTGTAGGTTCAAGCTGCACTGGGTCGAAATAATCATATTCGACAGCATAGGCAGGGCGGTAAATCCTGGCAGTTTCAAGACCCTCTATCTGATGCAGGGCATCGAGCTGGACCTGCAGAGGCAGGGAAGAAGAAAAACCCTGCAGATAATATTCGTAAGTATTCCTTCCTTCAGGTTCAAGGAAAAGCTGATGGGAATCCTTGTCGGCAAATGTCCTTATCTTGTCCTCGATACTCGGACAATACCTCGGGCCTATACCTGTAATCATCCCTGAAAACAAAGGTGAATCCTTGAAACCGGACCGCAACGTCTCATGTACTTTTTCATTCGTATGGACAATGAAACAAGGCATCTGCGGAGTTCCGTTCTGAGCAGTGGACAGATACGGAAGATAGGAAAACTTCTCCGGTTCGGTATCTCCTGTCTGTGGTTGCAGGACAGATGTGTCGACAGATGATATGTCTATCCTCGGCGGGGTTCCCGTTTTCATTCTTCCTGTTCTCAAACCCATATCCGCAAGCTGGGAGGTAATTCCATAAGAAGACATCTCCCCTATCCTGCCGCCTTCGAATTCTGTCCTGCCGATAAAAAGTTTGCCTCCGAGGAAGGTTCCGGCAGTAATGATAACTGCCTGAGAATTGAATATAGCTCCGGTTCTCGTACGACAGCCCGTAATTTTTGAGCCAGAAAACATCAAATTAGTGACAGTATCCTGGTAAATATCTAATTTACAATTAGTTTCAAGTAATTTTCTCCAGTTTTTGCTGTACAGATTCTTGTCGCATTGCGCACGCGGACTCCACATTGCAGGCCCTTTGGAACGATTGAGCATTCTGAACTGAAGAGTAGAAGCATCGGTAACTATGCCCATATACCCGCCAAGGGCGTCTATTTCCCTGACAATCTGTCCTTTGGCAATTCCTCCTATCGCAGGATTACATGACATCTGGCCAAATTTGTTCATGTCCATGGATATCAGCAGGACGGATGAACCCATTTTCGATGCAGCCATGGCAGCTTCACAGCCGGCATGGCCGCCGCCGATTACAATGACATCATAAGTATTATTCATAATATAGCCGGCAACTACAGTAATTCATAAAGGGAAAGATAATAGTCCTCCTTGGATCTCATGACCCTGGTCTGACTGTCGGTATGGTCATCGTAACCGATAAGATGAAGAACTCCGTGAACTATTACCCTGTGCAGTTCATCTTCGAAATCGGTACCGTATTCGACAGAATTCTCCCTGACAGTATCGACACTGATAAACAGATCTCCGGATATTCTGCCATTCTCCGAATAATCGAACGTGATTATGTCCGTATAATAATCATGATGCAGAAACTTCTGGTTTACGTCAAGAATATAATTGTCCGAACAGAATATGACAGAAATATTGCCGAGAGTAAAAATCTCGCTTTCCGCCACAAGCCTGAGCCAGTTTTTTATCTTCGTCTTGTTTCTGAGTTTGAAATCAGTGTCTGTAAAATAATATGAAACCATACCGGATACTATAAAAAGTTCGGCAAAATTAAGAATAAATGTCAAATAATATGATAAGGGCCTGGACAAAAGAATAGATATCCACAAGTTATAAACAAAAAATTATGAAATAAAAATAATTATTCATAACTTTACGGGACTAAAACCGATTATCTAAATTTTGCAATAAATGGAAATAAAAAAGACAGAGAAGGCCAATCTTGAAAACAAGAAACTTCTATTTATTGAGATTGGATTGATCATTGCGCTTGCAGCTGTCTATGTTGCATTCGAATGGCAGACTGAAGAGCAGCAGATCATCGAACTCGAAGACACCACACAGATCATTGAAGTGGAAGAAGTAATAGCCACACAGCAGGACACTCCTCCACCTCCACCGTCAGCACCTAAAATGCCTGTACTTTCAGACCAGATCGACATAGTAGACGACGAGGTAATCGTAGACGACAACCTTTTCCTCAATCTTGAAGATGATGTCAACATGGGTGTGGAGATTATGGACTATGTAGAAAATGTAGAAGAAGAAGTCATAGAAGAAGAGGCCATTCCTTTCCAGCTCGTTGAAGAGAAACCTTCATTCATGGGCGGAGACGCAAATGAATTCTCCAAATGGGTGAACCAGAGACTGGTATATCCGGAAATTGCAAAAGAGAATGGAGTACAGGGACGTGTTACACTCCAGTTCACAGTTGAATCCGACGGACGTGTCACCAACGTAAAAGTACTGCGCGGAGTAGACTCGTCGCTCGACCAGGAAGCAGTCAGAGTAGTTTCAAGTTCACCGAGATGGACTCCTGGAAAGCAGAGAGACAGGGCTGTAAGGGTAACATACACATTCCCGGTTATATTCCAGCTCAGATAATCAAGGATATCATTCAGATATCGGAAAAATTGAAAGGGTGGATAGCGACTGAAAATGCAGTCGTTACCCACCTTTTCAAATAAAATATATTGGCTAAAGAAGAAATGGAAAAACAGAAGGAAAAAGCGATTTTCGTAGGCGTAATAAAACAGGGCGACGACGAAAGACAGATAATGGAATATCTCGACGAACTGGAATTTCTGGCGGAAACAGCCGGAGCTGAAGGTACGAGAAAATTCATCCAGAAAGTAGACAAACCCGACACGAGAACCTACATCAGAAGCGGAAAACTGAAAGAAATAAAAGATTACATCACGGAAAACGGAACAGACCTTGTCATTTTCGATGATGAACTCTCCCCTACCCAGCTGAGAAACATCGAGCGCGAACTGGATGTAAGAATACTCGACAGGACAAACCTCATACTTGATATTTTCGCCCAAAGGGCAAAGACAGCCTACGCAAAAACGCAGGTAGAACTTGCACAGTACCAGTATCTGCTTCCGCGTCTTACAAGAATGTGGACACATCTTGAAAGACAAAAAGGAGGTATCGGCATGAGAGGACCTGGAGAAACACAGATCGAAACCGACCGGCGCATAATTCAGGACAAGATAGCCAAACTCAAGGAACAGCTGAAAAAAATCGACAAGCAAATGGCCTCGCAAAGAGGAAACAGAGGGTCACTCGTACGCATTTCCCTTGTGGGTTATACCAATGTAGGCAAGAGCACCCTGATGAATCTTCTGTCGAAAAGCGACGTATTTGCTGAAAACAAACTGTTCGCCACTCTCGACACTACGGTAAGGAAAGTGGTCATAGAGAACGTCCCATTTCTTCTCAGCGACACGGTAGGCTTTATAAGAAAACTTCCTACACAGCTTGTTGAAGCTTTCAAAAGCACACTGGATGAAGTAAGGGAAGCGGATATACTCATGCACGTGGTCGACATTTCGCATCCGAACTTCGAAGAACATATCAAAGTAGTGGAAGAAACACTCAGGGACATAAAGGCCATAAACAAGCCGATTTTCGTCGTTTTCAACAAAATAGACGCCTACCGTTACGAAGAGTACGATGAGTTCTCATTAGAGCCTAAAAAGCCCGAAAACTACACATTGGAAGAGTTCAAGAACAGCTGGATTGCAAAAGAAAACACACCTTGTATCTTCATATCAGCAAAAAACAAGACCGGCATAGATAAACTCCGTGCCGATCTCTATAAAATGGTTGCCGAAATTCACGCGGGGCGCTACCCTTTCGACAATTTTCTCTGGTAACTTAGTCCTTGAACTTTGCGCAAAGGAATTCGCGGTTCAGACGGGCAATGTGCGATACGGTAATATGCTTAGGACACTCCATCTCGCAGGCACGCGTGTTCGTACATGCTCCGAATCCGAGTTCGTCCATCTTTGCAACCATGGCCTTTGCACGTTTCGCTCCCTCTATCTTGCCCTGAGGAAGAAGTGCAAGTGAACTTACCCTTGCTGCCACGAAAAGCATTGCAGACCCGTTCTTGCAGGTTGCCACACAGGCACCGCATCCGATGCAAGCTGCACCGTCCATGCTTTCCTCAGCTGTTTCATGAGAAATAAGAATGGCATTACCGTCCGGAACTCCGCCAGTACCCACTGAAATGAATCCTCCTGCCTGGAGAATCTTGTCGAAAGCCTGACGGTCCACAACAAGATCCTTGATTACAGGGAAACCCTTGCTTCTCCATGGCTCGATGGTGATGGTATCCCCATCCTTGAATTTTCTCATGTGAAGCTGGCATGTAGTCACCTCGTCGTCAGGTCCGTGGGCACGTCCGTTGATATACAGCGAGCATGCACCGCAGATACCTTCACGGCAGTCATGATCGAAAGATACAGGACCGCTGCTCTGGCAGCCTTTCTCGACAGCTACCGGATCCATCCCCTTATGAATCAGCTGTTCATTGAGGATATCAAGCATCTCGAGGAAAGAACTGTCAGCAGATATGTTCTCTACCTGATATGTCTCAAAATGTCCTTCGGACTTGGCGTTTTTCTGACGCCATATTCTTAAAGTAAAATTCATTTCCTTCTAATCTTTATAGTTTCTGGTAGCTATCTTGATATTCTCATATTTGAGAGGCTCCTTGTGCATTTCAGGCTCGGCCTTTTCACCCTTGTACTCCCAAGCTGCAACATACATGAAGTTCTCGTCGTCACGCTTGGTTTCACCGTCTTCCGTCTGCATCTCCTCACGGAAATGACCGCCGCAGGACTCTTTCCTGTTGAGGGCGTCGCGAGCCATAAGCTCACCTATTTCAAGGAAGTCCGCAAGCCTGAGCGCCTTTTCAAGCTCCTGATTGAAATTATCATTGTCACCGGCAACATATACGTTCGTCCAGAATTCCTTTTTCAGATCCTGAATAAGTGAAATAGCCTTTTTAAGACCTTCCTCGTTGCGGGCCATGCCTACATACTCCCACATGATATGGCCGAGCTTCTTGTGAATCTCGTCTACGGTATCCTTGCCCTTGATGGAAAGAAGTCTGTCGATCTTTGCCCTGACAGCCTTCTCTGCTTCTTCGAATTCAGGAGCCGAAGTATCGGTCTTAGGATTCTTGAACTGGGTTGCAAGATAATCTCCTATAGTGTAAGGAAGTATGAAGTAACCGTCAGCAAGACCCTGCATGAGGGCTGATGCTCCGAGACGGTTTCCGCCATGATCGCTGAAGTTGGCCTCACCGATAGCATAAAGACCAGGTACTGTGGTCTGAAGATTATAATCTACCCAAAGACCTCCCATTGTATAGTGAATGGCCGGATAAATCATCATAGGTTCCTTGTAAGGGTCGGTATCGGTGATTTTCTGATACATCTGGAACAGATTGCCGTACCTTTCGCGGATCTTGTCCACTCCGAGCCTTTCTATGGCCGTAGAGAAATCGAGGAATACCGCAAGTCCCGTTTCGTTCACACCGAAGCCGGCATCGCACCTTTCCTTGGCTGCACGGGAAGCCACGTCACGTGGTACGAGGTTTCCGAATGCAGGATAACGGCGCTCGAGATAGTAATCCCTGTCTTCTTCCGGAATCTGGGAAGGCTTGATCTCTTTCTTGCGCAGTTTCATCACGTCTTCCTTCTTCTTAGGCACCCAGATACGTCCGTCATTTCTAAGAGACTCGGACATAAGAGTCAGTTTCGACTGCTGGTCTCCGTGTACTGGAATACAGGTAGGATGAATCTGTGCAAAACAAGGGTTTGCAAAGAAAGCACCCTTCTTGTAGCACTGCCATGCGGCCGAACCGTTGCTGTTCATGGCATTGGTAGAAAGGAAATATGTATTGCCGTAACCTCCGGAAGCAATCACGACGGCATGTGCGCCGAAACGTTCAATTTCTCCGGTAACAAGATTCCTTGCTATGATTCCCTTGGCTTCACCGTTGATAAGCACAAGATCCAGCATTTCGTGACGAGGATAACTTTTCACGGTACCTGCTGCAATCTGTCTGTTGAGCGCGGCATAAGCTCCGAGAAGAAGCTGCTGGCCTGTTTGACCTCTGGCATAAAATGTACGGCTTACCTGAGCGCCGCCGAACGAACGGTTGGCAAGAAGTCCGCCATACTCCCTTGCGAAAGGTACACCCTGAGCCACACACTGGTCGATAATGTTTCCGCTCACCTCGGCAAGACGATAGACATTGGCCTCGCGGCTGCGGTAGTCACCTCCCTTGATAGTCTCGTAGAAAAGACGGTAAACGGAGTCATTGTCATTCTGGTAGTTCTTCGCTGCATTTATACCGCCCTGGGCTGCGATGGAATGAGCCCTTCGAGGCGAATCGCTTATGCAGAACACCTTGACATTATAACCGAGTTCACCCAGAGAAGCTGCTGCAGAAGCTCCGCCAAGTCCGGTTCCGATGACGATGATCTCAATTTTCCTTTTGTTGCCCGGATTGACAACACGAAGCTGAGATTTATGCTTTGTCCATTTTTCAGACAAAGGACCCTCAGGAATCTTAGAAATTAATTTTTCGGCCATTTTATATCGTTTATTGGAATTTCGCCACAATTTTAATGATTTTTACGCAAATGCGCAATTAAATTATAGAAAAGGGGTTATATTACTTATAAAAATATTGAAAAAAGTCTCGGATACTATTTTATACTGAGTATAAAACTCGTCGTCGGTAATCGAGCCTTCCGCCCGGGCATTGCAAAGGCCGTCGAAAATTTCCGCTATATCTTCCTCGGTCCTCCGGCACATATCAGTTACAGACAAGGAATCCCCGTGTCCCGCTATGCCCGATATGTCCATGTAATGACTGCCGTTGCTGCCTTCCCTGGTAAAAACATACAAGTGCTTCAATGCCAGGGATATGTCGCACATTGCGGAATGTCCTCCCGGAGAATCGTTCTTCATGTACGAAGGTATGATATCACGGTCGCACAAAGGGATCGGCACCGTCACCCCCGTGAAAGGATAGCCGAGAAGGGTATAGATTACTGTTCCGAAAGGCGAATCTCCGGGTGCGACACCTTTTATGACTGTCGAAGACGACGTGCTGAACCTCGGTATGAAATCCTGGTCCACTACCATGCCGTTGAAATATCCGGTCTCCTCAAGCGCCCGGTAGCCTGCAATGTAATCGGTCCCCAAGACCTCATGCCTGAGCGACCGTGAAAGACCGTCCATTATGTCGTAAGGAGTAATGTCATAATATCCGCCTCCCCCGGTCATTTCGGCAAATATGGCCGATGCCGTCAGGTATCTCTCATATCCTTTCCTGTCTTCAGGACGTCCTGAAAAGGAAAAATTGGTCACGACCATATATCCGCGAGGCGCTGTCAAAGTATCGTTGACATCATATTTTACCCATCCGTAATTGTCCACTTCGTAATACGCGGCTCCCCCGCAGGCATCTATGACTCCGAATTCGGCTTCGACACCGAGAGGTCTGCTGCAAGTGTCGAGATAATGCTCGAAATCCTCGGTTCCTCCGCATATTTCAAGCGCACGGAACATCAGATACCCTTCCCTGTCCCTGAATGGGGCTTCGGTTTTCTGAAGATTGTACGACGCGGTATTCATGATGGCGAATCCGGCAGTATTCACGCCTGTCCATACTTCCCGGCTTTCAGAACCTGAATTGACAAGGCCGGTAAAATCATAAAGTTCTCCGGAAAAGAACCTGAGTTTGTTGTCGAGACTGTCCGTATCCCTGTGTTTCCACATCATCGGCCTTCCGTCCGAAGTCCTCGATCCGGAAATGATGACGGAAGTGCATGCCTCCGACACGGTAGGACAGGCACAGAAAAACAGAATGAGCTGGAGTATCAAAACCGGATATCTCATAGTCAGAAAAGCAATGAATCTTCGCCTGAAGCGGACATGAAATCGATACCGAGATGCCTGTAGGCCAGCTCCGTCACTTCCCTGCCCCTCGGTGTCCTTATTATGAATCCCTCCTTGATAAGGAACGGCTCGTACACCTCTTCGAGAGTTCCCTGATCTTCGCCTATGGCAGTAGCTATGGTGTTGGCCCCGACAGGTCCTCCCTTGAACTTGGTTATAATGGTACGCAGAATCTTGTTGTCTACCGAATCCAGCCCCCTCTTGTCTATATTCAGGGCATCAAGAGCGTATCTTGAGATTTTCAGATCGATATGCCCGTTGCCCATGACCTGAGCGAAGTCCCTTACCCTTCTGAGCAGGGAGTTGGCTATTCTCGGAGTCCCGCGGCTTCTCAAAGCCACTTCCAGCGCGGCATCTTCATCGATGCCTACCCCGAGTATGGATGCACTCCGCTCCACGATATGGACAAGGTCGGAAGTGTCGTAATATTCGAGAGCGAACTTGATGCCGAAACGTGCCCTGAGAGGAGAAGTAAGAAGCCCGCTTCTCGTAGTGGCGCCGACAAGGGTGAAAGGATTGAGGGAAATCCTTACCGAACGCGCCCCGGGTCCCTTGTCTATCATGATATCTATCACGAAATCCTCCATAGCTGAATACAGATACTCCTCGACCACTGGAGAAAGCCTGTGTATCTCGTCGATAAAAAGCACGTCCCCTTCATCGAGTGAAGTAAGAAGACCGGCAAGGTCGCCAGGCTTGTCGAGTACAGGCCCTGAAGTTACCTTGAGATCCGCTCCGAGCTCATTGGCAATGATATGGGCAAGAGTAGTCTTGCCCAGTCCAGGAGGCCCGTGGAACAGTACATGGTCCAGAGACTCCCCTCTCATTCTGGCCGCCTTGACAAAAATCTTGAGATTGGCGATAATCTTGTCCTGTCCGGTAAACTCACCGAGAGCCTGCGGTCTGATTATTCTGTCGAAATCCTTATCTTTGCCGGGATTTGGGTCGTGAGGGTCGAAACGTTCGTCAAGCATATCCATCATATTATTTTACAAATATAGCTTATTTTAAATAAGAAATGAATTTGTATATACCCTTGTTGATATGTTGATAACTTTTTCATGAAGCTGTATATCAGATAGTTGCATTGAATAATTCTTTGTAGTGGATGTTTGTTTCTTCAATGAAAACTTTATCGGAACTTTTTTTCACGGCTATTGGTTTTACGGGAATTTTACTGCTTATACGTATTTTCCGGATTTTATAATTTATTTTTGAATTTGTTTTAACTGGAGAATCCACAGGTTTTCAACATGGATATCCACAAGGTTTTCAACATTGCTTATATGAAAATTCAGATTAACGGGAAATCTTCGCTTCTTCTCAGGGAAAGGATGCAGAAAGAAAAAGACATATACTGTTCCGGCCTTTTCCTTTCCGCAAGATGGTTCGTATTTTCTTCTGTTGCAGAAAAAGGCATGCATCTGATAGTGCTTCCGGACAAGGAATCGGCGGAATACTGCGCGTCGGATCTGTACAATCTGATAGAAGGCGACAGGGTGTTTTTTCTTCCTGATACGGGAAAAAAGATAGAAAGGAGCAACTACAAGGCATCCCTTGAAGTGCAGAGGACATCGGCCATAGGAAAGATTCTTGAAAAAAAAGATGACGGACTTGCCGTAATAGTGTCGTATCCGGAGGCGCTCTGCGAAAAAGTCCCTTCCGGAAAAAAAGTGTCGTCCTCGGTAATTTCAGTCAGGACGGGAGAGGAAACGGATTATGACGCCCTGTGCTCGAGACTTGCTTCCGAAGGTTTCGTGAAAACGGATTTCGTATCCGAGCCCGGACAGTTCGCTGTCAGGGGAGGCATAATAGATGTTTTTTCATTTTCCTTCAACAACCCGTTCAGGATATCGTTTTTCGGAAACGAAGTGGAAAGCATAAGTATCTTCAACTGCAATACGCAGCTTTCCGAAAGCAGGACGGACAGTGTCGACATATATCCGGAACTTGTAGCTGACGGAGACTGCGATGACGGGGTGGCCGTATCTTCACTTTTTCCTGAAGACACCCGTATATGGTTCGATTCTTCCGACATGTACGGAAAGGAAGATTTCTTTCAGGATTTCAATGGTTTCAGACGGATTTTCCTGGATACTCCCCTGTCGCAGCAGGACGCCGTACAGGTATGTTTCGACATTTCCCCGCAGCCTGTTTTCAACAAGAATTTCGAACTGCTTGTAGAGGATATAAGGAAAAAGACCGAAGAAGGCTGGAAAATATACATTTTCGGCGAGAAGGAATCGCAGCTGGAACGCCTTAAATCCATACTTTCGCAATATCCTGGAGTAATCATACCGGAATTCATGTCTGGAAAGAACATACACAGCGGCTTTATAGACAATCAGGACAGGATATGCTGCTATTCCGACCATGAAATCTTCGACAGATTCCACAGGGCTGTAATAAGGAGAAGTGTGGAAAAGAGCGAACAGCTGACTCTGAATGACCTTACGTCTTTCAATATAGGGGACTATATCGTACATATAGACCACGGTGTAGGAATATTCGGAGGCCTTGTAAGGACAAGGGACGACAAGGGACGGGTGCACGAAGTAGTCAAGCTCCTGTATAAGGACAATGATACTGTTCTCGTGTCCGTGCATTCCCTCCACAAGATATCGAGGTACAGGTCGAAAGATTCCGAACCTCCGAAAATCCACAAGCTCGGTTCGAAGGCATGGCAGAATCTCAAGACCAGCACGAAGAAAAAAGTCAAGGACATAGCCAAGGAACTGATACAGCTTTATGCCAAAAGAAGAAGCGTAAAAGGCTTTGCCTTTTCCCCGGACACTTATCTTCAGGAAGAACTCGAATCTTCTTTCATGTATGAGGACACTCCCGATCAGGAAAAAGCCGTCAGGGCGGTCAAAGCTGACATGGAGGCCGACTATCCAATGGACAGGCTCGTCTGCGGAGATGTAGGTTTCGGAAAGACGGAAGTGGCGGTAAGGGCCGCATTCAAGGCTGTTGCGGACAGCAAGCAGGTAGCTGTACTGGTGCCGACCACAATACTTGCACTGCAGCATTACAATACATTCAGAAACAGACTGAAGAACTTTCCGTGCAACATAGAATATGTCAGCAGGCTGAGAACGGCCAAAGAGATCACCGATATAAGGAAAAGACTCGCATCAGGCAATATAGACATCATAATAGGTACTCATAAACTTATCGGAAGCGGTTTTGAATTCAAGGATCTCGGACTTCTCATAATAGACGAGGAACAGAAATTCGGAGTAAGCGCCAAGGAAAAGCTGCGTCAGATGAAAAGTTCCGTAGATACTCTGACTCTTACGGCCACGCCGATACCGAGGACTCTGCAGTTTTCGCTTCTCGGAGCAAGGGATCTGTCCATCATCAATACTCCCCCGCCCAACAGGATACCTATCCAGACCGAAATAATGCTCTTCGACCATGATGAAATCCGTAAAATAATAGATTACGAACTCGACCGCGGGGGGCAGGTATTCTTCGTGCACAACAAGGTAGAGGAACTTCCGGCCATATACGACATTCTGCACAGGCTCGAACCCGACATGAAAATATGCGTCGCACATGGCCAGATGGAAGCCAAGACTCTCGAAAACAAGATACTCGATTTCATGGAAGGCGATTATGACATGCTTCTGTGTACAACCATAATCGAAAACGGGCTCGACATACCTGATGCCAATACCATAATCATCAACCAGGCCCAGAACATAGGTCTGAGCGATCTTCACCAGTTGAGAGGCAGGGTCGGAAGGTCGAACAAAAGGGCTTTCTGCTATCTCATAGTGCCTCCTCTCGTGTCGATATCGGACGATGCCAGAAGAAGGCTGAAGGCCATTGAAGCGTTTTCGGATCTCGGAAGCGGCTTCAACATAGCCATGCAGGACCTCGATATCAGAGGGGCGGGAAATCTTCTCGGCGCCGAACAGAGCGGTTTCATATCTGACATGGGGCTCGAGACATACCAGAAAATACTTGCCGAAGCCATGGAAGAGCTCGGAGTGGAAACCGGAAGCACGGCTGGAAGATCGGACGAATCATACGTATCCGACTGTACCATAGAGACAGATCAGCTTGCCCTGATACCGGACAGTTATATCGACGTTACGGCTGAAAAGATAAGAATATACAAGGAGCTGGATTCAACAGGAGACGAAAAGAGTCTCGACAGGTACAGAAGCAGGCTTGAAGACAGGTTCGGAAAGATACCCGAGGAGCTCGACCATCTGTTCGACATAGTGAAAATAAGGCAGACGGGCCAGAAACTCGGATTCGAAAAGATCATTATAAAGAACGGAGTCATGATATGCTTTTTCATATCGAATCCTCTGTCGAAATATTACCGCACCGACAAGTTTTCATCCATATTGGAGAGCATAAACAAGTATCCTTCCATATTCGAACTCAAGCAGAACGACAGCAAACTGAGAATTTTTGTCAAAAAAACGGAAACTCTGTCGAAAGCCCTTTCGATTTTGAAAAAATTATAAGTAATTTTACGGATTGTTATGGCTAATCTTGTAGTGGATATAGGAAATACCGCCTTGAAGGCTGCCTGGGCCGACGGAATGATTCTGGGAAGGACATTCCGCTATCAGGGAGAGAGAATAATTGATTTCATTCTTTCTCTTGCCTCCAGAACAAGGCCCGATATTGCCGTGATTTCATCCGTAAGGAAAATTCCCGCTGCTGATATGGCCAGACTCGAAAGGATTTGCGGACGCCTGATTGTCATCGACGGGGAAAACAAGGATATATATGCCGGTGAAAAAGTACCTTCGTATCTTTCTCCGGACAGATTCGCTTCCCTGACAGCCGCAAAAAACCTTTTCAAGGGGAAAGGATGTACGGTATTCGATTTCGGTACGACTCTGACAGTGGATTTCATGGATGCCGGCGGCAATTACTCGGGAGGAAACATATCTCCAGGATGCCGTACACGGTTCAAGGCACTGAACAGATATTCGAAATCGCTTCCCCTGCTCGATACTCCGGATGTCTTTGAAAACAAGGGAACTTCCCTTGTCTCGTCGGTAGAATCGGGAGTAATGACAGGCATGATGTTCGAACTGGAAGGTTATCTGGACATGAATCCTGAAAATATAGCTGTTTTTACAGGAGGAGATGCAATTTATTTTGCAAAACGCGTTAAAAAACCCATCTTTGTAGTTTGTAATTTAGTTTTGATGGGATTAGCTTTAGTGGCCGAAAAATATGTTAGATAAATTTCGATTAATTTTTGTCATATCTCTACTCTCTTTTGCCAGTCTGTCCGTATCGGCTCAGACAAACGGTTCGTACGGTGCATATTCCCCGTATTCTGTCTTCGGAATAGGTGAACTGTCGAAAGAAGGTACGGCGTACAATAAAAGCATGGGGGGAGTGGGTATCGCTTCGAACAGCAGGAGATTCATAAACATAATGAACCCTGCGTCTGTTTCAAACAGGGACAGCTGCTCTTTCATGGCCGATTTCGGACTTCAGCAGAAGAACACCATATTCCGTCAGAATGATCTCAGATCCGGAAACAATACCTTCAACATGTACGACTTCGTGATGAGTTTTCCCATATACAAGTCGTCTGCAATGATGGTCGGCATTACTCCGTTCAGCGATGTCGGTTACAATATCAAACTGAAACAGACCGATCCGGACATAATAGGAAATACCGGAAACATCACGTACAATACCTACGGGGAAGGCAGCGTGTACCAGCTGTTTGTCGGGGGTGCGGCCACTTTCTGGAAAAGACTTTCGGTAGGGGCCGAAGCAATATACTATTTCGGAACCCTCGACAAGGTCTACAACCATGATTTCAGCAATACTTCGTATGCTTCACTGAACAGCGGATACAATCTTCTCGTAAGAGGGTTTACCGGGAAATTCGGACTGCAGTACCAGCAGCCTCTCGGAAACGATCTTTTCATGGTTCTCGGAGCCACTTACCGAATGAATACCAACCTTAAAGGTTCCACTACATATTACGAGAACAAGAATACTGCGGAAATAGTCGACACCCTCGTCTACAACGAAATGGTCAACGGCAGGGACAACAGACTGAAGATAGCCGGAGAAATAGGAGTAGGGGTTTCCGTCAGAAAGGGGGAAGACTGGAGCGCCGAGTTCAATTATCTGAGATCAGACTGGAGAAACAGCGGCATGGACAAGTATGAAGGTTACGGCGTGGAAGGCAGTTCCGTTTTTTCCGCAAGCGTTTCGCAGTCGTTCAGGGCCGGATTTGAATTTGTACCCAACAGAAACGATATCAGGTACTATCTCAGAAGGTGTGCGTACAGGGTCGGGGCGTATTACGAACAGTCCTATTACAAACTCGACGGCAATACTGTCAATTCCATGGGACTTACCTTCGGAGTCACGCTGCCGGTATTCCGTATGTACAACGGTCTTACTCTCGGAGTGGACGTAGGGCAGAGAGGAAGCCTGAAGACAAATATGGTAAGGGAAAGATACGTGTCTTTCGTGATAGGTTTCAACATATTCGATATATGGTTCCAGAGAATCAGATATCAGTAGCATAATATTTGAAGTATCGGCTAATCAGGTAATTAGGATAAACTTATTGATATATGAAAAAAGGTGTTCTTTTGTTTTTTTCTGTCATTTTCATGTTGGCAGGAGCGAGCGCGGTTTCAGCACAGGGCAAATACGGTGCCGACAGCGCGGAATGTATAAAGTATCTGTCTTATTATAACGAATATTATAAGCAGAAAAACTATGATGATGCTCTTCCTAACTGGAGAAAAGCATACTCGTTGTGTCCTCCTACCGCGAATCAGACCATGCTGATAAACGGTACTTCCCTTTACCGAAGACTTATCAGTCAGAACCGTAACAATACGATTTACGTGGATCAGCTCATAGATACATTGCTGACTCTCCATGACACCAGAGCGCAGTATTATCCTAAATATGCAGTGACTGCCCTGAACAACAAGGGTCTAGACATGATCAACTATGTAAAGGATGATCCGCAGAGACTGTATGAGGAGTTCAAGGTAATCATCGAAAAGAACGGAGTCGAAGTAAAGCCTCAGATTCTTCTGTTCCAGCTCAATACCGCATGCCAGCTTTACAGCAACGGAACCATCCTTCCTGATGACGTCATAACCGAATACAACAATGTCATGAGCCTTCTCGACCAGATGAAGCAGACTTCCGAAATCGAAAAGATCCGTACGGACTGCGAAAGCCTTTTCATCGCGAGCAACGTGGCAAGCTGTGACAATCTTATCGCCCTCTTTACCCCGAGGTACGAAGCCAATCCTGATGACCTCCAGCTCGTTACTACTATTGTAAAGATGCTTTCGACTACCGAGGGATGTACGGACAATGATCTGTTCATGAATGCTGCGAACGCAATGCACAGACTCGATCCTTCATATACTTCCGCATACTTCCTTTACCGTCTCTATTCTTCGGAGGGAGATGTGGAGAACGCCCTGAAATATATCGATGAAGCCATAGCATATCCTGAGTCGGACAAGATACAGGATGCCGAGTACGAATATGAGGCTGCAGCCTTCGCTTTCAAGAATTCGCAGAATGCAAAGGCATTCAGCTATGCAATGAAAGCTGCCGAGAACGACCCTTCGATTGCCGGAAAGGCTTACATGCTTATAGGAACAATCTGGGGATCCCTCGTATGCCAGGGCAATGAAATCGAAAGGAGAGCCCCTTACTGGGTAGCCGTAGACTATCTCGTAAAGGCAAAGAATGCGGATCCTTCTCTGGCTGAAGAAGCAGACAAACTGATTGCCCAGTATCGTCAGTATTACCCGCAGACTGCGGAAGCATTCATGTACAATGTGACTGATGGTGACTCATACACTGTATCCTGCGGTGGAATGCGTGCTGTCACAACGGTCAAGACACAGCAGTAATCAGACTTGACTACCAGGTTGAGATACGTTTTTAATGCGGTCGGGAGCAGTCCGAAGACAAGAATCTTATCTTTCTGCGCTGCTCTCGCCGCTTTCCTTTTGTCTTCGTGCCGGAGCGATCTTGGAACAGCGGAAAAACTGAACCTCGACGAAACTCCCGTGCAGGTCGTGGACAAGATGTTCGTCGTACAGTCCGAGAACGGAATGCTTCAGATGAGGATGGAAGCGGATGTCATGGAGCGTTACCAGAACGATTCTATGTCGTACGAGCTTTTCCCGAAAGGGCTGGCCGTATTCGGTTACAATGAGGAAGGATTGCTCGAGACCGAGATTACCGCTGACAACGGAAGGCACGTCAAGGTCGAAAAGGACGACAGCGAGCAATGGGAAGCATACGGCAATGTAGTTGTCAAAAACATACTCAATCAGGAAGTCATGGAGACGGACACCTTGTATTGGGACAGAAAAAACGAGAAAATATTTACGGATTGTTATGTGAAACTGTATTCTCCTGACGGTTTTATGCAGGGATACGGCATGGAGTCGGACCAGAGGGCGAGGAACTCTATCATATTGCAGCCATTCGACAGTTATGGCGTAATTGTGCAGGACAGCACCGAAGTCAGGATAGATTCCGTGAATTTTATAGGCCCTTTGATAAAAAAATAGTCCAAGATTCAACTAAAATTGCTATCTTCGCGCTCCAATAACAATTATTAAAGCTATAAATTAAAACTATTTATAAAATGGCGGTTCTTGAAAAAATACGCGTTAAGTTCGGAATCCTGATTTCAGTCGTGATTGCACTTGCACTGCTGTCCTTTATCATAGATCCGAACACTATCAGCCAGGTGGCTAACTCGATGTCATCCGAATACCGTGTAGGCAAGATAAACGGAAATGCCGTATCGTACCAGGATTTCGACAAAGAGCTCAATGATCAGAACAGGATATTCGAGATCATGTACAGAAGGAATGCCAGTTCCGACCAGGAAATGGATTATGTCAGGAATATGGCATGGCAGAATTTCGTAGACAGGTACATGTTCCTTCCTAATGCAAAGAAAGCAGGCATACAGGTAGGCGATGCGGAACTTGTGGATCTGTGCTCAGGAAACATGGTTTCCCCTATGGTTTCCCAGCTGTTCGTGGACGAGACGGGAGCGTTTTCCACCGAAATGCTCGACAATTTCATCAAGAATATGAAATACGACCAGTCCGGGCAGTCGCAGATGATATGGAAATATATCCAGAACACTGTTCTCACGAGCCAGTACTATACAAAATACAACAGTCTCTTCACTGACAGCGACTTCATCAATCCTCTGATGATGACCAACGAGATAGCCGACAACAACAATTCGGTCAATGTCGAGTTCATAATGCTTCCTTACGGTTATCAGAGAGATTCCACTATCGAAGTGTCTGATTCGGAAATAAGGGCTTACTACAAGAAGCACAAGAAGCTGTACAGACAGTCCGTGGAAACGAGGGATATAGAATACGTCGTGTATGAAGTGAAGCCTTCGGAGACCGACATAGCCGATGCCAACGACAAGGTTGTCAAGGTTTATGACGAATTTACATCCACTGAGAATGTCAGGAATTTCCTCATGAAGAATTCCGACAGGCAGTATGTGGACGAATGGTACGGCAAGGGAGAACTCAGGACCGTATTTACAGGTATCGATGATTTCGTATTCGATGCCGGCAACAAGACTGGTGCCGTTTCCCCTGTCCTTACCAAGGACAATACGTTCTATGTGGCAAGGATTATGGATTCTGCCATGATTCCTGATTCGGTATTTGTCAAAGGCATCCTTCTCCAGGGCGTGCAGACCGATCTTGCAGACAGCCTTCTCAATGTCATCAGGACAGGCAAGGACAGCTTCGAGAATGTAGCGGCCCAGTATTCGGCCCTCAATAATCCTCAGGCCGCGGAAGTCGGGGATTACGGCTGGATGACCAAGAATTCGATCTATCCTGGTATGGAGTCCGTATTTACGGCAAAGACAGGAAATCTCTATATCATCGACACTCAGTACGGAAAACATATTGTCAAGGTTACCGACAGGACCGAACCCGTATTGAAGAAGAAAGTGGCCATACTTGAAAAAGAGGCACTTCCGAGCGGAAATACTATCAATGACTATTATGTGCAGGCAAATGCCCTTGCTACAAAGGCTGACGGCAAATACGAGAATCTCGTGAAGACAGTCGACGAGGAAGGTCTTGCATTGCTTACGAGAAATGCTCTCCGTGACGGCGACGAGAACATAGGTTCTATCGATGACAGGACCAAGGAAATTTCGAAATGGGCTTTCGATGCAAGAGAAGGCAAGGTTTCCAATGTCCTGAATATCAATAACGACTACTATGTAGTGGCTGCCCTGAAGAAAGTGCACAAGAAAGGCTATATTCCTGTCGAGGAAGTGGCTTCCAGCATCAATTCGATACTGTATGCCGAAAAACTCGGAGAAAAGAAGGCTGCTGAAGTAGCTGAAAAGATAGCAGGTCTCGGCTCGATGGAAGCCATCGCCGACAGCCTCGGAACAAGTGTAAGCACAAGAGAGCACATTTCATTCTCTTCCTACATGAACCAGGGTCTCGATCCTAAGTTCATAGGTGCTGTTTCCGTTGCTGAAGAAGGAGTGATTTCCGCTCCGCTTGCAGGAAGCATAGGAGTCTATGTCTACAAGGTTACCGCACGCGAATCCGGAGCATCATTCACTGAAGATGACGTAAAGAGCAGGGCAGCGCAGATGTCATACTATGACACCCAGTCTCTTATCCCTGTGATGATGCAGGATGCGAAAGTGGAAGACAACCGCGCAAGGTTCTTTTAATGAAAAAATATCTGCTGATTCTGGCCGCAATTTCGTTTTCTGCGATATCTCTTTCCGCACAGAACGATGCGGCCGGGGATTGGGCGCAGTTCGGAAGATATGCCGCAGCCAATTCCGAGGTCGATGAAAAGCCTTATGCCGTCCTCATGGGAGATTCCATAACCGATGGCTGGGACGGAAAGGACCCTGAATTCCTTGAAGAAAACAATATTCTCTGCAGGGGAATTTCAGGTCAGAATTCATCGCAGATGCTTGTAAGGTTCAGGCAGGATGTGATAGATCTCGATCCCAAGTACGTGGTAATCCTTGCCGGAACGAATGATATCGCCTGCAATGGAGGCTATATCTCTCATGAACATATCATGGATAATCTCAAATCAATGTGTGAACTTGCCAGGGCGCACAAAATCAGGCCTGTTCTCTGTTCCGTCACGCCATCGGTCCAGTTCTGGTGGAGGAAAAGCATTACCGGCGTTTCCGACAAGATACTCAGGCTGAATGAAATGATAAAGGCTTATGCGGAGGAAAAGAGGATTCCGTATGTCGATTATTATTCTGCTCTGGCGGATGAAAACGGGGCATTGCCTGCAGAATATTCGGATGACGGAGTACATCCCAATACGGCAGCTTACAAAGTAATGGAACCTCTGCTTCTGAAAGTCTTGAAATAGAAGCAGAGGTATCCGTATGGCTGTGTTTTCCAATCTGTCCTGTCAATAAGTATCTGTCAGCGACATTACTTCAAGGAGACTGTCGAGTTCCTCTTTGGAAGCATCGGTTTCGGCCGAGACTGTCTTCACTTCGCCGGGCAGCAGGTCGAAGAAATTGTCCGAAAAATGCAGCGGGAGGCTGCCGGCAGTAAGATATACCGCCCTGGCAAAGTTGCCGGAGCTCAGGGTAACCGTATATATCCCGTCGGTCATTTCCGTACTGAATGTTATATCGGCTTCAGGAAAAGCCATGTCTTTCTGTTTGCACGGATAGCAGATATTGGAGACCGTCCTGCCGCCCGTATCGAATACGAGAGATATGATATAGCTTCCCTTTTCAAGTCCTCCTGAAATTGCTGATACAGGCAGGGAAACGGCTTTTTCGCTGCAGTTCGGAGCTGTTTTCACTTTCCTGACAAGGATGTTTGCCGTCTTTCCCGATTCCAGGGAAATGGTCTTGACAGTAAGTGTTCCGCCTGAAGGTTTCAGCAGATCGGAGACTATGTACACGTCGAGGGTGTCGTTTTTCTCGATTCCGGAAACCAGCAGATTGTCGAAAGCAGCTTTTGAAAAGTAGTGCTGGGCTTTCCATGTCCCGTACCAGTCGCGGCTCGACCATGAGGCTACTGGCCAGCAGTCGTTATGCTGCCAGAACAGAGTTCCCCAGCAATACCCCTTGTCGCGTCTGTGGGCTTCGATGGCTGTCTTTATGGCATCGCCCTGAAGAACCTGGGACACATACAGGAATTCTCTGAAACCGTCAGGCTTGTGATATTCGTTGACAAGATATGTCTCTATCAGGCTGTTCGCAAGTATTCCTCCTCTCTGGTGCGACATCATCACTTCCGAATAGATATCGTGATCCTTCTCGTCAGGGGCGAATTTCAGTACGGAAGCGTATGCGGGGAAAGACTGGAAGCCGTATTCGCTGAAAAACCGGCTTCTTTCGATGTTGTAGTCGGAAATAGGACGTTTTCCATGCCAGATTCCCCAATAGTGCCGGTCGCCTTCGTGATCGTTGCTCTGCACGCCGAAATCGGAAAACGGAGATGTCGGCTGATAGCCGATACCGTTGCCGTACTCTGAAACCACATCGGCCAGAACATGGTAATACTGGTTTTCATACTGTTTCCATACTAAAGGAGAACAGCCGGGGGACTGCGCTTCCATTTCCTTGTGCCACCTTCTGAGCCAGCTGTCCTGACATTCGTTGTTTCCGCACCAGTACACTATGCAGGGATGATTTCTCATTCTGCAGACATTATAAATCGCTTCCTGACGGATGTTTTCAAGCAGTTCGCCTTCGGCAGGATATACCGAACATGCGAACATGAAGTCCTGCCAGACCATTATCCCCAGACTGTCGCACAGTTCGTAGAAAACATCGTTTTCATAAATCCCGCCTCCCCAGACGCGGAGCATGTTCATGTTCACGTCTGCCGCATCCTGTATGGTTTTCCTGTATTTGTCTCTTGTAACGCGCGGAAGGAAGTTGTCCGAAGGGATGTAGTTGGCACCCTTGCAGAATACCGGTACTCCGTTCAGCAGGAATTTCAGCGACCTTCCGTATCTGTCATTTTCCTTTTCGACATGTACGGTCCTGATTCCTGTCCTGCACGTTGATTCATCGCAAGTCCGGTTTCCTGTCCCGACAGAGGCGGAAAATTCATACAGTTCCGGTTTTCCCATGCCGTTGCACCACCAGAGTCTCGGATTCCTGACGGTAAATGCGATATTTACGTCATTCCTGCCTTTTTCAAGGGATTTCTCCGCTGTTCCGTATATTTCTCCGGTCTGCCCGTCCTTGACCGTTATTACGGCATTTTCACAGTCTTCAGATGAGATTACCGATACTGTGCATTCCATTTCCGCTCCGGATTTGCCGATTTCCGAAGTCCGGATGGTGAAATCCTCTATCTTCATGCTGTCATAGGCTTCGATCTCGACCTTTCTCCATATTCCCGATGTCACAAGACGCGGCCCCCAGTCCCAGCCGTAGTGATATCCAGCCTTTCTTGTGAACGGACTCAATGCCTTGTCGAAAAGGCCGCCGTTCGCCGACTGGTCGTTTCTTGCCACGTAATGATAGGGCAGAGCATCGTACAGGGGCATTGCGACCTTGATGGGGGAGTGGAAATATACTTCGAGAAGATTATCCTTTTCCTTCAGTATATCCTTTATGTCTGCAGACCATTTGCGGAACATGTTGTCGGCGGAAATGATTTTCTGCCCGTTCAGACTCACATCTGCATAAGTGTCCAGCCCGTAAAAGTTTATGGCAATGTTTTCCCTGGAGACAATATCCCGGGACACGTCGAATTCAGTACAGTATATCCAGTCTTCCTTGTCGACCCACTGAACCCCCCTTTCGTTGAGGCGGTAAAACGGATCTTCTATGATTCCGTTGTCCATGAGGTCGGTGTGCACCACTCCCGGAACCGTGGCCGGATACCAGTTGGACAGTCTTGCCTGACGGAACTCCCATCCGGTATCAAGTTCCTGTCTGACAGGCATGGCCCCGGAAATGACCGGGACCAGAAGCCATGCAAGAACAATGTATTTGAATATGGACATGAAAATCAGGATTATTTATTGTCGGATTCTTTCAGATCGGTCATCGCGCGGAATTCGTCGAGAGACCCTGTATCCCCGTACTGTACCTGTCTGGCCTCAAGATCCTGCATGAGCGAGTCGCGGACTGCTGCATATTCGGGATCGCCGTAAATGTTGTGAAGTTCATTCGGATCTTTTTCTATGTCATACATTTCCCATACGTCGATGTCGTAGTAGAAGTGAATCAGTTTGTATCTTTCCGTTCTGATTCCGTAGTGCGGCTGCACGTGGTGCCAGAAAGGATATTCGTAATAGTGGTAATATATAGACTGCTTGTGGTCCTTTTTCTTTCCGGAGAACAGATCGGAGTAGTCTTCTCCCTGCATTCCCTTGTCCGGGGCCACACCGCACATTCCGAGTATGGTAGGAGCGAAGTCCACGTTCGAAATCAGGTCCAGGATCTCGGTATTTCCCCGTATCTTTTCCGGCCATCTGACTATGAACGGCATTCTCATGGATTCCTCGTACATGAAACGTTTGTCGAACCAGCCGTGTTCTCCGAGATAGAAGCCCTGGTCCCCGCAATATATGACAATCGTGTTTTCATCGAGTCCGTTATCCTTGAGATACTGCATGAGCCTTCCTACCTGGTCGTCGACGGATTTGGCCGTGGCAAGATAGTCCTTGACATACCTCTGGTATTTCCATTGCTTCAGGGCATGGCCGGACAATGTGTCTGACGGTGTCCAGAATTCGCCTTTCTGGCCGAGTGTCGACCATTTTTTGGCTTCCATGGCATTGAGGCCTTCAGGGGCGGGAACCTTGAGGTCTCCCGGAGTAAGATGATGTTCTATGGTCATCTCCGTATTTCCGGCAGTCTGCTCCCTTGTGTCATAGTCATCATCGAAAGTTTCCGGATACGGCATTGTCACATTATCGTAGATATGCTCATATTTCGGTTCCGGATTCCACGGTCTGTGCGGTGCCTTGAAGTGCAGGAGCATGCAGAAAGGTTTTTCCTTGTCCCTGCTTTCGAGCCATTCCAGTGCTGAATCCGCCGTCAGGGTAGTGGCGTAGCCTTTATCCTTGTATCTTTCCCCGTCTTCTATCCATACAGGGTCCCAGTACTGTCCCTGGCCGACATGTATCTTGTAATGGTCGAAACCCTGAGGCGTGGATTCGAGATGCCATTTTCCGAACAGGGCAGTGGTGTATCCATGGTCGTGCAGCATTATCGGGAACGTGATCTGTGTGCTGTCGAACGGTGCCGCTCCGACATTTTTGAAAAATCCGTTGGCATGGCTGTATTTCCCCGTAATTATGGATGCCCTGCTCGGTCCTGAAATGGAATTCGTGCAGAACGCATTTCTGAACAGGGCCCCTTCTTCTGCCAGCCTGTCGATATTCGGCGTGGGATCTACGCTTTCATACAGGGAACCATAGGCCCCTATCGACTGCCATGTATGGTCATCGCTGAGGATGAATATCACGTTCGGACGGGCTTCCTTATTGTTATGGCAGCATCCCGTCAGTGTGAACGGGATTGCTGCCAGAGGTATGAGATAATGTGTTTTATTCATTATTCGGCATTTATGATACACTTGACCGTTTTTGAATAACCGCTTTTACCGGCACTGTCTACAACATTTTCTATTTTATAAATGCTGCCAGGTTTCTGATTCGCAAGATCGAATTTACCCGGTTTGACGCCCACGCAACCTGGAATTTGCGTAAATGAACTGCCATTGTCTGTACTTACATGAATAGTAATCCGCGCACTTCCCGAGGCTCCGCTGCCGTCATTAGGGAAATCAATCGATGTAACAGTCATGTCTTTAAGTTGAGGCAGTATGATATAGCCGTTATATCCGCTCTTTGCGTCACTTGCCAGCCACAGACATCCGCTGTTTATGCACCCTCCGTATATTATCCATGTATAACCGTCATTGTCAGTTATGCTCTTTTCTTCCTGAACCATAGCGTCCTTATTGTCAGGAAGCTGCCAGAGATCATTGCTTGAGAAATCGGCTACGATAGTGATTGGCTGGCTTATGGATGGAGTGAATGTCGTGTTTTCGGTGCTTGCGACTTCAGGCATGTCGTTCAGCTGTACCCATGCTGAGCATGTATATGCCGTACCGGTGACGAGGTTTTCGGCAAAGGCCGTGAATGTTCCGTTTTCCTTGTCTACGGTTGCCGGTACAGGTATGCTTTCTCCTGACTGCGTACTGAGTATGAACCCTGCCGAAATGACATCGCTGCTTTCGATGGACACGGCCGTGTATTTGCCGCTCAGTGTCGCCGTGGTCCCTTCGTCCGATCTGGCGCCGGTCACTTCAGGTGCATCTACCGATACGATGGCCTTCGGTACCGAGGTAGGAGTGAATGTCATGGACTGGCTTGTCACTTTTTCCATATCGTTCAGCTGTGCCCAGGCTACGGCTGTATATTCGCTGTCTTTGGTCAGGCCCGTCAGCTGCACTTCTATGATCGAGTTGACTCTGTCGACTGTCGCATCATGTTCGGCAGTGGCACCCGCGGCGTCTGTGATCAGGAATCCGGCCGTAATGACATCCGTTTCGGAAATAGACAGGCCGGTATATGAAGCTCTTAGAGTAGCTTTTGTACCGTCTGCAGTCTCGGTTTCGGATGCTACAGGCGTCGATACTGAACTTATTTCGACTACACCGTTCTGGGTGATTTTGAAAGATGCCTGTTTGGCTTCGACTTCGTTTGAATATACCGTAAGGGTGGTATTGCGGGCAAGTTTGCTCGAAGAGATACTGATAGTTATCTGCGAATTCAGGTTGCCTGCAGATGCGGAAAGTGTTACCCAGTCTGCAGGACAAAGTACGCTCCAGTCGCAGTTGGCTTCGACATCGAAGGTATATGTACCTCCGTTTGCGTCGAATGTCACTGTTTCCTCTGTCTGAAGAATCGACACTTCGGGAACGAAGAAGTCCGGGTCTTCGATTTTACAGCCGGTCATGGCCAGGAACAGGCCTGCAGCAGCAATCATTGGTTTTACGATAGTGTTCATCATCAGTATGTGTGTTAAGTTATTGTATTACAGTTATGGAATATGGTCTGAGCATGACCTGTCCGTTTTCCACGATGCTTCTGGACAGGCGTGAAAGGGAAGACGGCCCTGCAACGGCTGTTTCAAGGGAGCTTCCCGAAATCTGTTCGAATGATGTAGGATTAAAGCCGATATTGCCGGTATTTATGGTCCTGGCATCCTTGCCGATATTTATGACAAGGAGTTTCGGTGTTTCCCCGCCGAACATATATCCGTAAAGAGTACTTATTTCTCCGTGTTTCTGAGTTTGGACGGACGGATTTTCCGAGAATTTCACCGTTCTTACGGATTCTGCTCCCCTTTGGGCCCTGGACAGCATTTTAAGTCCTTCTCCAGTCGCACTCAGTGAACATTCCGGTGCCGTCGTACCGTTTATGTCTACATCGGAGTCGAAGATTGCCGATGCAGTTTTCCCAGCCGTGAGGTTGAAGAAGCATATCATTTCCACCCTGTCCATAACGATAAGGTTTGCACTCATAATCGTAGCGGCCAGTCCGTGTACCCACTGTCCCGGGAACGGGTTGGATGCTCCTTCATAATTGTATTCAGTGACCCAGAGTCCGTATTCCGGATCTATGGAAGGATCCAGGACCTTGCTTTCCGCCACGCTTGCAAGTGTCTGTCCTATCATATCGTATGGAGCAGGGGAATCGAGATTGTTTTTTGTGTAGATGTGGATTGACATTGCGTCGCACTGGATTCCGTCCATATTGTCCATCACTGTATCATTCCAGTCATGGGCCCGAACTTTTTTCCAGGAGTTTGGAGATGTGACTCCTATAAGGCCGATTTTCGCATCCGGAAATTCCTTTCTGAAGCCTTCAGTCCATTCCCTGCACATATCGGTGTAGTCGGTAATCTGGGGAAATACAGTCAGATAATTGTAGTTTTCCGGATGGTCATCGAGATAGTATTCGTTGCCCATTTCTATGAATTTGACGGGAAGGCCTATGGACTCAGCGTATTTCAGCATCTCCAGCTGGTCTTCATAAGTCGAGGTCAGCATATTGATGAGATACACAGGGGTGGCGCCGGTGTTCTCATACACTATTTTTACATGATCGAGTTTGTAGGGAAGGGGGCCTGAAGCCGAAGGAGCAATGACATTTACGGATTTTCCGATATCGTTGTAATAACCTGTCTTCCAGTCCCAGAAGTTGCCGACCGTACCTCCCGGGTATCTGAAATTGCCTGGATTGAGTTCGGTGATTTTGCTGATGAAATCGCTCCTTTCCCATCCAGGTCCCTTTATCGATTGGGTATTGTATCCGAAAATGCAGTCTTCTATCTGCTTGCTTTCCTGGGAAAGCGACAGGTTGACGGCATCAGGGTCGTTTATCCCCGCAGGCCGGTCTGCTTCGTGATCGCTTTTCGAAGAACAGCATGCAAGCAGGGCTGAACACAGGATTATTGCTGCCTTTTTCATGTTATCGGTTTTTAGTGTGTCTTGTGGAATCGTGCGTTTACAAAAATATAATATTAATATCAGTGGAAATAACAGTAATCTGACAAAAAGTAATAAAAACGGTTTTTCTTGTTTTATGTCATATTTTGACGGATTCCTGACATTTTCTTTGAATATTCTTACATATTTTTGTTGAGCCGTCAAAATCGACTATAAACCATAACTAATAACCAAAATAGATCTTATGAGAATGTATCGGCTCAAAGGTTTGGCAAATATGATTTTGATAAACCTTTTCTTGTTGCTCCCTCCGGCAGTTCTCAATGCTGTCGTGAAGGACACGCTTGCATTTGACATGAGTCATGTCATGGCATCTCCTTATCAGGTCTCGGAAAAGGATTTGGTTACTTCGTCCGTCTCTTCGATAGGCGGCTGGGAACTGGAAGACCTGCCAGGAGTGAACCGTACCAATCTTCTCAACGGAAGAGTGACCGGCTTCCTCGGAATACAGAGCGACGGGAGCCTTGGTATAGAGACGAACGAGATTTACATCAGAGGTCTCCACAGTCTTTCCTCGTCTTCTCAGCAGGCTCTGATACTTGTAGACGGTTATGTCAGGAAGGATGCCAACAAGATTCTTCCTTCCGATATCGAATCCATAACGATTCTGAAAGATGCTGCCGCGACTGCAATCTACGGTCTTCGCGGCGGAAACGGCGTAGTCCTGATAACTACGAAACGCGGCAGGATACAGCCCCTGACAGTAAGCGTGAATGCCGGTGTCGGATTCCAGTCTCCTACACGCCTCCCTAAGTATCTTGGATCATACGATTATGCAAGACTCTACAACGAAGCCTCTGTCAATGACGGAGGGTCTCCTGTTTATGACCAGTACACCCTCGATGCCTACCTTGCCGGAGACGATCCGTACAATTTCCCTGATGTGAACTGGATGGACGAGTTCCTCAAGAAATATTCGGTAGTGCAGAACTATGATGTCAATGTGCGCGGAGGTACGGAAAGAATCAAATATTATGCTTCCGTAGGCTATACTACCAATTCCGGTCTGTACAATGTGGACAAGAATGCCAACAAGTACAACACAAATGCAAATTACGAAAGCTGGTCTCTCAGGGGCAATATAGACGTGAATGTCACCAAAAAATTCGTGATAAGTCTCGATATAACTTCCCTGATGGCCAAGTGGAATCATCCGGGCGCTTATTCCAACAGCGATTCAAGGATTCTGAACGCTCTGACACAGACCCCGCCGAACGCCTATTCCATTTTCAATGAAGACGGATCTCTCGGAGGTACTTCCCAGTATCTCAACAACCCGTACGGTCTGCTGAACAGGAGCGGTTACTCCATTTTCCAGACGAGATCCAACTATGCTACCCTGAAACTGGAGCATGAACTGGACTTCATTACCGAAGGGTTGTCGGTCTACGGCTCTTTTTCTTTCGACAGTTATTTCGAACAGACTATCAACAGAAATGTCGGTTTTGTAGTCTATGAAGGAAGTATTGAGAATGAAAGGGGAACAAAGAGTCCGGCTACTCAGAACAACAATAACAGTTTCGCCAATCAGTACAGGTCGATAGATGTCCAGGCGGGTTTCGACTATGCAAGGTCGTTCAAAAAAAACAGTGTGGCCGGAAAAGTCTTCCTGAATTACAATGAGGAATCGGGTGACGGTAAGATTATGCCTCATATTTATAAAGGGCTGCACGGTTGGATTCATTATGACTGGGCAAAAAAATATCTTGCGGATGTGTCTTTTGCCTGGCAGGGGAGCGAACAGATAGGAGGCAGCGGATATAATTTCTTCCCTTCGGTTTCCTTCGGGTGGATTATTTCCGAGGAGAATTTCATGAAGAACAAGACTCCGTTCAGTTTCCTCAAGCTCAGGGCCTCTTACGGAATTTCCGGCAATGATACCAATATAAATTATTTCCAGAAGAGTTCTTTTTTCTCTTCCGTAGGATCAGGAAGCAATTATCTGACGGGAGAGTCACTCAGTTCCATACAGGGATTCAGGGAATCCCAGGTGGCTGTTCCGAATATCATGGCCGAAAGGTCTCACAAGTTCAATGCCGGTCTCGACATGAGACTGTTCGATGATCAGTGGTCGATCTCCGTGGACGGTTTTTATGAGGACAATGACAAGCTCATTACCGCCCAGGCGACTATTCCGAGCATTATCGGAGTGAGAGGTTCGGTCAAGAACAATGTCGGCAGGATGATAAACGGAGGCGTCGAGGTTGCTACGGATTTCACTTCCAACATCGGCGATTTCCGCTATTCCATTTACGGTAACTTTACTTTTTCCCGCAATATCATCAAGGAAATGCAGGAAACGGATGCTACCTACAGATTCAACAGGAAGACAGGATATCCTTCCAATTCTTCATTCGGACTTATATCAGACGGCCTTTTCTATGATGAAGCCGACATAGAATCCCATGCAGAGCAACTGTACGGTACGTACAATCCCGGCGATATCAAATATGTCGATCTCAGCAAGGACGGTGTCATAAACGATGACGACAGGACATATCTCGGCTTCGGGGCAATTCCAGAGATCGTGTACGGCTTCGGACTCAATCTCAATTTCAAGGGTTTCGACCTCGATGTGGCTTTTCAGGGAGTAGGCAATGTCCAGAAGAAAATGGGAGGCTTTGTTTACTGGGAGTTCCGTCCTGACGGCAAGGGAAACGTCATGGAGCATCATCTCGACAGATGGGTATATGACCCTGAAAACGGGATAGATACCCGCGAGACCGCGACATATCCGAGGCTCAGTCTTACCGGAAATGACGGGAACAACAGGGGCCCTAATTCAGATTACTGGCTCAGGGATGCCTCCTATCTCAGACTCAAGAGCGTGGAATTCGGATATACCCTTCCGGCAAAGGCGCTTAAAGCCATGTGGCTGAAAAATCTGAGAATATATGTTACCGGCATGAATCTGCTGACTTTCGACAAGATAGGGATTCTGGATCCGGAAAGCACTACATCCGGAATCGCATACCCTCTTCAGAGGACATTCACGGTTGGTCTTAATCTGTCATTTTAATCTGTGAGACTATGAAAAAGAGCAATATATTATTTCTTGTCTGCAGTCTTTTCCTTGCTTCATGCGGTTTTGAAGATATGCCATTCGACAAGTATGATCAGGAATTCGTGTTTTCGACCGATGTCAAGGCTGAAGGCTATGTACTGAGCGTATATACGGGACTTCCTTACAACAAGTCCGATGAGAACGGTTTTACCCGTGTAGACGGGCAGATGCTTTCGTCGGCCACCGATGAATCTGCTCCTACTGTACCGGGCTCTACGATAATATATCTGACCCAGGGTTCCCTGACATCGAGGAATGCCAATCCTGACGGATGCTGGGAGGACAACTACATGTTCATCCGCGACGCCATGATAGGTCTCGAAGGGCTGGAGGAATTGCCGGATACTGACGTGGATTTGAAGATCCAGATGGGAGCCGAACTGAAGTTCCTGCAGGCGTACTATTATTTCGAACTTGTGAAGAGATACGGAGGCGTTCCTATTCTGGACCATGTCTATGATCTTTCCGAAGACCTGAATGTGCCCCGTTCATCTTTTGCAGACTGCATAGACCATATAGTCGCACTTTGCGACGAAGCCGAGGAAGGTCTGCCGGAGCCGAGCATAGTAAGTTTCGGAAGGGCGTCCAAGGGCGCTGCCATGGCGCTGAAGGCAAGGGCTCTGCTTTATGCGGCCAGTCCTCTGTTCAACGGACCGGGGTATGACGGAACGACAAATGAATTCATCTGTTACGGACAGTACGACCCTTCCCGCTGGGAAGCCGCAGCCGAAGCTGCAGCAGATGTCATAAAGCTCGGATATTATGATATTTACATGCCGAATGAAATAACGGATGCCTCTACTGACGAGCAGGTGATTTCCAGCGGTTCCGTAAATTACAGAAGACTGTTCAATGTAATAACCGGAAACAAGGAACTGATATTGCCGAGAACTTCGAAGGCAGGCAACCAGGTGGAAAAAGACAATTTCCCGGTAGGTATTACCAACGGCAAAGGCCTCACGAGCCCTTCGCAGCAGATGGTCGATGCTTACGGCATGGTGAACGGAGTTGCAATAGACGACCTCGAAGGCAGTGCATACGACGCATCGGACCCTTATACGGGCAGAGATCCGAGATTCTATGCCAGCATTTTCTACAACGGACAGAACTGGGCCGGAACCACGATCGAGACATTCGAAGGCGGTATTCACAATAATACGGAGACATCTACCGTCACTGGATATTACCTGTCGAAATTCTGTGCCGAGGAGGTCGTGATTTCAGGTACCCCTACGAATACCAACCATTGCTTTCCGCTTTTCCGCTATGCCGAACTTCTGCTCAACTATGCCGAAGCCGCCAATGAGGCCTACGGACCGGATGAAGATCATTTCGGATGCGGCATGACGGCAAGGGATGCCGTGAAAAAGGTCAGAAGCCGGGTGCTGCGTCCGTCGGAAACAGATGTAAAGGTTGCCGCCAATGACAGGGACGGCATGAGGGAAGCCATCATGGCTGAACGCCGTGTCGAACTGGCTTTCGAAGATCACCGATATTACGACCTGAAGAGATGGAAACTCGCCGAAGAAGTCCTGAACGAAAGCATCAGAGGCATGCGCATTGTCAAGGCCGGAGATACATTCAACTATGAACCTGTAGACAATGTCGAGAGCAGGACTTTCTCTGCCAAGTTCTATCTGTATCCTATTCCGAACGACGACGTGGTGAACAATACCGCAATCAGAAGCAACAATCCTCTGTGGTAACAATAATTGGCAAGTCTATGAAAAAAATAACAAGCATACTGGTAATTTTCCTGACTGCTTTTTTCAGTCTGCATGCCCAGTCGCTGAAAGTGTCGGGAATAGTCCTTGATGAAACCAACTACCCTATGGTCGGTGTCGGAGTCATAGAAAAGGGCAATACGTCCAATGGAACCGTAACGGACATTGACGGAAAGTTCGAACTGACTGTTGAAGGAAGCGGCAGCATCCTGTCATTGTCCTATATAGGATATGAATCCATGGAAGTCGCCGTACAGAGTGCTCCGATGACCATAACCATGACTCCTTCGTCACTGGCTCTGGATGATGTGGTGGTCGTGGCATACGGCGTACAGAAAAAGGAAAGCGTGGTGGGAGCCATCTCTACTACCACTTCCGAAGATCTGGTCCAGATGGGCAGTCCCAACCTGAGTACGGCCCTTGCCGGAAAAGTTGCAGGTGTGACATTTACAGTACCTTCGGGCCGTCCCGGAGATGACGATGCCGAGATATATGTCAGAGGTGTCGCGACACTCAACGGCAATTCTTCGCCTCTTGTCCTTGTCGACGGAGTGGAAAGGGAATATTCCCAGATAGATCCGGAGGACATAGCTTCCCTTTCAGTATTGAAGGATGCTTCCGCTACTGCAGTGTACGGTGTCCGCGGAGCGAACGGTGTGATCCTTATCACTACGAAGCGAGGACAGAAAGGCGCGCCTAAATTCAATGTCAGCTACAAGTTCACTCTTCAGCAGCCGACGAGATTGCCTAATTTCCTCGGTTCTTATGATCATGCGGTCCTTAGAAATGAATCCCTTGCTAATGACGGAGCACTTCCGGCATTTACTCAGGAAGATATAGAACATTACCGTCTCGGAGATTCTCCGTACACTCATCCGGACAACGATTATGTAAAGGATTTCCTTAGAAAGGTGACTCCGATGCACAAGTTGAATGTCAATGTTAGCGGAGGTACGGATTTCGTCAGGTATTATGTTGCTCTCAACGGACTGATGCAGGACGGTATATATAAGCAGTTCGACGGCAAATACCCTTCAAATGCCAATTTCAAGAGAATCAATCTCAGGGCGAATCTCGATTTCAGCCTGACCAAGACGACTGAGCTCAGCCTTGATCTCAACGGAAGACTCGATCAGAGGCAGAATAATACTCAGGGTATCAGTGACAACTCTATTTTTACTACAATGTATGAGACTCCGCCGATGGCCTATCCGTATCTCCTTCCTGACGGCTCCTATGGTGCCAGCTCTGACAGTCAAACGGAAAATCTGCTTGCAGTATTGAGCGACTGGGGATACACCCGTATGGCCGACAATATACTGGAAGGTACGGTAAAACTCAAACAGGATCTGAGTTTCATTACAAAAGGCCTTTCAGCCAGGGCACAGGTCAGTTTCAACAGTTATTATGAATCAGGAACAAAAGTAAGTTACAGACCGCCGACTTATACGTATGTCAGTGAAACTGAAAAGGCAATAGCAAAAGAAGAGGTTGCCCCGTCTATCAGTTCCCTGTCCGGTGACGGTCATCGCCGCCGTACGAATATCGAAGCAGGACTCGACTATGCCCGTACTTTCGGAGATCACGAGGTCACTGCGATGGCTCTGTACACCCAGACACAGTCCAATACCAACGCGAACCTGCCCCAGGCTTTTCTCGGAGTTGCCGCAAGGGCTACATACGCTTATAAGGAAAAATATCTTGCGGAAGTCAATCTCGGCTACAACGGCTCCGACCAGTTCGACAAGGAGCACCGCTATGCTCTATTCCCGTCATTCGCTCTCGGATACGTTATCTCCAACGAAAGATTCTTCAAGGAAAAAGTTCCTTTCCTTACATTCATGAAACTGAGGGCAACCTACGGAGAAGTGGGAAATGACAAGATCGGCTCGGACAGATTCATCTATCTTCAGACTTACAATAAAGACGGAGAATACTATTTCGGCAAGAATGAAGCGTTCGGAGGAATGTCGGCATTGAAGGAGGGAGATCTCGGAAATACCAATGTGACTTGGGAAGTGGGCAAGAAGGCAAACGTAGGTCTCGATCTCGAATTCTTCGACAAACTGAGTTTCAATTTCGATATATTCCAGGAAAACAGGGAGAGAATATTCATTGCAAGGAATACTACTCCACAGACCCTCGGAGTAGGTACGGCCAAGGAAAATCTCGGAAGAGTGAGGAATCGCGGATTCGAGGTCGAGGCGGCCTACAAGGAAGTCGTGAACAGCAACTTCGACTGGTATATTTCAGGAATGTTCTCATATTCTCAGAACAAGGTTTTGTACAAGGACGAAGTGGAGCCTAAATACGAATATCTGCGTCAGACAGGTAAGGCCGTAGGACAGTTTTTCGGGAAGACCGTTCTCAGATATTATACACCGGATGACTTCATAATGGTGGACGGAGTCAGGACATTGAATCCTGAGCTTCCTCAGCCGCAGTATCCGGTACAGCCTGGAGACTTCATGTACTGGGACAGGAACGGAGACATGGTTATCGATACCTTCGATGAAGGACCTATCGGAAAGACGAATATCCCGGCTTTCGTATATAACCTGACTTTCGGGTTCAATCTGCATAATTTCGATTTCAACATGATGTGGCAGGGAGCCGGAGGTGTCAGCAAGCTGATGACCAAGTCTCTCTATGAACCGGTGAGGGAAAGGAACAGATTTCAGGATATTCATCTGTACCGCTGGACTGAAGAACGTTGGAGAAACGGGGAGGAAATCCTCTATCCGCGTCTGTCAAGTGCCACCAACCAGCATAACCACTGTACCAATACATTCTACCTTAGAGACGGTTCTTATCTGAGGCTGAAAAGTATTGAGATAGGATACACTTTCTCGAAAAAGATGCTGCGGGTCGTAGGTCTGAATTCTCTCAGAATCTATGTGGGAGGAAACAACCTGCTGACTTTCTCCGAGATCAAGAATTTCGACCCGGAAATGGGAGACGCCACGGGATATTTCTATCCTCAGATGAAGATGTGGAATTTTGGAGTGAATATTAATTTCTAATCTGAAAAGATATGGTCAAAAAGTTATATATTCCTTTGGTTTTGGGTCTGGCTGCCGTTTTCTGCATGAGCAGCTGCGTAGACAGTTCGAGCCTGCTGGACAAGGAGGAATCGAACGATATCTATGAGGATATGGTTTTCACAGATCCGTATAATGCTATCTGGTTTCTCAACAATATCTACAAAAGCATGAATGACGGGTTCAATGTCTTCGGCTCCGATGATTCGGGAGGATTTCTTGGAAATGCGGTTGATGAAGGTATCTGGAAGGCCAACTGGGACAATGCCTATAAAATGAGTTCCGGGGCATGGACTACTGAAAATGTCCTGATCAATTATAATCCGTGGAAAAAATATTATACGGCAATAAGAGCAGCATGCAAGTTTCTCGAGCATGCTGACGAGATTCCGGATTCGGTAGAGCCGTTCGTCGATGCCGGCGTGAGGAACAGGATGAAAGGGGAAGCAAGATTCCTGAGGGCTTATTTTTACGGAGAGCTTCTGAAGTTCTACGGTGGAGTTCCGCTTATTACAAGGACTCTTGCTCCGTCCGAGTCTGAAGAACTGCACAAACCGAGGGCGATGTTCGATGACGTGGTAGACTATATATGTACCGAAGCCATGGCTGCGGCAGAGGTTCTGCCTCATGTCAACGAATACGCCGATTCCGACTGGGGTCGTGCTACCAAGGGCGCCTGCTATGCTCTGGTATCGAGAGTGAGACTGATGGCTGCAAGTCCGCTGTTCAATGACCCTGAGAACCCTTCCGGAACGGAATGGAGGGGGCAGTACGATCCCGAAAAATGGAAACTGGCTGCCGAAGCCGCAAAATATTTCCTTGAAAATACCAACAACCAGTACAGTCTCCATCAGAGTACGAATCCAGCAAGATACGGAGACTATGAAGATCTTTACCTTCGCAGGTACAGTCCGGAAATAATATTGGCTTACCAGCAGAAGCAGTTTGCTGTCCGTCTTGAACGCAACTGTCTTCCAGGTCAATTGTTCAACTATGCTTTCGGTGTCCTGAACAATTTTCCGACACTTAATACGGTAGCTGAATACGAGGTTGTCAAACTTGATGCTGACGGCAATATTGAATCATCGCATCTTCTCGGTCTTGAGAAACTTCTCGATCTTTATGAATCAGGCTCGGTAGATCCGGAAAGCGGATTCGATCCTCAGAATCCGTATGTCAACCGCGATCCGAGATTCTATCAGTCAGTATGGTATAATGGAGAGGCATGGCCTGCTCGAGGGACGACCGAGGCGAATACCATAAAATTTGAAACATATTCTGGCGGTACGCACGATGCGGCAGACAAAGGCTTCTATTGCACCGGATTTTTCAACAGGAAATTTTTGGATGCATGGGCCAACCTTACAGGATATGGCGTAAATTTGAATGTGAATCATAACTTCATCATTTTCCGCTATGCCGAGATTCTGATGAATTATGCCGAGGCTGTAAATGAGGCTTTCGGGGATCCGGATGCTGTCCCTCCTGGATATCCGATGTCTGCCAGAGAAGCCGTCAATCAGGTAAGGGCCAGGGCAAAATACCCGTCCTACGATGTACCTGATTTCAAGTGGCCTGCCGGAATGCCGAAAAGTGCAATGGGGCAGAGTATGCCTCCGATTCCTGAAGGCCTCAGCCAGGATGAAATGAGAGAATGGATCATTCACGAAAGATGGATAGAATTTTTCCAGGAAGAATTCAGGTATTTCGACCTCAACAGATGGAAAATGAGGACTCCGGTGACTATCTACAAGCAGGATATCACCAAGAACGGAGACAAACTTACTTTTTCGGTATCCCAGTTGATAACAAAGACATGGAATGACAAGTTCTATCTCTTCCCTATCCAGGAAGACGAAATGAACAAGACGCCTGAATACGTACAGAACCCTGGATGGTAGTTGTTGATAACAAAACGTTTATGAAAAAGATTCTGACATTGGCCGGCCTTGCCGCCATGATTCCGATATTGATTTCCCAGAGCTGTTCGGCTCCGGAAACCGACCTTGTACTCAGTGCTGACATGGACGCGGCTCCGGTCGGAACGGTAAGCGAACGCCTGCTCGGCTTCAATATAGTCTACGCCAAGAATCCGGATTCGCTTTGGACGTCAGGAGTGCTGTCCAGAGCTATCAAGGACGTGAATCCCGGCTTTCTCCGTTATCCCGGAGGAACGGTCAACACGTATTTCCACTGGGAGCACCCTACCGGAAACGGCTGGGAAGATCTCTGGGATCCGGCATACGATACGGCAAGGGACAGGCCGGCGTCCGAATACATGGATATCGACGAATACATAGCTCTTGTGAAAGAAACCGGTGCGGAACCGCTTGTCGGCATAAATGTCAATTCCGGATTCCGTTGGGGCCGTGTCGAGGAGGGGATACAGGAAGCCCTGAGGCTGATGAAATACTGCAGGGACAAGGGCCTCGACGTAAAATACTGGTATATGGGAAACGAACCGTACATGCACGACTGCAACGGAGGTGCGAGTACACCTGCGGAATACGGGGAGATGATCAATGCCTTCGTGCCGAGGATGCGCGAGTTCGATCCCGACATCAAAATCGTCGCCAACTGGCATGCCACTTTCCGGAAGCACGGCGGACAGTATGACGAGCTCTTCGCAGTTGCCGGCAAGAACATAGATGTCGTGGATGTCCATTGGTACTGCATGTGGGGCAATGCTTCATGGGATCAGTGGCTTTCCAGAACGCCGTGCGGAGTCTTTACCGGGGATTCCTACGAAAGCGAAATCCGGCAGTTCAGGGAGATTGCCGCAAGGAACGGCTATCCTGACACGGAGCTGGCGAGTCTGGAATGGAACGTAGGACCCGGGAAACGCAGCAAAGGTCCGCGACTTACCCCTGACCAGAGCGCCCTTATCCAGTCGGAAATGCTGATACAGTTTATCCGCGGAGGTCTCGACATGGCCACCTTCTGGCCTCTGTTCTGGGACAGCGAATTCGGTTTCCGCAGCTTTTTCGACAAACAGACAGGCAAGCCTCAGCCGATCAGCGAAATCATGAAGATTTTTGGCCGCTTCCAGGGAATGGACGTGATGGATTTCTCCCTGGAGGGACCTGGTGAAAGTATAGTGGCTGCGGCTGTCAGGGACAAGGGAAAGGAAGAAATGCACCTCTGCATACTGAACAAGAATGATTGTGAAGTGAGTGTTTCACTGGATATCGCCGGCAGCAAGAAACGGGCACAAATAGAAAATTATCATATTTCCTCCGATCTCCGTGACTTGCTTCACGATCCTTCTTTAAGGACAAGGACAGACAATGTCATCCTCAAACCGTATTCTCTGACATTCATAACATTGTAATCATTAATCCGAAGATCATGAAAAGATTTGCCATTGTTCCGGTTCTGGCACTGTTGGTATCAGCCTGCCAGTCCGCGCCTGAAGTACAGTATATGACTGTCTTCGGAAATACCCATTCGCACTGCAATTATTCCGGGGACATAGCGAAATTCAAAGCCAAGAAAGGTTTGTCGCTGGATCCGAAAAATACCGTGGACAATCACTACAGGATTGCAAAGGAAAACGGCTATGATTTCTACTGCGTCACCGATCATTCCCAATATCCGGAATACACTCAGGAAGCCTGGAAAGACATCAAGGCCAAGGCCATAGCCTATACCGACGCTGCATTCGTGGGACTGAGAGGCTACGAGCATTCGGAAAACGACGGTCCCGACGGAACCGGACACATGAATGTCTACAATTCCGCGACTTTCCTCAATGCCCTGGCGGACAGCGTGAGCATAGAATTTTTCCATAACTGGCTCGCAAGGCCTGAAAACGATGCCGTGATAGCCGGATTCAATCATCCGCAGATCAATGCCTACAATGACTTCGCCTGCTACAATGAAGAGGCGCGCGACAATTTCAAGATCATTGAACTCATCAACGGAAGCAAGCCTCGGTTCTATCCTTCTTTCCTTAACGCTCTGTCCAAAGGCTGGAAAGTCTCTCCTGTGGCCGGCTGCGACAACCACGGGTGGGAAGGCATAGCCAAATGGCAGTGCAGGACAGGCCTTCTTGTCACCGAACTGACACAGGACGGTGTTCTCGACGCCATGGCAAACAGAAGGACGTATGCCGTGATGGACAAGAATCTGGAAATCAGCTATACGGTGAACGGCCGGATCATGGGTTCGGATATCGAGAAGGCTTCCAAGTATAAATTCGACATCAAAGTAAATGAACCCGATACCGACAATCCCGAGCAGAAGATAACGAAGATAGAAGTCGTCACGGAAGACGGCGAGGTGGTCGCTTCTGCGGATTTCGATGCGTACAGCGTGAACTGGAAACCGCAGGTCAGCGGGGACAATGCTTATTATTTCGTCCTCGTGTACAATGCCTCCAGAACAGACGGGCCGGTGGCATTCGTCGCTCCGGTATGGATAATCTGATATGAAGTCAGTACATATCATAATAATATCTGCACTTGCAGCCGTATTCAGCAGCTGCGAACAGTCTGCGCCTACCCCGGACAACAGGCCTCCGGGGAAGGTGTACACTGATCCGGAAGAAAAACAGGAATATGCGGTCTGCTTCGGAAATACCCATTCCCACTGCCGGTACTCCGGCGACGCGAACCAGACCGAGGCGAATACTGTAGAACGTCATTTCGCCCTTGCCAGGGAAAACGGCTACGACTTTTACTGCGTGACCGACCATTCCCAGTATGACACCTATTCCCAGGATGCCTGGGAGCATATAGCTGCGGCCGCCGACGAATGCACTACCGAGAAATTCGTCGCCATAAGGGGGTACGAGCATTCCGAAAACAACGGTCCAGGGGCCAAAGGCCATCAGAACGTGTATAATTCGGATTCTTATCTCAATGCTCTGGCGGAAGGGATTGATATGACATATTTCCATAACTGGCTTGCCGATCCGTCGAATTCCGGTGCCGTGGTATCGATGAATCATCCGGAGAAAGACCAGTACGACGGTTTTGCATGTTACAATGAGTCGGCGAGGAACAAGGTGACGATGTTCGAAGTCATAAACGGGAAAGAACTTTATTTTGATTCGTTCCTGATAGCACTTGGCAAAGGCTGGAAAGTCTCTCCGATAGCCGGCTGCGACAATCACGCCACGAATGCCATTTCCACATGGACCCCGAGGACCGGTCTTGCGGTAGAACGGCTGACGCGCGAGGGTATTTTCGATGCCATGCGCAACAGGAGGACGTACGCGACTTTCGATCCGGACCTGAAGCTGATATATTATGTGAACAATCATGTCATGGGATCCGCATTCAACACTTCATCGGAAGAACTTCGCTTCGAGATATCCGTTTCCGATCCGGACAAGTCTTCGGCTGACGCGAGGATAAGAAGGATCGAGATCACGGGAGCGTCAGGTGCGACAGTGAAGGCCGGGGAGTTTTCGGAGCATGACGTGGAATGGAAAGTCGCCATACCGGCGTCAAAGGGATGTTATTTCCTGAAAATATATAACTTTACTTCTTCGGAACCGGTAGCCTATGCGGCTCCGGTATGGGTTCTTTGACCGGACTTTTATGATGAAATCTCTGCCTTTCATATCTGTGATGACGCTTTTCCTGCTGATGCTTTCGGCAGGGACACTTCCGTACAACATGGAGACTCTTTCCGTTGTGGACGGCCTCGGCAGCAACAATGTCTATGCGGTGGTCCAGGATTCTGTCGGCTACATGTGGTTCGGGACGGACAACGGGCTCGACAGGTATGACGGCAAGACTATCAGGCATTATACCCATCATTCCGACGATGAGTCTTCTCTTGCAAGTTCCGTGGTCAACTGCCTCGTATATTCCGATTTCTTCGGCCTGCTTGCCGGCACGGAGAGCGGACTGAGCAGATACCTGCCTGGAAAGGATGCTTTTGAAGATTTCTGTTCCGGAAGATTCATAGGGGAGAACATAAGGACAATATTCGAGCGGGATTCTACTCTGTGGATAGGAACGAACAGCGGCCTTTATACAGTAAGGGGAGGGGCCGGAATTGCGGACAGTGACAGGGTGCGGCATTACACCATCGACAACAGCGGCCTGAACCATGATATCGTCAGGGCTGTCTACGTGGATGACGACTATGTATTCGTAGGGACATTCGACGGCGTAAACCGCCTCAACAGGCGCACCGGGGAATGGACAGGACTCAATCTGAAAAAGGAAGGCATAAAGCTGCCGCAGAACAATCTTGTACTTTCCATCCTCCAGTCTCCGACAGACAACGGCATATTGTATATCGGAATGCAGACCGGTTTCTGTGTCCTCGACAAGCATTCCATGGAATATTCTCTCCACGACAGGGCCACCGATGCGGAAATGTGCAACAATACCGTCAAGACGATATGCCCGGTCAAGGACGATGAAGTCTGGCTCGGAAGCGAGGAAGGCGTGATGATCTATCGCGGCGGCCAGTTCTCGGCTTTCGGATACGACCCCGACAACCTTCATTCCCTGCCGAACAATATCGTCTGGCAGATATACATGGACAGGAACAATATCGTCTGGCTTGCTACGGAAGGCGGGGTCGCATATTATGATGCGGGGATGCCGTATTTCGATAAATATGACCTGACAAAGGCTTCGGGGAATCCGTACACGGGCATGAATATATTTGCCGCCGAACTCGACTGGTCGGGACGGATCTGGCTCGGATCCCGCTTCGGCCTTGCATACTATATGAGAGAGGACAATTCCATGAAGTGGATAGATCTCTCGAATGCGGTCCCGGGAACGTACAATTTCGTAAGGGGACTTTACATAGACTCGAATTACATTCTGTGGGCCGGGACGGCCGAAGGGGTGATCTGCTATGACACGAGACTCGACAGGGAGATCCCGATACAGTCTTCCATGGGAGGACGGCTGAAATACATCAATGTCATAAGGAACATGTCCGAAAAGAGTGTACTGGTCTGCGATGTTTTCGGAAGGGTCCAGATCATCGACTATGATTTCGACGGCAGGTCCAGAAGGTTCAGGCATGTTTCGGATACGACCTTTTCGGTAGGTGAAGCGGTCGAGTCCATGGAGTTCGACGGGGATGCCCTGTGGTTCGGGACTGCCGGAAACGGGCTGATAAGATACGATATCGGAAGCGGACAGTCCTGGCATTATTCGAGTTCGGACGGAGATTCAGGCTGCCTGCTTTCCGATGTAATCCAGTGCCTGTACTATGATGACAGGACATCCGTCCTGTGGATAGGCTCTGACAGGGGCCTGATGTCCTACGATACAGAAACAGATACTTTTTCTTCAATTTCCGGACTGCCTGCGGTCAAGGCGGTCTATACCATAGCCGTGGACGAATCAGGACTGCTCTGGTTCACTACGCAGAGCAGCGCGGTCTGCTATGACAGCCTTACGGAATCGTTCAAGATCTTTCCTTTGAATCACTGGCTCGATGACCGGAGGATGATATGCCAGGCTTCCGTTACCGACAATTATGACGTGTTCATTTTCAGCCTGGACAGCTTCATGCGGCTCAACAGGTCCGATGTCAGGCAGCGGGACAGGTCCGCTCCTCTGTATCTTACGGACATGCGCATCGACAACAGGCCTTTCAGCTCCATGTTCGACGTTCCTGTCGAGTCTGTAGACAGGATTAGGCTGAAACATGACCAGAATATCATTTCCCTGTGTTTTTCGATGCTGGACTATACGGCACCTGACATTACTTCCTATACGTACATGCTCAAGGGATATGACGATACATGGAAAACTGCGACAGGCTTTCAGGATTATGTGGAATATACCAGGCTGAAGCCCGGACATTATACTCTTTTCGTCAAGGCCGTAAGCAGCTACGGACTTAAATCGGCCAATGACCTGGCCATAGACATAATCATCGATGTTCCGTGGTGGCATTCGCGGATGGCTATATTCCTGTATTTCGTGGCGGCAGGTCTTGCGGTATGGTTCATAACGGCAATGGTGCGGAGGCGGAAGGTCGCGGAGGCGGAACTCCAGCATGAAAAGATGGAAAAGGAGAAGAACGAGGCTCTCAATTCCATGAAACTCAGTTTCTTTACCAATGTCTCTCATGATTTCAAGACTCCTCTCAGCCTGATTATCGGTCCTGTGGAGACTCTTCTTGAGACGGAATCCGAACCGGAAAGGAAGAAAAAACTTCAGATAGTAAGGCAGAATGCCTCAAGACTTCTGAATCTTGTCAACCAGATTCTGGATTTCAAGAAAGTGGAAGAGCAGAAGATGAGGCTGGATCTGTCGTCAGGCGACATTGTCCTGACATTGAGTGAAATCTGCAATTCTTTCAGGGAGATTGCCGACAAGAGGAATATTTCGCTTCATTTCGAATCTTCGGAGGAGCGGCTTGTAATGGATTTCGACAAGGACAAGGTCGACAAGATTTTCGTAAACCTGATATCCAATGCAGTCAAGTTCACTCCTGACGGAGGACAGGTGGTTGTCAGCATTGCCAGGAATGAAAGGAACGAGCTGGAAATAATGGTGTCCGATACCGGTATCGGTGTGCCGGACGAGGCTATCCCTCATATTTTCGAAAGGTTTTACAGGGTGGAAGGTCGTGCGGGAGCCGAAGTCAAAGGTTCAGGGATAGGACTTGTGATAGTGAAGGAACTGGTCGAACTCCACAACGGGAATATCAGAGTCTACAGCAGGGAGAACGAAGGTTCGTCTTTCATTGTCACCTTGCCGATAGTCAATGAAGTGACTGAAGCCGGTGAAAGCCTGCCGGAGGAACCGGAGCATGGCGGCGATTCTCCTGCGGCAACGGTTCTTGTCGTGGAAGACAATGCTGACATGCTTTCATATCTGAAATCCGAACTGAGCGCTCATTACAGAGTGCTTACGGCTGACAGCGCCGAGGAAGGACTGAAATTCGTCAATGATGAAATGCCTGATCTGGTCATTTCGGATATCATGCTTCCGGGCATGAGCGGCGTGGAGCTTTGCCGCAGGATCAAGGAAAATCTTATGACGAACCATATTCCGGTACTGCTGCTTACCGCCCGTACCGCAGAGGAACAGGTTATCGAAGGCTATGATGCCGGAGCCGATGCCTATATCGGAAAGCCGTTCAACATGAAGCTCCTTCAGAGCCGCGTGGAAAACATTATCCGTCAGCGGGAGGCTCTCAGGGAGAATCTGAAGAGAGATACCATAGACATAGATCCGGTTGAAAGGTCGGCTCCCGCTGAGCAGTTCATAAAGGATGTGGTGGCTGTCATCGAGGAGAATCTCGACAACCCTGAACTCGACATAACCTTGCTTTGCGACAGGCTGACCATAAGCTATGCTTCTTTTTACAGGAAGGTGAAATCGATAACGGGCATGAATCCGAATTCCTTTATTTCAGAGGTGCGGCTGAAAAAAGCCGCGCAGCTGCTGAGGATCGACGGTCTGTCCGTGACAGAAGTAATGTATGCGGTCGGATACAATCACAAGTCGTATTTTTCGAAACTGTTTAAAAACACTTTCGGCGTCAGCCCGAGAGCTTATGCGCAACAATATAAAACTCAAAGCAATGAAGACTGATGTTTTTTCCGGATTCCGTCGTGTGATGATAATGGCAGGAGTCATTTTTCTTGCCTCTTCACTGCAACTGCCAGGCAACGGACCTGTGGCAGCGCCCTATTCTCCCGGCATGGTGCCGGTGGATACTTCTGCCTTGAAACCGCTCTCGCTGGCAGACTCAGTTGTCGCAGGGGCGGTCTACGCCGATGTTTCCGCTGCTCCGGAAGCCAGGGCCGCGGATCTGATACGCAGGATGACATTCGATGAGAAACTTCGCCTTACGGGAGGCTGGAACAGGTTTCTTTTCCCCGGAGTCCCGAGGCTCGGAGTAAGACCGGTATCGATGGCCGATGCCTCGCAGGGTATCAGGATGCAGACTACCATCATAAAGGAATACAGCACTTCTTTCCCCGGTATGTTGCCGATGGCCTCTACGTGGAACAAGGATCTGATCCGGCAGATGGCGGCATGTATCGCTGAAGAATGCCGCGCGCTGGGTGTGGATATTCTTCTCGGACCGGGAGGAAATCTGCAGAGACTTTCTGTCGGCGGCCGCAATTTCGAGTATTTCGGCGAGGATCCTTATCTGGCATCAGTCATGCTGACGAACTATGTCGAGTCTCTTCAGGACGGTGGAATCATAGCGACTCCCAAGCATTTTATCGGAAATGACCAGGATTTCTGCCGCCATATAGCAAACAGCGTAATAGACGAACGGACATTGAGGGAAATTTATCTCCTGCCATGGGAAATGATGATAAAGGAAGCCGGGTGCAAGGGAATAATGACCGGCAACAATCTCGTCAACGGCCTGCCTTGCCCGATGAACAAGCCCCTGATCGAGGATGTTCTCAGAAGGGAATACGGATTCACGGGCCTGGCGATGACCGACTGGCAGAACACGGGCTATTATCCTGACCTTCAGAATCTGGTCCTTACCTCGGGAGAAACTTTGCTGATGCCGGACAACGGCACTTTCGCAAATTATGTCAAGGAAGAGGCTGCCGTATCCGAAGAAAGGAAGAACGAGATCGAGGTCATGCTCGAAAAGATGATATATCATACATTGCTTACTCTTTTCGAAACTGGAGTCTATGACAGGCCGCTCAATGAGCCGTCATATTTCGACCGCTTCGAAGATCACAGGAAGGTTGCCGAAGAATGTGTGGCTGAAGCTGTTGTGCTTCTGAAGAACAAGGGAGGCATACTTCCGTTGAAGCACGGCAGGAAAATACTTCTGACCGGGACCGACGAAATTCACAGCGGTACCGGCAGCGGATTTGTCGCAGGATATGACCATGTAAGCTATGAAGACGGTCTGCGGGCCGAGTTCGGCGACGGTTTCGTATGCGACCCAGATCCGGACGACAGGCAGATAAAGGATGCCGATATCGTTCTGTTCAGACTGAACAAACCGGCCGGAGAGGGGAAGGACATACCGTATGAAGAGCCTGCGGACCAGCTCGCCAGACTCAGAAAAGTGCTGGACCTTAACAGGAACGTGGTTGTCCTTGTCAGCGCGTGCAACGTGATGCCGATGGACTGGATAGAGGATGCAAAGGCTGTCGTCTGGTGCTATTTCCTCGGACAGGAAAGAGGTTCTGTGCTGGCCGAGATTCTGAGCGGAAAGCGCAATTTTTCCGGCAAGCTCCCGTTTACGGTCGAAAAGGATTTCGCGGATTCCCCTGATCCTGACTTCAACCATATCGGAGGCCGGCCGTACTGGCAGGGCAACAACCAGTACAAGAATTACTGGCTCGGGAAAACCGACAAGCCGGTACGTGGCTTTTCAGACGAAATCGCTCCAGGGCAGACCATAGATGTGCCGTATTCTGAAGGTGTCTTTATAGGATACAGGTGGTACGACAGGCAGGACAGTCCGGTATGGTTTCCGTTCGGATACGGACAGTCATATACGACTTACGCTTATGAATCGATAGAGTGCCTGGACAGGATGGACGGGGAAGGCAAGGTGTACGTCGACGTTACGCTCCGGAATACCGGCAGGATGACAGGCAAGGAGATAGTGCAGGTTTATGTCGGGGATTCCGAAAGCAGCGTGGAAAGACCTGAAAAGGAATTAAAGGCATTCTGCAAGGTAGAGCTCCGGCCGGGCGAGGTACGGACTGTCAGGCTCGAACTCGATGCCAGGTCTTTCGCTTTCTGGGATACTGAAACACATGACTGGAAGGTAGAACCTGGTGAATTTGTCATAAGGGCAGGCGGCTCCAGCGGCGATCTTCCGCTAAGTGCCGTTGTAGCGCTTTAAGAGGAGGCATGTTATGAAAAAGGTGTTTTTCGCAATATTATTGTTTGTCTCATCCCTTGCGTATGCCGCGGACGTGGATTTCGCCATACTGACGGATACGCATATAGGCAGGGACGGAGCCGATGCGAAACTCCGGAAGGCAATACAGTCCATAAATGCCGATCCGGATATCGATTTTATCCTTGTTCTCGGAGATATTTCGGACCATGGAACGGTGGAAGAGTTGACTTATGCCAGGGAAATACTTTCGGAACTTGACAAGCCGTATTATTTCACGACCGGGAATCACGATGCAAGATGGCCGGAACGGCGGGAAGCCTTCAGGGAGGTATTCAGAAAAGACAGATTCTGCTTCAGGGCCGGGGGAGTGAAATTCATAGGCTTCTCGACCGGCCCGTTCGAGACAATAAAACGGGCTTCCGTCAGGGAATCCGATCTGAAATGGATAAGGAAAAAGAGCAGGGGCAATTCGCCGGTTGTCGTTGCAGTCCATTATCCGCCGGATCTTGTTTACAATAAAGAGGCCGTGTCCGCCGCCTTCGAAGGCTCGGATATCATTCTGTGGCTTGCCGGCCATCTGAGATTCAACAAGGTCAGGGGAGAAGACCCGTATCCGTCCATAATCAATGTCTCTACACTCGAGCAGGGAAGTTACAATAAAATCCGTCTCTCGGACAGCGATGCGAGATTTTTCATCGTTACTCCGGAAGACGGAAAAGAAACCTTGTGGTACGGGACGGAAATCAGACGTTGAACAGGAAGTGCATGATGTCCCCGTCCTGAACGACGTAGTCCTTGCCTTCTATTCCGAGTTTTCCGGCAGCCCTGCAGGCAGCCTCCGAGCGGAGTTCCAGAAAGTCCTCATATTTGATGACTTCCGCGCGTATGAAGCCTTTTTCGAAATCGGTGTGTATGACTCCGGCGGCTTTCGGGGCCTTGTCTCCCTTGCTGATGGTCCAGGCCCTGCATTCGTCCGGCCCTGCGGTGAAGAAGGTCTGAAGGTTTAGTAGCGAATATGCGCTCTGGATGAGG
>CALUQM010000003.1 GCA_944322925.1 uncultured Bacteroidales bacterium
CAACCAATAAATTTCAGTTGCAAAAACTAATTATGAAAACGCTCCACATATTCCTTTATCCGCTTAGCCTGGCTTGTAGTAGTTCATCCTTGTAAGGAACTTCTTAAATAAACTTTATGAAAGCACATGAATTCAATATGAAAGTACACCTTCAGCCCACTCGTGATGAAGAAATTTACGGGTAACAGATGTCTTGCCGGACCCGTTAGGTCCGGCAATGACTATCATTTCCGGCTGAAGATCAGTTTTTCCTTCCATCTACAATCCTTTTGATTCTTGTCGCCCATTTAGCCTGTTTTCTGTCAATGTCACGAAGCATGGCATTAAAATACGCATCTGACGCCCTCTTTCCGTTATCCTTAGCTTCAGCTGCAACCTCCTTCATAATCGCAGACAACATTTCATACGTCGGATCATTCTCAGGAGAAAACCTATAGGCATTCAAACTTTTATCAGACATAGTTGTCCTCCTATCTATCATACTCCACAAACTTACGTATAATTTTCCGATTTCTTCCAAGCAGAAATAAAAAGTCAATCAAAAATCAGGATGTCAAAGAACGCAAAGGATTAAGAATCTTTATTGAATGACGCTTACTAAAAAGCCGCAATCAGACATATACGCTGCTTTCTATTATTCAGTCGCCTTATACGATGTACAGTAGGCAGAAACACTGAAGAAAGGCTGCGGGGTTCGCAGCCTTTCTTCAGTGTGTATAGAAGATACTGATATGATTATCCCTGATAGCCGGTCCAAGCAACAGATGCCAGAACGACCGTATCATTGGTATCAAACAAATCACGGTCGTCTTCTAACCCACTTGGACATAAGTTCGTGACAGTCACCGTAAACTTACCTGTAATATTCACGTTGAAATTGACCTCAAACGGAGTATTCTGCTGGATATCCTCCTGCACACGCACCACGTCCTGGGTAAATACGGATTCCCCGGCTTCATTCTTTACCTCCACCTTAAATTTAAGTCCGTTTTCCACGAAACGAGGCACTTTATTTGTTCCATAGACCACAGTCAAGACTCCGCAACCACCTTCCAAAACAGGTGATTCGAGGACTCCTGCGCGGTTTGCATATCCGCACAAGCGCACAACATTACTTACACCGAATTTCCCGCATATCGTAGAGTTAAGATATTGTCCGTTAGTCAATTTCCACCCGTCAGCTGAAACATCATTAAGTATCATATTTATCGGATTATCTCCAAACTTCATCGAAAAAGCATCAAAGTCAGCCTCGCCGCCTTCGATAAGGACAGTATTAAGCTGCGTCACAGTAAACTCCATTCTTTCAGTCCCCATGATCATGATTTTTCCGGTACGCGGTCCTTGGGCGGATGCGGCATCCTCCCAAGGAGCCACAGTGAACACGAATTCATCGGTATGCACAGCCTTGGTGGCAGGTGAAGACGTCATGGAAATCCAGCCCGATGCGGCAGGGTCAATCATTACCATGTAATCCTGCATGGCAACGAGATTGGTTTCAATGCTAACAGTCACGGTACCACCCTGGCTTCCTACCATGTGGGAATCCTCTATCAAAGTCAGTACACCTTTTTCTATATTCAGTATCTTGCCGGTCATCTCGCCCTTTCCATTGACAGCCACAACAAGGATGGTCGTGGAATTTGGGACCTCAGCAGGAGCGGAAAGACTTATATATCCGCTCTCATGGTCACCATTGACTCGTGCAGTGAAACCGCCTTCCGGAATCACCTTTACTACTGTATTCTCGTCACCTTCGATGACGGTATAATCAATACTGATCGAACCGTTGGCAGAAATTCCGTAATCTGTAACGGCAATGTCAAGAGCAAACGACTGTACCATAGGAATGGAAATAACGGAATCGTCATAAAGAGTGAAATCCACGCTGTCTTCACCTTTCACGACATCCTTTATGGTACCGATACCTGACGTTGCAACGTCTCCGCAAGGAGTCCAGGTGACGCCGTTGTCGGTAGAAAACTCGAATTCCTTGGTTTCACCGTTTATACGCATCTGAGGGGCACCGTATTCTGCCGTAGCAGGGACTTTCGCGTCATCGACAAGTAAATATTCACCATCTATAGTCCAGTAGTAAATGCCATCTGAATCCTGTCTGACACTGATGGAGGCACTATGCCCATTTGTGACTGTGATAGGGCCGGCTTTCTCGAAAGTAACCAGAAAACCGCCATCGCCTTCGGTAACAGGGGTTACGGACACGATGCGATCCTGTCCCTGTACAGCATTGACAAGGGACTGAAGGGCGTCAATATTGTTATTCAGCTGAGTCACGAAAGTCTCAAGCTCAGAGACACGGCCTTCGAGGTCATCTACGCGGGAGTTGATCTCGGTATCATCGAAAGTGGAACAGCCTGCAAAAAACATGGCAGCTGCGCCGAATACGGCGATAACTGATTTTAGTGTTGTTTTCATAATCGATTTGTTTTATTGGTTTATATTGGTTTAAATATTCTGCAAATCCTTCGGCCACGCTCAGGATGACAATATTACCAGTCCTTTACCCATGCATTGTAACCGGTATGGTCAGTATGAGGCCTGAATCTGGCCAGATTTCCTTGATAATATCCGTTTTCATCATTATAAAACCAAAAATCTAAAAATGCGGCCGGATGAGTCTGGCCTCCTTCATACTGATCCTGCATATTGGAGCGGATGTCATAGAAAACGAATATGTTATTCGGATTATAACCTTTCCTGACCCACTCCGTAATCATATCTCCATCTTTATATTCCGTATAGCACGGGACATTTATACATCCGTATCTTTCCTTAGGAAGTCCGGCTATCGGCTGGCGGGGGTACAATTCCGACACCGGCGACATGTTTTGATGCCACGGGTCAATTACCTGGAAGTCTTCAGTATTATCGCAATATCCCGACCACGCATAGTCAATGTATTTACCTACTTCTATTCCGCCCATGGCCTCCACATCGTGGAAATATTCGGTAGGCTCCTCATAGTCGGTAACTGTCACAAGTTTGTCTGCACCAAGAGTTTCTTTCACAGCCTTGATAAGTTTTGGATATGAGGTGGTATTGACTGAAGGCAGATCTTTTTCCTCTGCAATGTCATAACCGCTGTCCCTGTCCCAAAGATTGATGCCGTCGAGCCCGTATATGTCCACAAGACGTCTGACAGCAGAAACGAACTGGTCTATCTGAATATCGGTAAGATTGCAGAACCCCACCCCCTTGCCTCCTCCAGTGATGCAGAGGAGGACTTTCCGACCGCTGTCCTGAACAGGACGGACGTATTTGTCGTAGTGGTTCAGGACATAACGCATATCAGTACTCGGTTCTATGCCGACCCTTCCTGTAGCCTCATCGTATGAAAGCATGGAGGAGCGCAGGTTCACTATGTGTCCCATGGCATAATTCTCGGTATAGGAAGTATAAACACCGTCCACATACCCTCTCCAGCCGTATTCTGCTACCATGTCATTGGCAAGCCTCGGGTCGAAAACCGCCGTATTCAGATAAAATACAGTAAACAATTTGTCCCACAATTCATAGCCGTCGGGGTCAGTGTACTGCTCTCTGATCATAACATCTATCAGCACGAGGCTGTCTCTGACTTCATAAAGAGTCGAAGTCGCTTCAAGAGGAAGAAGATAGCGGCCTTTTTCAAGCTCGGCACCAAAAAGGGTTTTGGACCATACGGTGAGAGTGTTCTTTGCCGCAGAGGTCTCGCCGGTCCCGATTTCCAGGGAATTGCCGTCTGCAAAACTGTAGAATGCAGCAGGCAGAAGAGTGTATTCTATGCCGGTACTGTCGCTGTAGTCTGCGACGAACTTTTCAGACCCGAAAGCAAGACGCAGCGGCTGGGAGAAATCGAGAGGCTTGTCGGAAACAGCATAAATGTCCACAGTGGCAGAGCCTTCTCCGTAGTCCATAGTTATATTCACCTTGTCTTCGGGTGTCTGCTCCGCCCGGAGATAGATGACCGGAGCTGCGTCGATGGCTGACTTGTCCGGCTGGGAGCCCGACTCGGTATAAAAAGTCAGGTCGGAGCAGGAGGCAGAAAGGATTGTCAGCACAGAGAGGGTCAGGGCGGGAATTCCGGTAATTTTTCGCCGGACTGAAAATGTCCGGCTCATAAATTCCGGAATTCCCCTGAATCTGTGCTGGAAATCCTTGGGATGAGCTAACGCTTTGTGAAGTATGGTTTGAAGTAACATGGTTTTGGTGTTTTTTTTGGTTTTTAACAGATCCCTCGATTTTGCTCGAAACACATGATCATTTGTTGATTTCAGGGATTTCGATGCCGGAAGGCCACACAATATCTTTCTGAGCCTCTCCGTCATTGCCGTACATGGAACTGTCGTGGATAGTATTCCCCTCGCCTTCATCGAATTTCCAGTAACCGATAAGGTCTGGATACTTCTCTGCTTCGAAATCTGGGAGGCGGTACATGTTGTCCCATATCTCCTGCTGCGTCCTGGCTACTCTCCAGACGCGGACTTCGGCTATCTTGCCCTGCAGCGGGCGGTAGTCGTTGTAGGACTTGCCGATAAAGAACTGATAGGCTTCAGGCATGTCGAGGGCCCGCATGGCCAGGGTGATACGGTTTTCGTCAGTAGATGCCGTGACACCTACATCGCGGGCTTCAGCTATCATTTCTCCGTTCAGATAGACTCTGGCCGTACGGGAAGCCTGGTCGTAAGTACAGGCTACATGGTACCACTGTCCTGTCTGCAATTTCGTGGCAGGATCAGGTTTGAGAGGAATCTTTCCGAACTGGGAGCCGTTTCCGCTGCCGTCGAACTGGAGGCACTGACGTTCGTAATTTGCATCCCCTATACGCAGGAGCAGGTATTGTTCCACTCCCATAACCGAGTTGATGTTCACGTCTACTTTTCCGACTTCACTGCGGGAATCGTATCTGTCGATATTGACCAGAGCTTCATAAGTGATGGCAGTCAGATTGTTGTAGACATCGGCCAATTCTCCCGGCTCGTCGAGCAGAGGGAAGTTTATCCAGTTGTCCGTAAGCTGGGCTGCCACCGTAATGGAACTGGTGCGTTTCACCAGATAATAGGCCACGGCCGAACTTTCCATCACAGCCATATCGTCGGATGAGACTTTGACCGGAAGCAGCCAGGTTTTGTCGATTTCCAGTGCTCCGCTCTGGTCTTCACCTTCACCGAGAAGGCCTTTGAAACCGATAGTGACGGTTTCGGAAGTAGTCCTTCCGGCTTCTATGGTCACTGTCTGTCCCGAAAAATCGAGGTACTGCGACGGAAGCAGAGCGTAATCCGTACCGTAGCGATGATTGTAGCTGTCCACGAGGCCGGCATCCACAGTGACACTGGCTGTGACATCCGTTTCAGAAGGATAGGCCATCACGACAGAAAGCTTCTGGGAGCCGCTTTCGACACGGTTGTTGAAGTTGGCCGGGACAGATTCTTCCAGAGCGCTTACGTTTAGGTAGAGAGAATTCGGGAAGACCCTGTCTACCGGATCGAATCTGTTGCAGGATGACAGGAGGATTGTCAGCGCAGCGGCTGTCAGGACTGGTATTCTTTGATGTATCATGGTGTTGTCGTTTTAACTAAGGGTTCAGACGGGATATGAGCGAACGTACGGTCAGCCAGTTGCCCTCCAGACTGTAGTAGTCGGATTCGATGTTGTAGAGTGCCATACCGGCGAGAGGACCGAGGCTCACTGTATAATCTGCCAGAGAGACAAGGACATCTGCCTCGACGTTCTCGTCATCGTAGAAAATGCCGTTGAAATCAGCCGCGAGAATGAGTTTCCCGTCTGGGATCCCGGCATCTCTGGCATCCTGGACCATATTACGGAGTTCGAACGAATTTTCCGCAGTTTCACTCGCAAGGACAAACAGGTCTATCTTTCCGAGGTCCTCATCCGCTATGAATACAGGATCGCCTTCGAAAACGACCAGGCCGTCAGTACCGGCCGCTTCGGAAAGACGCCCTACGACAGTTTCAGATGCCGCCGCCGTCAGACCTCCGTCATTTTTCGGAAGTCCCGTAAAAGAGAAACCGTCGAGACCGTTGTCCAGAACTGTCGCTGCCGCTCTGGACAATACCGACTCCAGTTTCTGCCCGTCAGTGAGAATATCCGGATTCGCAGCGAAATCTATCTGATAAAGCACTTTCGTGCCAATGCTTTTCATCCACGCCATATCCTCGGCATCGGACTTCGAAAAATTCTCCGCATTGGTAAGGGAAACAATGTCCAGCGAATCAGGAAGACTGCGCAACGAGCCCTTCTCACTTACCGGATTCTCAGGGGAATTCTCGAAACGCGCATAAATGAGATTATGCTGGCGTGACTTGTAGTCTTTCAGTGTTGCCTTGTATTCCTCCCAGAGTTCCGGCTCGCTTTCCCATGGGTGGATGGATTCGACCGGTATGGATTCGGTATCGGTCCACTCGGAGCAGGAGACAAGAATTGCAACTGCCGCTATCATAAAGGACTGTATTACGGTAATTTTTTTAATGTATATCATAATTTTACTTTATTTCACTGTACGGTTTGACATCCCACCAGACGCGCGAAGCCATCGAGTCGCCCGAACTGCCGTTGAGACTGTTCTCTTGCCCGATCATGGCAATGGCCGCATTGACGTTGGCATTGTTCTGCTCGTATTCCTCCACTGGATAAGGCAGCCTGCGGGCATGGTGATTCAGGTCGATGTTGTACGGCCCGAGGTTGTGTGGCGCCGGCATGAGTTTCGGATATCCGGTTCTGCGGTACTCAGCCCATGCTTCGTTTCCGAGAGGGAAATTGGCTATCCATTTCTGCGTGATTATTTTCTCCAACCGGCTTTCGTCGTCCGCAGCATCATCCCACGCTATGGTACACTCGCTCATGACCTTGGTCATGGTGTATTCTCCGAGAGGGTCGGCGTAGATTTCAGGTATGGATTCGGAATCTTTTATATAATCCTCAGCTCCTGAAGCCCCGCGCTCCTCGAAAGAGAGCCGTATACCTGTCTCATAATAGTTTTTGGCTGCCGCAGCGTCATGATTCGCCATAAGTTCGTATTCCGCGAGCAGGAAATTCACTTCGGCGGCATTCATCCAAAGAATCGGGTCGGATGAAACGACTTTCCAGTTCGAATAGTTGTACTGGAAATCGGAGGCTTCACTTGAGTTGAAGCCGACGCGTGCCCCGACATATTTCCTGTCTTCTTCCGGACCTACCGGAGAAGTATCGGAAACCACGAGAGGCATGAGATTCTTCTCGAACATCTTTTCACGCCGAGGATCGTTGTAGCCGTTCATGTAGCAGATGATATCAGCCGCCACGCGGTGGTCGCCCCAGCTGTTGATGACAGCCACCCTGTTGTCTGTGGTATGGTAGTAGGCATTGTCCTCGTTCGTGAGGATGAGTCCTCCGGCTATCGCCTTGGCTGCCTGCTCCTTATACAGGGCCTCATCGACATATCTCAGTCTTGTAGCCATCCTGAGACGCAGGGAGTTGGCGTATTTTATCCATTTGTTAATGTCACCGTAGTAAACCCTGTCGTATGCGCTCCACTGTGCTGCGGGAATGTCCCTGTTGGCAGTAAAGGCTTCAATCACGCCATCGAGTTCGGCGAACATCTGCGTGTAGACTTCCTGCTGCGAGTCGTAAGTCACCACGGCTTCTTCAGTCTCAAGCACATTGGAATATGGGATGGGACCGTAGTTGTCGGTGAGGCGGTGCATGACTGCCACCCTGAACAAATCGGCAAATGCCACTGCTACAGGGTCATCCGGTGCGTCGTTCAGGACTCCGCGGTACGGAGCATAAAGATTGGTGATGACGTCCTTGAACGGCGTCGCACGCCACTGGTTATCAGGATTGTATGTCTCCCAGCGCTGTGCCCATTTCTGGTAGGAGGCGATATATCCTCCGTAAGGACTGCCTGAAAGGCTTTCCTGATACTGGTACTGATGTTCCTGTATAGGGATGACAAGACCCTGCAGGGAGACTATTTTGGCTCCTACGAGGTAGTTGTAGGCATCCATCTGGTCCTTGGTCACCTGATTAGGGTTCGTGTTGTATATCTCGAACCTGGAGGTGCATCCGGTCAGGATTCCGGCTGCGAGGGCGACGGGAACGACAAAATTTTTCGCCGGGAGGAAAAACACCCGGCTCATGAATTCCGTCGCTTCCCTTATTGCCGACAGGAATCCAGGGTGTTTTTCAGCGGGATTATGTGTATGGTTGTGTATCATGGTCATAATGTTGTTCGGTTTGTAACAGATCCCTCGTCTGCGCTCGGGACGGCAGGAATGGCAGCAGTGGGCACTGTTGATTTCCGGCAGGAAATTGTAGTCTGTGCGAACGTTGCCATTCCTGCCATCCTTCAGAAGTCGAGCTTGATGTTGAAGCCCATGCTGCGGAGCGAAGGCATCATGAAATAGTCGATACCCTGATAGTTGTTGTCGGTCGTGGCGATGGCCTCAGGATCGAACGGAGCCTTGCACCATATCATCCAGAGATTGTGTCCGACTGCCGAAATCGTCAGGCGGCAAACGTCATTAAACCACTTGGAAGGCAGGGTATAACCGATGGAAAGTTCCTGCAGACGGAAATTCGTGGCATCGTATGTATAATACTGCGGAAGACCGCTGTTGGCACCTATTGCCTGATACCATTTCTGGGCATCCACCATCTGACGGCCGTTCACGAGGACTCCGCCCGCAGTTCTGGCATCCGCCGACGCCTTCGACACTCCGTAATAGTCCAGATTCGCCTGAGTGGCTGAATAGCAGATACCTCCTATGCGTCCGCTGAACAGGACCCCGAGATGAAGGCCTTTCCAGTCAAAGTCATTCCGCCATGCAAGATTATAGTCCGGAAATACGCTTCCGAGGCACTCGTTTTCGCCGTCATCAGTAAGAATTACCTGACCGGAATCATCCACTTCAATGTATCCTTTTTCATTGTATTTCAGATCAGACGAGGTATAAAGGTCTCCGAGAGTACCGCCTTTCTTCAGGATGTACTTGACCTTGCCGAGCCCTTTCACATTCAGTTCGGTAATGCCCAGCTCCTTGCCGGTAACAGGATTCTTCGCGTTGCCGGCCAGTTCCATGATTTCGTTCCTGTTCCAGCTGAAAGTGAAGTTGCTGCTCCAGGTGAAGTCCCGCCAAGTATGATTGTAGCCAACGCTGGCCTCGACACCGGTATTGCGCACGCTTCCCGTCTGGAGATAAATGGTCGTATAGCCGGAAGACGGAGCGAGGAGAGGGTCGAAAGTCTGGTTGTATGTATCCGCAAGATACCACGACAGATTGATACTGAGATCATTCCACAGCCTGGCCTCTACTCCTGCCTCGTATGTCAGGGTTCGCTCTGGCTTCAGGTCTCCGATAGGATAGTGTGTCTTGTCCTTCCATATCTTGTTTGTGGCGTCGTACTCATAGGTAGGGATGGTCAGGAACCGGGGGAACGGCATACCTACCGAAGCTATGGAACCCCTGAGTTTCAGATAACTGAGCGCACCCATGTCCCAGAATCCGGTCGGGACGAATGAAAGCCCTGCAGACGGATAGAAAAACGATGACTGGGATGAACCGGCAAGTTGCGACGCCCAGTCGTTACGGCCCGTAACCGTGAGGAACAGGGAATGCTTCCAGCCCAATTCCACGCTGGCGAACACAGACTGCGTCTCGTCTGTCCAGCCTTCCTTGGTCGCACGCTTGAGCACATCGTCCAGGTCGAAGACATTGAACACATTGGCCAGACCGTTTTCCTGGATAGGGCCTCCGTAGGTGAATGTGTCGGTGCCGATATGGTTGATTGAAGCACCTATATTGGCCACAAGGCTGTAATCCTCCGCGAAAGTCTTGTCTATATTGACCATCACATCGGCGTAGGTCTGGGTGTCATACGTACGGGCTTCGGTATAGTGGCCCTTGGAGCCGCCCTCGGTCAGGGTCGTGTTCGTGGAAGCATAGAGCTTCTGTGTGTAGAGATTGTTCGAATTGTCTATGCGCACTCGTCCTGCGACATTCAGCCAGTCCAATATCTCATAGCTGGCGCTGAGTGAAAGCATGTAACGCTTCTTGTCGTTGTTCCTCAGGTTGCGGTAGTTTATCCAGTAGGGATTCTGTGCCCTGAGATCTCCCTCAAGGTCGGAGCTCCAGAACTGCTCCATCAGTTTCGATGCTTCGTTGTATCGCTCGAAACTGCGGTAGTTGTCGAAATTGTCGCCTCTCGGGAAAAGATAGACCGGAATCAGAGGATTCATGTAGACTCCCTGATTTGTCATGTTCTGGTCTTTTTGAACGATATAGCTGGCCGAAGCATCTATCTTCAGCTTGTCTTTCAGAAAATATGTAGTGTTGCGGAATGTGAAGTTGTACCTGTCGTATTTGTTGTTGGGTACAATACCGTCGGAATTCACCGCACCTGCAGAAAAGTACGTCTGGTTCCTGTCAGTACCGCCGCTTACCGAAAACGAGTTCGTGTATGTCTGTCCTGTCTCGAAATAGTCGTTCGGGTGATAGTTGTACCGGGCGGATTCCTGGGTGTATGCACCCCAGCTGTATATGGAGCTTCCTCCTGACGCTCCGTTGATTCCGGTGCCGTAGCTGTTCTGGAACTGAGGAAGGAAGAAAGGACTGAGAAACTCCGTGATGGATGAGAACGACACTTTCAGCTTTCCTGCCTCTCCTGCCTTGGTCGTGATCATGATTGCACCGTTGGCAGCCTGCGAGCCGTAAAGGGCCGCAGCAGCTGCACCCGTAAGAACCGAGACGGACTTGATATCCTCCGGATTGATGTCGGCGATAGACTCGGTAGCTCCCTTCGAGTCGAACTCCGTTCCTCCTCCGCCGCCGAAGTTGTACATCGGGATGCCGTCGATGACATACAGGGCATTCGACGACTGGCTTATCGACTTGTTTCCCCTAAGCACAACCTTCGAGGCGCCTCCGACTCCGGATGACGAAGCGTTGATGGTCACGCCGGCCACCTTGCCCGAAAGGGCGTTGATGAAGTTTGCGTTCTTGACTTCGGTCAGCATCTCGGAATTAACTTCCTGGACATTATAGCTCAAGGCTTTCTGGTCCCTGCGGATACCCAATGCCGTCACCACAGTGCCTTCGAGAGCGACTGCCTCTTCCTGAAGAATAATGTCAAAGGTCGTCCGCGTCCCGACCGGCAGCACCTGCGTGTCATAGCCGAGGCTCGTAATCTCGATTTCCGCACTTGTGTCACTGACTGTCAATGAGAAATGTCCGTCAATATCGGTAGTAGTTCCGTTCGAAGTACCCGACTCTATCACTGCCGCTCCCGGTATGGGGAAGCCGTCCGGGTCGAGGATCGTTCCTGAAATTTCGACTTCTTCCCTGGCCGGCCGATTGGTGATGTAGATATGCCTGGCTTCAATGCGGTAGTCGACGTTTATAGGAGAGAAAAGGGCCTCGCAGACTTCTGCAATCTTCTTCCCGGTCACATTCAGACTGACCGACTGATGCATATCCACGCCACTGTTCATAAAAAGGTACGGCGACTGCTCCTCGATATGGTCTATCACAGTTTGCAGGGAGACCCCGTCAAGATTCAGCGTTATCAGCACATCTTCCTGCTGTGGCTTTGCAGAAATATTGACCGATAAGGCGAAAACTGCGATAAAACAGAGCAAACCGCGCACTTTTTCAGAGCACTTTGCTTTTTTATTCATATTTTTGTGAAATTATTAGTAATTAGTTCAGTGTTATATTGCACCGGCTTATTGCTTGTCCTGCGGATCCGGTACATCCGCAGGATTTTTTATGCCGGTGCCATGCGGTATGTGGTCATCTATGTCATGGCAATAATATTTTAGTTATCAGTTCTGTTTCAAATTATCCGTCCGAGGGTGACCCAAAAGGAGGAATTTCAAGGCTTGCGAAGATGAGAAAACCGGAGTTTACTTCCGTAAATGAGGATTTTCGAATCAAGCGTAACACAGAAAGTACCCTTTTGCGCCGCCCTCTCTGTCTACCGGATATATATGGTCCCGGTACGGAAATCTTTGGACCAGGTAAAGTCCGCTCCGTTCCCAAGTACATTCAGGGCATATTCTATCCCGTCGCTTACACGGAGACGGCCGCCAGTATACTTGAATTCAGGCAAAGTCTCGCGATCTATCACGATATCCACCCCGAAAGCCATTTCCAGCTTGTCCATCAGTTCATCGAAGCCAAGCCCGTCAATGTCTATGATTCCGTCTTTCCAGCGAATCTCATCCTTCACCTTCGTCCTCTTGACCATCAGCTTCCCGTCAGCCATATAGACCTTTTCATCAGGCTTCATCACTATGATACGGTCCGGCTCGGCAAGCGAGGAAACCTGCACCGAACCTTCGGCCAGCGTAACCGAGAATTCGCCTGACTTACTGTCGGCATTCACATTGAATTTCGTTCCCAGGACCTTAATGTCGGTAGCGAATGTCTTTACAATAAACGGTTTTTTCGAGTCATGAGCCACTTCAAAGAAAGCCTCGCCTTCCAGACGCACTTCACGTTCCTTTCCCTTGAACATGGCCGGATAATACATCGTAGCGCCTGAATTCAGCTGTACCGATGTCCCGTCCGGCAGTCCCATCGATACTATCTGGCCTGGAAGGGCTGCAGCAGTAAGCGGATGTCTCGAAAGTTCTTTCTGCATTCTGTAGTCTGACAGCCATACAGCCGTAAAAAATATTGCGGCAGCCGCAGCGACGCCGATTGCAGCCCTGGCTATTGCCCTGATAATTACGGTTCTTCTTGACGGCATCTCAGGAGCCATCTCCCTGAGTGAATCGATATCTCCGTTTATCAGCAGATATTCATACTCGACCAATGCTTCCTTATACATTCCGGCATTAGCCTCGTCCTCAGCGATCCAGGCATCAAGGTCCGCCTTTTCCTTTTCAGACAGCTCGTTTCTGAAACATTTGAATATGTATTCCTTCGTAATTTCCATCGTATTTTATTTCGCATGTTTATATATAATGCAATTCAGAAAGAAAAATGTTCCCGGAAATTTCAATTTTTTCCAGATCCGGCAATCAGGATGCCGGTATTCGGCAAAAATCTTTAATTTTGCCCCGGATTATGCTTGCGTATGACAAAGGAAACTGTCCCCATAACAGATATCCTACTGTCCCTGTACAGTGAGAAAGAGAGATATATCCTGTTGGCCAACCACTATCTCAATGATATGGAAAAAGCCAGGGATATCGTCTCCGACAGTTTCATATACATGCTCGAACACAAAGAATCCATATCGGGAGACAAGGCGAGGGTCAAAGGCTACCTGCTTCAGATTGTGAAGCACAAGTGTCTGAACGAACTCAGGCGGGAGGAGGTAAGGAAGAATGTCTACAGGCACATGTACGATATCGACATCAGCATTCTGTCGGACGACAATGTCACAAGACACATCGCAGGCAGCGATATCCAGGCCATTCTGCGCATTGCAGGCAGCAGGATGAAAGACAGGACTCTGGAAATTTACACATCGAGCAGATTAAGGGGCCTGTCCCACAAAGAACTGGCAAAGATGTTCGGGATGACTGCAAATCACATAGCCAAGGAAATAACAAAAGCCAATAAAATCATCGAGATGGTCATAAGGAACTATCTCCATGTCATATTGACCGTCATCCTTCTATTCACGGGAAAATGATTTGATATCGTCGAAAAAACGACGGACTGCCGGGATTAGAAACAGTCCCCCGACAGTCCCCCGCAGGATGATATAAAAAAGAAGTGACCGAAAAGGGTATTTTCTTCGTTACGTTTGAAATTCCCCTTTTCAGTCACCTCTTTCTGCAATCGCGTATAACCGACGCTACTTGACTACTATCGAAGTCATGTCACTCTTTTCTACTGTCAGAGTACCTGCATCGATGGCAGCTTTCTGTTCGGCAGTCACGTAGATAGTTTCAAGGACACATACTGTAGTATACTGACCTGTCCCGTAATCATACGACTCGACCTCCCTCTTGGCATGAAGTTCTGTAAGATTCGTACAACCCGTAACATCAAGAGTAGCAAGATGCTCGTAATAAGTAGCATAATAACTTTCTGTCATATTGACATCGATAACCTTTACGTTTGTGCCGGTTATTGTCAATGAAGTATTGGAAAGATATGAAAATGCATCGGAATATATGCTGAACTTTGTCAATGGATTATTTCCAAGATGAACTTCAGAAATTTCTTCCGTAGACAGATACAGACTGTTGATCTTGCTGCAGTCTGAAAGATCGAGTACATCAAGAGTATAACCGCTTATTGAAATATCGGACAATTCAGGGAATGCTCCAAGTCCGCTTATCGAATTAATATCATTTCCTCCCCAGTTGTATTCCAGAGAAAGGGACTCGGAAGTCATGCCTGCTGCAATAATCTCGCAGCTTGTCAATCCTTTTTCCGCTATAACCCAACCAAGATCGGCAAGTTCCATTCTCAAACCTTCATCCGGGATCTCTGTCATTACAGGATTAGGATTCTGCTGACGTATGACAAAAGACAGATATTCCGAACCGTTGTAGGTAAAGGAAAGTGTACCGACCCTTGTCGCCGGAGCTTCATCAAGATGGAAAGTAAGCTCTGATGTCTGAAGACCGTCTTCAGCTGTCGGCTGGGTATCAGTTCCTTTCAGCTCGATCCATTCAGGAAGTACTAAGTCATCGAGTTCTACATTATGTCTGACACTGAACTTCACATCCTGTTCGTCGAGATCGGTTTCAAGCCTATTGCCTTCAAGTTCTGAAATAATGGCGTCTACCTGCGCCTGAATCAGAGTAAAGGTAGCCGATACGCCTGCTCCTGTTAATGTCACTTCCGAACTTCTCGATTTATAAATCTCAGATTCAGCAACTGTAAACGAAAGAACAGTTTTACCGAAAGCATCCGAACGTTTTTCATAAGTAATCCATGATGCTCCGTCTCCCGAAAAGCCGACTTCTATCTCCGGCACATTCGTGTTGATAGAATAATTGACACTTCCTCCGCCGGACACTACATCGACTTCTGCGTCATCAAGGAGTTCGATCACGTATAACGGAGATGATGTTACGGTAACTGTCTTTGCGACAGATCCTGCAAAAATCTTGAATTCCGCTGATTTCGACTCCATTGTTGAATTCGGAGACACAATTACAGAAAGCGATTCTCCGCTTTTTCCGCCATCTGCGGATAAAGACATCCAGTCCACGGTCTTTCCAGATATCCTCCAGTCTTCTGAACTCGTAATCTGAATTTCGAATGTCCCGCCTTCAGGACCGGCCGGTATAGACTCGACGGACAACTCAATTGAACTTGCCGTAGTCTCTTCCTTTTCAGTACAGCCGGCAAAAACGATTGCCGCTGCAGCAAACAATAATATGATTTTCTTCATAATATTCCTTTTTTAATCTGGCTTATGGTTCTACCCATGACATCGACTCACGCACTGTAGACTGTTGCGGATAATAATATTCCACAGTCTTCAGAGGAACATTATAAAGGCCGCGACAAACATTATTGCAATAAGTATTTGCCTGTGAATTTCTCTTGCTCACATTTTTAGTTGCCGCATCTGCAGCATAAAGAGCAAAGAGCATGTAGAAACCGTAACCACCCTGTACGACCCTCTGCGCTGAGGCCTCTGTAGCCTGATACGAATACAGATTCAGTTCCGCAGCATATCCGGCACACTGTTTAAGCGTCATTCCGGTAAGCGGTCTTAATGTGCTTACGCCATAGTTAGGAACTGCGATGTCAACAAACATTCCAGGCTCGACACCGTCTATAGTATAATCTCCATACATTGAACCGTATGCAAACACAGTCACATCCTTGTCCGGCATAACCTTCTTGGTCTCATAACAAAGTCTTGCGGCTGCAGCCCCGCTCTTCGGAGCGAAAAGAGGATTGCTCAGGTCAGGAGAGCTCGAATATTCGTCGTCGAAATTCACTCCGTCGAGATTGTACGCTTCGCAGATGGCGGCAAGCTCTCTTGCGAAATCCCTGGCTCCTATTTCCGACAACTGCGCAAGTCCCGACTCGTCATGGTTTCCGAGCAGACCGAGGAGAACTTTGATACCGCGGTCGCGCAGCGGCTGGAGATATTCCTCGTTATGATCGAGAAGGAACTGAACCTGCGGGTTGCAGTAGACATAAACACGTCCGGTCTCTGCGTTGTAGTTTATGTTCGCTGCAAAAAGCACTATGTAATCGAAAAACAGGGACTCCTCTTCATTGTCGAGGACGAACTCGAGCGCATTCAGAGGATTCGTATCGTTGACTTCGAAGAAAAGGAAAGTCTTTACGGCATCCTCTCCCTTGAAGGTGCTGCTCTGGTTCCTGAAATTCTTGACAAGGTACACGCTGCGGGAAGTATTCTCCGGAATGGTGATTCCTTCCGTCTTGGAAACGGCCTTGATCGGCAGGATATAAGTCTGGTCATCCTGAAGCTGGTCGCTATAGGCTATCGTAAGCCCCAGTTCATACGATAGCTTGTCATCCGGAGCAAGGACGATTTTCCCGTCTTCCTCTATGGTAAGCAGTTCCTCCGGATAAAGAGGAAAATCAGTCTCATGCTCTGCATTGTAAGTATTGGCATAGTCGGCATCATATTCGAGGACAACGTCTACGCCTTTTGCGGGCATCTTGCTGAGGCCGAATACGAGGGAGGACTCGTAGCTTTCAGTTCTGAGTTCTATCACATTGTCGGCCTTGCCTGTTTTGGCATCCCTGACATAGCCGTTGACCGTGTTCACGTTGGAGTAGCGGGATTCGTCGAGCGAACCGATGACTACTTCCTCCGTACATGATATCCCCATGAAGGAAATACCCGCAACGGCTGCGGCTGCGATTATATTGAAATTCATTTTCATATCTGTATCAGTTTAATATTATTCCGGTAAAGTGACTGCCTTCCACTCCGGAGCTGCCTCTACCGTAAGGTCATTGCCGTACGAAGTGTGGTCTTTCACGACAGAGCCGGCACCGTCATTGAATTTCCAGTATGCCACGAGGCCTTCGGAATCAGGTTCCACTTTGTAGAAATGGTTGGTAGCATTGATTTCATCGGCAGTAAGAGCCTTGTTCCAGATTCTTGCTTCGGAAATGTAACCGTCGAGATAACGTTCATCGTTATAAGAATAACCTATCCAGAAACAGCGAGGTCTTCCGTCGCTTTCATCCGAGTGGATGACGCCGAAATTGACCGTGCTCGTTCCTACACTGCCCGAAAGCCTTTCGAATCCGTCGATATATACCTTCACAGCTCCGCGGTCGAATGTCACGGCTACATGATACCAGCGGCCTGTCTCGAGCTGGAGATCGGCATTGGTAAGGTTGCCGGCTCTCGTTGCCACCTGAATCTGGTTGTCAGGTACGCCTGCATCGCCGATACGGATGAGGAACTGGCCTTCTATACCCATGATAGTCGATATCTGGCGGCCGAACTGGGTACAGTTGACAAGAGCCTCGAGAGTGAACTGGCCCATGTCGGTAACAGGTGAGGCGTCTTTCCAGTCAGGCCATGCACGGTTTTCCGCAAGACCTGCCACCACATTGATAAGTGCGGCTCCGCGGAATACGTAGTAGACCACTGTCTTGGAATCAAGGATATCCACGCCCTGCACGTCGACGAGTCTTACAGGGGCTACGTATATCGTTGCCCTGTCGAGATTCTCGATTCCGCTGAAGGTCACAGTCGCGGCAGTGGACTCGACGCTCCCTGCAGGCATGACGACTTCTTCATCCGTCAGTACAATCATTTCCGACGGCAAAGCCTCTGCAGAAGCCCCGTACACCTGGTTATAGACTTCGGCATACTGGCTGTCGAACACGAAACGTCCGGTCACTTCATGCTCTACAGGCATCGGTGTCGCTACCGTAAGTTCGCGCGATTCGACAACAGGGGTGCCTGCCTCGAAAAGGATGTCGGATGTCTGTACGGACGTGTTGATATAGATCTTATTGTCGAAGTGATGCTCGTTCTCGTCATTGAGGCTGCATCCGGTAAAAGACAGGACGCCGGCCATAAGAAGAGCCATACTTGTCTTGATTGATTTCATATTACCTCCTTAGTTTAACGGTGAAGGGTTCATTACTGCTATCGCTTCGCGGACGTGACGGTAGATCTTGTTGATGTCGAAATAATCGTACTGGACATGATCCACACATATTCCCGCCTTGCCGAAACCTGAAACAGGGATGTTGACCCAGTCGGCAGCCCCGTTGACGGCGTAGATGGAATTACCGTTCTCGTCTGTTGCGGAAAAATAGCCGGCAGTGCTGGTCTCATCCGTAAGGGACGGCATTGTCACGCCTATGATTATCCTGTCGGCAGGCACATCTTCGGCGAGAGACATTTCAACGGTAAAGGTAAGGCTTTCTGCATTCGCAGAATTCTCGGCAGCAATGATCAGGAAATCGGCATCAGTCAGGAAAGTCCTGTCATACAGCATGTTGAACGGTATTCCTTCGAATATGAATACAGACTGCGGATGCGAACCGATCCATGCCTTCACCTTATCGAAGAACACTGTTTCGCTTGCCAGAAGTTCAGCCTTGGCCTCTTCAAGATATCCACCGGTAAATACACCGTTGTATTCCGTCACGATGCCGTCATAACCGTACTTGTCTGCAAGAGAAAGATAATAGTCGGTCCTTTCCGCAAGGAAATCGTTGAAAGCCTGAGGTTCTTCCACAGGAGTCTCCTCCCCGCCTTCTTCGCCCTCTGTTCCTTCTTCAGTACCTTCCTCTCCGGCTTCAGCCGTTTCGGTTCCTGCAGAAGAATGAGCTGCATTCCATTCGTCAAGGTAAGCCTTGTACTCTGTCTCGATAGTCTCGTAGCTTACTTCATAAAGAGTCTTCATGCCTTTCTCGTCCCTTACTTCAGTCATTTCGGAAATGATGGCATCCGAAAGATTGTCTGGAGAGTTCAGCACCACATAGTCGATACTGTCCGGAAGGCAGTTCAGATGCTCCGCACGTCCGGCCGGGGCGGCAGCCACGTTGTCGAACTTGCCGATCACCACCTTGTGCTCGCTGCTGCGGTAATCCCTCAGACCCTGGAGATAGGAAGCATAGAGCTCCGGATTCTCTGTCTCGAGAGTCGGCACGTAAATGTCGACGCTCTGAGGCTCTGTCCATTCTGAGCATCCGCTGACTGCACCTGCAAGCATTACTGCCCCTGCGGCTGCAGCAAGATGTCTTTTCATATATGATATTATCATGTTTCTCATTCTTTAATATTATCTGGAATATGTAGGATTGCCCGGTTTGCAGTCGAACCACAGTCTCGTAGCCATTGCGTCCGGTCCGTCGAGCAGAACAAGAGCCTGCTGATAATTCTGGGAGTTGGAAATGGCCTCGTCGTCAGGATACTCGACACGGCGTGCCCAGGTAGTGCTCAGAGTCCTGTCGGTACTCTTGTTTCCGTCCTCGGTAGCCGGCAAGAGACGAGGATAGCCGGTTCTCCTGAAATCAGCCCAGGCCTCGTTGCCGAGCAGCCAGTTTGCGATCCACTTCTGGGTAATGATCCTTTCCTGTTTTTCTTCAACTGAAGCTGCGTCATCCCAGGCTATTGTAATAGTCGAGATAGTCCCGGTATATGTGTTGGAGCCGGACGGATCCGTGTAAAGCTGGGGAACGCTCGTGTTGTCCGCGATATAGGAAGCACAGTCGCCTGCCCCGTACTGATCGAATGAAAGACGGATTCCTTCCTCGTATGCAGTCCTGGCATCTGTTCCCATGTCGAAACCGAACACGGCTACAGCCTCTGCCTTCAAGAATGCCACCTCGGCTGCATTCATCCAGTATGCAGGATCGTTCACGTCTATGACAGGTCCGCAGAATTTGTGGGCGGTAGTCGCTTCAGGGATAATGATTCCCCTTCTGAGTCCCACATAATCATAGCCCTCCCACATGGACTTAGTGAAATAAGAAGGACGTCTCGGGTCGTTGTAGCCGTTCATGAAGCAGACGATATCGGCAGCCACATGAGAGTCTCCCGAAGTTTCGTACCCTTCCAGCATGTTATACCTGACGGAAACACGGAGAGTATTTCCATTGGTACCCCAGGCAGAGAACATGGCATTGTCATCGTTTGACGTCATGACGCCGACCTCATGCTTTACTGCCGATTCAGCCATCTCCCTTGCAAGGTCCTGGTCTGCATAGACGATACGCATTGCAAGGCGGAGTTTCAGCGAATTGGCCAGTTTGATCCACTTCTCCACGCTTCCTCCGTAAATGACATCGGCTGAAGAAGAGAAGAAATTGGTCCTGTTTGGAGTAAGGGCAGCTATGGCTGCATCCAGTTCTTCGAACATCTGCTTATAAACATCTTCCTGCGAGTCATACGGCACGTTGATCTCGCCGTTCTGCCCTATCTGGGAATAAGGGATAGGACCGTAGGCGTCAGTGACGCGGTGCATGGCCGCAACCTTGATGATATCACCTACTGCAAGGATGACAGGGTCGTCCGTCACCTGATGGAGCATCCTGTAGTTGGAATAAATCGTAGGAATGATCCACGAACTTTTCATGAAGACGTTTGTCCAGTTGTCAGTAGGATTGAAGTTCGATATAGTATTTGTAAAGGAAGTAGCGTTGGCATCTGCAAGATATCCGCCCTGGGTTCCTCCCAAGAGGCATTCCGTAAACTGGGCAGTATTGACATCCGGAGAAATCACACCGTTGGCCATACCTACCAGCGCGGCACGGACATTATATCCGTCGCGGGACATCTCATCGTCGGTCACACCGTAAGGGTTGCTGTTTATTTCCAGGTAGTTGGCTGTACATGCAGCGCCTGAAAAAGCAGCGGCGGCGATAACGAGACTTTTTATTATAGTTTTCATGTTCATAATGATTCTCCTTAGAATTTAAGTCTGACACTGAAAGCGAAGTTCCTTGTATTCGGCATCATGAAATAGTCGATACCCTGATAGTAATTGCCGGTAGTGGCGATGGACTCAGGATCGAAAGGAGCCTTGTTGTAAATCATCCAGAGATTCTTTCCCGTAAGCGAGAGAGTGAGTTCGCATACGTCGTTCAGCATCTTGCGAGGGAATGTATATCCGATGGATGCTTCCTGAAGGCGGACATTCGTTGCGGAATAGGTATAATACTGAGGTACCACATCTCCGGAAGCCGAAGCCGTGTACCAGGTATTGGCATCCACGTAGTCGGAGCCGTTGATCACGAATCCGCCGTTGTCTCTTGCCAGAGCGGAAGCCTCGGAAACTCCGAAGTAGTCGAGCACTGCCTGTGTACGGGAGAATACCACTCCGCCGAGACGTGCAGTGAGCATGAACCCGAGATTGAAGTTACCGATGCGGAAATCGTTTCTCCATGCCATATTGGCTTTAGGGAGTACGCTTCCGAGTTTGATGTAGTCTTCCATGTCCGTGTACGTAGTGGTAGCGACGTTTCCGTTTTCATCGACGTATATGTCGCCGTTGCTGTCGCGGACAAAATCGGTACGGGAATAAAGGTCACCGAGTGTGCCGCCCTCTTTCAGGATGAAGCGGGCATTTCCGAGACCGCCCATATTCATGAGGGAGATGCCGAGTTTCTCGCCCGTTACCGGATTGATAGCATTTTCGGCAAGTTCGACGATTTCATTCCTGTTGGTCGAGAAGGTATAGTTGCTTGCCCAGTTGAAGATGCCCCACTGTTTCTCGAAACCGAGAGCGAGTTCGAAACCTTCATTGAGTACGTTACCTGACTGGATAGGAATCTCCGAATATCCTGAACCTGTAGAAATTTCAGGGAAGAAAGTCTGGTTCTTGGTATTGGTACGGTAGTAGGTGGCATCGAGGCTGAACCAGTTGAGGAATCTTGCCTGGAGGCCGACTTCCCATGACTGTGTCCTTTCAGGCTTGAGGTCTACCGGATAAGTAGTATCAGTAGCCCAGGCGTTACCCTTGTTAGGCCATTCGTGAAGAGGATTCGCGAGCCAGCGGTCGAACGGAGTACCGACATCGGCGTAGGAAGCGCGGAGTTTCAGATATTCGAGCTGTTTCGGCATGCCCGGAATGATCTCCGAAAGCACTACGGAAGCTCCGACCGAAGGATAGAAGAAGGACGATGCAGTCGAACGCGGTCCGGCAAGCTGTGAAGGCCAGTCGTTACGTCCTGTGAGAGTCAGATAATATGCGCTCTTGAATCCGATTTCAGCGGATGCGTAAACGGACTGTGTCTGCTCTCTCCAGCCTGACTGGGTCTTTTCCATCTTGGACTGGTCTATGGCGAACACGTTAAACACATTCGGAATATTGTCTTCCGCGATCGGACCTCTGTTCTTGAAAAGATCGTTTCTCATATCGGTAATGGAAGCTCCGACATTGGCATGCAGGCTCCAGTCGTCCCAGGTCTTGTTGATATCGAGGAGGACGTCGGCGTAAACCTGCTTGTCTTCAGAAATCTCCTGACCGAAAAGGCCGTTGTTGGAGTCTTCAGTCAGCTGGGTGTTGGTCGTCGCATAGAATTTCTCCGTATATCTGTTGATGGAATTGTCCAGACGCACGCGGCCGGAAAGTGTCAGCCAGTCGAGAATTTCATAGCTGAGACCTGCGCTGAGCATGTATCTGTTCTTCTTGTTCTGACGGAGGTTGCGGTAATTGACCCAGTACGGATTCTGCATTGTCATACCGGCATCTCCCACCGGCCAGTACTGGGTATAGATTCCGCGTCCCATGTCGTACCTTTCGTACATTTCATAGTCGGCCCAGTCGTTTCCGCGAGGGAAAAGATAGGCTCCTACGAGAGGGTTGTTGTACGTACCCTGGTTGGTGACATTCTGGTCATCCTGCATGATATAGTTTGCAGCTACGTCCAGGGTCATCTTGTCATCGAGGAACTTGGTGGTATTGCGGAAATTGAAGTTGTAGCGGTTGTACTCGTTGTTAGGTACGTTTCCGATAGAGTTGACAGCGCCGGCGGAAAGATATGTCTGGTTCTTGGCATTTCCTGTAGAAAAGGAAACGTTCTGGGTTCCGGTAACGCCTGTCTGGAAATAATCGCGGGCAGGATCATAACCGTAATAGTTCTTGTCATTCAGTCTGCTGCCCCAGCTGCGGACGAGAGATCCTTCCTTGGAATTGTAATCTCCTGTTCCGTATCTGTTCTGGAAGCGCGGAAGGACGAAAGGAGTGAAGATTTCCGTATTGCTGGAAACAGTCAACGTGGTCTTGCCCTCCTCTCCTTTTCTGGTATTGATGACGATTGCACCGTTGGCTGCTGCGGAACCGTAAAGGGCGGCTGCGGCTGCACCGGTGAGGACTGTCATTGACTCGATATCCTCGGGGTTGAGGTCGGCTATAGGATCCGTAGCTCCTCTCGAATCGAATTCAGTACCTGCATCGCGGGCAGAAGTGTACATCGGAACACCGTCTATCACATACAGTGCATTGGATGACTTGGAGATGGATTTCTGACCACGCATCACTACCTTGGAAGCACCGCCGACTCCTGAAGACGAGGCATTGATCACCAGACCGGCGACCTTGCCGCTCAGGGAGTTCACGAAGTTTGCATCCTTGTTGGTAAGCAGGTCCTCGGAATTCACTTCCTGTACATTGTAGGAAAGCGCCTTCTCCGAACGCTTGATACCGAGAGCCGTGACTACCGTTCCTTCCATCATTATGGCATCGGTAGCCAGGGTGACGTTGAATACGCGTCTCGTGCCTATCGGCATTGTCTGGGTAGCATATCCGAGACAGCTGATTTCAAGAACGAGGTCACTTCCCCCCCCCGCCGGCAAATTGAAGGAAAACCGACCGTCGATATCGGTGCTCGCACCTGTGGTCGTCCCCTGGATAAGCACTCCTGCGCCTATTACGGGAAAACCTGTTTCATCGATGATCGTTCCGGAAATGACATCATCCTGCCCGGAACCGGCTTCCTGGGAGGCGATGTTGGAAATGTAGATGTTGATACCTGAAATTCTCCAGGAAATTCCCAGTCCGTCGAACAGCTGGTCCAGAGCGTCCTTTACAGGCACGTCTGTAACTGAAATGCTTACTGTCCTGGACAAGTCTACCTGATCATTCAGGAAAAGATAATTCGACTGTTCCTCTATCGAATCGAGAACGGTCTCCAACGGAACATTGTCCATGTCCAATGTTATGACCGAAGACGGAGACTGGGCGTATGCCATTCCCGCTGTCGCAAACAGAATTAAAGAGGCGAACAGTCTAATCGATTTGAAAAATAGACTTTTCTTCATATTTTTGTGAGTTATTAGTGATAGTTTGCTGAGATTCAAAGCATTCTGTCCACAAGTTCTGCGGATTGGCAGATCCGCAGAATTTTTTTTAATGACAGAATACTCAAAGAATGATATTCTGCATTATCCCATATAAAATCCTCCTGTTAAATTTTATGCGGTTAAACTATATATTGGTCGTTTTAGTCTCCGCCGCTATCTGATGATAACGGTAGATGTCTGTCTGTCGTAGTCGTACTCGAAGTCGCAGGCAAGCGACAGCATGTCGAGCGCATGTTCTATACCGTCCGAGACTCTCACCTTTCCCCTCGTGTATCTTATCTGCGGAACGTCATCGCGGTCGATGATTATCTGCACGTCATAGGCAAGTTCGAATTTCCTCATAAGTCTGTCGAAGGAAATTCCGGTCACGTCGATAAGGCCGCTTGTCCAGCACTCTATGGCATCCGGATCCCCGAATCTTTCCATATACAGATGGCCGTCCTTCATGCGCACCAGTTCATTCGGCGCCAGAATACATGATTCGTTGTCCTGCAGTTTGTTGTCCACCCTGACGGAACCTCTGAGAAGCGCAGCGGAAAAATCCCCGGTCCCTGCATCCGCCGAAACATTGAACTTGGTGCCGAGTACGGTGATGGAAGAGGCGAATGTCTCCACCCTGAAAGGGCGGTCTTCGTCATGCGTCACGTCGAACATGACCTCTCCGCCGTGCAGAATGACATTTCTCGACTTTCTGGAAAAGACTGCAGGATATTCTATCTCTGTTCCTGAATTGAGCCACAGTTCAGTGCCGTCCTCGAGCGTCAGCTGCATGCTTTTGCCGGCAGGTACATATACCGTCTCCATCCTGGCCGAAAGCCTGTCGTAAGTGACGTTGCGGGACCATAGCCCGGCTCCGGCTATCATCAGAACGACGGCCGCCGCAGATGCAACTGCGAGAATGACCTTGCGGAATCCGGGTCCTGCGGTCTTCGCCTCTGCCTTGAAACTCCTGCTGCCGCTGCCATGTATCAGCATTCCTTCATACAGGAAATGCGCATCGGAATATTGTTTCGCATGGCTTCCGTCCGGATCATCGGCGAGCCATGCCCTCACCCGTGCCTCCTCTTCCGGAGTCGTGGCGCATTTCAGATATTTTATCAGCAGATATGTATCCATCGTCCTGTCTTTTCCCATAAACAGATATAAGACACGCCACGAATCCGACCGGACCCTTTGACTGTTGAAAATTTTTGAAGAATCATAGAAAAAGCCGGACAGTTTTCCAATGATAAAAAATATTGCGATATTTGCAGGCGGACTTTCAAGGCCGGATTACGACAACCACATAACATGACAGGCAGAGAAATCACGCCACAAGACTTCGGAAAGCTATTCCTGCGCTATAGAGACAAGTTCATCTCTATAGCCATGTCCTATATCCGTGACGAGGTGGCTGCGGAAGACATAGTCGCCGAAAGTTTCACCAATTTCTGGGATTCCCGCGACAGGATCGAGCTTGAGACAGTTCCTGAAGCCTATATCCTGCAGTCCGTCAAGAACAGATGCCTGAACTATCTCAGGGACAAGGCCAACAGGGCAAGGATACAGAAACAGATACAGGATGACTCGTACAGGGCTATAATGGCTGAAATCGGAGTCCTGAACAATAATGAAATCAGCCTTATTTTCCGCTCGGACATAGAATCGATTTTCAGACGGATGCTCGACGAAATACCGGCGCCGACACGCGAGATATTCTTCGCAAGCCGGTTCGAGTCGCTCACCTACAAGGAAATAGCCCTGAAATACAACATTACCCCGAGGAAGGTCAAACGTGAAATACAGCATGTTCTCTCCATCATGAGAACCTCGCTCAAGGACTATCTCCCGCTCATTGCGATCGCGGCGACAGTTTTCATATCATTCAAATCCTGAGGATTTCAGTTGACAATGATTTCATCCGTGAAAAGCCAGGCCCCGTCTTTCTGCGGTTTCTCGGCACGGAGGCGTATGTAACGGCAGTTTTCGTTGCAGACAAGGCCGTACTGCCTGAAATAAAGGCCGTCGAGAGCAGCGGACAGGTCCCTGAAGACAGTGCCGACCGGACGGAAATGCGCTCCGTCATTCGAGACAGAAATCTCTACCTTTTCAGGAAGATAAACCCATGCGGAGATGATCTGCATGAATGTCGCACCTATATAATGTACCTGACGGGAAGCGCCGAGATCTACAGTTACATCCACGTCTGACAGAAAGCCCTGCCACCTGCCGTCGCCGTATGACCAGCCTCCGAGAAGCCCGTCAGTCAGGGCTGCGTCGCCGGATGCCGGATATCTGCCGTCATATTTTATGGAATAGCCGGCAAGGCTTCCGACAGCAAGATGCTCTACAGGTGCCAGACTCTCCTTTCTTTCTCCGTATTCGTTCCCGAGATCGAAAACTGTGTATCCCCTTTGTCCGAGAAGCGCGAGGAGCGACAGGGACCTTTCCCTGAAATCACCGTAATCCTTGCTTTCCGCCCTGCTCCATCCGGTCTCCGCTATGGCGAAAGCCCGTGGATAGTACATGTATTCCGCGTGGCTGTCTTCGGTTATGTACTCGGACCAGAGATTGCCCTGGACTCCGAGAATGTGTCTGCCCGACCCGATATCTGTTCCGTCCCCGGCAGGATCGAATGAATATGTCCTTTCAAGGGTAACATATCCGCCTATGGATACCGGTTCCCTGAAAGGGGCATCCTGGGTATAGTCGAGATAGCAGTATGAATTAGGCGTCATTATCACGTCATGTCCTGCCCGGGCAGCTTCCAGACCTCCTTCCGTGCCTCTCCACGACATTACCGTGGCATTCGGAGCCAGTCCTCCCTGCATGATTTCGTCCCAGCCTATTATTTTCTTTCCGCGGGAATTCACGAAGTTTCCGATCCGGCGGATAAAATAGCTCTGAAGCTCGTCTACCGTCTCGAGGCCTTCTTCCTGCATCCGCCTGCGGCAGTCGGGACAGGTCTTCCAGGCTTCTTTCGAGGCCTCGTCTCCACCTATGTGCACATATTCCGAAGGGAAAAGATCCATAACTTCCGTCAGGACGTTTTCAAGAAAGATGAAAGTTTCCTCCTTCCCGGGACACAAGTCGCCGCTTCCGTATTGCATGCCGCTGCACGACAATTCGGGAAAGACTGCAATCACCTCCTCGCTGTGACCCGGCATTTCTATTTCAGGAATGATCTCTATATGTTTCCTTTCGGCATAATCGAGAATTTCCCTTATGTCCTCTTCGGTATAGTAGCCTCCGTATGCTCCTGGCGTACCGGCCTTGCAGTAGTGCCTGTGGGATGCCTGCCAGTCCGACCATTTCCTGTAAGGTCTCCATGCGGCAAATTCCGTCAGGCCGGGATATGCACCGATCTCGAGTCTCCAGCCGGCACCGTCGGTCAGATGCAGGTGCATTCTGTTCAGTTTCAGGAGAGCCATCGCATCCATCTGTTTCATGAGGAATTCCTTTGAACGGAAATGTCTCGACACATCGAAATGGAGCCCCCTGTAGGGGAATCTCGGCCTGTCATTTATGGTACAGCACGCTATTTTTCCCGACTCCGACAGTCCGGCCATCTGGGCAAGGCTCTGTACGGCATAAAAGGCCCCTGCAGCCGAAGGTGCGTGGATATATATCCGGTCTTCCTCCACCCTCATCGTGTACGATTCGTCGTCAGGCATCGCACCAATGCTGATTATCAGGTCTGCGCCGGAAGGTCCGGAAGTTTCGCTTATCGGGAAAGGCAAAGACCGGATTTCGTCCGACAGCCTGTTCCTGGCCCTGAGCGAGGATTCATCCTTAAATCCGGTACGGGATTCCGTTCCGATAAAGAATTTCATTCCGTCATGAATTTCAAAAGTCCCGTCATCCGTCCTGTAGTCGCAAGGTATGGGGATAACAGACTCCGGACCGGTTATCCTATTGCTGCACTCGGGTTCTGTATCCTGACCTGCAGCGGGGACGGAAAAAGCTGCTGAAAGGAGAATAAGGAATGGAATCAAGTTCATCTGCGCTGCTGTTTTCCGTATAATGCTACTTCACCGGCTTGAACACTATGGCCTGGCCTCCGTCTGCGGACATGGCTATGGACAGTGTGTCTGACGACGATACTTCTTTGGTCGAAAGTATATAGGCGGTCTTGTCAGGGGCCCGCGTTCCGTCCGGCTGACAAATTTCCGGAGCATTCGGATCATCGGCATATATTTCGGCGGCATATTTCACGCCCGGGTCGAGGAAATCGAGCCCGACCGTCACCGTTCTCGCTTCTGCGTTTGTTCCTGCCCCGAGGAAAAATCGGTCTCCGGCCTTTCGTACCACTACTATGTAATCTCCTGGTTCGCCGGCAAGTGCTTCGGACCAGTCGCAGTCAGCATCGAAATCTCTGAAAAACCGGAATGCCGGATGTCCTTCATAATTCTCGATAAGGTCGCATGCCATCTGCAGAGGAGAATACAGAATTACCCAGTTCGCTATCTGACGGGCAAGCGTAGTCTTTATGTAACATTGCGAATTGTCTCCGTTCCAGGCTTTCCTGCCGGGATCTTTTACCGCCCTTTCATAGTAGATGTCGAAGACTCCAGGCGTATAGTCCATCGGACCACCAAGGAGGCGGACAAACGGAATCGTGCACAGATATTCCGATGAATTGCCCTTGCTCCAGGCATTCCATTCCATACCTTTTGCTCCTTCCCTTGTCATCATGTTCGGCCAGGTGCGGCGGATTCCCGTTTCCTTTATAGGTTCATGGGCATCTATCATTATCTGATATCCGGCAGCTTTTTCCACCACTTTCTGATAGTGCTGCACTGCTCTCTGCGAATGATGCCTTATATTGTCCGGCATGCCTCCGGCATATCCTGTCTTCAAAACGTGGACTCCCAGTTCCCGGTATCTGGCAAACGCGGAGTCCATCGCAGCCTCATATTCGAAGATGCTGCCGCCAGTTTCGTTGTGCATCCACAGGGAAACGCCTTTTTCAGCAGCGTATGCAGCAATCCTTTCAAGATCGAAATCCTCTGCCGGTTCGCAATAGTCGAAGCTCTGGCTTCCGCCCCAGTTCTCCCAACCCTTGTTCCAGCCTTCGAACAGTACGCCTTCTATGTTGTTGGCGGCTGCGAAATCTATATGTTTCAAGGCATTTTCCGTAGTAGCTCCATGCCGGCTGTCGCTGGTCCAGGTCTGGGTTCCGAGGTGCATTCCCCACCATACTCCGACATATTTCTGCGGTTTTATCCATGAACAGTCTTCTATTTCCGAAGGTTCGTTCAGATTAAGGATCAGTGAGGAATTTATAAGGCCCACGGCCTTGTCGGCTATCTGCACCGTACGCCACGGAGTCGTGAATTTTCCAGGAATCCTGGCCTTGATGCCATCCGGACGCGGGGCCAGTTCTGCCCTGAACACGAGAGAATCGCTCCTGTACAGGTTCATTTCGGGAAAGTCGTACAGGGCTGCTTCATGAATGCTGCCGTACGTATCGCCTGTCTTGAAAGTGAAAGGTGTATTCGCCGTTTCGGTGCTGCTGACCGGCTGCTCGCGCGTGTCCAGTTCGTATGTCTCGAAATTGCCCGGTATGGACCAGCTGGTGCCGTCTTCCATGAAGCGGATATGCGTTTTTTCGGAAATAACGGTCAGTGAATCGAAATCCGTCGAATATTCGTATCGGAATCCTATTCCGTCATCGTATGCGCGGATCCGGAGAGTCATGTCTGCTCCTTCCTGATTTTCCATTTCGACAGCCAGTTCCCTGTGATTGTCCCTGACTGTCTTGTTTTCACCCCATGGCTGGGTCCATGTATCGTCATAGCTGCTTCTGTACATCCGTCTGACGGCATATCCGTCCGAAAGACAGATTTCCGAGGCTTCAAGACCTTCGGCCGATACAAGCATCAGCGGATTGCCGCGATGCGTAAGTAAAAGTTCAGGGATTCCTGTTTCCGTCATGGAGATTTCCACTCCGATGTTCCCGTCAGGTGATGCAAGTTTTCGGTTTTCCGTGCAGGAAACACTTGCCAATACGGCAATAATTGCAGATACCGGCGCCGCCGCTTTCCGGAGAATGTGCAAATTTTTGTTCATAAACAGTTTTAGTGTAAATTTTATTTCAGGGTGTAAAGATATCCTAATTATCGAACAAATACAAAATCCTGCAGAATCGGAAAAAACCGTCAGGATCGTAAAAACTGTTCCCGGGATCGTAAAAAGTTGGTTAGGACCTGTTGACTCCGATTTCCAGTTCCTGTACTTTAGCCGGAAAATTTCTACACATGGAAGTAAAGTATCTCTCGATGTACCCGATGAAACTATTTTTTGTATCTTCGTTGAACTGAACAGGTTTGACAGGGAACTGAAGGACTGCAGGTCCGTCACGGAACAGTGGTTGTATTCACTCAAAAGGGTAGGCACTCTCGACAGGATTCCGGATGAACTCAAGTCGGAGATGTTCGAACGGCTGTTCAGGGCCTGCGAGATTGCAAGGTTCGACAAGGAACAGAAACTAAAGTACGAAAGCGATATGATTACCGAACGCGACGAGAAGAACATAATAAACACCGCCATCAGGCTCGGAAAGGACCAGTGGTTTGCCGAAGGGCTCGCCGAGGGCAAGGCTACCGGGAAAGCCGAAGGACTCGCCGAAGGGAAAGCCAAGGGCAGAGCCGAAGAGAGAATCGCGATAGCCGGAACATTGAAACAGAAAGGCATCCCTGCAGCGACAATCGCTGCCGCTACCGGGATGACGGAAGGTGAGATCGAAGCTCTCTGAATTGAAAATTTCATTTATTGAAAAGCATTGGAGACGGATACGGTATATTGTAATCCTGAATTTTACCCGTTTTCAGGAAAAAAAACTATATTTGCCGGCTGAAAAAATCTAAAAATACCGACAAAAATGAAAATAGGACAGAATAAAGTCGTAGAACTCTGCTACGAGCTGGTAGTAGACGGTGAAATCGCTGACAAAACCACCAGGGAAAAACCGTTGGACTATATTCACGGCACCGGTTCGCTGCTTGAAAAATTCGAAAAGAATATCGAAGGGCTCGAGCCTGGGGATCCTTTCAAATTCACTCTTACCCCGGCTGAAGGCTATGGTGAAATAGATCCTGACCGGATAATAGACCTGCCGATGGCTGCATTCGAAGTGAACGGCAAGGTTCAGGACAATCTTCTTGTCCCGGGGACCACCATTCCAATGATGAACAGCCGCGGAGGCATAGTTCCGGGCAAAGTGCTGGAAGTGAATGAAAAATCTGTCAGGATGGACCTCAACTCGCCGATGGCAGGCAAGACTCTGAATTTTTCCGGAGAAATCCTGACCGTGCGCGATGCGACTGAAAAGGAGCTCAAGGAAGGCCTGCACGGAGAATACGTGCATCAGTGCTGCTGCGGAGGGTCGAACGGAGAATGCGGCGGAGGAGAATGCGGAGACGGCTGCTGCTCTGACCATGAAGGCGGCTGCGGGCACGACGGAAGCCACAACGAAGGCTGCCACGGAGGCTGCAATTAGAAAAACGGTTAAAATCCTGATCGGCAATGTGGCTTTTGCTGGCCTTTGTCTCGGCTGCCCTGCTGGGATTTTATGACGCATCCAAGAAATCTGCACTGGAAGACAATGCTGTCCTTCCGGTGCTGTTTTTGAATACCGTATTTTCCACACTCATATTCTCTCCGTTCATAATAGACAGCATGTCAGGGAACGGATGGTTCGGCGGCACGGTTCTCGATGCTGCACCGTATGCAGGACATGCAGAAACATCTTCTGTTTTTCATGCGCATCTTCTGGTCATAATAAAATCATGCATTGTCCTTTCTTCCTGGATATTCGGATATTTCGGGCTCAAACACCTCCCCATAACCATTGTCGGTCCGATCAACGCCACAAGGCCGGTTCTTGTGCTGATAGGGGCAATGATAGTTTTCGGAGAAAGGCTGAACTGGTGCCAGTGGACAGGAGTCGTCCTCGCCATGATATCCCTGTTCATGCTGAGCCGGTCCAGCAAAAAGGAATCAGTAGATTTCGCGCATAACAAATGGATATTTTTCGTAGCCCTTGCTGCAGTCATCGGTGCCGTCAGCGGACTTTACGACAAATACATCATGTCTGAACTGAGTCCGATGTTCGTCCAGGGCTGGTACAATTTCTACCAGATGGCAATGATGGCGGTTATCGTAGCCATTCTATGGTATCCGCATCGGGCTAAAACCACTCCGTTCCACTGGAGCTGGGCAATTCCGCTGATTTCGATATTCATATCCGCCGCCGATTTTTCGTACCTGTCTGCACTGAACGAAGAAGATTCCATGATTTCCGTAGTGTCACTTATCAGGCGAAGTTCAGTCCTGGTATCATTTTTCTGCGGGGTAATCATTTTCAGGGAAAGGAATCTGAAAGCAAAGGCTCTCGACCTTCTGCTGATTCTCACAGGAATGATATTCATTTATTTCGGATCGAGATAAAATGCAAATGAGCAAATAAATTTGCTCTGCTCTCGGCTTCTGCGTATCTTTGTTTCTTCATGAAAACGGCTGTAGTCATACTGAACTGGAACGGGAAGGAATATCTTGAAAGATTCCTCCCCGGACTTGTCGGATCCGTAGGACCGCACGACAGGGTAATCGTGGCCGACAATGCATCTACAGACGGGTCAGCCAGCCTGCTGAAGGAGAAATTTCCTGATGTAGCCACCATGATGTTCAGCAGAAACTGGGGGTTCACAGGGGGATACAACAGGGCCCTGATGCAGCTCGATGCCGAATATTTCATCCTCCTCAATTCCGACATAGAAGTTCCGGACCATTGGATAGAACCGCTGGAAGAATGGATGGACAGCCATCCGGAATGCGGCATCTGCGCCCCCAAGCTGCATTCTTACGCGGACAGGGAGATGTTCGAATATGCAGGTGCTGCAGGAGGATATATCGACAGATACGGTTATCCTTACTGCAGAGGCAGGATAATGAAGATGGTAGAAGAAGACAGGGGGCAATATGACAGTCCGGAAAACGTCTTCTGGGTGAGCGGAGCCTGCCTCATGATAAGAGCAGAACTGTACCGCCGGCTCGGAGGGCTCGATGAAAGGTTTTTTGCCCACATGGAAGAAATAGACCTGTGCTGGAGAGCCCAGCTCACAGGGCATGAAGTGACAGTCGTGCCGTATTCTACAGTCTACCACATCGGAGGAGGAAGTCTTCCGAACGACTCCCCGCGGAAACTCTACCTCAACTACAGGAACAATCTCCTGATGCTCAGAAAAAATCTGGCTAAAACGTATGCTCTCAAGGCTTTCGGAAACGGGAACGATGCCGGGACATCCGCGGCAAAAGGTCTGAGAAAAGCCAGAAGGACAATACTGACAAGAATGCTGTTGGACGGGGCGGCGGCGGCCGTATACCTGTGTACCTTCAAATGGAGTTATTTCAAGGCCGTTGTCAGGGCGCACAGGGATTTCAGGAAAATCCGGGAACGGATTTCCGTCAAGGACCTGACCGGGTATCTGAAACAGTGGGGAGACAAGGGCAAGATAACCGGAATGTCCGACAAGTGGATTATACTGCGGGCCATTATCCTTCGCAGGGATATTTTCAGGATTTCAGGCAAAGTCTGACGGGAAAACCGCAGCAGGATTTTGATTTTAAAGTTTTTTCGTATGAAAATAATAATAGCCGGCGCCGGCGAAGTCGGCACACATCTGGCAAAAATGCTGAGCAACAATTCGAACAGCATCACAGTCATAGACGAAAAGAAAGACAGGCTGGACATGCTGTCCGAATATTCCGACATAATAACGGTCGAAGGCAGTCCGTCATCCATAACGGTCCTGAAGGAAGCCGGAGTGGAAGATGCCGACCTGTTCATCGCCGTAAGCCCGAACGACTCGCAGGAAGTGAACATAGTGAGTGCGATACTTGCAAAAAAAATGGGCGCAAGAAAAGTCACTTCGAGAGTAGACAACGAAGAATACCTGTCATACGAGAACAAACTGCTGTTCACCCAGATGGGAATCGACCTGATGTTCTACCCTGAAAAAATCGCCGCCAACGAGATTATGGAACTGCTGAAAAGGACAGCATCCACCGAATCCATCGACTTCGCACGGGGGAAGCTGCAGATGGCTGTTTTCAAGCTCGAAGAAGACTCGCCCGTCATAGACATGAAAATATCCGAATTCGTCGCTGCCTTTCCTACGGAAACCCTTACATTCAGGGTAGTGGCGATTTCCAGAAACAATGAGACCATAATCCCGAAAGTCGACACCAGATTCAAATACCATGACCTTGTGTTTATCATAGCCAAGCGTGAAGGGATGGCGGAACTCATGAAATTCATAGGGAAAAGCAACGTCGAAGTCAACAAGCTGATGATTCTCGGAGGAGGGCCGATAGGAGAAATGGTTGCCAAGCAGCTAAGCAGGCAAGTCGACAGCATCAAGATAATAGAAATGAAGAAAGACCGGTGCATAGAACTTTCCGAAAGCCTGCCTGACAATGTGATAGTAGTCAACGGCGACGGACGGAACTCCGACACGCTCGCGGAAGAGTCCGTAAAGGACTACGATGCATTCGTGGCAGTCACAAGCAGCACCGAAACGAATATCCTGACCTGTGCCGCGGCAAAGAAACTCGGAGTGGGCAGGACAATTGCGGAAGTGGAGAATCTGGAATACATCAAGCTGGCCGAAGGCATGGGAGTCGATGCCGTCATAAACAAGAAACTCATAACGGCCGGCAGAATCTTCAAGTTTACCTTGAGCGACAAGGTGCATTTCGTAAAGTACATGAGCGGGACCAACGCCGAAATACTGGAATTCGTAGTCGCTCCGGGCAGCTGGATCACGAAAGGGAAACTGAAAGACCTCAGTTTCCCGCAGAATGCCATTATCGGAGGCGTCATCAGAGGGAATGAATCATTCATCGCGATAGGCGATTCGGAAATAGAGGCCTACGACAGGGTGGCGGTATTCGCCCTTCCGGAAGTAGTAAAGGATGTAGACAAGTTCTTCAGATAATTTCAGTATGGCGAGCTACCTCCAGATAGAAAATATTTCCAAATCGTACGGGCCGAAGATACTGTTCGAAAATATCGGCTTCAACATCAACGAAGGCGACAAGATCGCCCTTATCGCACCGAACGGGACAGGCAAGACTTCGCTTCTGAAAATTCTCGCAGGCAAGGACAGGTCCGACTCGGGCGGGAAAATTACATTTCTCAGGAACATCAGGATAGCTTTTCTGGAGCAGGAATACGATTTCGACCCGGGAAAAGACATCTTCACTCAGATTATGGATCACAGCGCCGGCTTCACCTCCGGGCTCGATGACGAAAGTCTTTGGCAATATGAACTGAGAGTCAGGCAGTTTCTGACAAACTTCAAGTTGCCTGATTTCTCGAAAAAAATGAAGGAGCTCTCCGGAGGGGAAATCAAAAGAGTGGCAATCAGCGAAATGCTGGCTTCGGAAGCCGACTTCTTCATAATGGACGAACCTACGAACCACCTCGACATAGATGCCATAGAATTTCTCGAGGGATGGCTGTCAAGGGCTCGCTGCACGCTGCTGATGGTGACGCACGACAGATATTTCCTCGACAGGGTTTGCAATACGGTGATGGAAATGGGTCACGGTTCGATCTACATCTACCGGGGAGACTACCGGAACTACCTTGAAAAAAGAGAAGAACGGATATCCAGCTATAATGCCGAGACCGACAAGGTCCGGAATATTCTCCGCAGGGAACTCGAATGGATACGGAGCACGCCACAGGCCAGGACCGGAAAGGCGAAATACAGAATCGATGCTTTCCATGAACTCAAGGAAAGGGCATCCCAGGTATATCAGGAAAAATCCATATCCATGTCCGACGTAAAAGGTTCGGCCAGGCTCGGCACAAAAATCATCAACTGCAGGGACGTATCCTTCTTTTACGGAGACAAGTGCTACCTCGACCATTTCAGCTATAATTTCCAGCGATATGAAAAAATAGGCATAGTGGGCGGGAACGGAGCCGGGAAAAGTACATTCATAAATCTTCTGACAGGCAGCTATACCCCTGAAATGGTATGTACCGAAGAGGCTGAATACCATTCACGTGGAAAGGACGATCCGAGAGGACTGCTTACTGGAATTATCGAACGCGGGGAATCCCTGAAGACAGGATATTACAGACAGACCGGGATGGAATTCAATCCCGAGGACACTGTTCTGGACATAGTGAACGACACATATCTTCTCGGGCGCTTTCTGTTCACCCATGACATGCTGAACAACAGAATAGAAAAGCTCAGCGGCGGAGAGCGGCGACGGCTGTACCTTCTTACCATCCTGAAAGAGAAACCGAATCTGCTCATACTTGACGAGCCCACAAACGACCTCGACATCGTCACCCTCAATATTCTCGAGGAATATCTGAAGGAATTTGCCGGCACGCTGATAATCGTATCGCATGACAGGCATTTTCTCGACAGACTCGTAGACCATCTCTTCGTATTCTGCGGGAACGGTGTCATCAAGGATTTCACAGGCAGCTACAGCGAATACAGAGCTTTCATAAAGGACTATGAAGCCTCACGGAAAACATTGAAGGCAGACAAGAGCCAGACAAAGCCTAAAAACAACGGCAACACCAAAGACAAGTCAGAAAAAAAAGCCAGACTGAGCTACAAAGAGCAGAAAGAGCTCGAACAGATCGAAAAAGACCTTGAAAGCCTCGCCGAAGAAAGAAACGGACTCGAAAGCCGGATAAGCAGCGGCACTCTCCCGTACAACGAACTTCAGGCCGCCTCTGAAAGAATAGGCGAAATCATGAAGCTGACGGAAGAAAAGGAAATGAGATGGCTGGAGCTTTCCTGCTGAAACTCCGGAAGACGCCTCTGCAGGCTATCTGAGATTTCCCGACAGCCTGGCCCACGGCATTACACCCGCCGGAGCCTTCTTCTGCTCCAGAAGTTCCTTCATCTTGTCCATGTACGGAGCCACATGCGAGAAAAACATATAATATCCTTCGCACAGGGCGCTGAGACCTGTCTCCCCGGATTCAGTCACATTGAACCTGTGTTTAGGGCACTCTCCGTGACATGCAAAGTAATATTTGCACCTGATGCATTTGTACGGCAGACCGTTACGTTTGTCTATGCCGAATTTGGACTGTACGTCCGAACTCATGAGCTGTCTGAGGGATGTCTCGAAAATATTTCCGACCTTGTACTGCGGGTACACGAAATGATCGCATGAATACAGGTCTCCGTTGTGTTCGATTATGGAATTCCCTCCGCAAGTCTCCGCATAGGCGCATGTACCTGGCTGGACACCGCACCAGTTTGCGAGAGTGCAGTCGAAGAGATTGACAAAATACTGGCCGACATCGTTCAGAACCCAATAGTCGAAAATATCGCACATGAATTTCCCGTATTCTCTGGAAGTAACGGACCACGGAGATATCACGGCTCCTTCGGCAGACGGATCGACGATGAAAGGACGTCCCCCCTTGCTCGGCTTTCCGTTTTTGCCTATCGGGTATCTGACATGTTCTACAACTGGCATGAACTGCATGAAACGGGTTCCAAGCTGCTTGAGAAAGAGATAGGTCTCGAGGCCGCGGCCTTCGCTCGCCTTGTTCACGGTAGACATCGTATTATACTCTACACCATGCCTGTACATGATGTTTATACCCCTCATCACCTTGTCGAAAGTCGGTGCACCGCCCTTGTCCTTCCTGTATTTGTTGTGTATGTCCTCAGGGCCGTCGATGGAAACCCCTATCAGAAAATCGTTGTCCTTGAAAAAGGAAGCGAAATCATCGTCGATCAGAGTACCGTTGGTCTGCAGCGTATTGTGAATCAGCTTGTCGCCGCAGTATTTCTGCTGGAGCTCCACGGCCTTTCTGTAGAAGTCGAGGCCAAGTACGAGAGGCTCGCCGCCATGCCAGTTGAACGTGACTTCCTGAACATCATTGGCGTCTATGTATTCCTTCACGCATTTTTCCAGCATTTCGTATGTCATCTTAGGCTCGTTTCCACCGTAGATTTCAGCCTTGTCGAGATAATAGCAATAATGGCAGTCGAGATTGCAGAGAGAGCCTGCAGGCTTGATCATTATGTTGAACTGCATAGGTCCGGCCAGCCTGATGGCGTCGCCGAATGTCATCGTATCCTTGAAATTGTTTGCCATGTCGGGTCTTGTTATCGGAGCGTAAATTTAGGATATTAGTTTTATTATTACAACTCATTCTTCTGCCGGGAAACATGACATTTTGTCAATTCCGCAACTTAGGCACTGATATTGCGGTCCCGACCGGACGGATTCCGGATCAGCTGCATCTTCCGGACATAAAGTTGAACATTATTTTAAAATACTGAGATTATGATTACTGAAAAATTGCAGAAAGCCATCAACGACCAGATTACGGCTGAACTTTGGTCATCGAACCTTTATCTTCAGATGTCCTTCTATATGGAAAAGGAAGGCTGGTCCGGAGCCGCCAACTGGCTTGCGAAACAGGCGGAAGAAGAAAAGGAACATGCTGTCGACATGGCGCATTACCTCATAAAAAGAGGAGGGGAAGCCAAGGTTTCCATGATCGATGTCGTACCTGACGGATGGGGAAGCTATCTCGAAGTGTTCGAGCATGTCTACAAGCATGAATGCCATGTATCCGGACTCATAGATTCGCTTGTCGATGTAGCTTCAGCAGAAAAGGACAAGGCTACCCAGGATTTCCTCTGGGGCTATGTACGCGAACAGGTCGAAGAAGAGGCTACGGCTTCAGGAATAGTCGACAAGATCAGAAAGGCAGGAGATGCCGGACTCTTCCATGTCGATGCTGAACTTGCCAAAAGGGCCTGATCCAGGATTCCGGCTTACGTTCAAGAACAAAAGGAAACAAACAAGAACAAAAGAGACCGACTCGAAAAAATCAGAGTCGGTCTCTTTTTATTTGTCTTCTGCAATTGAAAGACTACTCGGCAGGCGAAATAGCGCCCATAGGGCAGGCATCTGCGCAAGTACCGCAATCAATACATACAGACGGGTCGATCTTATAGATATCGCCCTCGCTTATTGCACCTGCAGGGCACTCGGAAATGCAAGTGCCGCAAGCAACGCAATCGTCAGAAATTTTGTAAGCCATTTTTTATTCCTTTTAAATGTTAATGTTCAGAATATTTTACAAAATTATCCGAATATTTTGAAATTTCAAAGAAGCCGCCCGATTTTTTGAAAAGGGCTGCCGGCATTATTCCTGCGATTTCCATCCGTATTTGAACGAGTTTGTGTATTTTTGTAGGATAAACAGCTACTGATATGAGAAATTCCACCCTCCTACGGAACATGGTCATGACAATTATGGCCGGACTTGTTCTTCTGGCAGGAGCCGCGGCAGCGACGGCTCAGGAAAAAATAGGCGGTATTGTAGAATTCGACAAGACGGTTCACAATTTCGGAGATGTCATGCTCAGCGACGGTCCGCTGAAATGCACGTTCACGATGAAAAACATCAGCGGCAAGCCTGTCGTGATATTCAATGTGGTGACTTCATGCGGATGTACGGACGTGGAATGGACAAGGGAACCTGTCATGCCCGGAGAAACCGGCACCATATCGGCAGTCTATACGAACGACGAAGGGCCCTACCCTTTCGACAAGGCTCTTACGGCATATATCTCGGATGTCGGGAAACCGGTGATACTGAGGATACGCGGCATAGCCCATGAAAAAAAGCTGAGCCTGCAGGAACTGTATCCCGTCAGGCTGAATGAAATAGGCATAAAGGACCTCGATCTCAGATGCGGCAACATAGAGCAGGGTTCAAGCCGCAGCGACAAGGCCGTCATAGCGAATCTCTCATCCGGACCTGCGGCCGTGTCATTCAAGGATGTCTCCCGCGGACTTTCCATAGAGGTAAACCCGAATCCGGTCCCGGCCGGAAGCACTGCGGAACTCCGGTACACGGTAAGCGCCATGGCTGACATCTGGGGCAGGAACCTGTACCATGCCACACCGGTGGTGAACGGCAGGCCGGCAACCGGAGAACTGTCCGTCTACGCATTTACCACGGACAGATTCAGCGACCTCACGCCTGCAATGAGGGCGGAAGGTTCACGCCCGATATTCACGACCAACACATACTGCGTCGGCAAAATAAAGGCGGGGACCGAGGCAAAGGCTGAATTCTCTTTCAGCAATGTCGGCAAAAACGACTTCACAATCCATAAAATCGATTTCGACTGGCCGGCGGCCGAAGCTGTACTGCCGGGGAATACCGGAGCCGGATACAGGGGAAGCATAAAAATCTCAGTCGACACCTCCGGCATGCCTTCCGGAGAAATGCTCGTCACGGCTACCCTAACGACCAATTCCCCTTCCAGACCCATAGTAAACCTGTTCGTAACCGGATGGATTGAATGATGGAGATACTTCATCTCATAGGCGATATCCTGCGGGATTCCATCCTCATCACCGGCCTTGTAGTGGTGATGATGATGCTTATCGAAACCCTGAACATAGAGTCCGGCGGCTCGTTTTTCAACGGGCTGAAAAAGACAAGGACAGGGCAGATAATACTCTCCGCCCTCCTCGGCTCGATACCGGGATGTATCGGAGGTTTCGCATCAGTCTCGCTTTACACGCACAGAATGATCAGTTTCGGCGCCCTGATAGCGATGATGATAGCATCTTCGGGAGACGAGGCATTCATGATTGTAGCCATGGTGCCCGACAAGGCTCTGATGATATTCGCGGTACTGTTCATCATAGCCGTGACAAGCGGATTCATCACGGACTTCATTGCCGACAGGATAAGGAAAAACGGGCATGAATCTCCGGACGCCGTCCTTTCGGACGATATCCGCTGCAAGCAGGATTTCGAAGTACACGACGAATCTGCAAAAAGCAGGAAAATGACCTGGAAAAGAGTCCTCATGCTTACAGGAGTGGCGGTTTTCATAGCCGCCCTCGTGTCCGGGATACTCGACCACAGCCACGGGAATGAAAGTATCAGGACTCCGGGACGCCTGGATCTGCTCGATGAAAAATGGATGCAGTATCTTTTCGCCCTGCTCAGTATCATAGTACTGGGCTTTCTCGGATTCGCCTCCGACCACTTCGTGGAAAAGCATATCTGGGGCCATATAGTGAAAAAACACCTGCCTGCGATATTCTGCTGGACATTCGGAGTCCTTCTTCTGATAGGAATCGGGCTGCGCTACGTCGACATCAGCGGATGGATCAGCGGGAATACGGCACTTATGATCCTTCTGGCTGCAACGATAGGCATAATTCCGGAATCAGGTCCTCACCTTGTTTTCGTGACACTGTACGCAAGCGGGATAGTGCCTCTTCCGGTACTTCTCGCCAGTTCGATATCCCAGGACGGACATTCTTCCCTTCCTCTTCTTGCCGAAAGCAAAAAGAGCTTCGCCGCAGCGAAGCTCGTCAATTTCGTCATAGCGCTCATAGCCGGTTACGGCTGTATGGCGCTAATGCAGGTCCGCTTCTGAGCCGGGCTGCGGAACCTTGTCGTAAAGCAGATCCAGGTCATCCACCCACATCCTGCTGCCGGTACTTCCGATGAAATAATCGCCGAATCTCGATGACGTACAGATAACCACAATGTGCGTAGGCTTGGCTTCGAGCCTGTCATAGCGGGCATAATCCAGACTGATCGTGAATTCCGTCCAGTCCGGGACTGTCTCATCGAGTATAAGTTCTCCGTAGGCGATCACAGCATCAGAATTCTTGTCGAAAAACGTCTTCGCGTCACGCGTATCCACGCATATAGGCATTTCCTGAGTTCCGACCGTCTCTCCGTCATAAGATACTCCGAATTCCTCCGGAGTCCAGTCTCCGAGAGCGATATAGATAATGCCTGAATCAGGATCTCCGGCCGAGATGGCACTTCCTTCAGGCTGCATCGAACTGCTGCCTGTCTGGTCTATGAGCCCCCTGGTATATTTCATCCAGCCATGCAGGGCCACCGGACGTTCGGTAAACGGACGTCCGAAACCTACAAGGCCGCTCATGCCCACTGTCTTGAGATAGCTTCCGGTAAAGATGTTCCCGGCCGCGAATTTTCCGATGCCCAGAACTCCCGCAAACATGGACTCCATTCTTACCGCATATTTCCCGTCGGAACCGGGACGTATATCTTCAGTCTTGTCGGTCAGTACCTTGCCAAGTATTGCCGCGCCAGGATTTCCCGTTCCCCAGAAAGCCGCTTCCTGGGAAAGATACGGACAAACGACATTTTTCAGCGTGCCGACATCGAGAGTGGCCCATTCCTCGAAATCCGAATTGGGCAGTCCGGCTTCGATTCCCGTCTTCATGCCGAGGATCTCGGAGAAATTCTCACCGGAATACAACTGCACCTGATAGTCCGTCCCGGGCTCCAGGCCTCCGACAAAGGCTTCGGCCATGCCTCCTGTCACGATGACGTCCCCGTCGTCGACATCTGTCCATCCGGACTCCCCTTCCTTTCTGTAGCGGAATCCGATTTCCGTATCAGGCACACCGGTTCCGGACAGCCACATGACCCTTGTTCCAGGCACGACGGAAGTCAGACTTGCAAGGACATCGGTAGTCTCTATGGTGATAACCCAGTCTTCCACAACGTCATGGTATGTCACTCGGACCGTCTGCGGAGTCTCGAAAGACAGGACATCGCCGGCCTCCACATCCATGGATGTGATGCCCTCGGGACCGAGTTTGATTTCCAGAATCCTGATGTCCGAGAGATCCATCCCCATCGGAACTTCCGCCCTGACTTCATGCTTGTCCGCATCTATCACTGCCTCGCCTATCTGGCCTTCGACCCTGAATATCCTCGTGATTTCCTGCTCTGCGGATATGGTCCAGTCATATTCCTGATAAAGTTCAAGGGTCAGATGAAGGTCGGACCTCAGATCGAAAGTTCCCGGGAAAGTCACGTCCGTCGATGCGCCTTCGGTCATTCCGACTTCCGAAATTACCACGTTCCCGATATCGGTCGTTTCTTCCAGATGAATGACCGCCAGCCTTTTGGATGCGTCTATATCGGAGGAGGAACACGTAAATCCTTCGCCTGACACCGAGGTTATGGCCAGTTCAACGACAGGATACGGAATGTCATTGCGGATACATGCCTGCACTGCGGCATACAGCATGACCAGTATGATGTATTTTACAGTCTTGCTCATAATTCAGACGATTACAGATGTACATTGAAGCCGATACCTATGTCCAGCAGATTGAGTTTCCAGTTCATGCTCGTGGCCGTTCTTCCTCCCGTGTATGCTCCGGCAGCATCGTGCTGGCGGATCTTGTTGTAAGAAATACCGCCGAGTCCGAAAGAAAGATTGCAGCAGAGCTTCGGCATTATGTACACAGCTACACCCGCACTGATGCCGAGCCTCGCCTGATAGTTGTTCGTGTTCGTGGTATGCGGACCTTCGGATGTCTGGTATGAAAACATCGAATTTCCTGCCTTGTACATCAGTTCCAGCTCCGCATACAGGCCGAAAACCCCTTTCGGGTCGACACCGGCGTACGAACGCAGGAAAACACCCATGCTGGTTACCTGACTTTTCATCAGGATGTCCGAAAGCGAGAAGTTCATGTCTTCGGTACCGAGGTCCAGGGACACGTTTCCGAGATTGCCGTCGATTTTCGAATATCCGAATCTCGTCCCGACGCACATGTTGTCCCTGAAAAAGTACCCGACGGACGGATTGACACTGAATACGCTCCCCTTGAAATCGAGTCCGTCTATCATCAGCATCAGATTCGTGTCGTCGCTTGAAAGCGTACCGTACGACACGTCCATACCCAGGGCAATCTCGTTCTTGTAGACATAAGTAATGTCATTGATTCCCCTGTCTATTCGTCTGGAAACAGGAAGGAACTTTTCCTTGATATGCAGTTCACTGACGAGCGAATCCTGTACGGCAGCCAGAGAATCCGGGACCTCCCTGAGATGCCTGTTCCCGTCTTCGGCTGAAAAAGCCGGGACCGCCGCTGCCGAAAGCAGCAATAAAGATATGATGCAATTTTTCATGACTTCTCCTATAAATAAATCGCGAGGCCCAAACCTATACTCAGAAGATTGACTTTGAAATTCATAAGGCTTTCATTGCGCTTTCCGGTCTCAACCTGGTTGTGTATCTGCCTTACCGTCTGGAAAGTCACGCCCATCACGCCTACATTCAGCTCCAGGGCGACATCGTTGGTAATGAAGGCCGCGATTCCCGGAGTGAAATTGAGAGTCGTGGAAAAACTCGTCTCATACGTACCCTTTACCGGAACATGGGCCATGTATTTCGCCTGCGAACCTCCGAAAATCAGCTGGGCTTCACTGAACAGGGCGAATCTCCTGTTGTTTCCGAAAGGAATATACTGTCTCCAGAACATGGAACCCTCGTATGTATGTTTCAGAGAATAGTAGGTATCGACGCTGAGTGCTATTCCGGAATCCCCGCCGAGACTGAAACCGCCGTTGTCCAGCCTGAGCAGATTCCTCGCATAGCCGAACTTTATGCCGACGACCATGTTGTTTTTCACGGCATAACCAAGCATCGGCGAGAACCTGAGAGTGTAGCCCTCGGAGTCCACATCGTTGATAACAACGATATTGTACATGTCGTTCTCATGGGTCGAGAATGAGGCCGACAGTCCGGTCAGCCACTGCCCCTTGGGCACGAAAACCTGGGACATGTCGACAAGTCCCCTGTGCGACTTGTCCGGTTTGAAAGCCGCCTGCCCTGCTTCCTCCTTTGCAGACAGAAGCATTGAAGAGGCAAGCGCCGCCATGATTATCAGAAATGTTCTTTTCATCGATTATGAATGTCTTGGAGATACGTCAGACAGATGAGGGGCAAGCCTTGAAATCCCTCCTTTAGGTTTCCCCTCCATACGGGTCCGGTCCCTGTTTCTGTTCGTCTCATTACGGTTAAGAAAAATAGTATAATCCGGACAAAGGTATTTATTATTTTCCAAATTACAAACCGGCGGCCGGGAACGCAGCCGATTCCATGCATCCGATTCCAGCATCCGATTCCATCTCATTGATTTTAAGATACCGGGATTTTTTACTATTTTTGCAGAATAATGCGCTTTTGAAGACACTGGCATATATGGCTGAACAGATCACTAATACAGCAGAATACACCGACGAAAACATCAAGACCCTCGAATGGAACGAACATATCCGGAAAAGGGCCGGAATGTACATAGGGAACCTCGGCGGAGGTTCCAATCCAGGGGACGGAATATACGTACTTCTGAAAGAAATCATAGACAATTCCGTCGATGAATTCACTTCGGGGTACGGAAAGGCCATAAACATCGATATCGACGGCAAGACCGTGACCGTCCGGGACTTCGGCCGCGGAATCCCCCTCGACTCCGTGGTCAAGGCCACAAGCAACCTCAACACCGGAGGGAAATTCGACAACAGGGTCTTCAAGAAATCGGTCGGTCTGAACGGTGTCGGCACGAAGGCCGTCAACGCCCTGTCCGAATATTTCTACATAGAATCATTCAGGAACGGGGAATCCTCCTACGCGGAATATTCGAGGGGATGTCTTACAGACTCCGGGAAAAGAGCTACGAAAGAAAAAAACGGCACCCTGGTAAGGTACAGGGCGGATTCCGAGCTTTTCGGGGACTTCGGCTACAAGCTCGAATACGTGGAAACCTCCCTGAAAAACTATTCCTACCTGAAAAAGGGGCTTACACTGACACTGAACGGCACTTCATTCAGTTCTAAAAACGGCCTTCTCGACCTTGTGAATGAAAACATGTCCGAAGAACCGCTGTATCCGCCGATTCATCTCGAAGGAGAAGACATAGAGGTAGTGCTTACCCACAGCAACAGCTACGGAGAGAACATAGCATCCTTCGTCAACGGACAGAATACAAGAGACGGAGGCACCCACCTCGCAGCCCTGCGCGAAGCCGTGGTCAAGACGCTCAAGGAATTCTACAAGAAAGACTATGCTCCGGAAGACATCCGTCAGGGCATCGTCGGAGCCATAAGCATAGGTATCCAGGAACCGCATTTCGAATCCCAGACCAAGATAAAGCTGGGTTCCACGTACATGTGGGAAGAATCCGGAAAAGATGAGGACGGGAACACCGTCATAGAAAGGGGGCCTACCATCAGGAGCTATGTCAACGACTTCATCAAGACAAATCTCGACAACTACCTCCACATACACAAGGATGCGGCTGCCGCAATACAGGAAAAGATAATAGCTTCCGAACAGGAAAGGAAGGAAATTTCCGGAATCCAGAAAAAGACAAGAGAGCGCAGCAAGAGAGCGAGCATATACAACAAGAAACTCCGTGACTGCAGCATCCACTACAATGACAAGCTGCCGGCAGCCAAACTCGGGCTTGCCGAAAAGACGAGCATCTTCATCACCGAGGGAGACTCCGCAAGCGGAACAATCACAAAAGCCAGGAACGCCACCACCCAGGCCGTATTCAGCCTGAGGGGAAAGCCGGTGAACTGCTACAAGGTAAGCAGGAAAAAAGTCGCCGAGAACGAGGAGCTGAACCTTCTGATCAATGCCCTCGGCGTCGAGGACGACATGGCGGACCTGCGCTACAACAATATCATAGTCGCCACCGATGCCGATGACGACGGGATGCACATCAGGATGCTTGTCCTGACTTTTTTCCTCAAATATTATCCGGAACTCGTGCGGCGCGGCCATGTCTACATACTCCAGACTCCGCTTTTCCGGGTAAGGAACAAGAAAGAGATCCGGTACTGCTACAACATCGAGGAAAGGGACGCGGCCGTACAGGCCCTGAAGACAGGGGTACAAATCACGAGATTCAAGGGTCTCGGAGAGATTTCAGACACGGAATTCAGGGAGTTCATCGGAGAAAACATCAGACTGGATTCAGTCAACCTGAACGACGAGGAGTCCATAGCCGAACTTCTCGAATTCTACATGGGTGACAACACCATCGACAGACAGAATTTCATCAGGCAGAACCTCAAGTCCGAGGAAGAGCTCGATGACATCAATATTTGACTTTTATGTGGAAAAAATTTTGCGGATTCTTGTTGAAGTCTCTGGGATGGACGGCAGACAGCATGCCCGTCCCTGAAGACAAGTGCATAATCCTCGGTGTTCCGCACACCTCGATCTGGGATTTCGCCATTTCCTATCTGTATTACACTTCCGTAGGCGGAAAGGCTTACGTGATGATAAAAAAAGAATTCTTTTGGGGTCCGCTCGGCTGGCTTCTGAAAAAACTCGGAGGCCTTCCTGTCGACAGGAAAAACGCCTCGAGCCTTGTGCTCAGCGTCATCCATGAGATGAACAGGTCGGAAAAGCTCCATCTTGCCATTGCGCCGGAAGGGACACGCAAGCCGGTCAAACGGTGGAAAACCGGATTCCACACCATCGCCCGGGAAACCGGAGTGCCTGTATATCTCGGTTATTTCGACTGGGGCACGAAACATGTAGGGCGCGGAGAGAAAGTCGAACTGACCGATGACGCGAAGGCGGACATGAAGCGTATTCAGGAAATCTACGAGGGCATGCACCTCACAGGCAAATTCCCGAAAGACTACATCACCCATTGACGCCTTACGCATATAATATGCTTACAACAATCACAGGAAAATGAACTTCATATACAGAAAAATAATGAAGCTGCGCGAAAGATACATCGACACTTTGGCGAAGCTGTATGAATACTCCACGGCGCTGTACGAAAAGAACAGGCTGTCCGTGATGCTGGACTCCGACATGGGATATACCTACGGGAGTTTCAGGAAGAAATGCGACGAAATCTCCCACAGGCTTTCCCGCTACGGGATCGGTGCCGGAGACAAGGTCGCGATACTTTCGCAGAACATGCCGAACTGGACGGTAGCGATGTTCTCTCTCGTCCCTTTCGGCAGGATTTCAGTGCCCATACTTCCCGATTCGTCGGAAAATGAGGTGACCAACATCCTCAATCACTCCGGAAGCAAAGCCATATTCATCTCCAGAAAATTCCTTCCCAAACTGAGCAGGGAATGCAGCGACAGGCTCGACCTGGTAATCGACATAGAGACCTTCGAAATCATAAAGCGCAATGACGAGGCCTTCACCTGCGACGGAAAGACCTCCCAGCCCCTTCCGGACGACATAGCCACTATCATCTACACATCCGGAACGACAGGCAACGCCAAGGGCGTGATGCTCAGCCACAGGAACCTGTGCCAGAACATCATGGCATCCCTGCATGCTCATAAATGCACGGAAAAGGACGTCTGGCTGTCCATACTTCCGATGGCGCATACCTATGAACTCAGCATAGGCGTGCTCTACCCTATCTTCGTCGGAGCCTGTGTCTATTACATACAGAAACCGCCTACTCCGTCAGTCCTGCTGTCTGCGATGAAGACAGTAAGGCCTACGGTCATGCTGTCCGTACCTCTTATCATAGAAAAAATCTACAAGAACAGCGTCATCCCTACCATCCGGCGGAGCCGTGTGCTCAGATGGATGAGGAAACACACTCCTTCCCTGCTGTACAGGCTGATAGGGATGAAACTCAAGGCCACCTTCGGCGGAAGGCTCAAATTCTTCGGCATCGGGGGCTCCAAGCTCGATATCAAGGTCGAGGAATTTCTCAAGAAGGCGAAATTCCCGTACGCCATCGGCTACGGGCTGACTGAAACAGCGCCTCTGATATGCAACGCCGGAGTAAAATACACCAAGCCGGGCTCTACCGGAGTGGCGGCATACGGGGTGACAGTGAAACTGCTCGATGTCAATCCGGAGACCGGAGAAGGGGAGATAGTCTGCAAGGGAGACAATGTGATGCTCGGCTATTACAAGGACCCGGAAAGGACGAGGGCCGCATTCACCGACGACGGATGGTTCAGGACGAACGATCTCGCCACAGTGGATGACAAGGGCCGCTACTATATCAAGGGCCGGCTCAACAATATGATTCTCGGTCCCTCAGGAGAGAACATCTATCCTGAAGAGATCGAGAATGTCATAAACAATATGGAAGAAGTCAACGAGTCTCTCGTACTCGAGCGCGACGGCCGTCTGGTAGCCCTGGTACAGTTCAACGACAATATCATAAACTGGAACCAGGAAGGGGAAGACCAGTTTTTCGAAAAGCTCCAGGCCCGCAAGGAGGCCATAATGAACTATGTGAACCGCCACGTAAACAAATCATCGAAAATCAATGATGTGGAGGTAGTCAAGGAGCCTTTCGAAAAAACCGCCACCCAGAAAATCAGAAGATTCAAGTACAAGAAAGACACGAAATAATCAGTACATGTACCCGGTCCTCTGAGGATTGCCTCCGAGCTGGGACCATGAATCGGCATGGCCTGAAGACTGGCCCTGGACTGCAAACAGCACAGGCTTGCCGTCTTTCATTCCGTTGACATAGACAGTACCGTCAGCGGCGATTGCCGGAGACGTGCGCATTTCGTCGCAAAGTTCGATTTCGGCTACTCTGCTGCCGTCCGCACCGGACAGACGCACGAGCTTGCCGAGAGCGGAGTCATTGTAATACACGCATCCGTCGCTGTCCACAGCCGCTACGCCGTTGATATTTCCGTCAGCAGCCGATTCCCAGAGTACCGTACCGGAAGGCGATACTGCGGTAACGTATGCCTTCTCGCCGTTTCCGCTTGCAGTAGTGACATACACAGTCCCGCTTTCACCGACAACGCAGCCCAGGCCGCTCTGCGGCACATCTCCCCTGATACCGACTGTCCATTCAGGTTCGGAAAGCTCGTCGAATGCCGTAAAACTGCCGGAATCGAAGCAGTACAGGATACCGCCGCCGGATACCGTTCCGGCAGTATTGTCGAGAAGAAGATATACCTTTCCGTCCTCCGACATTGCAGGCTGCGCTCCGTTCGGAGTGTCCTGCGTGCCGAGATTATAGTTGTTGCTGCCGGTCTTGTTGTCCGGTCCGAACTTCCATGCGCCTTCTCCGTCAGGATAATATAGCCTGTAGCCCCATTTTCCTCCGGTGCCGCAGATGATTTTCCCGTCACTCATTGCAAGTATTCCTCCATAGGAGCCTGCATTGGCGTGCATGTCGGTGACAAAGGCTCCGGATTCGCGTTCGAAGACCTGGACCTGCCATTTGTTCCATTTTGAACAGTTCCTGTTGCTGATTATCACGTATTTGTCAGTCAGACACGGCGACATGAAGCGTGAACTTGTACCTGAGCCGAGGTCCACGTACCATTTCTGGGAACCGTTGTCATATACTGCATACAGAGCACCCTTCGCCGCTTTCGGCTCGTCGAAGCTCGAAGCGATATAGACTACGCCGTTTTCATCCACTGAAGGAGTAGGAGACTGGTGTCTGATAGAGCCGTCGTTACCCATGGCGGAAGCTCCGTCCTTTCCGATGTCGAATCTCCAGTTTTCCTTGCCTTCCGTGTCGAAACTTACAAGATGATAGCCTGTGGATGACACGTAGATACTCTGTCCGTCAGGACTTACAGCCGGAGACGTTCCGAATACATAGGCATCCTCCGTGTCGTCATAAGCCTTTTCCCAGAGAAGTTCGAGATGGTTCGCGCCTTTGGCCACTTCCACGGTGACAGTCTTCGACGCAGTCCCCTTCTTGTCGTCGGTCACTGTCAGGGTCACGTCTACCTGCCCGTAGGATACGAACGTATATTCGATATCCTTGCCGTCGGCCTCGACGACAGTGGTCCCGAATGTCCACTCGCGCTGCATGATGGTCCCGTCTTCGTCAGTGGAATTGTCGGTGAATACGACAGGCTCGCCTGCAACGATTTCCTGAGGCTCCCAGCTGAAATCGGCCACAGGCTTGATATTGTTGTCCACGACGGAAATCTTCTTTTCGAACGTACCCTTGACGGAACCTGCGTCGGAAGTTACCGTCAGGCTTATGGTATAGTCTCCCGGCGTCGAGAACGAGACATTTTCAGGGTTGAAATCGTACGAAGTCTTGCCTTCGCCGAGATTCCACTCGCAGATGGCTATCTGGGCATTCTCCACTACCGTGGTATTGGTTATCACTACAGGTTCGTACACTTCATAGACATCCTTGTCCGTAGTGAACGAAGCATGCACCTTCACCTCCATTGTCTTCTGACAGGAGGCTGCAAGGACTGCAAGCGCCAGCAGTCCGGTCTTTAAAAATCCAGTTGTTTTCATAAAATGCGGTCAGTATTATTTTGTGAATTCCAGTATGGCATACACCGGATAATGGTCGGAAATGTACGGAACAGAAGCATACCTCTGCCTGATCGTCCGGTATTCTTCAGGTATGAAGTCCGAACAGAAGATATGATCCACGACCTGGGAGGATTTGCCCCAGTTGTTGTATGTTCCGAAGTTGTCTGTTACGGGACTTTCGGCACGGACATCCGTCATGAATTCCTTGATCCCGTCAAAAATGGCATCCGTGGACTGGGTATTGAAATCTGCCGTCAGGAGCATCGGAAGAGAGTCCTTGTTCAGTTCAGCCATTTTCGACTCTATCAGTTCCATCGAACGCGCCCTCGCATTCCCGTTCAGGTCGAGATGGGTGTTGATATAGAAGAATCTCGTCCCTGTCGACTTTATCCTGAACACGGCCCAGGTTGCGCTTCTGTACGAACCGGCGCCCCAGCTGACAGCCTTGGACGGCTCATCTGGAGTGTCGGAAAGCCAGAACGTCCCCCATTTCTCGACAGCGACGTCTGCACTCCTGTAGAATATGGCCATGAACTCCCCTTTACGCTTCCCGTCTTCACGGCCGACTCCGATATAGTCGTATCCGTCGCAGTTTTCATCCAGATATTCTATCTGCTGCACCTCTGCTTCCTGAACGCCCATTACAAGAGGCTTCAGGTCTTCCATCATGGCGGGATAAGCGGCCTTGCGGTTGTCCCAGCTGTTGGAAGTTCCCAGATCGGAAGATGCCGAACCGTACCTTACATTGGAAGACATCACGCATATCGTCTCTCCCGTACCTTCGACTCCCGGATCATCGGGATCCGACGGGGATTCCTCTTCAGGAGCATACCACTGGGAATAATCCGGTGCAGTCTTGCCGCACCCCACTGCCATGGAGAGTATGACTCCCGCACTGAACAGCAATAGTTTTCTTTGTATCATAACCTTGAAATTTGAAACTTCGTCCTGCTCTACCAGCCCTCGTTCTGGGAAAGTTCATATCCTGCGTTGGCATAATCCCTTATCACCTGTGCAGGGACAGGATACAGATATTGCCTTCCGTCATCATACCAGTATCTGTCTCCCTGGCCGACCTTGTACACGAGATCGTATCCCGACACCGGGTTCGGCTCCAGATAAAGGCCAATATTGTCCTGATTCACCGAAATGGCGATATTCCTGTATGCGGCAGGGGCGTCGGAGGCATTCGATTCCGTGAAATAATAGTCATCGGTCCCGTCGCCGTCTATGTCGACCGGTTTGTCGAGCCCCTCGGCAATATGGATTCCGGTCCACGGCAGTTCCTGCATGAGTTCTCCGCAGGCCCAGCGTCTCAGATCATTGAAACGGAATCCTTCGGCGACAAGCTCTATCATTCTCTCCCTGCGTATTTCGAGGATGACGGGATCATTGATTTCCGGATAGAATGTCGACTGAAGATACCCGTCGACCGATGCCGGCAGCGTTTCTGTACCTCCTTCGATTCCGGCCCTGCGCCTCAACGCACCGACGGTCCTGCTCCAGTCGGCATCCGTAAGACCGCCAAGCTCCGCCCTGGCTTCGGCATAGTTCAGCAGGACTTCAGCATAGCGGATCAGAGGGATGCTGTTGATATTCTTGGCTCCCCCGTCATATTTCGAATCGTCCAGGGTATATTTTATGACCTGGTATCCTGTCAGGCTGACATCCTTTATGTTGGCTACGGCAGCCTTCCCGTCGTAGGTGAATCCCGGTGTGCGCACCGTCTGCGCAAGGCGTTCGTCCCTGCCGGAAACTTCCTCCCGGAAAGACTTTACGTCATACCCTTCCCTGGAAGTATAAGGCGTGCCGTCGAGCATGAGATACAGATTCATGAAAGGCCTTACAAGACTCCAGCACAGGCCGTACGACTTGTAATGGTACCACCAGTTCTGCTCCCCGAATATTCCGGCCGCCTCGTTGGCGCAGACGGCAAGTATCACTTCAGAAGTTATGGGTTCCTCCCTGTAGAACAGGTCGCGGTACGCGCCTTTCTGGCCTCTCGAAGTATTCAGGCTCAGTCCGCTGTCGTTCATTACGATTGCTGCTGCTTCGGCGGCGGCTGCATAAAGCTCCTCGGCGGAATACTCCATGCCGGTGATGCCATGATATTTCCTGTATGAGGCTTCGAAAAGGCATATCCTCGACTTCAGGGCCGCTGCCGCCCATTTCGTCAGAGTAGAGCTGCCTGTGGAAGACGTGGCTTCAATATGGTTGTACGCGAAATCGAGATCAGACATGATGTTCCTGATGATGACGTCGCGGCTGTCCCTGTTCTTGTACATCACATCGTACTGATAGGACTGTATCTCGTTCTCGAACCACGGCACCTCCCCGTAGGTCACAAGTTTGTCATAGTAGAACCAGGCCCTGAACCATTTTGCTATTCCTATGTAGTTGTCGCGGACTGAGGCTTCCACGGTGCAGTACCGCGGATCATTGCAGCCGTCGATGAAATAGTTGATGTTCCTCAACGCTCCCCAGCTCCAGTCCGTCGAGGTCTCGGAGTTGTATGCGCCCTGCTTTATGAACCTGTCGGTGTTGCTGACTGCAGCATAGTCGCACATTGCATCCTTCCTGAAGGCATTTGCAAGAGACGGCAATGCCTCATAGAAAGAATAGGCGTATGTCTTCAGTCCGGATTCGGAGCCGAAGATCGTTGCCTTGTCCGCCTGCACCTGCATATTTTCCGTCAGGTCGCACGACGGAAGCATGGCCGCGCATGACAGGATGCAGCATATTATGGATATTCTTGTTTTCATCATCTTGTTCTTTAATAAGTAATGGAAATTCCTATGCTAAAACTTTTCATGCTCGGATAGTTGAATCCGTCGCCTCTCGAATCCGAAATGTCGGAATCCGAGCCTTTGGGAGCATTGGTTATGTCGAAATCACGCGTGTACCGGTACAGAGGAGACCAGCTCCACAGGTTTTCTCCGGAAAAGTATATGCTGACATTGGAAAGGCGGAGCCTGTCCGTCCACCTCTTAGGCAGGTTGTAGCCTATCTGGATGTTTTTCAGCCTGATATAGGATATGTCCTGAAGGTATCTGCTGTTGATATTGGCGGTACCGGCATTCATCGGTCCGTAATAACCGACATATCTCGGCAGATAGGCATCCCTGTTGTCCTCGGTCCAGTAGTTCCCTACATGCCATGACGGGACCTGGTTGTAAGGCCTGTTGTACATTCCCCAGAAAAGGCTCTCGTCGCTCGGGAACCAGTCCTGTTTTCCGACACCTTCGAAGAAGGCCGAGAAGAATATGCCGTTCCAGTCGGCGTTGAGCGAAACCGAGTAAATGTACCGCGGCTCGGAATTCCCTATTATCGTGCGGTCGCCCGGATCATCGACCGTATCGCTGCCGCGGTCGATCTTGTCATTGTTGTTGAGATCCTCGAAACGCATGTCGCCCGGGTAGGTTATGTATTTTTCTGAGGTCTGCATTATCTCGTTCTTGTAGCCCTTCCCGCCGAAGGCGTTGTCTATTTCCTCCTGGGTCTGGAAAAGGCCGTTGCAGACGAAGCCCCAGATTTCACCGATCCTCTGGCCTTCATAATAGTCGCTGAGTTCTCTCGAAGCATTGTTGTACTTGTCGATTACAGAGTAATAGTCGGCAAGGGTAGCCTTGATCCCGAAATGGAAGGGACGCCTTCCGACTGTCCACGTGTCATTGTAGCTCAGGGACAGTTCGTATCCGTACGTACTCATTTCGGCATAGTTTCCCTTTGGCGCGCTTGCTCCGAAAGTACTCGGCAGTGTCGGGCCTACGGTGTACATGTCGAGGGTTTTCCTGATATAGTAATCGCCTGTAAACGATATCCTGCCGTCCAGGAAGCCGAGGTCGAGTCCGACATCCAGAGTTCTCGACTTCTCCCAGCCGATATTGTCCGGAATCTGGCTCGGATTCTTCGTGTACCTCTGCTTTGCGAGGCCGTCGAGATAGCGCGCCGACGAGCCGGAGCCGGTACCGAAGGTGCTGAACGAAAATTTTTCAAGGTAGGAGTACGGATCGACGTTGCTGTTGCCGAGTTCTCCGTAGGAAGCCCTGACTTTCAGGTTCGAGATGATTTTGGAATTCACCTTCCAGAAAGGCTCCTGAGACACCCTCCATGCTGCAGAAGCGGAAGGGAAAAAGCCCCACTGGGAATTGTTAGGGAATTTGGAGCTTCCGTCGTAACGGCCGTTCACTTCGACAAGGTATCTTTCGTCCCAGGCATAGTTCAGTCTGAAAAACGCACCCACGTATCTCCACCTGCTGCCTCCGCTCGTAATGCTCATCAGGTCCCCGAGGGCGAAATTCACATGGTCGAGATCAGGCATGAGAAGTCCGTTCCTTTCGGCGTATGTCGACTTGTAGTCCTGCTGCTCGTAGTTGTATCCGAGGAGAGCCTTGAAATAATGTTTCGAGGCGAATGTGTCTTCGAATTCGGCATAGGCGTTGGTCGCTATGTAGTTCGTTATCTGGAGCGATTCCTTTATGCTGTCGTCCGACTCCGGCGTACCGAGATAGGTGATCTCGTTTATGTATTCGCTGTACGGAATGGCCGTCTTCTTTCTGGTCTCGGTCCAGTCTTTCGACCTGTATGTGAAATCTCCGGTAAGCCTCAACCTGTTCTCCAGAAAAGCCGCATTGAGGGTGGTGGTAGTCTTGAATGTCTTTGTAGTTCTGTCCATCCAGTTGTTTCCGGACACGAGACCGCCGATTGCGTATGCCCCGGACTTGGTAAGTGTTCCGTCAGGATTGAATACCGGCACAGACGGATGGCCCTCGTCGTTTATGGATCGCCAGATCACTCCGGAACCTTCCTCCGACGAGCCGGTAGGCTGATGGTACTTGTCGTATGTGAAATCTATGTTGCTGGACAGGCGGAGCCACGGCAGAATCTGTGCGGTGACTTTGGAGCGAGTATTCATCGTCCTGTATTTGTCCGGATCGAAATTGAACAGACCGTCATAGTCGTAAAGCCTGCCCGAGAAATAGTAGCTCAGTTTTCCGGAAGTTCCGCTCACGGAAATATTGTGAGTCTGGGCTATCGTGGTATTCTTGTAGATGACATCGTAATAGTCGGTATTTCCGTAGTAGACGTATTTCCCGTCAGGATCGACGGTGGTTTCTACTGTGTTGCCTGCCATCTTCCTCTCGCGGAAGGTCTCGAGCCATGCCTTGGAAAAATCCTGAGTCTTGTTCAGGGTCGTCGGATCGTTGAACCTGTAGTTGTACCAGGCATCGTAGAAAAGGGATGCGTAGACGTAACCGTCGGACACTACGTCTGGAACGGCTGTCGGCGACTGGATCGAAACGTTGCCGGTATAGTTGACGGTGAACTTCTCCTTGACGGACGAAGGGTCCTTGGTAGTTATCAGGACTACGCCGTAAGGGGCACGTGAACCGTAGATGGCGGAAGAAGCGGCATCCTTGAGCACCGATATGCTTTCGATGTCATCGGGATTGAGCATCGCTGGATCTCCTTCCACACCGTCGATAAGGACAAGGGCGCTTCCGCCGGCTCCGATGGAAGTAGTGCCTCTGATATTGTATGACGCCGACCTGTTGGGCTTTCCGTCGGCAAGGGAAATATTGAGGTTAGGCACTGAACCCAGAAGCATCTGCGTGACATTGGCTACAGGCCTGTTCTCGAATCTGTCCGACGACACCTGGTCGACCGCACCGGTGAGATTGACTTTTCTGGCAGTTCCGTATCCTATCACCACTACATCATCGAGGAACTCCGCGGAAGCCTTCATACGGATTTTCAGATCGGAAGAAACCGCATTGACCTGATACTCATAGTCTTCATATCCGATGCATGAAAAAACGAGAGTGCTCCCCGGAGTTATCTGCAGGATAAAGCGGCCGTCAAGATCGGATACGGCTCCGTTTGATGTACCCTTTTCCATGACGGATGCACCGATGACGGGCTCTCCGGTATTCATGTCGGTTATCACGCCTTCAACCTGTACCGGAGCGCGGTCAGCAGCACCGGCATCATCGGAAGAGTATATGGTGACTAATTTTCCGTTGACCGCATAACCGAGATTTTTTCCCGCGAAGATACGGTCGAGGGCTTTCCTGAAATCGATATCGTCGAAATCAGCCGTTACAGTACCGGCTGCGGCGATGTCGCCCTTCTCGTAGACGAATGACAATGAGGTCTGCTGTTCGAAATCACGGATGACAGCAGCCATCGGGGCATCCTCGTACTGTCCGCTGACGGTCTGGGCATCCAGGCCCGCCCATGCCGTCAGCAGGACCAATATCGGAATGCACCTGCGCAAACACGAATTGGTAATCATGATCAGCTGTTATTTATTGGTTACAAGTTGTTCAGACTGGCCGACCACATAGATCCCGCCGTTCATTTCCCCTGTAAAGGAAATCGGCACTATGAGAGACAGCGCATGCAGGATATCTTCGATCGATTCGGAATTGTTCAGAAGGAGCCTGAACTCAGTATCCGCAAGCGGTCCGAGGTCATAGGTAATATTCACTCCGAACTGGGCGGAAAGCCTCCTGAACAGGGCTTCAAGGGTAATCGACTCGAAATCTATCCGTCCGTCTATCCATGCCGCATACTGGCCTACCCTCTGCCTCGACACCGCTGTCGTACCGGAAGCGATATCGTAGTCCAGCAGTTCGCCCGCAGTCATGGCTGTCTCTGTCCCGTCATCGGATACGAAGCACACAGAACCTTCAAGCAGGGCGACCTGAATCTCGCCCGTCGTCTCATAGCATGATACGTTGAATCTGGTACCCGTCACCTTCACCGTTCCGGACGGAAGATGCACGTGGAACGGATGCTCCTTGTCGGGACTTACTTCAAAGAAAGCCTCCCCTTCGACATACACGTCTCTGGACGAGGTCCCGAAGTCAGGGCCGTATCTGAGAACGGAAGCCGAATTGAGCCATACCGAAGAACCGTCGGCAAGGACAATGTTTGTCCTCATCCTGTCGGGAACGGTTATCAGAGTTTCCTCGGGACTCATTCCGGAAGTATCCGGCCGCAACACCGAATAAACCGTACCCGCAACGATAACGGCAGCCGCAACGGCAGCCGCTGCATACCGTATTCCGCTTAATATCCTCCTGTTCCTGCCGCGGCGTATTCCTGCGGTTATCCTGTTGTACATGAGAAGGTCCGACCTTGATGCCGTCCTCCCGGCACGCCATTCTTCTTCCCAGGCTCTAAACTGTTTCCAATGTTCGGAATCAGTGCCGAGAAAGTCATTCAACAGTATTTCATCCTCAGGAGCAATCGTCCCTTCGAAATACAGGATTGCAAGGTTTTTTGGGGTTTTTCCGTTCATGACAGATGGTTTTCTGTCATTATGACGACAAAAAGCCATCCGACCCTACCCCGGAAAAGGAAAAATCAGGAAAACAGCAGAAGTACGACAGGGTTGAAGCCGGACGAAGAGAGTGAGGACGAAAGGATTTTCAGGGCTTTCGTGATATGCTTTTCCACGGCTTTTTCGGATATGCCGAGAAGAGCTGCGATTTCTCTGTTGCTTTTTCTGTCCGTCCTGCTCATCCGGAAAACTTCGAGACATCTCGGAGGCAGTGTGGATATGGCTTCACCGATACATTTTTCAAGGTCCCGGCAGATAAGCGGGACATCGCCTGCCAGATCGGAGACAAGGTCGCGGTAGAGAAGTTCATCCGCCGGACGGAACTCAATGATGGAATCTATGGGGATATTGTCGAAGATGCAGGCGGATTTCAGGAAATCCAGGCATTTGTTCCTGACTATCGTGTACAGCAATGCTTCCGCCTTGTAGACGACTTTTCCGCGGTAACGGTTCCACAGGCTGATCCAGCTTTCCTGAACGATGTCGCAGGCGCTTGCCCTGTCCGGGACATACCTTCCGGCATAATTCACAAGACGGGCGTTGACATCGAAGACAAGCTGTCTGAAATTATCTTCGGTCAGAAGCATATACTCGTGTTTTGGGCAAATGTATAAAATTTAGGTCAGACGGAAGTTAAATTTTTGTCAATTTGAAGAACAAAAAAACGAGGGACCGGTTGTCCAGCCCCTCGTCGGTTTCAATTGACCGTACCTTACTCGGCTACGACTTCGAACTTGAATGTGCCTTTGATTTCCTTGTAGCACTTCACGGAAGCATCGTAAACTCCTACTTCCTTTACAGGCTCGGTTACGATCGTGATGTCTTTCTTGTCGACTTCGACACCTGCGGCAGCAAGAGCATCCGCAATCTGCATTGTAGTCACCGAACCGTAGATCTTGCCGTTTTCGCTGACCTTTACGGCAACCTTTACGGTCATTTCAGCCAGTCTGGCTGCAAGAGCCTCGGCATCAGCGCGCAGTTTGGCTTCCTTGTGGGCACGCTGGCGGATATTCTCGGCAAGCACCTTCTTTGCGGAAGGAGTGGCCAGAGTGGCGAATCCCTGAGGGATAAGATAATTCACAGCGTAACCTGTCTTGACATTGACGATATCGTCGGCATGACCGAGATTGGCCACATCTTTTTTCAGTATAATCTCCATAAAGCTGTCCTCCTGCTATTTCAAAAGATCCGTTACGTATGGAAGGAGTGCGAGATACCTTGCTCTCTTCACTGCCTGTGCGACTTTCCTCTGGAATTTCAGGGAAGTACCCGTGATACGGCGAGGAAGAATCTTGCCCTGCTCGTTGAGGAACTTCTTGAGGAATTCAGCGTCCTTGTAATCGACATATTTGATGCCTGCCTTCTTGAAACGGCAGTATTTCTTTCTTTTCACCTCGACTGTAGGAGGGTTAAGATAACGGATTTCATTGTTCTGTGCCATAATTCATTCCTCCTTATTTAGCCTGTTTGTTAGCCCTTCTCTTTTCAGCGTATGCAATCGCATGCTTGTCCATTGCGAAAGTCAGATACCTGATGATTCTCTCATCGCGGCGATACTGGGTCTGAAGGACATCGATAAACTGTGAATCAGCCTTGAATTCGATCAGATAATAAAAACCCGAAGTCTTTTTCTGGATAGGGTAGGCAAGCTGTCTGAGTCCCCAATCCTCTTCGTACACGATCTCTCCACCATTTTCCTTGATGAAGCTGGTGTACTTGGCAACCGCTTCCTTCATCTGGGCCTCAGACAAAACGGGAGTTGCAATGAAAACGGTCTCGTACTGTTTAATCATTTTGCTTTTTATAATTAATTGTTAATAAATAAAATGCCCGCCGGGGAATGACGTCTTTCCCCAAACGGGCTGCAAATATAGGAATAAAATTCTATAAAACAAGCGTCCGGGACCTAAAACATGTCGTATTCGGACGAGACAGGAGACAGAATCAGCGAAAATTCATAATCTCCGTATCCGAGCTGATATTCCGGTCTCGGCTCGCGGCCCCAGCTGTCCACACAGCCGAGTCCCATCTGTACCTTGTCGACACAGACCTCGGTAAAACCGGCTTTCTCCACTTCCGGAGAATGCCTCTGGTGTTTCTCCAGGCCGTCGTCCAGAGATTCCATGCTGTATTCGAGGGCCGAAGCCGAGAACGGTCCGTCACTCACTATTCCGAGACCGCTGCAGCTCAGGTCCACTATCTTCCACCAGCGGATATCCGACTTGGTGCCCGTCTCCTGCGGCCTGATATAAGGATAGAACTGGTCCGAGACTTTCTGTCTGTAGAGACCCACGGCTGCACTCCCCTTCCTGTCGGCATAGTTTTCCCACGGGCCGCGGCCGTAGTACTCTATCGTATCGTATTCCGCCGGCATGCGGAATCTCAGGCCGAAGCGGAACATACCCGGGATCTCCGTCGACGGCCCCGCCGTCATTGTCTGGGTAATCCTGACTGCGCCGCGGTTGTTGATTTCATATTTCATCGTCAGGCCGGTCTGGGTCTCAGGAATCTTGTACACCGCCTTTACGACAGCGATGCCTTCCGACATCACTGCATCGAGGCTTTCGAGCCTGAAATTCGGAGCCTTCCATATAGCATATTTCAGCTGCAGATCCGCCCCGAAATCATTGTCCGTCGGAGCCCTCCAGAAATTGGGGCGTATGTCCGTCCCCTTTTCCAGCATCGGCTTCCCTCCGATCTCGTAATATGTGATGAAACCTGTTTCCTTGCTGATATCCACCAGATACCCCTCTCCCCTGACAGTCACATAGAATCTGTCGTTCGTGCGGATCTCCGGGACATCGGCCGGCACATTGCTCTTTTTCTCATTCTCAAGTTCCAGGTCCGGATAGGTGTACCCTGAAAGAGGAATCTGATCATACGCCGCTACATGTCCGGCAGGAAGCAGCTGCTCCCCTTTCTTCAGTTTCCACTTCACGTTCACGAACCACTCGGCGCCGTCATCCACCGCACTGCCGTCATATCCGAGAGTGATTTCCTTCCTTTCCTGAGGCCCGACTTCCACGTCGTTCACCACCCCGCTTTCAACGACCCTGCCTTCGCGGACAAGTTCCCATTCAAGGCGGTAGTTGCCCAGATCACGGAAGAAATTTTCATTGTAAACGGTGAATTTCCGTTCTTCGGCATCCGAAAGGCTCGTCCAGATGGACTGGTAATAATAACGCACTTCCCAGGCATGGGGATTCGGCACGCGGTCCGGACTGACAAGGCCGTTGTCCTGAAAGTTCTTGTCCGAAGCATCATAGCGGTTGAAATCCCCGCCGTATCCGTAGATGTCCACGCCGTCTGAGTTCTTCCAGTGGCACGACTGGTCCACGAAATCCCAGATGAATCCTCCCTGATATGCGGGATACTTCCTTATGAGATCCCAGTATTCCCTGAATCCGCCCATCGAATTTCCCATCGCATGGGCATATTCGCACTGTATCAGAGGTTTGGAAGGATTGCTCTCGCAGAATTCGATGTTCCCCTCGTAGTCCTGGTACATCGGGCAGAAAATATCGGTGTAAGCATTGCCGTGAGCCTGCTCATACTGCACCGGACGGGTCGGGTCTTCTTTCTTCACCCATTCGTAGCACTTGATGAAATTCTGGCCGAAACCGGCCTCGTTGCCCAAAGACCAGACAATGACGGAAGGGTGGTTGTAATTCCTGAAAACATTTCTCTGGTTCCTTTCAAGATGGGCCTTTTCGTACTGTGGGTCTTTCGCAAGAGTTTCTTCCCCGAAACCCATGCCGTGGGACTCGATATTCGCCTCGGCCACCATGTACAGGCCGTACCGGTCGCAAAGATCATAGAAACGGCTGTCGAACGGATAATGGCTGGTACGCACCGCATTGATGTTGAGCTGCTTCATCCTCAGCACATCCTGCAGCATGCGCTCATAGCTTACGACATATCCTCCGTCCGGATCCATCTCGTGGCGGTTCGCGCCCTTTATCAGGATTGGTTTTCCGTTGACAGTAAGCTGCCCGTCCTTCATCTCCACCTTGCGGAAGCCTGTCTTCAGAGGAATGACCTCCAGGACCTTGCCTCCCTTTTTCGTGACGGCGGTGACACTGTACAGGACAGGAGTTTCAGCTGTCCATTTCTTCGGATTCTCCACTTCGAACAATATGCTCTGCCTGCCCTTGCCGCTCGTGCTGCCTTCGTCTATGACGTATCCTTCCGGACTGCGCAGACTCAGGATGACGTCCACATCGCCCTTGACCTCATAGTCTATGCGCAGAGTCCCGTCCTCATACTTCCCGTCGAGATCAGGGGTAAGGCGGATATCCTCTATGCGTTCCGGCTCCCTGGCATACAGATAGCAGTCCCTGGCCACCCCGCTGAAGCGGAAAAAGTCCTGGTCTTCGAGATAAGTGCCGTCGCACCACCGGAAAACCTGGAACGCCAGGATATTCCTGCCGGGCTTCACATAGTCGGTAATGTCGAATTCGGCTTCCAGCTTGCTGTCCTCGCTGTATCCGACGAACTTTCCGTTCACCCAGAAATAAATATTCGAGGTCACGGACCCGAAATGAGCGAAAATATCCTTTCCCTTCCATCCGGCAGGCAGGTCGATCACCTTGCGGTAGGAACCTACATGATTGTTTTCCTCAGGGACGACAGGAGGATTGTTGGCATACTGGTTTTTCCATGGAAAACCTTTTTTCAGATAAAGGGGATCGCCGTAGCCGTTGAGTTCCCATATTCCGGGAACCGGCATCTCGTCCCATCCGTTGTCAACGAAACCGACGGCATGGAAATCAAGCGGGCGCAAACCTGCATGCCTGACCCAGTTGAACTTCCAGGTACCGTTTAGAGTCATGTAGTTGGCCGAGGCTTCCACGTCGCCTTTCACTGCCTCGTCTTCGGACGGATAGGCAAAATACCAGGTGTGCATGGGTGCACGGTTGATTTCATTGACCCGCGGATTCTGCCATTCGTCCGAAGCGGAAGCCGTTGCCGCCGATATCAGGAAAAATAATGGAATTATAAGTCTTCGTAACATAGATTTCAAAATTATTCTGCCTCAAGATAGAAAATCGCGCTGGAGTACAGCTTCTCCATGTTCGGATTCAACCCGTGATTCTTCAGATAAGAACCGCTGAAAGTCTTGCCGCTTCCCCAGAAGCAGGATTTCTCCACATTGAGTTCCGTCACCCTGTAGTTCTTTTCCGCATCAAGACCTGAAAGGCGGAACAAAGGTCTCTGGGTCCGTCCCATGTACTTTAGGGTATAGGCGAAAACCACAGCCCTCGTCTTGTCCTCATTCACGTACATCAGCGCATAGGAATCGTCTTCATACGGACTGCCGAGCCTGTAAAGGTCTCCGTAATAGACCAGATCCCTGTATGCCTTGTAGGACTCTATCGCCTTTCTGGCGAAGGCCTTTTCGCTGTCATTCATGTCTGCCGGCTGGAGTTCCATGCCAAGACGTCCCGAACACGCCACGTCGAAGCGGAATTTAAGCGGAGTGATATTTGCCGTCTGGTGATTCGGCACTGCACTCACATGGCTACCGCAGACCATGGCCGGATATATGAGATTGGTCCCGTACTGGATGAATACCCTTGTCAGCGCCTCGGTATTGTCCGAAGTCCAGGCTTCATTGCAGTATCGGAGTGCACCGTAATCCACCCTTCCGCCGCCGCTCGCACATGACTGGATGATTACGTCCGGATATTTCTCGCGTATTCTTCTGTACACGGAATACAGTCCCTGGGTATAGTCGAACCAGAAATTGCCCTGATTGCCCAGAACGGAGGAACCTGCACTCTCGACATGACGGTTGCAGTCCCATTTGATATAATCTATGCCGTCGGCAAGCTGCATGGTGGAATCGAATACCCCGAACACGAAATCCTGGACATCCGGGTTGGTCAGGTCGAGAAGCCACTGGTTGCGGATAGTGGTCACTTCCCTGCCGTCTTCCCTGACAATCCAGTCAGGATGATCCTGTGCAAGATGGCTGCGCGGGCTCACCATTTCCGGTTCGATCCAGATGCCGAACCTGAGATTCTTCGAATGTGCATAGTCCGCGATTACCGAAACCCCGTCAGGCAGCTTCACCGGATCTATCTGCCAGTCGCCGAGGCCCTGGTCGGAATTGTTGCGCGGATAGTCGGTTCCCCCGAACCATCCGTCATCGAGGACGAACATTTCAAGCCCCATCGAAGCCACGTCGTCGATGATTTTCTTCAATATGTCTTCGTTGAAATCGAAATATGTTCCCTCCCAGTTGTTGAGAAGGGACGGGGCCACGGAAGAAGAGTAGTACAGACAATAGTTCCTCGCCCATGAATGCAGATTCCTCGATGCCTGCCCGGCCCCGCATGAACTGTAGGTATAAATCATGTCGGGGGTGTGCAGGGTCTTGCCCTTGTCCAGCATATATGCTCCGCCGGCAGGATTCACGCCTGAAATGACTGAAAGCCTGTTGGTCTCGTCCATCTGGAAGTCTATGCTGTAGTTTCCGGACCAGGCAAGCGCGCCTGCTATGACTTCTCCGCTTTCCTCGCTGAAAGTCCGCGTGCCGAGACTCAGCATGAAAGACGGATTCTCGGTGTGGGTGGTCCGGACACCTTTCAGGCTGCTTACCGATTTGGTGCCGTGGGTCAGGAGCTCTCTCTCCACCTGCATCTCGCGGGCCCACGCACCGTAAAAATGAGTCAGCAGGTAATCCGGAGAGTCGAGCACGATCCCGGACGAGTAATACGATTCAAGCTGTACCGGTTTTTTCCCTCCGTTGGTGATTTCCGCATGCGAGACAATCACATCCTCGTCGAAATAGGCGTCATAATACAGGCTGACCTTCATTCCGGTCTTCGGGTCTTCAAGATTCACCACAGTCCTCGTAATGTCATCCGAAAGAGGCGTAACCTGATGTCCGGCATAGAAAAGTTCCGTATTGATGGCCCCGTCGGCATACCTGACGGCAAGGGCGCTCTGGTTGAAATGGCGGCCGCCGCGCGCCGGATATGCAGGCGGTTCCGTCCCGTAGTCCGCACGGCGGTAGCTTTTGTATCCGAGGATCTGGTCAGGATCATCGAACTTCGCGCCGTAATGATAGAACGAGACCTCGCCGTTCTGATGCACGTAAAGCACCATCTGGCTCGATTCGGTCTCCACTGAAACGACTTTTGCCTTGTCGCCGGCATTGGCGACAAGGCAAAAGAAGAAAGCGACAAGAGGTAGAAATCTCTTCATGATTTATTTCGTGTATGTATTATCCGTTAAAGACAGGCATTTTCTACTTGATGACTATGTCGTCGAGGAAGAACCTGCATGACGGAGAGCCGTGGTCAGCACTGATCCTGACTTTCGTCGATGCTGTCGCACCGCTTATCTTCACCGTGTACGTTCCCCATGTAAGCGGATCGAGTGTCCTCAGGTCGGCAACCGCACCTTCGGTAACAGTACCGCCGCCGCTCACGGTTATGTCGAGAGTCACATTCTTGTCTACGTAGTCTTCCGGAGCCGTACCAGGCTTCTTGTTCCACTCATAGAAAGGAGCAGCCTTGAAGGTGACGGTTATGTCCTTCGTTCCTGAAATCTTGCTGAGTTCAGGGGTCTCGAGCCATCCTGCACCGCTGGCGGTTCCGAATTTAGGAACACCGACACTGCCGTAAACCGCATTTCCTGCCCAGCCGTCGAGGATGTTGCTGTTCTTTCTGAACGCGGCGGTGAATGTGGCGAAATACGAACCTGTCGTAGTGTTCACTCCCTTGAACTCGTCTGCAGGGATGTCTATCGATTCCGCAGCCTTGCTTGCATCGTCGTTAGGCCTGAAACCGTAGCCGCCGTAGAAATAGTCGGCAGCCCAGATGAAGCCGTCGAAGTGCTCTTCGAGAATGGCGTCAGGATCCGGCGTCCTTTCCGGAGATGTCGTAGCGGTAATCTCTACCCAGTCAGAAGGAAGCATTACCGACTCGTCCGTAGATTTCGCCCTTATCCTGAACTTGTATTCAGTATTCGGATCGAGTCCTCCGAAAGCTATGACATTGTCGAACTTGTCGATTTGCGATGCCCCGGTCAGGGTGGCGGTAGTCACGTAATTCATTACGGTACCTGCCGGATCGGTAAGCTCGAAATCGTATGTCTGGTTGAAATACTGGCTCGAAGCTATCTCGTCCCAGCCCACGGTGATGTGGACGTTGGAGATATTCACGATTTCGAGTCCGGAAGGCGCATCTACCTGAGGAAGCGGCGGTTCCTCGGCCACCTCTACGCTCCTGGTCGCGGTAGCCTGGTCACCGTTGGCATCGGTAACGGTAAGAGTGATGGTCTTCTGTCCTCCCGTAGTGTACGTCACAGTCTCCGTGTATTTCGAACCGGTGATCCCGTCTCCGAAATCCCAGGCATATACATACGGGAAACGTCCGCCCTTGATGTCGACTGTCACCGTAAACGGCTCGTCCTTGACTATCGTAGGAGTCGACAGGGTGAAGTCGAGGGTGATAGGATGAAGATAATCCTGTTCCTTGTTGCACCCGACAAGCACGGCTGCCAGGGCAAGTATGGGAAATAAAAACTTTTTCATATCATCGGATTGTTATTAATTATCTGTATTGTTCGAGACTGAACGGTCTCGGTCTTGTCATTTTCTCGGTATATACATTGCCGAAGCGGTCCGTAACCGTAATATTGAGGGTCGAATTCGGCTTGGAGGCCTGCACCCTGAAAAAGTGCAGATTCTCGGAAGTCGCGAATGTCGGATTGCTCATGCTCGGAGCCGTGTAGGCAATAAGGTGGAGAGGATCCTTCAGCTTCACCTGAGTCACCTCGAGGGCGCCGACACCTTCCTCCGTCACTTCCACTTTCCATTTCGGGTCCCAGTTCCATACATCGATGTAGACATAGTTGTCGCTGTTCTTTTCAGACCACTGCGAAGCGTAGTTGTTGAACTTCGACTTGTTCGACGACGATTCGTTCGGACAGTATATGTCGGCCGTAATCTGGATGCTGTTTCCGTCATAACACCTGAACTGGAAGTCTATCGGATGTCCGGTACCCTTGAACTGCCACTGCGGCTCGCCGCCGGTAAAGTCCACGATGGTATATCCGCCAGGAGCGCCGTCCTGGGCAATGTGGATGTCGGAATGATAGTCCGTCCACCACCAGGTCGCGCAGACCGCACCGCCGTTGTGTTCGAACATGGTATCATCTTCGACATTGTAGACCAGATGCGTGTGTCCCGTAAATATGTGGATATTGGAGAAACTTCTGACACAGTCCATCACCTCCTCGTAATTTTCGAGAGAGACCTTGCCGTCCTTGCTGTGGAACTGGGCATGCGAAGCCAGCACCAGAGTCTTGGTCCTGTCCACATAGCTCAGGTCCTTCTTCAGCCATTCCAGCTGGTCCTCCGGTACGCGGGTGTCATACGAGAAGGTGCCGTCGCCCGGATTGGTCGAATATATGTCATCGAGGACGACATAATGCACCCTGCCGATATTGAATGAATAATAGGTAGGTCCCAATGAATTCCTGTACTTCACGGTAGTGGCGAATTCGCCTGCCGGATAGGCTCCGCGCTTTCCGAGCTCGTGGTCATGGTTGCCGATAGTATGGTAGATCGGCAGGTTCTTGATCTGCGAGGCATCCTTGAGATAATCCTCGAAGAAATACAGATTGGTGTACCAGAACGAGTCGAAAGTCATGTCGCCCAGAGTCAGTCCGTATGCCGGGACGGAAGTCGAAGCTATGACTTCATTGATGTCGGCCACGAACTCACCGAACTGTTCGAGATCCCTGTTGCTCCTGTTTGCAAGGTGCATGTCTCCGAGAACGAAAAGCCTGTGGTTCGTCTGGTCCGGAGTGGCATTGAGTTCGAAATCGAGCCTTTCGACCATGCTTACCGGCTGTTTCAGGTACTGGAAATACCCCGGAAGGACACCGTTGCAGTTGCAGACATAGCCTTCAGGCGTGGATATGAACACCAGGCCGTAGGTCTTTTCGGAATTCAGCCAGTAACATCCGTCTATATCCGTCTCGGTCACCTGGACACCGTCGCTGACCACGACTCCTGACAGAGGCTCGCCGTTGCAGTGGACGATACCCTTGACATTCATCCCAGACTTGTCCGGAATGTCCCCGGCCACGATAAGAGAAATATAAATGGACCCGAGCGTCCTGCTCTGGCTTCCGCGGGTCAGCACGAGATCGTACATTCCCGTGACGATTCCCTCGGGAACCGTTATGGAAAACCTTGTAGGACTCAGAATTTCATAATCTACCGCAAAAGTCTCGGTCAGGCCCTTGAGCGACAGCTCGTCGGATTCGAGGATACCCTTGGCCCAACATGTCACCTGATCGCCTTCCCTGCCCACATATTCCGCCGGGACCGTAATGCCCGTAATGCCGAGGTCCGCGCCCGAAGTCTGACCTTCTTCCGACGCGCCCCCCTCTTTCGAGCAGGAGCACGCCAGGAGAATGAAAGACATTATATATAATACTAACCTTTTATTCATCATACGGCTATTATTCATATCCAGGATTCTGCTTCAGTTTCGGATTCGCATCCAGCTCTGCCTGAAGAAGAGGGAACAGCAGCCTGCGAGGCACGTCGAATTCTCCTCTGGTCTCGATCAGACGGTCAGCCCTCGGAGCATTGATATTGATCGTCGCCCTCATGTCTTCAGGAACGCTCGGATCCATGTTCACTGTACCTACGGAACGGAGAAGATCACCGCCCATGACGGCCTGGGCCACCTTGCGTCCGGTCTTGTTTCCGGATTCGTCATATTCATCCCATCTCACGATATCTTCATAGCGGAAACCTTCGCCGGCAAGTTCGATAGTCCTTTCGTTGCGCACGAGTTCGCGCACCTGTGCCTGAGTGGTATATCTCGACCTGTCGACAGGAATGTGCCCGCGGGTAGTCCTGATTTCATCGATGATATCCAGAGCCTCGTCGAGTTCGTTCAGTTCGGCGTATGCCTCAGCCTCTGACACCAGCACTTCACCGTAGCGGAAAATTATAGGGCAGAAACTGTCGTTCCTCAGGTCGGCAGAATACTGGCCAGGTCCCGGCCATGCATATTTCGCGAACAGAAGTCCTGTCTTGGAAGCGTTGTCCGCTGCATTGTAGTAGTCGGCATTGTTCTCTCCGCCTATAGTCTTGTCGAGAGTATTGATTATCCTCTGACCGGTCTTTCCTTCCCAGTCCATACCTGAATAGATGACTGTCTGTTTCAGTCTCGGATCGCGGTTGGCGTACGGATGCTCGGGATCATAGCCTGAATCCGGATCATCGATAGGAAGACCGTTGGCCATTTCGAACATGTTGACAAGGTTGTCGGTCGGAACGAAAGAAGCCCAGCCTCCGTCAGCATTGTTGAAATGACGGATGGCATCTGTGTAGGCGTATATAGTGGCCACCTGCTCGTACGTGGCTATGATCTCGCGGGAATTCTGCCCTGCAATGGTAAACATGTTCAGGAAATTAGGCTCGAGAGAATACTGGTTCAGAGCCTTGAGTCTTTCGGCATAGTCCACTACTGCATCCCAGTTGCCCCAGTAAAGGTTGAACCTGACGAGCATGGCATATACGGCGCCTTTTGCTATACGGCCTTTCTGTGCAGGCGATTCGTTGATATGGTCGGCAGCCCACTCGAGGTCCTCCAGGGCGAACGCCCTTATTTCTTCGGCATCGATTCTCTCTACCTTTGCATCTTCGTCGGTATCAGGCACGAAGTCCATCTTGATTGCATCGCCGTACCAGTTCGTGACAAGTGCATGGCCGTAGCCCCTGATTGCACGCGCCTGTCCGAGGATATCGTTCTTCTGGTCTTCCGTAATCTTGTCGGCAGGGACCCTGTCGATATTTTCGATAACGAAATTGCAGCGGCGAATAGTCTCGTACTGTTTCCATTTGTTCGGAGCTGCGGCGGCCGAAAGGCTGCCCTTGGCGACGTCCCTCATGTTTCCGGCATTGGTATAGTTGAAACCGATATCGGAATAGGCATCCTCGTAGAACATGGTCTTGGCGCCGTTGTCATTGGCGTACCACCAGTTGTAGCAGGCCGTCAGGGCCGAATATGCGTCATCCGCATCATTCCAGAATGACTCGGAAGTCAGCCTGTCCTTCGGCGCAAGGTCGAAGAAACTGTCGCACGCCGACAGCATGCAGGCCGAAATTGCGATTGTCAATAAATATCTCGTTTTCATTTTTATCTCCATGTTTTAATATTATCCCCTTAGAATGTGATATTCAAACCGATAGAATGCGTCCTGCTCGTAGGATAGTAGCTCGGATTTCCGGAAGAAACCTCAGGGTCGACATTGAATGGAAGAGAATCGAACGTGTAGAGGTTCTCTCCTGCATAGTAGATCTGGATCTTGTCGATACGGATTTTCTTCGTCCATTTCTTAGGGAAAGTATAGGAGAAGTTCACTGACTTGATTCTCAGATAGCTCGTATCCATGCACCAGAAGTCGCTGTAGACTTTCGAAGGGGCGCTGACGGAATCCGTATTCTTGAATGCCCTCGGCCATGTGGCGTCAGGATTGTCAGGAGTCCAGGAATCGAGCCAGTTCGTGCTCGGGTGCGAAGTGTCGCCGCCGAAATATCCTACCACATCCGTATTGAAATACCTGCAGACTCCGGCAGCTCCCTGGAGGACTACTGAAAGGTCAAAGCCTTTCCAGCCTGCGCTTATGGACGCTGCATAAGTATGTTCAGGATATCTGGAATCGGTCACGATCCTGTCGTCAGGAGTGATTTCGCCGTCGCCGTTCGTATCCACGATTCTCACGTCACCGCCCTTGTAAGGCACCTGGAACGGATTGCCGAAGAGCTCTTCGTATTCGGCAGCTTCTTCATCGCTCTTGAAAAGGCCGTCGGTCTTGTACACGTAGAATGCTCCGTACGAATTGCCCACCCTGTTGATGGAATAGCCGTCGACCATCTCGTCTACACCTGCAAGGTCGAGGATTTCGTTCTTGTTCAGAGAGTAGTTGGCGCTGATGCCGAGACGGAAATCATTTCTGAAATAATGATTCCATGCAAGAGAGAACTCGGCTCCCCTGTTCACCATCGAACCCTTGTTGTCCTGGAATGTTCCGGAAATACCGAAAGTCCAAGGCACGGATACTTCCATGATGATGTCGGTCGTCAGACGGTTGTACCAGTCGAAGGAGAATGAAAAGTCCTTGAGGAAAGTCATGTCGAGACCTACTCCGTAAGTTCTGGATTTCTCCCATGTGATGGAGTTCACCTTATGGTCGACAACAGTAATACCTGTAGCCACCTTGCCGTCGAACGGGAAGTTCTTTCCGATATACAGGGTCGGGAGATAAGGGAAGTAGTCGTCCGCAAGTGCGTTCTGGTTTCCGAGCTTACCCCAGGAGGCCCTGAGCTTGATGTTCTGCACGTATGGTTTCACTGAAGCCATCCACGGTTCTTCGGTAATTCTCCAACCGGCAGAGAATGAAGGGAAGTAACCCCAGCGGTATCCTTTGGCGAATCTCGACGAAGCATCGGAACGGAAATTGGCCTCGAACAGATATTTGCCCTTGTAGTCGTAGTTGAATCTTCCGAAATACGACATGAGGGCAAGGGCGCGGGTATAACCGCTGTTCTTCATGGTAGCGGCTTCTCCGGCGTTCATGTCCGTAAGGTTCGTATTGGTGAAGTTTTCTCTCGAAGCCGAAAGATTCCAGTAGTCGTATCTTTCCATGTTGTAACCGAGGAGAACCTTGAAATTGTGGTTTTCAGCAACGGTTTTCTCATAATTCAGGAGAAGGTCGAGAGTCTTGCGCTCCCAGTTGGACTTGGTTTCGGTAAGGGTGGTAGGTCCCTGCATCGAAACTTCGTCGAAGTACACCTCTTTCTGATAATTCTTGGTAAGTGCAAGGTTGGATACATAAGCTCCCTGCGCCGTCAGGGTAAGTCCGTCGATGATATGGTAGTCGAATGCCACCGTACCGGAGAAATTGCGTTTGGTGTAGCGCGCCCTCGTATCGGCGTCCAGCCAGGCTGCAGGGCTTCCGTCTCCGATATAGCCGTAAGTTCCGTCGCTGCGCTTGATAGGAATCCACGGCGCCATCCTGTTGGCGGTAAGTATGAGAATGCTCATGTCGCCCCTTGCCGAAGCGTTAGGACGCGAGTAGTTGTTGTTCAGGAAATTGAAATTGGACCTGAAACTGAACTTGTCGGAAAGCTTGATGTCGAAGTTCGCCCTGATATTGAACTGTTCCCTGTCGGAATTCTTGAGGGTTCCTTCCTGGTCGAGATAGCTTCCCGATACCATGTATTTGATATTGTCATTACCTCCGGTAATGGAGAGATTGTGCTTGTGCGTCACACCGGTGCGGTAGATGTATCCCGTCCAGTCCGAATTAGGATGGTTGTCCGGGTCGAGACCATTCTGGAAAAGCTCGAGGTCGAGTTCAGAGAACTGAGGGGCGATTCCTTCCCTTTCATTAAGTTCGTTCATCATGCGGGCATAGTCGTACGACGACAGGCGGTCGACAAGGGAGGTGACGTTCGAGAAGCTGACAAGTCCGCTGTAGGACACCTTAGGTGCGCTCTCGTAACCTCTTTTGGTGGTGACGAGGATGACACCGTTTGATGCCTTGGAACCGTAGATGGCTGCCGAAGATGCGTCTTTCAGCACTGAAATGCTTTCGATATCGTTAGGGTCGATCTGGTCGAGAGTTCCGGTCTCGATACCGTCCACAAGAATATAAGGGGAAGAGGTATTCAGAGTACCTATACCGCGGATACGGATTGTAGCTCCGTCATCGCCCGGAGTACCCGAACCCTGGGTCACCATAAGTCCCGGACTGAGGCCCTGCAAGGCCGTCGACACGTTAGGAGTCGGTCTGTCGGCGATTTCCGCATTGGTCACGGTAGCTACGGAACCGGTAAGGTTGACCTTGGTCTGTGTACCGTATCCGACTACGACCACCTCCTCAAGAAGACGGGCATCGGTTTCGAGCATAACGTTGAACACCGTCCTGCTTCCTACAGGGATTTCCTGTGTCTTGTAGCCGATTGAAGAAATTTCGAGGACATCGTCGGATTTCACTCCGCTCAGAGAGAAGTTTCCGTCGACGTCAGCTACGGAACCGGAGTTCGTATCCTGGATCATGATGGCTGCCCCGATCACCGGTGCACCCTCGGAGTCCGTGATCCGGCCCTTTACGGTAAAGGCGGTAACCTTGCCCTGAGGCGGATTTTCATCTTCCGCCTTTGCTATCAGATAGACTTTCCTGTCCCTGATGTCATAAGTGATGTCCGACTTTGAAAAGAGAGCATCCAGCACCGAAGTCAGTTCCTGATTCCTTGCGGAAACGGAACAGAGCGCATCCGGATCCACAGTCGGTCTGGAATAGTAGAAAGAAAATCCCGTCTGGTCGGAAATTTCATCCAGAATTTGTTCAAGACGCACCGATTGGGCGTCTATCGTCACCTGCTGTGCGGAGGCATAAATGCCTATCCCGCAAAGGGAGATGACCAACAATAGGATTCTTTTTAGTTTCATCGATTATTGCAGTTAGTTTAACATTGTGTCTTTATAACACGAAGTCCGGACAAAAATGTTAATGTTCCTGCAAAATTATTTTCGGGACACTTCGACAATATCCCCTTTCAGCTCGAATTTCATGTCGGAGATATACTCTATTTCCTCGAGAAGCGTATTTAAAGGAAGCTGGGTGGTTTTGAATGTAAAGGTGCGGGAAAGAAGGCTGCTGTCCCTGATTACGAACTGCACGTCATACCAGCGTCCGATAGTTTCCAGCACTTCCGACAAGGAGCTGTTCCTGAACCTGATGATATTCTTTGTCCACAGCATGTTGTCATCCGGCCTGTCGAGTCTGATCATGTTTACCGACCTGTCCGTCCTGTCGTAGGTGAGAAGCTGCGACGGCATCATGCAGTGCTCCTGCCCGTCGGCCTCGAATGAAACGGAACCTTCGAGCAGCGTCACATTGATGTCATTGTCCTCCGGATAAGCCTTGATGTTGAATTTCGTCCCGTGAACCTTGACTTTAGTATCGAATATGTCTACGGTAAACGGGCGGCGGGAGTTTTCCGCCACTTCGAAATATGCCTCGCCGACCAGTTTCACATGCCTCCTGTCCAGCCTCCACCATTTCGGGTAAGTGACTGTCGCTCCTGCATTGAGATAGACTTTGGTCCCGTCCTGGAATATCACCACCTTGCGTTCTCCCATTTCCGAGGATTCGGCGACCATCTCCGGTTCGGAAAATACCGAGCCGCCGAGACGGGAATCCACCTCGAGCCAGAGGGAAACTATCGCCGCTACGGGAATGAATACGGCCGCCACGCGCCACACGGCAGTCAGTCTTCTCAGCTTTCTGACACGACGGGCTATTTCAGCATGGATGTAGTCGAGCATGGTATCCGAAGGAACGTCCTCGTCGACTTTCAGTACGCCTTCCTCGACGAGCCTGAATATTTTTGAGGAATTCACGGACAGCCACAGACCGCCTTCTTCTGAGGAGAACCATTCGGCCACCCTCTGGGAGACATCATACGGAGCATCGTCATTCAACACACGCCATATTTCATTTTCCGTAGGCTTCAGCATAAGCAGAGTATAATCACCAGTACTATCAAATGTTTCAGTTTGTTTCTGAGGGCTTTAAGACCCAGCCTGTAATGCACGTTCACCGTGTTCAGCGACAAATCGAGTTTCTCTGCGATCTCGGCATTGCTCAGCCCATCCTTTCTGGAAGCGGCGACCTTCCTCTGCTGCGGAGGCAGGGATTCGATGGCGTCTTGAAGTTCGCCGTAAAGCGCTGCCCTGTCCTCTTTCTCCGCTTCCGGCTCCTCATACCCCCCCCTCAGACAAACTATTCTGTAATTGTTTATCAATCTTGTCCTGTTGTCTCTTATATAGTTCAGGACCCTGTTCCTGACCATGGCATACAGATAATTCCGTATGTTCAGCTCTTCAGGTATCCTGTCAGCCTGTTCCCAGAATCTGATGAAGATATCCTGAACGATATCGGCAGCATCTTCGTCATTCTTGATCATCTTCAAAGCATATACATACAGCCTGTAATGATATTTCAAGTATATGATGTCGAAAGCCTTTATGTCTTTCTGCCTGATTTTCGCAAGCAAATCCTTGTCAGACAGGGGTTCAAACTTTGACTTGTCCAAGTTGCTTTGTATTAATGACACTCTAAGATGGTAAAAATGTTAAGAAGTTGTTTAAATTTTCTGAAAAAAATCAAAACAACTTCTTATCACAGTCGGAAATCTGCTGAAATCAGATATTTTCGAGTACCGTTTTGAGGAAATTCCAGCATTTTTCCACGGACGGGATATTCAGCCGCTCGTCCGGAGAATGCGGGCTCATGATGGTCGGGCCGCAGGACACCATGTCCAGATGAGGATATGCCCCGCTCAGAATGCCGCATTCGAGTCCGGCATGTATTGCCATAACAGCAGGCTCTTTCCCGTAGAGCTTTCCGTACACGGACCTCATGAGGGCGAGAATTTCCGACGAACTGTCCGGAGCCCAGCCGGAATAGCCTCCGGACATCGACACTTCCGCACCTGCAAGCTCGAATACGGAGCGGAATTCTTCCGCCATCGCATCCTTGGCCGAATCGACAGAACTGCGCATCAGGGTCTTGACCACGAATTTTCCGTTTTCCGTCCTGGCTATGGCAGTATTGTTCGATGTCTCGACAAGCCCCGGCATCTGGTCGCTCATTCTCCACACTCCCTCAGGACAGGCGTTCAGAGCCCTTACCGCATTCAGGGCCGTCTTCCCGTCGATATACGACTCGGGAACTTCAGACAGGGCCTCCATGAAAATATCAGCCTCAGGATCGGTAACGGCATATTCGGCCTTGACTATCTTCCCGATTCGGGCTATGGTCTCCTCCGCCAGAGCGATTCTGTCTTCTGGAAGGAGTATTTCGGCAAAAGCCTCTCTCGGAATCGCATTCCTGAGATTTCCGCCGGACATCGAAACCAGGAGGGCGCCGCAGTCTCTCAACAAAGGCAGGAGCACGCGCGCCATCACCTTGTTGGCATTTGCCCTGTACAGAATGATGTCCATTCCCGAATGACCGCCCTTGAGGCCCTTCACGTTAAGTCTGAAAGCCTTGCAGCCTGCCGGGACAGCGCATGTGACATACGGTATTTCGGCAGTAAGATCAAGACCTCCGGCACAGCCGATATAGAGTTCGCCTTCCGTCTCGGAATCGAGATTGATAAGGATACTGCCGTCCAGAAGACCAGGCTTCAAGGCCCTGGCCCCCGTCATGCCGGTTTCCTCGTCCACAGTCACGAGGACCTCTATCGGGCCGTGCTTGATGTCGTCCGACTGGAGAACGGCCAGAGCCATCGACACACCGATACCGTTGTCGGCGCCGAGGGTCGTTCCCTTTGCCTTTACCCAGTCCCCGTCGATCCATGTCTCGATAGGGTCATTTTCGAAATCGTGGACGGTATCCTCATTCTTCTGCGGGACCATGTCCATGTGTCCCTGAAGGATCACGCCTTTCCTGTCTTCCATTCCCGGAGTGGCTGGCTTCTTTATGATAATATTCCCGACTTCGTCCTTTATGGTCTCCAGGCCGAGCGACCTGCCGAATTCGTAAAGATATTCCACTGCTTTCGCTTCCTTTTTCGAAGGCCTCGGTATTCTGGTCAGTCCGTAAAAGTTCTTCCACACCGATGATGGCTGCAAATCTCTGATTGTCATGATTATATGGTTTTATTCCTGTTATCGCGTCTCGATATTTACCGGCAGGGATTCCGTGATGCCGAGCTGGTATATCTGCACCCTGCCCTGCATTATGACATCCATACCGTCGCTCAGTTTCACCTGGCAGGTGGCCGGAATCCTGTACCTGAGCACCTGCACCTTGGATTCCTTCGTTTTTTTCGGCACTTCCGGCACGGCGAATGTTTCCGGCACTATCTCGAGGACCACCGGTTTTCCCGACAGGTTGTCGGCCGGAAGCAGGCCTGCAGAGTCAGAAATCCTGAATGCTATGTATATCTGATTGTCCCTGTCCTTGTCCGGGACCAGTTCGAAACCGAGCTTCTGCGTCCCGTATTCCGAATAACCGGTAAACAGGGTAAGATATTCCTCCTCGAGACGCCTCATCTCCCGGATGGCGGCATCCATAGCCTCACCGCTGTATGTGGCGTCCGTATTGCCTGTGATTATATCCATCCGCTGTTTCCTCAGGGAGAAGATGATATCGGCGATCTCGGCCGCCCTTTTCTCCTCGGACTTCTCCACGAGCATGTCCTGCCTTACGGCCATCCTGCCATGCGATACCGCGTCTTTTCTGTATAATGTGGCTGCTTCTGTCGTAAGGTTGGCCGTCAGGCCCTTCCCTGCATAGTCGCTGTCCGCCACAATCGGGAAACGCCACTCGAAATCCCTGTCCGTACCCTGGTCGACTGCGGAGACCAGGCCGGCCGAAGTAAGTTTCAGGAAAGACGCCTTTGCGGCCGTGCCCTTGAAATCCAGCAGATAGCGTTCGGAATGGTCGGCTTCTACATGCGGAGTCATGGTTACTCCTGAAAGCCGGTACGACACCGCATCTTTCTGGCGGACTTCCATCCCCAGATATTTTGCCGCATACCTGGCATACGGCCCGGCATAGAATTTCTCCTGCACCGCTTCCACTTCGAATGAAAGGGAGGTGGAAGGAAGGGAATATGTGACAGTCCCTGCCGGCGGCATCTGCGGCCCGGCGGGAGGCGTATCCGGTCCTGCAGCGGATTCCCCGGCCCATACGGGGCCGAACCGGAGCGCTGCCATGACCGATGCCATAATAAAGACTTTTCTCATACTGCAAATACTTTAGGTAATATGCGGCGAAGCCGGATATACTCAACAATATATGTGGCCGTCAGGCCAAATATAGGAAAAATTCTCAATGTTTCCACCTTTTGTGGCTCCACAGCCAGTTCGACGGAGATTCCCTGATTTCTTCCTCGAGCAGGTCGAAATATCTTCTCATTATGGCCTCGGGAGCCATTTGCGAAGCATCCCTGCATATCGGAATGAATGTCATCTCGTAATGGCCACGGGAAATATTCTTCATCTTCATGTAAAGTACGCTCATTCCGAGCTTGTGAGCCAGTCCAGCGCTTCCGAGCATCACCTTGGTCTTCTGGTGCATGAACGGGCCGACATCATGCGATACTGCATAGGGGAACTGATCGGTAGGATAGATATAGATGAATTTTTTGTCCCGGTTCCTTATCGCATAGCGCAGCACCTGCCTCGTCTCGAGTTCCCCTTCGAATTTTATCTTTATGGGGTAGCAGCGGTTGCGCTTGAATACCTCGTTCCAGATATGGCTCGTCAGATCTCGGTAGATTACCTTGACGCAGTTCTCGTCCCCCGGATAGCTTGTCTGCGGGTCGTAATTGTAGCACCACGCCCCTCCGAGAAGTTCCCAGTTTCCGCAATGCGAGAACAGCACCGTAACGCTCGGAGAAGACTCGTATGCCTCTTTCAGGACTTCGAAATTCGTATAGCGGCAAATCTGCGAATCATGGATTCTCCTGTAATCCGAACCGCTGAACCATACCGCCTCCGCAATCACCTCTCCGAGATGACGGTAAAATCCGTCGACTACCGGCCTTATCTCCGAATAGTCCTTTTCCGGAAACGAGCGGGCGATATTCGTGACCACCACGTCCCGCCTGTAATGGATGACGTCCTTCAGCAGCCACGAGATGATGTCCCCGCAGAAATAATGGAATTTCAGAGGCAGCTTCGCGAACAGCCTCATCACTCCGAGAATCAGCCGGATGACGGCTTCTGACATTATGTTTTTCTTTTTCCCGTCGCGCATATCCTGCAAAATTACACAGAAAAGCATTTATTTCAAAATTGCGCGTCCGCCATTATTTTCTTACCTTTGCACGGTTCTGACGGAAATCATAATTAAAACGATAAAAAAATGTTCAAAGGTCATCCAAAAGGATTAATTGCAGCCGCACTGAGCAATATGGGCGAAAGGTTCGGCTATTACATCATGAACGCCGTACTCCTGCTCTTCCTGTGCTCGAAATTCGGACTGAGCGATGAGACAAGCGGCATCATCTACGCGGTATTCTATGCGCTTATCTACGTATTGAGCCTTATAGGAGGCTATATCGCCGACAAGAGCCAGAACTACAAGGGCACCATCATGTCGGGACTGGTAACGATGGCGGTTGGATACGCCCTCCTTTCCATCCCTATCCTCGCCACTCCGGACAACACGGGCTGGCTGCTGCCTTTCACCTGCGGCGCCCTCCTGCTGATCGCATTCGGAAACGGACTGTTCAAAGGCAATCTCCAGGCTATCGTAGGCCAGATGTACGATGATCCGAAATATTCAGACAAGAGAGACTCGGGATTCCAGATTTTCTATGTTTTCATCAATATAGGCGGTCTCGTGGCCCCGTTCATCGCCCCGATGCTCAGAAGCTGGTGGCTCGGAGTGAACAACATGGCCTACAACGCCGGTCTTCCTGAAATCTGCCACGACTATATCAACTCCGCAGGCGCGCTTGCTCCGGACCAGCTGGCCAAGTTCCAGGAACTCGCCGCAAGCGTGATGCAGAACGGAGCTCCCGTGGGCGACCTGATGACATTCTCGCAGCACTATCTCGACGTATTCAACACCGGAGTCCACTATTCGTTCTTCGCATCCGTGGCCGCCATGCTGATATCCCTGCTTATCTTCGTATTTACAAAGAAGAGCATGCCGAATCCTGCAAGAAAGGAAGCCGCCGTGGTCGAACAGTACACAAAGGAAGAAAAACTCGCCATGGCGAAGGAAATCAGGCAGAGACTCTACGCCCTCTTCGCAGTACTCGGCATCGCCATCTTCTTCTGGTTCTCCTTCCACCAGAACGGTCAGTCGCTTTCGGTATTCGCCCGTGACTTCGTGACTACGGAATCCATTGCTCCGGAAATCTGGCAGGCTGTAAATCCGTTCTTCGTGATTGTCCTCACCCCTGTAGTAATGTTCGTGTTTGCAGCTCTCAGAAAGAGAAACGGAAAGGACATCTCGACACCGCGCAAGATTGCCATCGGCATGCTTATCGCAGGCCTTGCATATCTATTCCTCACGGTATTTGCCGCTGTCAAGGGCTATCCTTCGGGAGAAGAATTCAGAAGCTGGGACGTTGCCGCCCAGGATGCAGTGAAGGCAGGACCGTGGGTGCTGATCGTCACATATTTCTTCCTCACGGTAGCCGAGCTGTTCATATCGCCTCTCGGACTGTCTTTCGTGTCAAAGGTAGCGCCGAAGAACCTTCAGGGTATCTGCCAGGGTCTCTGGCTCGGAGCTACGGCCGTCGGCAACCTTCTCATCTGGATAGGTCCTCTGATGTACAACAGCTTCAGCAGCCAGTGGATGTGCTGGTTTGTATTCATGGTCATCTGCCTTATATCCATGGGCGTGATGCTCGGCATGGTGAAATGGCTGGAAAGGATCACGGCAGGAAAAGAATAATCGCTGCGCAAAACTCAGCTGACTGCAGGCTGAAAACAAAATAAATGGGGTGGGTCTTACTTTTGACCCGCCCCATTACTGTTTCAATGACAGGCAGACTATTTGTCCACCTTGTTGTCGTCGGTCAGGAAGCCGCGGGTGATTTTCAGTACGCGGTCCGGATAATTGGAAATGATGGCATCGACTTTCAGATCGACAAGCCTCTGTATGTCTTCCGGCTCGTCGGCAGTCCACGGAACGATTTTCATTCCCCTTTCCCTGCACTTCTGACACAGGTCGGCATCGGTTCTCGTATAATGAGGACTCAGCCAGTCCGGAGTAAAGTCGAGCAAAGCCATGTACTTGTCGAAATCCACGTCATCCGCATCCACGAGATAAGACAGCTTGAGCTGAGGATATTTCTCGTGCATGTAGTTCAAAGCCCTCGTATCGAAACACTGGACGACAAGCCTGTCGCCGAGATCTTTCGAAAGCAGGAGCTCGATGCACTTGTCCACGAACTCATGGTATTCCGGCCAGTTCTTGCCTTCGGTCTTTCCTGTCTTGGATTTAACCTCGATATTGTACCTTACAGGAGTAAGGCCGTTCTCCTCGACATAATTCTCCACGAAGTCGATAAGTTCGTTTGCCAGAGGCTTGTATGCCGGGATGCAGGCCTTGTCCGGCCATACTGTGCCCGGACGCTTGCCGACGTCGTATTTGCGCACCTGTTCGTACGGCATGGTATAGATATACTCCTTAGGATCATCCGGCTGCACTTCCGTTCCGTCCGGTCTGGTAGCATACCTTGAATGGAAATAGGCGTCATGGGACACGACTACCTGTCCGTCGGCGCTGACCTGCAGATCCAGTTCGAGAGTATTCACGCCCAGATCGAGGGCATTCTTCATCGCTTCAATGGTATTTTCAGGCATAAGGCCTGCACCTCCCCTGTGAGCCTGGACATCCACATAGCCGTGCATGTCCACCGTATCCCTGTATTCGTTTCCGAATCTGTCCTCGACGACTACGACTACTTCATCGGCATACTGCGACGGCACTGCAATGAAATAATGGTTGTTCGGTCTCGGATTCTTGTATTCAGGAGTAGCCTTGCCCTTGTCGAAATATCTCGCGTTGAGTTCCCTTATGTAATATGGGGAATAGTCGTAGACCTGCTGCATTTCACCCTGGTATTCCCCGTCGCAGTACCATTCGACAGACCATTCGGAATCATAGTCCCAGACATTGGCGATGACAGCGTTTGGATGGATGAAAGACTCGCCCGGATTGAAGACCTCTATCTGGAAATCCCTGTCATGGCCTATCGACTTGTAATACCATTCAAGGTCCCCGTCCTCCATTTCGAATACCTTGTATCCGCCAGGAGTTCCGTCGTTGCAGTGGTCGGTAATCCACCATGATCCGCAGATGGCAGCGACATTGTGCTCGGTGACATTCGGAGCGATTTCATGATTGTTGTTTATATGCGTATGCCCCGAAAGGACGGTCACATTCCTTCCTTCAAGGATGTCGAGTACCTCCGAAGCCTTGCCTGTCAGGGAATTGCCGATATACCACCTTTTCATCGGGCAGTGCTGTGCGACAAATATCTCCGCATCCTCCGGAATGTACTCCATGAGATCCTTCAGCCACTTGATCTGTTTCTGGGTATAGGACTCCTTGTACTGCTTCTGCGTATCGTAAATCACGGTGTCGAACACAATGAAATAATCCCCGCCTATGGAAAAGGCGTAGTATTCCGGACCGAAACTTTCGCGATAAGCGGCGGAAGTCTGCCAGTCGCCCTTGGAATCTTTCAGATGGTCGTGATTGCCTATCACCGGATAAACAGGGATTCCGAACCTGACATATTCATTCTTGAACTGCGGATAAAAATCCATCCTGTCCCATGATATGTCGCCGAGAATGATGGCGAATGCCGGATTCTCTTCCTCTATTGTAGCCAGGACGTCAGGGACGGCCTTTGTCTGGAAAAGTCCGAAATGCTTTTCAGTCGCGGTCTGGGAATCCGCAATGGCGATGAAAGTATAGTCTTCTGAATCGGAAATCTTCTTCAGATCGAAGACGAACTTCCCTTCATGGGAGGCCGGAAGATAGAAAGCGGGCGTTCCGCTGTCGAATGGTGCCACATAGCCAGACGGAGTGACGATATAGACGAAATCCGCCTTGTCATCGATATCGAACCTGAATTTTCCCTTCTTGTCGGTAAGGGTAAAATTCTTTCCGTCCGTGACAACGACTCCGGAAAGTTTCTCTTTTCCGGAAATGACGCTGCCCTTCACTTCCCTGGCCTGCATTCCTGCACAGATGGCAAGAAGCATGGCCGACAAAATCAATGTTTTTTTCATAATATAGGCAATAAATTTTATTTGGTAACCTGACTTTCAAGCTTTTTCATGAACTCCTCCGGGAATCCTCCGTATTCCGCAAAAGACTTCAGCATTCCATCTGTGTCGACTGCTTCCAGATACTCCGGCGCCCCGTACGGATCCTCGGTAATAAGGCTGGAGCACTGTGCGACTTTAAGGAAAGGCACCGGAAGAAGCAGGTACGAATCCACGTATTCCCCGAAGACATATTTGACTTCAGGCGTAATGGCGGCCATTCTCTTCAGAATACCTTTTTTCCCGTAAATGAGATCGCGGCAGGCTGCGGACGATTCCCCGTAGGTACATTCGAGTACGAGCTCTTCGGAAGCCGGGGTATGAGGCAGAATCACCTTTACGGCAAGCTCTTTCCCGTCATAGGTCCATGTACCCTCTCCGGCAAACCTGTCGTAAGGGATTTCTTCCCCGTTGACCTTCACTTTCTGTGGAGCGAAAACGCCTTCGAGCACGAAGGTTATCTTCCTTTCCTCCGGCATGCCACTGTACTTTCCTTCACGGGCGCCGACCTTCACCGTAATATGATCCGCATCCGAAGTCTTGTCTATTCTGGTCGTCGCGTATTCCTCGGCATAGGCCTGGCTCTTGCCGTCATCCTCATAAGTGACCGTGCTGCTCGTGCCGTCTCCCGGAGCTATGAAGACAATGAGTTCGTCGGACTGTTCCTGAAGGGAGCCTATCCTGTCGGAAGCCATCGGGATGATGGAACCGGCCTTGACATAGTACGGATTTTCATTCATCGTATAATAAAGCGTATCGCACTGGCCTCCGGCTATCATGCGGCCTGTAGCCATGTCGTACCAGTCATTGCCCTCAGGAAACCATACCGCCCTCTCGGTAAGTCCGGAAACGGTGTCGGCAGGTTCGCAGAGCACTGTCGCAAGGATATTGTCGCCGAACATGTACTGCTGCTTCCATGTGTACGAATTCTCCTCCTCGGGATAATCGTAATACATCGGGCGGCACATCGATATGCCCGTATCGTATGTCTGGCGCGCCGCATCGTAAATATACGGAGACAAAGTATATCTCAGCCTTATCGCAGCCCTCATGGCATCGAAATATTCCGGGAAGACCCATATCCTCCTTTCGAGGAAACGGGTTTTGGTGGAGTGTGTCTTGAAAATAGGCGTGAACACTCCGTACTGCAGCCATCTCGTATAAAGTTCCGGATCAGTGTCATGGTCTTCGAGCTGCATGTGTCCTCCTATGTCATGGCCCCAGTAACCGTAGCCTACATTGGAAGAAGTCGAGGTAAAATACGGCAGATAGCCGAGCACTGTCCATGTGTCGTAAGTATCGCCCGAAAAGCCTATCTGATATCTGTGGCTTCCGAGGCCTCCCCAGCGGTGATAAATCATCGGACGCTCGGCGTAGATGCCCTCGTCCGCACTCTGGCGCACCTTGTCGTTGAAGAAAGTCCAGTTGAGCCAGAAAGTGTTGCTGACTTCCGGCATATACTTGCACTGTCTCCACTGCTGCCAGTCGAGCCACCAGAAATCCACACCCATATCCTGAAGGGGATGGATGACCGAGTTGAAATAGGCCTCGGTCCAGTCCCTGTCGGTAATTCTGAACGGCACGGAAACTTTCTTCCCGTCGCTGTCCACATAACCTTCCGGTCCGTCGTATTCATCGGTACGTGAAAGATAGTCGGCCACGAAACGGTCGTAGCAGTCCTCGTACGGCTGTATTCCGGATGCCGGATGCAGGTTCAGTGAAGTCTTCATCCCGAGATTGTGTATATCCCGGAGGAAGTTGGAAGGATTCGGGAAAAGCTGCTTCTGCCATGTATAGCCTGTCCACCCTATCCTCTGCCCGTACTCGTCTTTCGGGGCGTTTTTCTTGCGGAGAGTCCATGTCTCGTGCCAGTCCATGTCCACGACCATCACGTCTATCGGGATGTCGAGAGAACGCATCTGCCTGGCAAGATCCACGAATTCGAAATCGGAATACTGCCAGTAGCGGGACCACCAGTAGCCGAAAGCGAATTTTGGCGGCAGCGGAATTCTTCCTCCTATCTTCGTAAAGTCGGAGACGGCAGCCTTGTAGTCATGGCCGTAGGCGAATATATACAGATCGAGCCTGTCTGTACTGTCGCGCTCTTCGACCCAGCCGCCCCAGTCAGTGTCTTCCGCCGTGATGACAGGCCTGCGGCTTTCATCTATGACGGCCCATCCGTCCCTGGATATCACACCCGGATCGTACGGTTCCTTGGTCTTGACCCCGTCGCAGCCGTCGAGTGTCCTCGTCGTCCCGAGAAGGTTTCCCGAGGCATCGAGTCCCGGATGCCATTCCACTTTCCTGATCCTGGTCTTGCCGTTCTCGGTATACGGCATGCCGAAAGTCACAGAGAGATTCCCGCTGTCGAACTTCCCGCTGCCCCTGTATGTCAGAGTCAGCCCGCCGGTCTTTATCGTCAGCTTTCCGGAAGTCCTGGTGACCTTGAATTCAGGCACGGGGAGGCGGCGGTTGACTACTGCGAATGTAGCCCTGTCCTCGAACTGCCCGTCGGCACTCCACTCCATACGCACGAGTCTGTCGGTCAGGACTGTGAATCTGGCGTTGCCGTACACTACGACCGCCTCTTCCGAAGCCTTGGGATCGTACCCGTCTTCAGCTGCCTGCGATATGAAACTCATAGAAAGAAAAGCCGTAAACGGCAAAAGAATCCATTTAAGGATACAAGTCGGTAAATGTGGTTTTGACATTTCGATAAATAATATTTGGTATTAAACAATTCCTGAAACTGTCTTTGCGTTTCAGTGTCGTCAATCGTTCAAATTTAAGGCATTTTTTCCGATTTTCATAAGAAAGAGGCCGGCCAAAAAGCGGAATTTCCTTTTAGCCGGCCCTTTCACATATTTCATGAAAGAGGACGATCGGTCATCATCCCCTCATGCAGTCAGGAGATTATTCTGCAGCGCTGTAGATCCTGATATTGTCGAGGAACCAGCGGTTGGCAGTTTTAACGCCCCATTCCTGCTGCTTGATGGTAATGCGAGTCGTCTCGTCGAACTTGACTGCAGACAGATCGACAGTAGCATGTATCCACTCGAGCTTGTGGTCGTTCTCCCATCCGTGAGTAGGAACTTCGAACTGATTGTTGCCTACCTCTACGATAAGATTCACAGGGTCTACCTTTCCGGAACCCTGTTTCATAGGGCACCAGTCGAATTCGAGGGTTACACCGGCTCCCTGCTCAGGGATAACGTCGAGAACAGGCAAGGTAATGCCAGCCTGATATCCGGTCTTTCCGAACTTGAGGTAATTCATCTGCAGGTAAATACATTCTGATTCGTTCTTACCATCAGCCCATACTCTCAGGAATTCATATCCGGCCTCCTCCAGAGCATCGAGGGTGGATTTTCCGTCGATCTTGGATGTAGGAAGCTGAGGGCAGTATGCATCGAGATTGTTTTCTTCAACAGTCTTTCCGGCAGGTTTGCCTTCATTGTCACCCTGAGTAGCCCATGGCTGCAGCCACTCGAAATCATCGGAGAAGTAGATGATCTCGCGCGAACCCTTGTCCTCGAATTCGGTCATCATCAGGTTCAGGTACGGTGTGGCGACACCTGCGAAATATCCCTTGACCTCGATTTCGTGACCGTTGTACGGTGCAAGATCCGTGGATGCAGGAATATCGATGATGGCAACGGAGATCTTCGCTGCACCCTCGACTGTGACTGTAGTTCCCTGAAGGACACCGGTCACGCTGACATACGTTCTCTTGTCCGACGTATAGGTATCTACGGAAGAAGTGATATCCGTAGCTGCAGGATAAGTGAACTCTCCGGCAGCACCTGCTTCGAACTGGTCGCAGGACATAATGGCTGGAAGTCCGCTGCTCCTGGTTACCGTACCGCTGAGCGATACCTTGGTTCCAACGGCTACTGTGGAAGGATCATGCTCCACGTAAATGCTTCCCGTACCGTCCGAAATGATGAAGCCCTTTGCCGTAAGAGCTGCAACCTGTGCCTCAGGTATGATGACCACCGTGCCGCTTTCCACTGCTTCGGCTTCAGTCACCGTATAATCCTTGGCTCCCTTGTATTCATCACCGTCCTGATTTATGACCACTACGGCACGGCTTGCATGTGTACTGCCCTTGAACACCAGTTCGGCGCTGCGCGGATTGTCCATCGCGCCGTCTACCATATTTTCAGTCACGGACACCGTAACATCCGTCGTACCGGAACCTGTAGTAGGATCGATAGTCACCCATTCAGGGACTTCTGCCGTCCACTGGGCGTCAGAATAGACAGTAATCAACTGAGGCTGTGGATTCTCGGCCGGAAAATCAAGGGATTCCACACTTGCCAGTACAGCCTTGGCCGTATCATCGCCTTTTTCCTGACAGCCTGCAACCAGAGCCGTAACGCCTGATGCAAGAATCAGGATCTGCAAAAAGTTTTTTAAATTTTTCATGTCAGTATAATTATGTTATACTTTTAAAATTCGAGTCCGTCATTCCATCCCGGATTCTGGGCAAGGGCGCCGTTGGTCAGCGAACGCTCGTCGCTCGGAATAGGATAGAGATAATCTCGCGCAGGATTGAAGCCCTGACGCTGGGAAGTACCGGCAGGAGTAACATATCCGCGGGAACCCTCGCTGAGGAAAATCTCCTTTCCTATCTGGAATGAAGCAGAGGCTTCGGTAGCCGGTTTCGCGCCTTCGTACAGGCAGATGTCAGGCTTGCCGTCACCGGTCAGGTCATATTCGCCCGGACCGTCGAAATACATTCCGTACATCTCCTGGTCTATGCAGTCTCCTGCAGCCCAGCGCATCAGGTCGAAATACCTGAAACCTTCCATGGCAAGCTCTATGGTCCTCTCGCGCCGTATTTCGAGAATAACACCCTCGTCCGGTCCGGTGACATTAGGATAGCCGTACTCCTCGCTCTGAAGATACCAGTCCGCATTGCCGTTGGCGTCGGAAAGGACGAGATCAGGCATTCCGGCCCTGTCCCTGAGTTTATTTATCGAGATGTCCAGATCCGACTGGTCGATGTCTCCGAGTTCAGCCTTGGCCTCAGCATAATTCAGCATCACCTCGCCGAGTCTGAAGACAGGGAGATCGTTTGTGGATCTATCGTTTCTGTCGACCTGACCGCCGGAAGCCGAAGGTTCCTGGGTGAACTTGATCGGATGATAACCTGTAACGCACCTCGTAAAGTCAGGGGCCTGCACCGTGCTGGTACCTATCCTTATGTAGCCGGTAGACCTTATGGTCTGGGCAAGACGGGGATCCCTGTCGGCCATCTCGTCCTTGAATTCCATGGTCGCCCATCCCTGCCTGTCCGTATATCTCGATCCGTCCTTCATGAGGTAGGAGTCGATGATCTTTTTCGTAAATCCCGGACAGCCCTGCGTTTCGACTATCGTATATGCCGTACCGTTATGATGGATGGCCAGACCGTAATCGAATTTCAGGGCAAGGATGTATTCGTCGGTATTCGCGTCTTCTGCCGTAAACAGGTTGAGATAGTCCTTCTCCGGATCTCCTGTATTATAGAGTTTGTAAGGACCGTCGCGGAGAATCTCCTCGGCCGCTTCAGCTGCCTGATTGAGATAATATTCGTATCCGTTGCCCTCGAGAGTCAGCCCGTGATATTTCCTGTAAGTACCCTCGAAAAGGCAGAAACGGGATTTCAGAGCAAGGGCAGCCCACCTGTTGGCACGGTAAACGCTCGGCTCGGAAGGAAGATTCTCTATGGCATAGTCGATATCCTTGATCATGTTCTGCATCACGAGCTCCCTCGAATCGCGCGGCTTGTACAGATCGGGATCTGCAGAACCGAGCTGCTTGTCGTACCATGGCACGTCGCCGTATCTCTTGACCTTTTCATAATAGAAATACGCCCTGAAAAATCTTGTCAGCGCCGTATATTTTACAAGGGCTGCCGGATCCTCGCACTGCTCCGGAGCCAGTTCCAGCAGAGTGTTCATTTTCCTGAGATCGACCCAGTCCCACGCAGTGCTGGTTTTCGGGACTGTTCTCTTGGTTCCTCCGATCAGGGCATCAGAAAGTACGTCTTCTATCAGCTGGTCGCTCTGCTCGTCGAAAGGAGACTTGTCGAGGAGATTGTTGTAGAAGGTATTGCTGAAAAGCTGGAGATCGGTCTCGGTCTTGAAAAAGGCATCCGGAGACATGGTGTCCAGAGGCGTCTTGTCGAGCATGTCGCAAGCAGAAAAGACCGGGAACAGTATAGTGATAATCGCTATTAAATATTTTTTCATTTCATCAGTCATTTTAAGATGTTAGAAAGTGATGTCTATACCGAACATATACGTCTTCTGCCAAGGATAGTAAGCATTGTTGTAAGCATCATCCCTATCGATAGCAGCCTCCGGGTCCATATAAACAGTATTCTTCTTGAGAGGAGACCAGTAGCAGAGATTCTCTCCGGAGAAATAGACCCTGATCTGGTCTACGCCTATCTTTCTGGTGAGTTTCACAGGAATGGTATAGCCCACAGTAAGATTCTTGAATCTCAGATAGCGGATATTCTGAAGATAACGGTCGTTTACCTTCGACAGAGGTCCTGAAGTGGCAGAATATGCCATAGGTCTCGTAAAGTAGGCGTCGGTATTGTCCACATCCCAGACTTTGTCGAGGAAGTTCTTGGGAAGATATGACAGATACGGGTATGAATACGGTCCCCAGAACGGCATGCTCTGTCCTGACGGATACCAGTAATGGTTTCCTACGCCCTGGAAGAAGGCGGATACGTCGAAGCCGTACCAGTTGAATCCGAGGGTGATACCGTATGAAAGGCTCGGCAGAGAGTTTCCGAGAATCTCGCGGTCACCGGGATCGTCTACCGTATCTGAACCGATGTCGAGCCTGTTATTGTTGTTCAGATCGAGGAATTTAAGGTCACCTGCCTGCCATCCTCCGGTCACCCTGTTATTGATATAGCTGAGGTCGACCTGGGAAGCGTAAGCCTGCGCTTCTTCCGTAGTCTGGAAAAGTCCGTCCGTGCGGAATCCCCAGATTTCTCCGATTCTCATGCCTTCATAGTAATCGAGGGCAAAGGACTTGTTAGGATTGTCGAATTTGGTGACTATGGATCTGTAGTCGCTGAGATTGAAGCCTACATTATAGCTGAACGGCTTTCCGCCCAGGGTGAATCCGTCCCTCCAGCTGAATGATATCTCATAGCCGGACGTACGCAGGTCGGCGACATTCATGTCAGGAGATGACGCTCCGTAAACGCTCGGAAGAGCGATACCTGCGGTAAGCATGTTCAGGGTGTTCCTGACATAGCCCTCTACCGTAAGGTTGAGCCTGTCGTTGAACATTCCGAGGTCGATACCGACATTCCACTGCTGGGCGGTCTCCCAGGTCAGGTCGGAAGCCACAGGCTTGGACAAGGTGGCATATTTCGCCATGGAAGAACCTTCTCCGAAAGAGAATGCGTCGAAATCTTCGATAGATATCTCTCTGAGGAATGCATAATAGGATGAGACATTCTGATTGCCGAGGCTACCGAAAGATGCCCTGAGCTTGAGGTTGTTGACGACATCCTTGGCAGGAGCGAAGAACGGCTCCTCGGAAATTCTCCAGCCCACCGAAGCCGAAGGGAAGAAGCCCCAGCGGCCGCTGCTTGCGAATCTCGACGTACCGTCATAACGTCCGCTGACTTCGAACAGATATCTGCCCTTGTAGTCATAGTTGACACGGGCGAAGACTCCGAAGAGGGCGTATTCGTTCTGGCCTCCGTTTACTTCAGTCATGATTTCACCGTTCTCGTTAGGCACCACGAGATCGAGGTCGTTGAGTTCCGTTGTGATAAGGTTCTCGCCGTAGGCCCTTATGTCCTTTCGGTATTCGGACTCATAGTTGATACCTGCCACGGCCGTAAGATGATGGGCATTGTTGTATGTCTCGTCATACGTGGCGTAGACATTCGTGGAATAATAGTTCCATGTGTCAGCCGTTTCTTCCAGAGAGTCCTTGCCGGCACCGGTATCGTAGACACCGAGTTCCTCGCCAGGATTTTCCCTGTAGTAGAACGGAGCCTTGCGCTCGGTATTCCTGTTCTGGTGAAGCCTGTATGTGAAGTTGGCGGTGATCTTGAAGGTCTCTATCGGAGATATCACGAGTTCCGTAGTATTGGCGAAATCGGTCTTCCTGTGAAGATTCTGGTCCTTGCCTTCGCTCAGGATAATATGACGTCCGTTTGCGACGTTATAGTTTCCGTTAAACCACGGTGAAGCGTAAAGCCATGAACCGTCAGGGTTTTTCATAGGGAAACATGCAAGGGCGTGACGGGCACCGTAGGCCAGGGCGTTCTGGATATTACCTTCGGCTCCTACGAAATCGTATGTGGAGCTGTAGAAGGAGGTGTTGTTGGACATGGTAGCCCACTTGTTGATACGGAAATCGATCTTGGACCTGAGATTGTATTTCTGGTAAACGTCAGGATTTTCCTTGAGAATACCCACCTGACGGTCGTAGGCTCCGGAAAGCATGTACTTGATATCCTTGTTTCCGCCGCTGAGAGATATGCTGTGCTGCTGTACAGGCCTCTTGTCGTTGTACATCATGTGCCACCAGTCGTAGTTTCCGTAGTAGGCCCAGCGTTTCTGTCCGTTGCGCTCGACTTCCATTACCCACGGACGGTCAGGATGTTCTGTCTTGTCGTTCACGCGGGCAAGAAGCTGCTGCATGTCGTATTCGTTGTAGTCGAGATACGTTGAAGAACCTGTTTCAGCCTGCCAGAACTTGTTGATAGTGTACACGGACCAGTAACCTGTGGTCTCGTAATCCGTGGAAGTTGTCGGTTCCTGCCATCCGAAACGGCCGCTGTAACGGACTGTAGCCTTGCCGTCCTCGGAAGTACCGCTCTTGGTAGTGACGAGAATCACACCGAATGCGGCACGCGCTCCGTACACGGCGGCAGCGGATGCGTCCTTGATCACGGAGATGGATTCCACGTCATTCGGATTGACCCTGTCGAGCTCTCCCACAGCACCGTCGATCAGGACGAGAGGAGAGGTGGAGTTGATGGATGCGGTACCACGGATATTGATGGTAGGAGTGGCGCTCGGGTCGCCCGACGATGTGGTGATGTTGAGACCGGCAACTGAACCCTGGAGCATGTTGGTAACGGAATGCGCCACCCTGTTCTCGAGCTGCTTGTTGCTTACCGTAGCGACAGCACCGGTCAGGTTCACTTTCTTCTGAACGCCGTATCCGACGACGACGGTCTCGTCGAGCATCAGGTTGTCTTCCTGCAGATAGATATCGATGGCACTCCTCGATGCAGGGAGATTGACTTTCTGTTCCATATAGCCAAGACAGGAAACCACGAGAGTGACATCACCGTCCGGGACACTGAGTGTGAAGGAACCGTCGTCGGAAGTCATGCTGCCGACCGTCGTTCCTTCTACCATTACCGCTGCACCTATGACGGGCAGCTCATCGGCATCAAGAACCTTTCCTGATACTTGTCTATCCTGTGCAGACAGGGAGATACCCCCCCTTATCAGCAATGTCAGGACAAGAATGAAAGATTGGAATTTTCCCATAAAAGCAGTTTTTGGTGTTAATAAAAGGTATAGTATTATAATGTTTTCTACATGCGGTCCGTTATTTATAGGCATCAGTGGAGAACGGCTTTGGCCTGACCATGTTCTCTGTCCAGGTGTGTCCGAATTCATCCTTTACGGTTATAGTCAGATCTTCGTCGGCCGAAGCGGCTGTAACCTTGAAGAAATGGGTGAATTTTTCGGTTATGAAATTAGGACTCGACGTTATCGTGCTGCTGTTGAACCTCTTGACTGTCAGCGCGGCTATGTGCAGAGGGTCGTATGCCCATTCCTCGGTGTATTCCAGAGTCCTGCCGTCCTCGCCGGTGACCGTAAGGGTCCAGTCCGGATTCCAGTTCCAGATATTGATCAGCACCTTGTTGTCGCTCTGTCCCGGATAGGCGCTTATATACTTCTGGAATGCAAGTTTTGGAAGGGTGTTGGTCAGGTTCGGAACGTCGTCCATCGAGAAGGCCACATTGTTCAGGTCATAGCTGCGGAACTGGTAGTCCTCGTCCTTGCCTGTAGCCTTGTACAGCCACTCCATGTCGGTGCCGTTTATATCCCAGATGGAATATCCGCCCGGGGCTCCGTCGAGACTTATGTTTATGCCTGAAGTCAGATGTCCCGACCACCACCAGGATGCGCACACGGAACCTGCATTATGCTCGAAAATATCCCTTCCGCCTACTATGTTCTCCTCCGGCACTACATTGAAGATCATGTGTGTATGTCCGGTAAGGAAATGAACCTTGTACCCGTCGAGGATATCGAAAAGCTGATTCGTGTTGGACGTGTCGTGGTCGATTCTGAACCTTGAAGAAGTAGTCACAGGATAGAAGATCTGGGCATGGGTGGATATGATAAGAGGGGTATCCTTGCTTACGTACGAAAGATCCTTTCTCAGCCATGCAAGCTGTTCCGATGACAGGGTCTTCTTGTAGTTGCGGGAATCGGTGCCGTCATAATTGCTGCAATCTATGTCGTCGATGACGACGAAATGGACTTTTCCGATATTGAACGAATAGAATGTAGGCGCTATGTTGTTCACATACTGGGTAGCGGCATCGAAGTCCGAAAATGTCTTCATGTCATTGTCATGATTGCCCATCGTATGGAATATCTGCAGTCCGTCTATGGCCTGGTTCATGGTGAACAGGTAATCAGGGAAAGCATACGAATTGCTGTACCAGTACAGATCCCAGGTCATGTCTCCGAGGGTAAGGGCGTAGATGTTTTCGCTGCTGTGTGCGGCGAGATAGTCGCTCACGTCATTCGTGAAATTCCTGAACTGGGAGAGATCGCTCGTCCTGTTGGCAAGGTGCATGTCACCGAACACGAGGAGTTTGAAGTCATCCTGGCCCGGGACCTCGGTAAGGACGAAGTCAGCCCGCTCGGCCTCATTCTTCGCAGCCTTCAGATAATGGTGGAACTGCGGAAGTATGCCGTCAGAAGGCACTTCATAGCCGCTCGGGACGGAGATGAACACATATCCCCATTTCTTGTCGGAAGCCATCTGATAGAATCCGTCCGCGTCGGTAACAGTCACTTCTACTCCGTCGGACACCACGACTCCCGGGATTCCGTCCCCGTCGCAGGTCACAAGACCGTAAACCGTGGATTCAGGATCCGGTTCGACAGGAATGACTCCGGAAACAATCGTGACATACAGCTGGTTCCTGTTTCCTATCTGCTTGCGGTTTCCGTCCCTTCTTATGAAAACGGTATAGCTGCCCTGAGGAAGGGAGCTTGTGAAAACTGCGGAAAACGATGATGAAGAAAGGTCCGTAATCTTGCCGAGAATCATGGTTCCGGCCTCGGACTCGAGGAGAATCTCATCGGTTTCGAGAGGAGCCTTGCCGTCGAGGATCTGGAATGTCAGGGTAGTCACGCCGTCATCTTCGGTCGCCTCCACATATTCAGGTATGGCGAACGACACATCGATTCCCGAAGCCGTGGTTTCCTCCGGCTCCTGACACGAATATGCTCCCAACAGGACGAACAGTACGGAGATTGTCAGACAGAATATTTTTCTCATGATGATTTTCACTACTTTGCTTTGACGATTCTGTTTTTTTGTTATTTCCAACACTTTTTGTTTATGCTTCAGCCATTTTCTTCTCACTGCTCCATGTCAGGCCGCAAAGCAGGATTGCAAGTACGCTTGCGACGGACAGGAGAATGAAAGTGAAATGCCAGCCCATCGACTCGGACATCGTTCCCATGACCATCTTGGAAAGAATGGCGTCGCCGAGAAGATAGCCGAACAAGCCGACGAAACCGGCTGCAGTACCTGCTGCATTCTTAGGTACGAGATTCAGCGCCTGGATACCGATAAGGGCTACCGGACCGTAAATGCAGAAACCTATGAGGCAGAGTGCGAAATACACGAGGCCTTTCATGGTAGCCGTAACGGCTTCAGGAGAATTTCCGGCAAGGAAGGTCGCGATAGGCTCGGCCTGCCAGTAGATCAGGGTTCCTATAAGGACAGCCGCCATGAATATTATATTAGGAGGCGTACATCTTCCCTTGAAGAATTTGGAAGATATCCATCCGCAGATGATGGTTCCAGGGATTCCGGCATAGTTGTGAAGGGCGAACGCAAGGTTGCTCTCCTTGTCGTTCATTATGTTCATTTCCTGAAGGTAGGTAGGAGCCCAGTCGCCAACACCGTACCTTACCATATATACGAAGGCATTTGCGAATGCAATGACCCAGAGGAACTTGTTTTTGAACACATAGTCCACGAAAAGAGTCTTGAACGGGATCTTCTCCCCTGTCTTGTCGGCTTTCTTGACTCCGGTATAGTCATTCCTCCAGTCCTGCACGGAAGGAAGGCCGCAGGCTTCCGGCCTGTCCCTGAGGGCCCACCAGCAGAATATGGCTATCAGTATCGCCACGGCCGAAGGCACGATGAAAGCAGCCCTCCAGGTCTGTTCTATGCCGATTCCTGCAAAAATAACGACTCCGAGGGAAACAAGGAGTCCGAGAGTACCGCCTCCGAGAGTATGGGAGGTGTTCCATATCGACATCTTGAAACTGCGTTCATTCTGCGAGAACCAGTATGCCATGACCCTGCCGCATGGAGGCCATCCCATACCGGAAAGCCAGCCTATGATAAGCATCAGGGCGAAGACTATGCCCACATTCAGGGCCTGGTTCAGTCCGAACGGGATGAAGCCGACGCACATCATCGTGATGGCGGACAGCAAAAGTCCCACAACCAGGAATTTCCTTGCATCCGAACGGTCGGACACGCTGCCCATGATGAACTTGCTGAACGCATAGGCTATGGAGACCGCCGACATGGCGATGCCGACTCCGGCCTTGTCCATCAGCCCCTGTTCTATCATGTCCGGAGCAGCAAGCGAAAGGTTTTTTCTAACGAGATAATAAGCGGCATAGCCGAGAAACGCTCCCATGAAGACCTTGAAACGCATAGACTTGTAGACTTTGTCTATCTTGTCTTTGGGAAGAAGTGGCTTAGCCACCGGTGGATCGAAAAATCTTGACATTTTTTTAGCAGTTAGTTTCATAGTCCCTTCCAGACGGCCTGTCACAGGGTTCCGGCTGCAAAGGTAATTCTACGTTTTGACTACTAAATTACAAATTTTTTCCGATTGCGTTAACATATTGTTAAAATTTTATTAACAACAGGGGAAAATCATCATTCGCCGTTTCTTTCAGAAAACGGCTGAAAATCTGTCATCCGTATGTCGGAAATCTGTCAATCAGATATAATAATCGCAGTTGTACCTGTTCAGAATATCCATCTGCGTGTAGTTGTCCTTCTTCTGCGGAGGGGCATGCAGAATGAGAAGGTCGGTAATGGCGGTAATGGCGGCGGCCGCCTGCCTGTCGGAATGCTGCGCTATCAGAGCCTGTACGTATCCTTCGCGCAATGCCGAAAGATTCCTTTCGAGGACGTCGAATCCGACTACGCGGCAGGTCATGATGCCCCGGTCCTTCAGGTAATCTGCGACGAAATGCACTCTGGAGTTGCACATCACGATATATTTTTCCGTATCGGGATCCGCCTCGAACATCCGGTCAAGCTTTTCGTATCTGGCATCCCTATTCTTCGGATCGAGGAAGATGTTGGAAATCCTGCAGTCCGGATAATGTTCGGCGATATAGTCTATGAATCCTGTCCGCCTGGTGACCGTCGGGTCGGAAAGGCCTCTCTTGTCTCTCTCTATCCTTATGATATGCACATTCCGCACTTCCCTGCCGTCAGTAAGGATATCGGCGCACAGGTAGCCGCTCTGGTACATCGGCATGCCGTAGTAGGCAAGGTAGCCGTCATCCTCGAGCTTCGAGTCTATGTAGACGTACGGTATCTGTCTGTCCGAAAGTTCCTTGACGAATTTCAGAGTCTCGTTCCTGAACATCGGGGCGATGACCACCCCGGAAGGACCTGAGGAAAGAACTTTCGCACAGGCGTTCTGGAAAGAATCCAGATCATACTGATCGTACATGTAGGCATTGACAGTAATGCCGAATCTGGACGCATAATCCTGCCCCTGCAGTATCCCCTTTTCGGTCAGTTCCCAGAATTCGCCTTCATTGAATTCGGGAATAATGCAGGCTATGCTGTAATTTTTCCTCAATGCAAGAATGGAGGCGTAAAAATTCGGACGGTAGCCGAGTTCCTCGATCACCCGCAGGATTTTCTCCCTGCTCTTTGCGGAGACTTCCCCCCTGTCGTGAAGCACCCTGTCTACTGTCCCTTTCGAAACTCCGGCCGCCCTGGCCACGTCGTTTATGGTTATCTTGCAGTTTTCCTTCATAATAACAACAATATTTCATGTCTGCATGCCTCCCGCCGACGGTACGTTCCGGAACCGTTAACCTTTCCGGAGCGACCTGCTGCGTCTGAAGCGGCTTTCAAATATACGATTTTTTCCGTTACCGAGCACGGAAATGAAAAATTATTTCTATCTTTGCACAGATTAGCACTAACGACTATCTAACATTCAAAATTATATAAAAATGCCTAAAGTTATTACATTCGGCGAGATTATGCTCAGGCTTTCCACTCCTGGATATCTGAGATTTTCTCAGGCCAGGGAATTTGCAGCCACATTCGGTGGCGGGGAAGCAAATGTAGCGGTATCTCTTGCCAATTACGGGATAGAGACCGAGTTCGTGACACGTTTTCCGAAGAACGACATAGCGGCAAGCTGCATAAAGGACCTGCACGGCTACGGTGTAGGAACAAGGCACTGCGTCTTCGGCGGTGACAGACTCGGAATATATTTTCTGGAGACAGGAGCCGTCGCCCGCCCGAGCAAGGTGGTCTATGACAGGGCGCATTCGTCCATTGCAGAGATCGAGAAAGGCATGATCGACTGGGAAAAGGTCTTCGAAGGAGCCGACTGGTTCCACTGGACAGGCATCACCCCGGCAATCAGCCAGGGAGCCGCCGATGTATGTCTTGAAGCCATCAAGGCTGCGAACAGACTCGGAGTGACCGTCTCATGCGACCTCAACTACAGAAAGAATCTCTGGAAATACGGCAAGACCGCATCCGAAGTAATGCCCGCCCTCGTGGAAGGCTGCGATGTCATCCTCGGCAATGAAGAAGATGCGGAAAAAGTGTTCGGCATCAAACCGGAAGGCTTCGACGTGACTGCAACCAAAGGCGAAGTGAATGCGGCCGAATTCGAAAGCGTATGCAGGCAGCTCATGGCAAGGTTCCCTCGTGCGAAAAAAATAATAGTGACCCTCCGCGGCTCGATCAATGCGAACCACAACACCTGGGGAGGCGTGCTTTATGACGGGAAGAAACTCTACCAGTCTCCGAGATATGACATCACCCACATTGTCGACCGCGTCGGCGGAGGCGACTCATTCATGGGCGGTCTCATTTACGGTCTTCTCACATACAGGGACGACGACCAGAAAGCTCTCAATTTCGCCGTTGCGGCATCATGTCTCAAGCATACGATTTTCGGAGACTACAACCAGGTGACCGTGGCCGAAGTGGAAAATCTCATGAAAGGGGACGGTTCCGGCAGGGTTTCCAGATAAAATATATTAATAGGTGTATCATTATGGCAAAATACAGCAAACTCGAAGTTCTTGCGGCAGTAAAGGAGACAGGCATGGTGCCTGTTTTCTACAATGCCGATCCTGAAATATCCAAAAATGTAGTCAGGGCCTGCTATGAAGGCGGCGTCAGGGCATTCGAATTTACGAACCGCGGGGATTTCGCCCAGGAAGTGTTCGGAGAACTCGTAAAATATGCCAACAGCGAACTTCCAGGAATGATTCTCGGAGTAGGTTCCGTCGTGGACCCTGCTACGGCAGCCCTCTATATCCAGCTCGGAGCCAATTTCGTGGTGGGGCCTCTGTTCAATCCTGAAATAGCCCCGATATGCAACCGCAGACTTATCCCTTACTGCCCCGGATGCGGCACGGTGTCGGAAATAGGCAAGGCTCAGGAACTCGGATGCGACCTGTGCAAGGTCTTCCCGGGAGACGTGCTCGGTCCGGCCTTCGTCAAGGGGCTGCGTGCACCGATGCCATGGAGCCAGATCATGGTGACGGGAGGCGTCAAGCCGGTGAAGGAAAATCTCGAAGGCTGGTTCAAGGCCGGAGTGACCTGCGTGGGTATGGGAAGCAATCTTTTCCCCAAGGACGTAATCGCAGCAAAGGACTGGGGCAGGATTACAGAACTGTGCCGGGATGCGCTCGGAATAATCAAGGAAGTTAGAGGAAAATAATATTTATACACATAATGGGACAAACAACGACTAAAAAACTGATGACCAACTGGAGATGGTGGATGGTAGTGCTTCTTTTCGTAGCCACCACGGTCAACTATCTCGACAGGCAGGTGCTCTCGCTGACCTGGAAAGACTTTATCGCTCCTGAATTCCACTGGACGGACGATCATTACGGTACGATTACGGCGATATTCTCTCTCGTATATGCCGTCTGCATGCTGTTCGCCGGAAAATTCGTGGACTGGATGGGTACAAAGAAAGGTTATCTCTGGTCCATAGGGATATGGTCTACCGGAGCCTGTCTCCATGCCATCTGCGGCTGGCTTACCGTGCATATAGAAGGCTATGACAATGCTGCGGCCATGACAGCAGTCCAGGCCGGCACCGACGCGGCTTTGATGATAGCGTCCACAAGCGTGTGGCTCTTCATAGCGGCAAGATGCGTGCTTGCTCTCGGAGAGGCGGGCAACTTCCCTGCAGCCATCAAGGTGACTGCGGAGTATTTCCCTAAGAAAGACAGGGCATTCGCCACTTCGATCTTCAATTCCGGAGCATCTATCGGAGCCCTCATCGCTCCGGCTTCGATTCCGCTTCTCGCCCAGTATTTCAAGGATCAGGGAATCGGCGGCGGCTGGGAGATGGCATTCGTCATCATCGGTGCCCTCGGATATATCTGGATGGGATTCTGGGTGTTCATGTACAACAAGCCTGAAAAGTCGAAATTCGTAAACAAGGCGGAACTCGAATATATCAACCAGGACTACACCGAGGAGGAAAATGCCGTTGCGGCAAAGGCAGACGAGGGAAAGAAAGAAAAGACGATTTCTCTCTGGAAATGCTTTACATACAGACAGACATGGTCATTCATCGTCGGAAAATTCTTCACCGACGGAGTATGGTGGTTCTACCTGTTCTGGGCTCCGGCCTACTTCTCCGACCAGTACGGCTACGCCTCGAGTTCGACAATGGGCGTTCTCCTTATCACCGCACTTTATGCAATTGTAACCGTGCTCTCGATATTCGGAGGCTACCTGCCAAAACTGTTCGTTGAAAAGAAAGGCATGAACCCGTACAACGGGCGTATGCTGGCAATGCTTATTTTCGCTTTCCTGCCGCTGCCTGCCCTTCTGGCGCAAAGCGCGGGACAACTGTCAGTATGGTGGCCTGCAATCATCATAGGTCTGGCGGGAGCAGGACATCAGGCATGGTCGGCCAACCTGTTCTCGACTATCGGCGACATGTTCCCGAAATCGGCAATCTCCACCATCACCGGTATCGGCGGAATGGCCGGAGGTATCGGCTCCTTCTTCATACAGAAAGGCGCCGGAGCACTGTTCACATATTCGGAAGAAGCCGGTTCCGCATTCCAGTTCCTCGGATTCGAGGGAAAACCTGCCGGATACATGATCGTATTCTGCGGCTGCGCCGTTGCCTACCTTATCGCCTGGACTATAATGAAAGCCCTTGTACCGCGCTACAAGAAGATCGAGGCTTGACATTCAATACCAAATCCTTAATACATCAGATCCGGAATCAGATCCGGGAAAAAGAGGGTGGCCAGAAATGTATTTTGGCCACCCTCAAACGTCTTTCTTCGAAAGACTATACCTCTTTTTTTGCCTGCCGCATGACAATTTGGCAGTGATTGTACGGTGGCAGATAATTTGTAACTCCGCTGGAGTCGTATTATACCCGAACAAGAAAAAAAAGAAATGAAAGATATGTCACAGGAACAGAAAAAAACACAGGAAAAGGAACTTGAAACCGAGGTTCAGGCTACTCCGGAGGCGGAAAACGAGAGCAGGGAAGAGTCTTCGGCACAGAAGCATGAATCGAAAAAAGACAAAAAGGAAAAGAGCAGAATCGAAGCTCTTGAAAAGGAAGTCAGGGAACTGACTGACAAAATTGCAAAGGAAAAGGACGATTATATAAGACTGATGGCAGAGTTCGACAACTTCCGCAGAAGGACCTCGCAGGAAAAGCTCGATCTCGTGAGTGTCGCTGCCGAAGAGACCATCAAGGGACTTCTGCCAGTACTCGATGACTGCGAAAGGGCCATGGAAGCATTGGCCAAATCCGAAGACAGCCAGGCTGCCAAAGAGGGTACGGAACTGATTTACAACAAGCTGACAGGATACCTGCAGTCCAAGGGGCTGAACCGCATCGAGGCCAAGGGGACGGAATTCGACACCGATCTCCATGAAGCCGTGGCCCAGTTCCCGGTACAGGAGGAAGAGATGAAAGGCAAGGTTTACGATGTCGTCCAGACAGGCTACACATTGAACGGCAAGGTAGTACGCTTTGCAAAAGTCGTTGTCGGCATCTAATCTGAGAAGGAGGAGGTGAAACATTATGGCTGAAAAAAGGGATTATTACGAAGTGCTCGGAGTCAGCAGGAATGCCACTGACGAAGAAATAAAGAAGGCTTACAGAAAGAAAGCCATCCAGTACCATCCCGACAAGAATCCGGGCAACAAGGAAGCCGAGGAAAAATTCAAGGAGGCGGCTGAGGCATACGACGTCCTTAGCAACAAGGAAAAGAGGGCCAAATACGACCAGTTCGGGCACGCAGGTCTGGACGGTCAGGCAGGACCTGACTTCAGCGGAGGCTTCGGGAACCTGAACGACATTCTCAGGGACTTGTTCGGAGGCGGCTTCAGCGGAGGTTTCGGAAGTTTCGGAGGCTTCGGAGGTTTCGGAGGCGAAAACCAGAGACAGGGCGAAAGGGTGTACAAGGGCAGAGATATCCGCGTAAGGGTAAGGCTCACCCTCGATGAAATAGCAAGGGGCGTCGAAAAGGACATCCAGATAGAAAGAAATGTACCTTGTCCCGACTGCAACGGCAAAGGGGCAAAAAACAGTTCGGACATAAAGGTCTGCCCGTCATGCAAGGGCACCGGCCAGATCAGACGGGTCGTCAACAGCTTTTTCGGACAGTCAGTCACTTATTCTACATGCCAGCAGTGCAACGGTGAGGGAAAAATCATTTCCAATCCATGCCGCAGCTGCGGAGGTACCGGACTCGTGCGCAAGAAAGAAACCGTCAGAGTCAAGATACCTGCAGGAGTGGAAGACGGAATGCAGCTCACGATGCGCGGTCAGGGACATTGCGCCAAAAACAACGGAATCAACGGAGATCTGCTGATTGTCATAAATGAGGAAGAGCATCCGGATATAAAGAGAGAGGGCAGCAACCTCATGTACACCAAGATCATATCCGTGTCCCAGGCGATTCTCGGCGCGACAGTGGAAGTCCCTTGCCTGGACGGAAAATACAATGTCAAGGTAGATCCCGGCACCCAGTCCGGAACAGTGATAAGACTCAAGGGGAAAGGCCTTCCCAATATCAACAGCTACGGTAACGGGGACATGTACGTCAAGTTCATCGTATGGATTCCGAAAAAGATCAGCAGGGACGAAAAGGAGATGATGGAAAAACTCGGCGCGAGCGCAAACTTCAAACCGGATCCATCCAAGGAAGACAAGAGTTTCTTCGACAGACTGAGAGACATGTTTTAAATGTTTTTTCAAAAAAATTTGTCAAGTAAAAAATAATTTGTACTTTTGCAGTCCCAAAATCAAAGCAACCTCTTACGCGGACAGACAGAATTGACGTAACGTTGCCATTAAAACATTAAAGCGATGGATTTGATTAAAGTTGTAGAGCAGGCTTTTGCCAACGAGAAAGTAGCTTCATATCCCAAGTTCAAGGCAGGCGACACTATCACTGTCACTTACAGGATCAAGGAAGGCGACAAGGAAAGACTCCAGAAATTCAGAGGAGTAGTCATCCAGATCAAGGGTGCGTCTCCGGCTACCAAGACTTTTACCGTAAGAAAGATATCGAGCGGAATAGGTGTCGAGAGAATTTTCCCGTTCGCATCTCCGTTTATCGACTCGATAGAGCTTAACAAGATCGGTAAGGTACGCAGGGCAAGGATCTTCTATCTGAGAGAACTTTCAGGCAAGAAAGCCAGAATCAAGGAGAAAAAACTCGCTATCCTCAAAGAGGAAAACGCATAACACGGGCATAGTCCCTTTTCGGCCCCATAGCTCAACTGAATAGAGCATTTGACTACGGATCAAAAGGTTACAGGTTTGAATCCTGTTGGGGTCACGAAACAGCGTTCTGATTTTCAGAACGTTGTTTTTTTATGTACGCTCGGCACGAGCGTGGTCTAACGGGTGCAAGTCCCGTCACTCCCTGAAAAATTCACGAGGCAATCACATCGCTGTGACCGCCCCGCTACTTAACCTAAACTTAAACTATGAAAAACTTCGGAGACAAATATAAGGGTTTTTCACTTTCCGTCAATACCCACGATGCGTATTTTTGCATAATTCAGCATAAGAATCTTCTCTCCGAAATCATCGAACATTATTCTTGCCTTTCTGTCCGAGACGCCTCCGGTAATCTCCCTGATCTGGCCGAAACCGAACCTGTTGTGTTCAATTCTCTGGCCGGCTGCAAGCTGCATGATCGGAGAAGGTTCGAAATCATAATCCGAACTCCGGGGTTTCACCACCTGAAGAGGTTTGCGGAACGGCGTCACCCCTGAATGCCTGACATCCCTCTCACGGCGGAACTGTCCCCTGCCCTCTTCGGCCGGCTGCCCTGATTCGATCGGATTCAGGATATAACTCCTGTCGATTTCGCGGATAAAACGGCTCGGATAATTCGATTCGTGCTTGCCGTTCCTCATCCTCGTAGCCGCAAAGGTAAGCCACAGGGCCTTTTTCGCCCTTGTCATGGCCACATAGAAAAGACGTCTTTCCTCTTCGATATCGCTTTCGGAAGCGAGGAAACCGCCTGACGGGAAAAGATTTTCCTCCATCCCGGTGACAAAGACATAAGGGAATTCGAGCCCTTTCGAAGAATGCACTGTCATAAGGGTGATCTTATTGTCGGAATCTTCGTCATCATCGATATCCACGGCGCTCAGAAGCGATACATTTTCCAGGAAATCCCCGAGAGTCACGACAGGAAGGTCGGCAGACCCGATTTCGATGTCATCAGAGGCGGAATCGACTATCATTTCTTCGAAATACTCGTTCTTCTTCTCTTCCGAATAAGTCTTCACGCTGTTCAGCAATTCCTCGATATTCGCCACCTTGGAAAGGCCTTCTATGCTGTTGTCTTCCTTGTAAAGTCCGAGGATACCGGACTCGACGGCGATGGATACTGCAAGATCACCTGCTTCTTCTTTCACCGCCCTCGATGCGAAACCGGCAATCATGCGGCAGAACGCAGCGAGTCTGTCGGCCGCAGCCGCTTTCAGCCCGCAATTCGCGAGATCTTCCGAAAAGACGGTCCTGAACAGCGAAGTCTTCCTGTCGGCCGCAGCCGCCGTGAGGACGGCCAAAGTGGTATTCCCTATCCCTCTTGCAGGCTTGTTCACTATTCTTTTGAATGATTCGTCATCGTCGATGTTGACGGCCAGTTTGAAATACGCCATCACATCCTTCACTTCCATTCTGTCGAAGAATGAATTTCCTGAATATATCCTGTACGGAAGATTTCTTCTCCGCAGGGCTTCCTCCAGCGCACGCGACTGGGAGTTTGTCCTGTAAAGGACCGCAAAATCCCTGTATGACGCAGAATCGGTATGGATTCTGGAAAGTATTTCCGAAGACACGAGCAGGGCTTCTTCCTGCTCCGTATATGCGCTGACCAGCTTTATCTTGTCTCCTGTCTCCCCTCCCGACCAGCATTTTTTCGGGATCCTGGCCGAGTTTCTGGCAATGAGGGAATTGGCAGCGTCTACGATGGTTTTCGTGGAACGGTAATTCTGTTCGAGCCTGAAAATCCGGCACTCGGGGTAATCCTTGCGGAAATTCAGGATATTCTCTATCTTGGCTCCGCGGAAAGCATATATGGACTGGGAATCGTCACCTACGACACATATATTGTGATGGGCAGAACCCAGTCTTTTCAATATCAGGTACTGGGAAAGGTTCGTATCCTGGTACTCGTCCACGAGTATGAACATGAACCGCCCTGAAATGGCTTCAAGGGCCTCGGGACAGTCTCTCAACAGGATATTCATGTTCAGGAGGATGTCATCGAAGTCCATGACATTGGACTGGCGGCATTTTTCCGCATACAGCCGGTAGACGAGATAAAGTTTAGGCTTTTTCGCGGCCGCGTCATTCTGGATTGCCTGGGAATTCCTCGAGTAGACTTCGGCCGTGGTGAGATTGTTCTTGGCCATAGAAATGCGGCTGAGGACATCTTTCGGCTTGTAGACCTTCTCGTCGAGCTGAAGTTCCTTCAGGCAGGTCCTTATGGCGCTTACGGAATCGCCGGTATCGTAAATGGTAAAATCTTTCCTGTATCCGAGTTTTTCGGCAAATTCCCGGAGGAACCGGATGAAAACCGAGTGGAAAGTCCCCATATACAGTTTTCTCGCGGCTTTCTCCCCTACCATCGACGCTATCCTCTCCTTCATCTCGGATGCCGCCTTTTTCGTGAATGTCAGGGCGAGGACCTTCTCCGGAGGACAGCCTTTGGACAATATGTTGGCAATTCTGCTCGTCAGCACCCTCGTCTTTCCCGACCCGGCTCCGGCAACTATCAGCACAGGTCCGTCTACACAGGCTACAGCCTTCTTCTGCTCATCGTTAAGCCCCTCGAAAATCGCACTCATTTTGTTTTCCATAATGTCGCGAAATTACGAAAATTTTAATATATTCGCGGCGGTTTTCAGAAAATACGCAAAAACGGTTAAAATAATGTCTAACATCATCGAATTGAAAAAGGGTCTGGACATTCCCATATCGGGAAATGCAGCCCAGAAAACGAAAAAGGTGATAATTCCTGATGTTGTCGCTGTCAAGCCTACCGATTTCAGAGGCCTCGTTCCGAAGCTTCTCGTGCGGGAAGGAGATGAAGTGCTTGCAGGTTCACCTGTTTTCGCCGACAAGTTATCTCCTGAGATCCTTTTCACTTCTCCTGTAAGCGGTACTGTCACGGAGATAGTCCGCGGAGAAAAGAGAAAGCTTCTTGAAGTCCGCATCAAGGCCGACAAGGAGCAGCGTTACGAAGACTTCGGGATATCGAAAGTTTCGGGTCTCGACGCCGAAAGTATCAGGAAAACACTCCTTAAAAGCGGTCTGTGGCCGTCTATCGTAAAAAGGCCTTACGGCATCATCGCAAACCCTTCCGAACAGCCGAAGGAAATTTTCATCTCCGCATTCTCGACTGCCCCTCTTGCAGCCAATCCGGAATATACTCTGAGAGATGAATTCGCCAATATCCAGACAGGAATCGATGCCTTGAAAAAGCTGACCAAAGGGGCTGTCCATGTTTCCTTCAGCAGCGCCAATTATTCCGGCACACAGCTTCACAAGCTCGAGAACATACATCCGCACATATTCAGCGGAAAACATCCGGCAGGGAACGTAGGTGTGCAGATCAGCCATATTTCCCCTATCGTCAAGGGAGACGTGGTCTGGACTGTCTCGCTTTCCATGACAGCCGCAATCGGCAAACTCTTCAACACCGGCAGATACGACATGAGCAGACTTGTCGCAGTAACCGGTCCTGCAGCGATCGACCCGTCGTACGTCAAGGGAATTGCAGGAATGTCGATGAAGGATATCGCCGAATATTACGACAACTCCAAAGAAGACATCCGTTTCATCAGCGGTGATGTGCTCACAGGTACAAATGTAGGGAAAGACGGCTTCCTCGGCTTTTTCGACAATCAGATATCCCTTCTCAGGGAAGGTACCGACTGCGAGATTCTCGGATGGGCAAAACCGTTCAGGACAAAGCAGTTCAGCGCATCGAAAGCATATTTCTCATGGCTTTCACCGAACAAAAAATACGATATGGACACGAATACCCACGGCGAACCGCGCGCATTCGTGCTTTCTAACGTATATTCAAAGGTACTCCCTATGGATATCTACCCTGTGTACCTTCTCAAGGCATGCCTTGCTTCCGACATCGACAAGATGGAGCAGTTCGGCATTTATGAAGTGATAGAGGAAGATCTCGCCCTCTGCGAATTCGTGTGCCCGTCGAAAATAGGCATCCAGTCCATATTGTCCGACGGCATCGGTCTTATGTTGAAAGAAATGGCTTAAAACCAGAGGTATGAACGGATTAGTCAAATTTATGCACAAAATAAAGCCGATCTTCAGCGAAGGCGGCAAACTGAGCTTCCTGCATTCTACTTTCGAAGCTTTCGAATCTTTCCTTTACGTCCCGGGCACGGTGACAGTCAAGGGAACACATGTAAAGGACGCTCTCGATCTGAAGAGGGTCATGATCATAGTGGTACTTGCGCTCGTGCCGAGCCTTCTTTTCGGTATCTGGAATACAGGATACCAGCACAACGAGGCTTTCGGTCTCGGCTGGGGCTTCTGGCAGATGGTATGGTACGGACTCGTGAAGATTATACCCCTTTATCTGGTTTCGTATATCGTAGGTCTCGGAATCGAATTCATTTCGGCTCAGATCAGAGGCCATCAGGTCAATGAAGGCTATCTGGTGACAGGTATGCTTATCCCTCTTATAGTTCCTGTGGACGTTCCACTGTGGATGCTTGCGATTGCAGTGGCATTTGCGGTAATTCTCGGCAAGGAAATCTTCGGAGGCACAGGCATGAATATCTGGAACCCGGCCCTTCTCTGCCGCGCATTCCTGTTCTTCTCGTATCCGAGCAAAATGTCCGGTGACACGATCTGGACCGGAGGCCTGACAAGATATCTGAGCGACGGCACCGCCTACGCATGCGGCGAGGGTGTAGTCGACGGTTTCTCCGGAGCGACTCCTCTTGTCCACGCCGGACAGGGAATCCAGGGACTCGACAGCGCAGGTCTGTCATTCATGGACCTTTTCATAGGAAACATAGGCGGAGCAGTGGGAGAGACTTCGGTCATCGCCATTCTTCTGGGAGCCATCCTCCTTATCTGGACAGGCGTTGCAAGCTGGAAGATCATGTTCTCTTCCGTAATCGGAGCCCTTGCGATAGGCTTCCTTGCGAACGCACTCGCAACTGACGCCACTCCGTATCTGCAGCTTCCTGCCTACTATCATCTCGTACTCGGCGGTTTTGCCTTCGGTACCGTGTTCATGGCTACCGACCCTGTCACTTCGGCACAGACCGAAACCGGGAAATGGATCTACGGCTTCCTCGTAGGCGCGCTGACCGTGACCGTAAGGCTGTTCAATCCGGGCTACATGGAAGGCATGATGCTCGCCATACTGCTGATGAACACCTTTGCACCTCTGATCGACCACTATGTAGTCGAGGTTTCCCTGAAGAGAAAGGCTAAAAAAGTTAAAATCGCTTAAACTACACAGGTATGAATACTAACGGTAATACATATACAGTAATATATTCGACCGTACTTGTCGTACTGGTCGCTGCGATTCTGGCTTTTGTAGCTATGAGCCTGCAGGACAAACAGAACGAAAATGTCAAGCTCGAAACCATCAGCAAGCTCCTCGGAGCCGCTTCCCAGGTCGATACGACATTCACTATCGAAGAAGACGCCGATGTTCTCGGACTTTATGCCGACAATGTAGTGGCAGCATTCTTCGTTGACGGCAACGGAGAGAAAGTCCAGGACATGAATACCGGAAAGGAGGACAAGAACAAAATCGAAGTGACCACCACTTCCGACCTCAAGGCCCAGAACGACAAGTTCAAGAAACTTGAGGAAGGACAGAGCGAACTTCTTTCCGAGCTCAGGCTGCCTGTCTACATTTTCGACATCAAGGGCCACAAGGTGACCGTAATACCTTGCTACGGCGCAGGTCTCTGGGGGCCAATCTGGGGTTATCTCGCTCTGGACGAGGACGGGAAGACCATCGACGGCGCAATTTTCGACCACAAGGGAGAAACTCCGGGTCTGGGATCAAAAATCGCCGACAAGCCTTTCTACGGCAAATTCCATGGAAAGACGTTCAATATGACCGGAGAAGACATGTTCACCGTAGCCAAGATCACGGCGATTACGGAACCTGAACACAGCGTAGATGCAATAAGCGGAGCCACGATCACATCGCAGGCACTCGGGAAAAGCATCAATCTCTGGGCGAAATACTACAAACCATATCTTGTCAAAGCTGCTGCAGCCTCTCAGGCAAATACAGTCTCCGCTCCTGAAGAGATGACAGAGGCCGCCGACAGTACGTTCGCCGGCAATACGGCAGCCGCAACAAATGTAAACGTGGAGGAATAGAGCTATGAGTGATATTAATTACAAAGAAGTATTGTTGAAGCCGATATTCAAGGGGAATCCCGTAACGGTTCTCGTTCTCGGTATCTGCTCTTCACTTGCCGTTACCGTACAGCTGGAAGGCGCCTGCGTGATGGCTCTCTCCGTAATCATCGTGACCGGACTTTCGAGTTTCGTCGCTTCGATTCTGAGAAATACGATTCCGAACAGAATCAGGATCATCGTCCAGCTTGTGGTAGTATCCCTCATGGTGATTCTCGTGGACCAGGTTCTGAAAGCATACGCATACAGCGTGAGCAAGACCCTGTCCGTCTATGTAGGTCTGATCATCACCAACTGTATCGTGATGGGACGCATCGAGGCTTTCGCTCTCGGCAACAAGCCTATACCTTCCCTTCTCGACGGTCTTGCAAACGGTGCCGGATACGGTCTTATCCTTGTAGTCGTGGCATTTTTCCGCGAACTGCTCGGATCTGGCACACTGTTCGGCTTCAGGATCATTCCGCAGTCATTCTACGATGCGGGCTACATGGACAACGGTCTCATTATCCTGCCTCCGATGGCGCTGATTCTTCTGGGTGTGATAGTATGGATCCAGAGAAGCATCCAGAAAGATCTTCAGGAAAAATAACATCAAACTCGAATCGATATGGAATATATAAGCTTGTTTGTAAAGTCAATTTTCGTTGACAACATGATATTCGCCTACTTCCTCGGTATGTGCTCATACCTGGCGGTATCGAAGAATGTGAAGACGGCTACCGGTTTGGGTATTGCTGTTGTATTCGTGTTGCTTGTCACCCTCCCGATAAATTATCTGCTCAATGAATTCGTGCTGAAACCGGGAGCCCTGTCAAGATGGCTCGGGGAATCTTTTGCGGATATAGATCTGAGTTTCCTCAGTTTCATAGTATTTATCGCAGTCGTTGCGGCATTCACCCAGATCGTCGAGATGGTAGTGGAGAAATTCGCTCCAGCGCTGTATTCGTCCCTGGGTATCTTCCTGCCTCTGATTGCAGTGAACTGCGCCATTCTGGGAGGTTCGCTTTTCATGCAGGAAAGGGATTTCGTGAATGTCGGCGAGGCTACTGTCTATGCTCTCGGTTCCGGTCTCGGCTGGTTCCTCGCCATAGTCACTCTGGCAGCGATCAGGGAGAAACTCACATATTCGAATGTTCCGGCGCCGCTTCGCGGTCTGGGCATAACTTTCATCACAGTCGGACTCATGGCCATCTCGTTCATGACCTTTATGGGTATCCAACTTTAATTCAGGAGGTTACTAAAAATGGACAATTTGATTCCTACCATAATAATAGCGGTGATCGCAATAGTTGTTGTCACCCTGATTCTTGTGGCGCTGCTTCTGTATGTAAAGATCAAGCTGACCCCGTCAGGGACAGTCAAGATCAACATCAATGACGGACAGAAAGAAGTGGAGGTAACCCCAGGCGGGTCTCTCCTCGCCACTCTTGCAGAGAAAAAGATTTTCCTGCCTTCAGCCTGCGGCGGAAAAGGCAGCTGCGGCCAGTGCAAGTGCCGCGTAGTAGAAGGCGGCGGCACCATTCTTCCTACGGAAGTGGGATTCTTCAGCAGGAAGCAGATCCTGGATCACTGGAGGCTCGGCTGCCAGGTGAAAGTCAAGGAAAATCTGAAGATCATCGTGCCTGAGTCCGCTCTGAGTGTCAAGAAATGGGAGTGCGAAGTGGTATCCAACCATAACGTGGCTACCTTCATAAAGGAATTCGTGGTGAAGCTGCCTGAAGGCGAACACCTCAAATTCAAGTCAGGAGGATATATCCAGGTCGATGTTCCGGCCATAACCGTGAATTTCAAGGATTTCGACATAGATGAACAGTATCGTGAAGACTGGGAGAAGATGGGGGCGTTCGACCTCAAGATGGTCAATACGACACCGACACTGAGAGCCTACTCGATGGCCTGCTATCCAGCAGAGGGCGATATCATAAAGCTGAATGTCAGAATCGCGACTCCGCCGATAGACCGCGCCACGAGGAAATTCCTCCCTGTAAATCCGGGCGTATGTTCATCCTATATCTACTCGCTGAAGCCAGGGGACAAGGTAATGATTTCCGGACCTTACGGAGAGTTCTTCCTGCCGGACAATCTTCCTGCAGAACAGGAACTGATATTCATCGGAGGCGGCGCAGGTATGGCACCTATGAGAAGCCACATCATGCACCTGTTCAAAACAGAGAACACGACAAGGAAAGTCAACTTCTTCTACGG
>CALUQM010000004.1 GCA_944322925.1 uncultured Bacteroidales bacterium
TTCATAATAGGACTCGGCAACGGCCACATGTACCCGGCTTTCCAGAACATGTTTATCAATCTTGCGGAAAACAGCCAGCGCGGCACTGCAAATTCCTCGATCCTTACATCATGGGATGCCGGCCTGGGGCTGGGAGTCCTGTTCGGCGGCGTCCTTTCCGAGCATTACGGCTATCACAGCGCGTTCTGGGCTGCAGTCGCAGTCAACGCTGCAGGCGCCCTCTGGTTTTTCCTTCATGTCAGGCGGCATTTCGAGGCGAACAAGCTCAGGTAGGAGAATTTTAATATTATTAATCATTGGATTTAGAATTTAATTCATTATATTTGTAATGTTTTACTAATTTTTAATAATTCTAAATTTGAGATTATGAAGGATCTGAAAGGAACTAAGACAGAGGCCAATCTCCAGGCTGCTTTTGCCGGAGAGTCTCAGGCAAGGAACAAATACACTTATTACGCATCCAAGGCCAAGAAGGACGGTTACGTGCAGATAGCCGCTATTTTTGAAGAAACTGCAAACAATGAGAAGGAACATGCCAAAATCTGGTTCAAACTCCTTCACGGCGGTGAAGTCCCTGGTACGGAGGCCAATCTTCTTGATGCTGCGGAAGGCGAGAACTACGAGTGGACCGACATGTATGCAGGCTTTGCAAAAGACGCCAGGGAAGAAGGCTTTGCCGACATTGCCGTTCTGTTCGAGAAAGTAGGCGCTATCGAGAAAATGCACGAAGAGCGTTACCGCAAGCTGCTTGCCAATGTCAAGGACGGTCTTGTTTTCTCGAAAGACCAGGACATGGTGTGGGAGTGCTCGAATTGCGGACATATCGTGATAGGCAAGAAAGCTCCGGAAATGTGTCCTGTATGCAAGCATCCTAAGAGCTATTTCAAGATCCATTCTGAAAATTATTGATAGGCCCCATTCATCATGGGAATCCGCATCGTGGAAAATTTTTGTTCCGCGATGCGGATTTTTTTTTACCTTTGCGCGCATCAAAAAAACAAGTTGGATTATGGGTGGTTTTTTCGGCACTATTTCGAAAGAGAAATGCGTAAATGATCTTTATTACGGCACTGACTACAATTCGCACATGGGAACAAAGAGGGGAGGTATGGCCACGTACAGCAGTACGGACGGTTTCAACCGCTCCATTCACAATCTCGAGAGTTCCTATTTCCGCAGCAAGTTCGAAGATGACCTTGACAAATTTACCGGCAATGCCGGAATCGGTGTTATCAGCGATACCGATCCACAGCCTATCGTCATCAATTCGCACCTCGGGAAATTCGCGATAGTCACCGTGGCGAAAATAGCGAATCTGGATGAACTCGAGAAAGAACTTCTCGACGGCAACATGCACTTTTCGGAACTCAGCTCCGGAAAGACCAATCAGACGGAACTCGTTTCCCTGCTCATAATCCAGGGCAGGACATTCAGGGAAGGCATAGAGAATGTCTTTTCCAAAATAAAGGGTTCATGCTCGATGCTTATCCTGACTGAAAACGGCATCATCGTGGCGCGTGACAGACTGGGAAGGACACCTGTCGTAATAGGCAGAAAGGAAGGGGCGTATGCGGCTACAAGCGAATCATGCAGTTTTCCGAATCTCGGATACGAGATAGAGCGGTATGTAGGTCCGGGAGAAATACTCAGGATGTTTCCGGATCATATCGAACAGATCAGGGAACCGGAGAAGGAAATGCAGATATGTTCTTTCCTGTGGGTGTACTACGGGTTCCCGACTTCTTCATACGAAGACAGAAACGTGGAGCAGGTGCGTTTTACCAGCGGTTACCGGATGGCCCTCACGGATGATTCTGAGGCTGATTTCGTCTGCGGAATTCCGGATTCCGGCATAGGACAGGGGCTCGGTTATGCCGAAGGCAAGGGTATTCCGTACCACAGGGCGGTCACGAAATACACTCCGACCTGGCCGAGGAGTTTCACCCCGAGCAATCAGGAGAGACGTTCTCTTGTGGCCAAGATGAAACTTATCCCGAACAGGGCAATGCTCGAAGGCAAGAAGATAATCTTCTGCGACGATTCGATAGTGAGGGGAACCCAGCTGAAAGATAATGTCAAGGTCCTTTTCGATTACGGAGCCAGAGAGGTGCACATGCGTATCGGCTGTCCTCCTCTCGTGTACGGCTGTCCGTTCCTCGGCTTTTCTGCGAGCAAGACCAATATGGAACTCATTACCAGAAGGATAATCAAGGAGTTCGAGGGGGACGAGAACAAAAATCTGGACAAATATTCCGACTCATCCACACCGGAATACAGGAGGATGGTAGACAGGATTGCTGAAATCTTCGGACTGACTTCGCTGAAATTCAATACGATAGAAACATTGATCGATGCGATAGGTCTGCCTAAGTGCAAGGTCTGCACGCATTGCTTCGACGGTTCAAGCAAGTTCTGATTTTTCCGTAATCAGCAGAAAGTTTCCGGAAAGGTCCGGAAGGTCGCATCTCAGACCGAAAACGTGATAAGGCAGAGAGTGGTCGGAAAAACGGTTTCCGGCCGCTTTCGTTTTCATTTTTTCCAGCATGGTTGCGGTATCCATCCTGATATTCCGTGCGGTGGCTTCGCTTCCCGGGTACTTCTTTCCGGCATCTTTCAGATTCCGGTTGTTCAGCGGCAGGATTTCGATGATTTTGAAGAACTTTCCGAAAGACGACATTTTCCTGAGTGTTTCCTGAGTCGTTTCCTTTTCATTCATCACGTAATAATGAGTGAATTCCGAGAGTTTTTCTATCGGAAAACGGGAACACAGGACATTGAATGCTCCGGCTTTCAATATGGCGCTGCACGGCTCGAAAAGGAATCCTCCTTCCTTCAGGAGTCCGGAATTGCCTGCCGGAATGTAGGCCGATTTCCTGATTTCGTCCATTGAAAATTCCATCGAGTCACGGCCGGTGGCTGCAACAATCCTGACCGCGCCTGAATAAGAACTGTCCATCAGTACGAGAATCTCCTTGCATTCGCCTCCGGAAGACAGTACGTGTATTTCCCTGCATCCCTGTCCGAGCCTGGCGGAAAGCATCCCGATATCGGCCATGGGAGACAATTTCAGGAGAAGGTATCTGCACCTGCCGAGTATCCTGTCTTTCAGTCCGAGGACGTCCGGGCTGCAGTCTTCAAGAAGAAAGACCTTTTTTCCCGAGGAGTCTCTTCTGGCGGGGTCGAGGAATACCAGATCCGGACTGCTGCCGGCAAGTATGCCGTCTATCGTATCGGGGGAGATTTCCGATGAGCAGACCGAGATGTTTTCCGCACCGAGAAGTCTGAAATTGTTTCCGGCAGCTTCTGTCAGGGACTTGTCCCTCTCGTTGTAAAAGACATTCGAGGCGATTTTGGAAAAGGCCCACGAATCTACTCCGAGCCCGCCCGTAAGGTCTGCGACGACCGGTCTTTTCTCCGGGAAAAGCGAAGCTGCGAGCCTTGCCTTGTACATGGCCGTATCTTCCGAGCTGCACTGTTCCCCCGCCAGCCGCGCAGGGTAGACGATGCCGTACCGGCTGTACCATGAAGGCAGTTTTTTCCTGATTTTTCTTCTGACTTCTATCGTGCAGACAGCTGTCCTGATGTCGAACTCTGTCCTGCCTTTCCATGACAGCAGCAGTTTTCCGGCATCGTCGTTTTCATGATTCCTTATAAAATCGGAAAAACTTTCCATCTGAAAAACAATTTCTTCTGCAAAATTATCATTTATCCGGGATATTTAATAAATTTGTAAGATACAGCCTGAAAGAAACAGTAATATTATTAACTCTATATTTAAACTAAGAATCAATTATGGAAAAAGATTACAGAGCTGTTGCCCAGAGCTGGCTTGACGGCAATTATGATCCTGCAACCAAATGTCAGATCATAGAACTGAGGAACAACGACCCTGCCGGGTTCGAGGATGCCTTCTACCGCAATCTCGAGTTCGGAACAGGCGGCCTGAGAGGAATCATGGGCGTGGGAACGAACAGGATGAACAAATATACTGTCGGCATGGCTACCCAGGGGCTTGCGAATTACATAAAGAAACATTGTACCGGAGATGACATAAAGGTCTGCATATCTTTCGACAGCAGGAATCACAGCAAGGAATTTGCCAAGATTACCGCCGACGTGCTCGCAGCCAACGGTCTCCATGTCTTCATTTTCGACAATCTCCGTCCGACTCCGGAACTCAGCTATGCAATCAGGAAGAAAGGCGCGCAGGCGGGAGTGATGGTGACGGCTTCGCATAACCCTAAGGAGTACAACGGCTACAAGGTTTTCTGGTCCGACGGCGCACAGATTACTTCGCCTGTAGACAAGGACATAGTTGCCGAAGTGAATGCCATTACCGATCCGTCGATGGTGAAGTTCGAACCGGGAGACGAATGCGGTGAAATCGAGACCATGGGACATGAGATGGATGAGGCATATCTTACAGATATCCTTTCCCTTACCCTTTCTCCAGAATCGAGGGCAAGGCACAAGGATCTGAAATTCGTATACACTCCGCTTCACGGAACCGGCGTGAGACTCGTGCCGGAAGCCCTCAAAAGGCTCGGATTCGAAAACGTCTACCATGTTCCGGAGCAGGACGTCAGCGACGGGGATTTCCCTACGGTGCAGTCTCCGAATCCCGAGGAGCCTTCGGCACTGAAGATGGCTCTTGAAGTGGCTGACAGGGAGGGAGCGGACATCGTGCTCGCTACGGACCCTGATGCCGACAGAATGGGTATCGCCGTAAGAGACAATGACGGCAGGATGGTCCTGTTCAACGGTAATCAGACCGGTTCCATGCTTACATATTACATTCTGACGAGATGGAAGGAACTCGGCAAGCTGGATTCCACGAAATATGTGGTCAAGACTATCGTGACGACGGAGCTTATCCGTGCGATAGCCGAAAAGTTCGGAGTCAGGGTTTACAATGTGCTTACAGGTTTCAAATACATCGCGGAGATCGTCAAGCGCAATGAAGGCAAGGGCGAATTCATCTGCGGCGGCGAAGAAAGCTACGGTTTCAACGTAGGCGAATTCGTGCGCGACAAGGACGCCATGATAGCCTGCTCGATGGTGGCCGAGTGTGCAAGCTGGGCGGCGGATCAGGGCAAGACACTTTACCAGCTCATGCAGGATATCTATGCCGAATTCGGATATTACAGGGAGTCGCTCACTTCGCTTGTGCGCAAGGGCAAGTCCGGAGTGGAAGAGATTGCCGCCATAATGTCTGATCTCCGCACTGCGCCTCCTGCAGAACTCGCAGGTTCTCCTGTCGTCAGGGTGATAGACTACAACAAGCCTGAAGAGACCGGCCTGCCTAAGTCGAACGTGCTCCAGTTCTTCAATGAAGCCGGTGACGTCGTATCAGTGCGTCCGTCGGGAACGGAACCTAAGATCAAGTTCTATTTCGGGGCCAAAGGCGATGATGCCGATGCAAAGATAGAAAAGCTCAGGGCACAATTCATCAAGTGATGGCATCATCGTTTCTGCATCCCCGGTATGAATCTCTGTCAAGATCCGAGATAGAGGCACTTCAGTCCGAGCGTCTTCGCGAGACGCTCGGACAGTGCATGAAATCCCCGTTTTACAGAAACAGATTCAGGAATGCCGGGATTTCGCCTCAGGATATCAGGACTCCTGACGATCTTGTAAAGATTCCGTTTACTACAAAACAGGATCTTCGTGACAACTATCCTTTCGGCCTGTGTACTGTCGGTCTGGACAAGGTTGTCAGACTGCATTCTTCGAGCGGCACGACAGGAACCCCTACCGTAATCCTGCATACTCAAAGGGATCTGGACCAGTGGGCGGATGCAGTCGCAAGATGTCTCTACATGGTGGGCCTGAGACCCGGCGACATCTTCCAGAACACTTCCGGCTACGGCATGTTTACAGGCGGCCTCGGATTCCAGTACGGAGCCGAGCGTCTCGGCCTGCTGACTGTCCCTGCAGCTGCAGGAAATACGAAAAGGCAGATCAAGTTCATCATGGATTTCGGAACTACGGCGATCCATGCCATACCGAGTTATGCCGGCCGGCTGTACGAGGTGATGGAGGAGATGGGCATAGATCCACGCAGGGATACCAGGCTCAAGACCCTGGTAATAGGGGCTGAGCCTCACTCCGAGGAGCAGCGCAGGCGTATCGAATCCATGCTCGGAGTAAAGGCGTACAATTCGTTCGGCATGTCGGAAATGTGCGGTCCAGGAGTGGCTTTCGAGTGCACGGAGCAGAACGGAATGCACATCTGGGAAGATTACTACATAGTCGAAATCGTGGATCCCGTGACTCTCGAACCTGTCCCTGAAGGAGAAGTGGGCGAACTGGTCCTGACGACAATCAACAGGGAGGCAATGCCGCTGCTGCGTTACAGGACGAGGGACCTTACAAGGATTCTTCCAGGAGAATGTCCGTGCGGGAGACATCACAGGCGTCTCGACAGAATGAAAGGCAGGAGCGATGACATGATGATTCTCAAGGGTGTCAATATCTTCCCGATTCAGATCGAGACCGTACTGATGCAGTTCCCTGAACTCGGCAACGAATATCTCATTACTCTTACCAACAAGGATGCGAACGATACCATGACGGTCGAGGTGGAGTTGAAGGAGTTTCATGACGACTATCCGGGGATGCAGTCCCTGACACGCGAAATCACGCGCCAGCTGAAAGACGAGATACTGATTACGCCTGAAGTCAGGCTCGTGCCCAAGGGGACGATTCCTAAGACCGACGGCAAGGCAGTAAGGGTAAAGGATTTACGTAAAACATTGATTTGACATGACAGTTCATCAGATATCCGTGTTCATAGAAAACAGGTCAGGTACGCTTGTCAAGGTCCTCGACCTGTTCAAGGAGGCGGGAATCCAGCTCATAGCTTCCACGATTTCCGATACCGTCGAGTACGGAATTTTCAGGATAATATGTTCCGAACCGATGAAGGCCAGGAAGGTTCTCGAAGAAGCCGGAGTCTCGTCCAACGTCTCGGACGTATTCGCCGTCTCTCTGGACAATTATCCGGGTCGGGCAGCCGATGCCGTCAGATTTCTGAGCAAGGCCGGAATAGGCATTTCCTACATGTATTCGTTCATGCTGTCCGGCAAGGGCATACTCATATTCAGGACGAATGACCCCGAAAGGACGAAAGAAGTCATAAGGGACAACGGTATAGAATCTCTCAATGACGAATCGCTGCTTTCTCTGGTATAACAGGCCCGGAAAATGAAGATAGTCATTGACAATGCAGTAGCGAGGTTCCCCGAATTCAGGTTCAGAGAACCTTTGTCGTGGAAAATGGAAGAAGGGGAGACCTGGGCAGTAGTCGGCCCGAACGGGGCTGGCAAGACTCTTTTTACCGACTATGTCCAGGGGAGTGTCGCGCTCAAGGAAGGCAGCGTAAGGCATTGCGACCGGACGGGAAAGGAAGTTTCCGGAGGGATAAAGACTCTCGTGTTCAGGGACATTTATTCGATGTCAGGAGTCCGCAGCATGTATTATCAGCAGAAATGGAATTCCTCCGATGCCGATGATTCTCCTTTTGCATCATCTTTTTTCGACGGCTTAGGACAGGACAGGATTGATCGTTACACCTCTCTTTTCGACATTTCGGACCTTCTGGAAAAACGCGTGATATCGCTGTCCAGCGGGGAATTGCGCAAGTTTCTCATAACGAGAGCCCTGATGTGCGAACCTTCTGTCATCATCCTTGACAATCCGTTTATCGGGCTGGATGAAAAGTCCAGGGCAGCGCTGGATTCTATGCTTTCCACACTTAGGGAGCGCACAGGTCTTCAGACAATCCTCGTCCTGAGCCAGACAAAGGATATTCCTCTCTGGGTAGATAAAATGCTTCCTGTCTGCGACCGTACCGTGTATGCCCCTGTTTCCAGGGAAGAGTTTTTCTCTTCCGGCAAGTTCATCGGCAGACTTTTTCCTGACAGCCCTGCCGAACTGTCGCTTCCCGGGGCCGTGGATGTACGAAACGTGACGGATTATCGGAACGTGCTGCAGATGAAAGGCGTATCGGTAAGTTACAAGGGGCGTAAAATACTGAATGATGTGGACTGGACCGTGGCGAAAGGGGAAAACTGGGCCCTTCTCGGAGAGAACGGTTCGGGAAAGTCGACATTGCTGAGTCTTGTATGCGGAGACAATCCGCAGGCGTATGCCAATGATATTGTCCTGTTCGACCGCAGGCGGGGGACAGGTGAAAGCATCTGGGACATAAAGAAAAGAATAGGATATCTCAGTCCGGACATCCATACCTATTATCTCGAGGATATTCCGTGCCTCAAGGTGGTGGCAAGCGGATTCTTCGATTCGATCGGCCTCTCCCGCGAATGTACGGAAGAGCAGTATGCGACTGCGCGGAAATGGATGGAGGTATTCGGGGCGTCGTATCTTGCCGGGCGGTCTTTCGTCAGGATTTCATACGGGGAGCAGAGGCTGGTGCTTCTTGTCAGAGCCTTTGTCAAGTCTCCGGAAGTGATGATTCTGGACGAACCTCTGCACGGGCTGGATTCGGGCAGGAAGGCTCTTGCCAAAAGGATAATAGAAAAATACTGTTCGGACCCTTCGAAGACCCTGATTTACGTCACGCATTACAAGGACGAGATTCCGTCCTGCGTTACAAGGTTCAAGGTTCTGGAAAAAATTTCCCGTCAGGAGTGACGAACTTGACCCGCTCGCCTGTTGCAGGGTGGCGGAAGCATATTGCGCAGGACCTGAGTCCGAGAGTGTCCGACGGTGTCCCTCCGTACAGACGGTCGCCCGTGATCGGGGCTCCGAGCCCTTCGGAATGTGCGGAGTGTACCCTGAGCTGGTGCGTCCTCCCAGTCTCCGGCTTGAACAGCACTTTCATCCTTTTCCTCCTGCTGTCGGTTTCTTCGATATAATATTTCGTAAAAGCGGTTTTCCCGTATTCGAAGTCCACTTTCTGCCGCGGCCTGTCATCCATGTCCGGCAAAACGGGAAGGGATATTTCTCCGTATGTCCCTGCCCTGTGTTTCGGATTGTCCGGCCTGTATTCCACTTCCGCAATATATGTTTTCGTGACGGCTCTCGACGCAAACTGTCTCTGCAGTTCCCTGTAGCAGTCCGGATTCCTGGCGAAAACCATGATGCCCGAAGTGTCCATGTCGAGCCTGTGGACCGGATACAGCTTCTCCCCGAATCTTTCTTCAAGGATTTCAGTCAGCGATGCCTGTACTTCCTTGCCGGGCACACATGCAATTCCGGCCGGCTTGTCGCAGATTATTATCCATTCGTCCTGATAGAGAATCAGGTTCTCATTGACCGGTATTGTTTCTTCCGAGGGCGGCATGCCCGTGCCGGGGCCTTTCAGCATGAAGCCGAGCAGAGGCCTGCATTTGCTGTTGCATGACGGATAGAAGCGGCCGGAATCGCGGATTGTGCCCTCCGGTGACTTTCCGTACCAGAATTCTCCTATGGATACGGGGGTGAGATTGTGCTGATAGGCGAAATTCAGAAGTTTCGGAGCCGCGCATTCTCCCGTACCTCCGGGCGGGGTCAGTCCCTCCGCGGCGAATATTGAGGCTATGTCGGACTTTTCACCCTCACCGTTAAGGACAACGTACTGTCTGAAAAGCCACTCCTGCAGTTGTTCGGATTTCCGGGCCCTTTCATCTTTCAGGACTTCGACGGTCTTTTCGCAGGCGCGAATCCTGGCAGAGATTTCTTCTTCGCGTTCGCGGCAGGCCTTGACTTTCCTCCTGTATTCCGCCTTCATGAACATGCTTTCGCGCTCGAGTGCATCGAGAGTGGCTGCATCGCATCCAGCCGCCCTTGTGGCTTTCCTTTTTGCCTTCGCCCTGGCGGACTCTTCCTTGAAAGAGCTTATTACAATATTGTTTTCTTCCTTGATTTTCTTCAGATTGTCCAGAAGGGATATATATTCCAGGCTGGAAGTCAGATCTTCGATTTTTCTGTTGAGTCCGGATATTTCCGCCTCCGATTTTCTGTACCTGCCTTCCGGGTCCAGAAGATCGAAAACAGGGGGTACGAATCCGTCGATCATGTTTTTCCCGCCTGCAATGCCTGAAAAGCCGGCCAGAAATCCGTAATTCCCGCATTTGTCCCTTACTACAAGGACTCCGAGCATTTTCCCTTCCGAAAAAATGCCTTTCAGTTCATCCGAAGATTCGATGTGTCTGATGACTTTGCCGGCAGCATGGATGACGTCCGGAGATGGGACATATCTGAACGGATTGTTGAGCCGTGGAGGATATTCTCCCGTGTATCCGTCCATGCCGTGTACAGTGTCAGTCATTGCCGGCGTTGTCCGAGATTATCAGCAGCCTGTCTCCGGCACGAAGTTTCACGCTTCCGTTCGGCACGATGAACTTTCCTTCCCTCTTTATCATCATTACGAGCATGCCTTCAGGAAGTTTCAGTTCTTTAAGCGTGTCCCCGTGAAGGAGGGATTCTTCTGTCAGCGAGATTTCCACCAGTTTTCCGGCTTCTTCGGGAACTTCTATGCCGAAAGTGTTTTCTTCTTCATCCATCTCTTCGTTCAGTTTGAACATTCTGGCCGATGCCGGAATGGAACTTCCCTGGACGACGAGAGAAACGAGCGTAATGAAGAACACTATGTTGAAAATCAGGTCTGCGCCCTGGACGTTCTCCACCACCGGATATGTGGCGAAGATAATCGGTGCCGCACCCCGCAGTCCGACCCAGGACGTGAAGAGCTTGGACTGGACGGATATGCTGCGGAACGGTGCAAGGGATATGAATACGCTCAGAGGCCTGGCGACGAGTATCATGAATACTCCGATAAGCAGGGCGACAGGAGCTACTTTCAGCATTTCATGAGGATTGACGAGAAGTCCGAGGATAAGGAACATCACGATCTGGACGAGCCATGTCAGGCTGTCGAAAAACGAGAAGATGTCCTTCTTGTACGGTATCGAACTGTTGCCTATGATTATTCCTGCTATGTAGACCGCAAGATAGCCGTTTCCTGCGAGGTAGGTCGTAACCGTAAAGGAGAAGAACATTACGCTGAGCAGCATGATGGCGTACAGAGGCGCATTGCTCAGGTTGACACGGCGGAGGAACCATACGCTGGCGAAACCGAAGACAGCACCGCCGGCTGTGCCGACACCGAACTGCAGCAGAAAAGTCTTTACCGCATCGGCGGCCACATGCCATGAATCGATGTCTCCGGGCGTATTTCCGGAAAGGCTGCCTGCAAGCTGGATCAGGATAATGGTCAGGATGTATGCCATGGGGTCGTTGCTTCCGCTTTCGAGTTCGAGCAGAGGCTGGAGATTGTTTTTCAGCTTCATCCTGCTGTTTCTCAGGATATTGAAGACTGAGGCAGAATCCGTAGACGACATCGTGGCAGCCAGAAGCAGACACGTTACCAGAGGCAGGTTTATCGGACAACTCTCCCATATCGACAGCAGATAGATGAAAAGGCCTGTAAATACCGTTGTGAGCAGTACGCCAGCCGTCGACAGGACAAGCCCGGGAGCAAGTACGGGACGTATTTCCTTGATTTTTGTCTCCATACCGCCTGAAAACAGGATGACGCACAGAGAGCACATTCCTATGAACTGCGCCTGCTTCACGTCATCGAACTGGAGTCCGAGTCCGTCCACACCGAAAAGCATTCCGGCTACGAGGAAGAGAAGCAGGGACGGCAGCCCGAAACGGTAGCCTGCCTTGCTTATGAGTATGCCGCTGAAAATAAGGACGGACAGTATGAGCAGTATGTTTTCAGAAGTAAAAGTCATTTCACTGAGGGTTGTCTGTGTTCCTTGTCCTGCACCACCGTGCAAGCTCGCATTTGTCGCAGCCCGGTTTGCGGGCAGTGCATACGTATCTCCCGTGGAGTATCAGCCAGTGATGTGCGACCGGCCTGAGCTCCGGAGGTATGTTGTCGGTAAGGTCCTTTTCTACTTCCGTTACAGTCTTGCCGTCTGAAAGCCCGAGTCTTCTCGATACCCTGTAGACGTGGGTGTCGACGGCGATCACGGGCTTGTCGTAGATTACGGAAGCTATGACATTGGCAGTCTTGCGGCCTACTCCGGGAAGTTTCATGAGGTCTTCGGGATTTTCGGGGACCTTTCCTCCGAAATCTTCGACGAGCATCCTGGCCATTCCGACGAGGTGTCTTGCCTTGCTGTTCGGAAACGTTATCGAGCGTATGTCTTCGTAGACTTCATCGATACCGGCTTCCGCAAGTTTTTCGGGAACGGGATATTTGCGGAAAATTTCCGGTGTGTACATGTTCACCCTTTTGTCCGTGCACTGGGCGGAAAGTATGACGGCAATGAGGAGGTGGAAAGGGGAGTCGTACCTGAGTTCGGTACCGACATCAGGGGAATTTGCCTTGAACCAGCCGAGAATTTCCCCGTATCTTTCTTCTCTTGTCATAAGGCAGCCTCCGTCACTGCGTTCCCGTCAATGGGGAAAATTTCAGTGCAGCCTTCATTCCTGCATTCCATCACCCTGCCTTTGTATTTCTCGAAAACGGACCGGTTGTGCGTGACCATTACGATGGCCGTACCCCGTTCCCTGTTGATTTTCGCAAGAAGTTCCATTATCCCTTCGGCCGTCTCGCTGTCGAGATTTCCCGTCGGCTCGTCGGCAAGTATCACTTCAGGGCTGTTGAGTAGCGAGCGTGCGATAGCGACTCTCTGCTGTTCGCCTCCGGACAGCTGGTGCGGCATCCTGTGCGACTTGTGGGCCATTCCGACAGCCTCGAGTACTTCATTTATGCGTCTGGAAATGCTCTGCTCGCTTTTCCATCCGGTCGCCTTGAGTACGAATGAAAGGTTTTCCTCGACATTCCTGTCCATAAGGAGCTGAAAATCCTGGAAGATCACTCCGAGTTTCCTTCTCAGAAATGGGATGTCCTTCTCCCTTATCTTTACGAGATCGAAGCCGCATACCGTTCCCTCTCCCTTGACGAGAGGGTTTTCGGCTATGACTGTCCTTATGATCGATGTCTTTCCCGTACCTACTTTTCCTACGATATACATGAAATCGCCCGGATATACGTCCATATCCAGATCATAGATCACTACATTGTCCCCTCCGCATATATCGGCATTCCTGAAAGAAATTACAGCTTTCCTGTCTTCCATTGCTCAAAATTTCATATACATTCTACAAATGTAGTAAAAAAAGCCTATTTTTGTGAAATTGTAAATAAAGAAACAATATAAAAAATATGAGACTGAAGTTTGCCGCTGTCTTCATTCTTGCCGCAATGGCTTCCGTTTCGCAGGCCCAGATCCTGCCGAATGGAACTCCCCGGGAGAACGGACAGCAACAATCCAGAGAGTACAGGGAGGCTTTGCGTCTGTTCGGGAAGGGCATGTACGGCAGATCAATGGTCATGTTCAGGGATCTTGCCCGCACGACCGGCGACGAGTCGGCTTTCGGCTATTATGTGCTGAACGCAGTATATCTGGAAGTTCCGGGGTATGAAGAGCTGGTAGCAGACTTTACCGACCGTTTCTCTTCATCAGGCTTGATCCCGCAGATCAGATACCGCTATGCCCTCAACCTTTTCGACGACAGGAATTTCAACGGGGCTGCAGAGCAGTTCGCCATGCTTTCGCGCCACGATCTGTATCGGAACCAGCTTCCCGAATTCCTGTTCAAGAGAGCGTACTGCGACTTCGAGATGCGTTATTTCGACAGGGCGCTCCTCAGATTCAAGGATCTTTCCATGCGTGACGCATCGGATTATACGGCTCCTGCGCAGTATGCCATAGGTTACATATACTATGAACGGGAAAATTTCAGTGAGGCTGCGGAATGGCTTGCCCTTGCCTCCTCGGACAGCCGGTTTTCGGAGCTTGCGTCGTTCTATCTTCTCGAATGCCGTTTCATGCTGAAGGATTATGAGACAGTGCGTGAAACAGGACCGGAACTGCTCGGCAAGGTGACGGAAGACAGAAAACCGCATGTGGCAAGATTCATTTCAGAGTCCTGTCTGGTCCTCGGCGACAATGAGAATGCCGTGAAATATTTTGAACTGAGCAGGAAATCCCTTTCAAGCGAATCCCGCTCGGACTTCTTCTATGCTGGTTCGGTCATGTATGCGGTCAAGGATTATCAGGCTGCGATAGACAATTTCTCGATGATGACGGACCGCTCGGACTCCCTCGGCCAGATAGCCAATTACGATCTTGGCTACAGCTATATCCAGACCAGAAACAAGGTTGCCGCCATGGAGGCTTTCAAGGACGCTTCCGAAGCCGTTTTCGATCCTGCAATCAAGGAAGACGCCTTTTTCAATTATGCAAAACTCGCATTCGACCTCAATACCGATTCGTCTGTATTTTATGAATATCTCGACCAGTATCCTAAGACGGGCAAAAGGGAACAGATATACAGTTACATAGCTATCGCCGCCCTTTACAACCGTGATTACGAAGGGGCTATCGAGGCATACGACGAAATCGATGAACTCGATGCCGGCATGAAGGCCAACTACATGAAGGCCAATTATCTCCGTGCCCATGACCTTATTGCGAAAGGCTCCTACAGGGCCGCCGCCGACTGTCTCAAGGCAGCCGTGTACTATTCAGACAGAAGGACATATTTCAACCAGATAGCAAGATACTGGCTCGGAGAGTCCTACTATAAATGCGGACAGTACGACAATGCACTGAAGGTATTTACCGACCTGTACAATACCTCCGCTCTCTACGGCACCGAAGAATCCGAGCTCATCGCCTTCAACATAGGCTACAGTTATCTCAAGAAAGACGAGTACGCGTCGGCTGCGGAGTGGTTTTCAAAATATCTCGACAGCGATTCCGATATTTACAGGAAGGAATCACTCATCAGGTACGGAGACTGCATGTTCATGCAGCAGAAATACGATGAGGCCATAACCGCATACGGCAGGGAACTGAAAGACTATTTCGATGCCGATGACATATATCCATACTATCAGGCAGCCCTCTCGTACGGCCTTACCGGAGACAGTAAAAGGAAAATATCCCTTCTTTCGAATGTCAGGCAGGCGTCTCCGTCTTCGCTTTTCTATCCTGAGGCCATGTATGAACTCGGACGCTCTCTTGCTGCCGCCGGCAGTACGGACGAGGCCGCCGAATGCTTCACTGCCCTGGCGGACAGTGTGCGGGACAGTATTTTCATCGCGAAATCATACATCGAACTCGGCATGATATACCGCAACAAGTCCCAGGACGACAAGGCTTTGTCCTATTACCGGAAAGTGGTGGAGGAAATGCCTTTGTCTGAATATGCCGATGCCGCACTGCTTTCCATCGAGTCCATATACAAGTCTTCAAACCGGCCGGAAGAATATCTGGCGTACATTGAGAGCATAGGGCGTTCGTCATTGAAGACCGACGACGAGAAGGAGATGATGATCTACAATGCGGCCGAGCAGATTTTCATATCCGGGAATTACCAGAAAGCGATTGCTTCGCTCGAATCATATCTCGACAGATATCCTTCAGGCAGGATGGTCCATGAAGCGGATTATTACATGGCCGAGTGCTATCGTCTGACGGACCGCCCTGAAGACGCCTGCGACTGGTACAGGAAGGTGACGGACGGCCCGGCCGGCCAGTACACCGGCCGGTCTTACCTGAATCTTGCCGACCTGTCGTATTCTTTGCAGAAGTACGACGATGCTTTCATGGCATATTCCGTCCTGTACGATAACGGTTCTTATGACGAATACAGGCAGATTGCGCTTACGGGTCTCATGCGTTCGTCCTACAGGGCGCGCATGTATCGGGAAGCGGCTGAATATGCCGGACTTGCAGTCGGAGCGTACAGTGCGGATGAGGCGCTCCTCAGGGAAGCTCTGTACGTTCAGGCAAAATCACTGCTTGCCGTCTCCCGCAGGGACGAGGCATTGTCACTGATGGAGAAACTTGCGGCATGGCCGTCGACTCCGGAAGGTGCCGAAGCATCGTACGTTCTGATTCAGGACAGCTATGACAGGGGTGCTTTCGACCAGGCGAAGGAGAGGGTCTACGCCTTTTCTGATTCAGGTACGGGCCAGGCTTACTGGCTTGCCAAGGCTTTCATCGTTCTGGGCGACGTCTTTGCGGAGACCGACAATCTCGTCCAGGCGGAAGCCACTTTCAGGAGCGTAGCAGAAGGATATACTCCGGAAAATGCGAATGACGACATAATGCAGAGCGTAAACATGCGTCTTGAAAAACTTGAAGAGCTGATGAATGCTTCTCAAGGGGAATAAGACGGCGGTAATTATCATAAACACAGTTCTGGAAAATGAAAAGAATCGGACACCATATCATCTGTCAGACATTGATAGCCGCCGTTTTCGCTGCGGCCGGACTCCGGATGTCGGCACAGGATCTCAATCCTACTGTCGAGGTTTCACGGCAGTACAGGGGAACCATCGTAGACCTTAACAAGCCTACTGTCGGCATGGCTGTTCCTGACAGTCTTCTGCAGTTCAACCTCGATTTCGATTATTCGGTTTTCGACAACCCTTTCAAGGGGGCATACGAATTCAGGCCTTTCCTGATGGACATGGAACTGGCTCCGGCATTGTCCGGCGAACGGTCCTTCTATCTTGTCGCAGGAGCCGGATATTCCCTTCATCCGGTTCTCGACATGGTGTGGACGCCTGTAAGAAGCGAGAGTTTCAGACTGTCGCTGTATGCCTCCCACAATTCGTATATCGGGAAATACCGTTCCGTCGGCCCCGGCCTCTCCGGGAGTCAGGCCGTCACGCTCGAACCGGACGGCAGGCATTTTTCTGGCCATGACATGGTCTCGAAGGCAGGGGTGGACGGCTCATACGACTGGGAAACAGGCATTCTGTCGTTCAGGACAGGATATTTCGGAACTGCCTTCAAGGATACGACAGTCACCAGAGGATATGACGGTTTCGAAATCGGTCTCGGCGTGGCATCGAAGGAACGCCTCGAAACGCATTTCGTGTATGACGTGGCTTTCGGATACAGGTATGCCGAAGACAAGTTCACATATTCCGGCATGCAGAAAAACTACCTGACCGGACACGACCTTGATCTCGACGCCCGTTTTGGCGGAACGTTCAGGTCCGGACATTCGGTAATGCTCGATCTCGGCCTCGATTTCGCATCCTACGGTGCGGCGTATGATTCCGATGCCGGCAATTTTTCCGTCACTCCGCGGTATCTGTATTCCGGCGGCCGCTGGAATGTCGATCTCGGGGTGGAACTCGCGTTTCTTGTGAGGAACAACAGGTCCGGCAGTCCGGTTCCGATAAATACGGCACAGGGCCAGATAGTGTATCCGGACATAAGGATAGACTTCAATCTGCTCAGGAACCATCTCGACATGTATCTCGAAATCGGAGGAGGTCCCGACATAAACAGGTATTCGTCGATACTCTCTTCATGGAGACATGTCACGCCGTTCTTCAATACGGACGGGTCGCCTCTTATCGACAATACGGTCGAAAGGATTTCGGCCGCGGTCGGTTTCGACGGGAACATCGCATCGAGATTCGATTATGATCTCCGGGCCGGATACAGGAATTTCGGCAACGCCCTGCTGGAAACTCTTTCGCCGGCAGGCAGCATTCTCCGCGCAGGTATTGCCTATGCGCCTTACCAGATGTTCTTCACCCAGCTGGATTATTCTTGGAAGTCTCCTGATTTCCTTGTCGGCGGTTATTTCAGATATCAGGCTACGGACATATCACGGCGCAATCCTGCAATGTTCTCCCTGCCTGCATTCTCCGGCAGCATCGATTTCATGTACAACTGGAAGGAAAGGATTTATGCCGGCATCGACTGCGATTTCGCATCATCGCGCCGCTGCGCTGCCTCGACTGCATTGCCGCTGCCTGCCGAAGTGCGGATCCCGGGCTACGCCGACCTCGGAGTGAAGTTCGGCTATGCTTTCACAAGGAAATTTTCATTGTGGCTGCGCGGAGGCAACCTTCTGGACATGACAATCCAGAAATCCCCGCTGTATGCCGAGAGCGGGATATATTTTACAGGAGGAATTTGCTTGAATTTATAAGAAAATTGTTAAATTTGTCCGTTTAATATTTTTCTTGATAAAATGAGTGAGAACGAAGTGAAGAACAGTGCGGAAGCCCAGTATTCCGCAAGCAGCATCCAGGTGCTCGAAGGGCTTGAAGCCGTGAGGAAAAGACCTTCGATGTATATCGGAGACATAGGGGAGAGGGGACTGCACCATCTTGTATATGAAGTGGTGGACAACAGTATCGATGAAGCACTTGCCGGATTCTGTACACATATCGAGGTAACTATCAACGAAGACAATTCCATTACAGTCAGGGACAACGGCCGAGGCATTCCTACCGGTATGCACGAAAAGGAGCACAAGTCGGCTCTTGAAGTCGTGCTGACGGTCCTTCATGCCGGAGGAAAGTTCAGCAAGGACAGCTACAAGGTTTCCGGAGGTCTTCACGGCGTCGGAGTTTCCTGCGTCAATGCCCTTTCCGACTATCTGAAGGCCGAGATCCACAGGGAGGGAAAGGTTTTCATCCAGGAATATTCGAAAGGCAAGCCGACTTCCGACGTGAGGATCGCCGGGGATGCCGAAGATACCGGTACCATAATCTCTTTCCATCCCGATCCCGAGATTTTCACGGTCACGACAGTCTACAAGTACGACACCCTTGCCGCAAGGCTCAGGGAGCTCGCATATCTGAACAAGGGCATAAAGCTGACGCTTACCGACAGGCGGGAGAAGCTCATAGACGACAACGGAAACCCTACCGGGGAGTTCCGCAATGATGTCTTCTATTCCAGAGAAGGCTTGAAGGAATTTGTCAACTATCTTGACGGAGGCGCCGAGAAACTCATCGAAAGCCCGATTTATCTCGAGACGGACAAGATCATTCCCATCGAGATTGCCATGCAGTACAATACGGGATTTTCAGAAAAGATCTATTCATACGTAAACAATATCAACACCATAGAAGGGGGAACCCATCTTCAGGGTTTCAAGATGGGCCTGACCCGTACCCTGAAGAATTATGCCGACAAGAACAATCTTCTGTCCAAACTGAAATTCGACCTTGCCGCCGATGATTTCCGCGAAGGACTTACCGCGGTGATTTCCGTAAAGGTGGCCGAACCTCAGTTCGAAGGCCAGACCAAGACCAAACTCGGCAACGGAGAGGTCGTTTCCGCCGTCTCGCAGGCTACGGCATCTGCCCTTGAAGCCTATCTGGAGGAAAACCCCAAGGAGGCCAGAGCGATAGTCGACAAGGTAATCCTTGCGGCTACGGCAAGACATGCCGCAAGAAAGGCCAGGGAAATGGTACAGAGAAAGACTGTCATGTCCGGAGCCGGAATGCCCGGAAAACTGGCAGACTGTTCTCTGCGCGATCCCGAGAAATGCGAGCTCTTCCTCGTCGAGGGAGACTCTGCAGGCGGTACTGCCAAGCAGGGCAGGGACAGGATGACTCAGGCCATACTGCCTCTCAGGGGAAAGATTCTCAATGTGGAGAAAGCCATGGAGCACAGGGTTTTCGAAAGCGAGGAGATCAGGAACATATACACGGCCCTCGGCGTCACTGTCGGGACTGAAGACGATCACAAGGCCCTGAACCTTTCCAAACTCCGCTATCACAAGGTCATAATCATGACGGATGCCGATGTGGACGGAAGCCATATTGCCACCCTGATCCTTACATTCTTCTTCAGGTACATGCTCGATCTTATCAGGAACGGTTACGTCTATCTTGCAACCCCTCCGCTGTACCTTGTCAAGAAAGGAAAGGAAGAGATATATTGCTGGACCGACGACGAGCGCCGTGCTGCTACGGAGAAGCTCGGCAAAGGTACGGACAAGGGCGTAACCGTGCAGCGGTACAAAGGTCTCGGCGAGATGAGCGACGTACAGCTCTGGGAGACGACAATGGACCCTTCGAGGAGGCTGCTGCGCCAGGTGACTATAGACAATGCCGCCGAGGCCGAACGGACTTTCTCCATGCTCATGGGGGACGACGTGCCGCCTCGCCGGGAGTTCATAGAGCAGAATGCCCACTATGCCAATGTGGACGCATGATAATATATCAGTTTGATTATCAGTATTAAAATCTAAATCAGATATTATGGATATTTTCGACAGAATTGCCAGAGACTCGGGAGGTCCTCTCGGTCAGTACAGACAAAAGGCTTTCGGATATTACATGTACCCGAAGCTCGAAGGTGAGATAGGTCCTCACATGAAGTTCAGAGGGAAAGACGTCCTCTGCTGGAGCCTCAACAATTATTTGGGTCTTGCAAATCATCCCGAAGTGAGGAAAACCGACGCCGAAGCTGCGGCCAAATGGGGGCTTGCCTATCCGATGGGAAGCCGCATGATGTCGGGCCACACCTCCCTTCACGAGAAATTCGAAAGGGAACTTGCCGATTTCGAACAGAAGGAAGATGCATTCCTTTTCAATTTCGGATACCAGGGCATCATTTCCACCATCGATGCACTCATGGACAGGCACGACGTAATCGTATATGACTCCGAGGCCCATGCCTGCCTTATCGACGGGGCGCGTCTTCACATGGGAAAGAGAATGACCTACCGTCACAATGACATCGAAAGTTGCGAGGCCACCCTCAAAAGGGCAACGAAACTCTGCGAGGAAACGGGAGGCGGCATACTTCTCATTACCGAAGGAGTTTACGGCATGACCGGAGCCCTCGGAATCCTCGACCAGATCGTGGCCCTCAAGCAGAAATACAATTTCAGGATACTCATCGATGATGCCCACGGATTCGGAGTGATGGGTCCTCACGGACGCGGTACTTCAGAGCATTTCGGAGTAATGGACGGTGTCGATCTCTATATAGGCGCATACGCAAAGTCCATGGCAAGTATCGGAGGCTTCGTGGCCGGTCCGAAAGTAATAATAGACTATCTGAGATACAACCTCCGTTCGCAGATATATGCCAAGTCTCTTCCTATGGCATTTGTGGAAGGCGGTCTGAAAAGGCTCGAGATCATCCGCAGCGCCGAAGGCGACGAACTCAGGAAGAAACTCTTTACCGTAACGCGCGCACTGCAGGACGGTTTCCGCAAACTCGGCTTCGATATCGGACCAGCCGAGGCGTGCGTGACACCGGTCGCCATCAAGGGCGGTGTGGCCCAGGCTACCAAGATGGCCGTGGATCTCAGGGAGAATTACGGAATATTCTGCTCCATAGTCATATATCCTGTCATTCCTAAGGGAATGATCATATTCAGAGTCATCCCGACGGCCGCACACTCCATGGAAGACGTCGAATATACGCTCAAGACATTTGCTGAAGTCAGGGCGAAACTCGAAAGAGGCGAGTATGACGGGGATGAAATCGTAGATATGGCCATTCATTAGAATCTTCGAAATGAACAGGAAATTCTTTGAAAACAAAGTCATGATCATAACAGGAGCCAGCTCAGGAATTGGGTTGGCTTCTGCCAAATTATTCGCTTCCTGCGGAGCGCGCCTTGCAATAGCCGCAAGATCGCTCGACAAGCTCGAGAAAATCGCCTCAGAGATAGGCGCGGGAGACAATATCCTCTGCGTCAGGACTGATGTATCGTCCGAAGCGGACTGCCGCAACCTTATAGAGGAGACGGTGCGGAAGTTCGGCAGGATAGACATTCTGGTCAACAACGCCGGTCTTTCGATGCGCGCCATGTTCAGGGACCTCGACCTGTCTGTCATTAAGACTCTTATGGATGTCAATTTCTGGGGCACCGTGTACTGTACCAAATACGCTCTGCCCTACCTTCTCGAATCCAAAGGTTCGGTAGTCGGGGTCATTTCGATAGCCGGCTATTCAGGCCTTCCAGGCAGGACCGGCTATTCTTCATCAAAATATGCGATACGCGGATTCCTCGATACCCTCAGGATAGAACATTTGTACGACGGTCTCCATGTCATGGTTTTCGCCCCGGGCTTTACGGCTTCGAATGTCCGTAATGCAGCCCTTACGGCAGACGGTTCCGCCCAGGGGAAGACTCCGCGCGACGAAGGCAGGATGATGACTGCGGAGAAAGTCGCAGAATACCTTGCCAAAGGCCTCATCCGCAGGAAATCCAAGATGATACTGACTCCGATAGGAAAACTCACTGTCCTTATGCACAATCTGTGGCCGTCGCTTACAGACAGGCTCGAATTCAGCTACATGGCCAAGGAGCCGGACAGCCCTTTCCACAAATAACCTGACTCTTGAAAATGAACGATACTCCGGAATATCTGACACCCGACCTTCTCGGAAGTTCGTATCTGTATTCGGATACGGCCCGGGCCAATACGGTTTTTACATTTGTCGCCGGCCTCACGATGGCAGTCGACAGAAAGCTGCTGGAAAAGGCTCTGAACGCTCTGATGCCGCGGTTTCCGCAGTTTGCCGTAAAGCTCGCACGGAAAGGGGAATACCTGGTTTACGAAAAGATGACATCTCCAGTTACGGTATGCGACATGTCTGAAAGGGCACTGTTTTCGTCTTCCCGCGTTTTCGGACGCGACAGGCTGTTCGCCGTTTTCGTAAATCACAAGACCGTCTATTTCGACTTCCATCGTGCACTTACCGATGAAAAGGGAGTCGTACCTTTCGTACGTGCCGTACTTTTCCATTATCTCCAGCTCGGAGGGTACGAAGTAGAGAATGACGGCAGCATAATCACTCTCCGGAGCGAATACCATGACATAGAGGCGGATGACGCTTTCGTCCGGCTCGATGACATCCCTGCCTCGAGGCCTGTATGGTACATGGATGCCAGGGCGCTTTCCATACCTCATCTTTCCGGAACCGGGGAATACAGGGTCACGAGGATACACCTTCCTCTTTCCAGGATCAAGGGTGAAGCCCGCATGTACACCGGCATGCCGTCGACAATAGTATCTCCGTTCTTCGCCCAGGCCCTGACGGACAGCTATCCCGGAATCGAAGTCCCGGGAGAATACATCATTTCATACATACAGGTGAATCTGAGACAGTATTTCCCGACTACTACTTTCCGGCCGTTTTTTGTGAATCTGCCTCTTGCCTACAACAGAAAAATCACGGAATATCCGGTGGCGACAGTCCTGATGTCGCAGAAAAAACTTCTCGAGGCCCAGCTAAAGACCGATGCCCTCGCCTACAACGCACAGAGAAAAATCAGCCTTCTTGACAATATCCTCGGAAAAAACAGCCTTCCGTCGAGAATCGAGGCGGTCAATGCGATGATGAAGAAGAAATCCGAAGAAGCGACTTTCTCCCTGTGCAATATCGGCAACGTGATCATGCCGGAATCCATGCTGCAGTTCATTACCGAATTCTATCCGGCAGTACCGCCTTCGCTGTTTCCGTTCAGCCTGTCTACCATCAATTTCAAGGGAGAGCTTGTCATTACGGTATCATCGTCGGATACCGGAAGCCGGGTATGCAGGCAGTTCGTATCCCTGCTCAGGCAATATGACATGCCTGCCTACATTTCAGAGAATTACAATACCACACCCCTGGAATATAAACCGGAATAGCCCATGAAAAGGATAATGATAAACCATTCGTACAAGGTCTATCTGCCTCTGGCGATACTTTTTGTCATTCTTGTTCTGATGTTCCCGAGAATGGGCAAGTTCAATTATGACTATAAGAAGGGATCTCCCTGGATGTACGAGGCCCTTATTGCGCAGTTCGATTTTCCCATACTGAAAACCGACGCCCAGATCCAGGCGGAAAAAGGCCAGCTCGGATCGAGCGTCATACCGTATTTCCGGTATTCGGATGTTGTCGAGCATGATCAGATCAGCCGCATGGAGAATCTGGATCTGAAGGAACTGAACAGAGTCAAGCCGGATATCCTCAGTGCCTTCAACCGTCTGTACGGCAGCGGCATAATATCCGGTACCGATGCTGAATACCTCCCGGAGGGCAAGTCCTTCGACAGCAACGTCATTTTCGTGCAGAAGGACAGACGGGCGAAGAAACTTCCGGCTTCGGAAGTATATACCGTACAGGAGGCCAGAGATTTTCTCCTTCTTTTCCTGACGGAAGCCGACCTGAAATGCAATGTCGACTCCCTCTGCAAGAACGCCGGCATCTACGACCTTATCCAGCCCAATCTTCTGTATGACAGCCAGACTACCGATCTGGTTCATGAAGAGTCGGTCGATTATGTCTCGCCGACTGCCGGAGTGGTGACTGCCGGACAGCTTATAGTGTCGAACGGGGAGATCATCACGGCCGAAATCGAGCAGCTTCTGGATTCCTACAAGGCGGAATACGAGAACAGCCTCGGCTACAACGGCCCGAGAATCTGGCTCTGGCTCGGCAATATCCTTCTTGCCCTCGGGCTTGTCACGGTCCTGTTTTTTGCCCTGTATTACACAAATTACAGGATATTCGGCCAGACGAACGTCTACATATACCTTCTTGTGATCTTTTTCCTGGCCACCGTACTTGCTCTTGTGGTGGAGAAAGTCGACCCGTCGCTTCTGTACATGACCCCGTTCACCCTGATTGCCCTGTATCTGGTGGCATTCTTCAAGAAAAGGGTGGTATTGCCCGTCTATATCCTGTCGCTGCTGCCGCTGCTGATATTTTCTCATAACGGGGTGGAACTTTTCGTGATGTATCTTGTAGCCGGAGTTGTCACCATTTATTTCGCGGAGATTTTCAACAGGGGCTGGAAACAGTTTATTACAGCCATAATAGTGTTCTTCGTGCTTCTGATTACCTATACCGGTTTCAGACTTATCGACGGAATAAGCGGGTTCAATGATTTCCGGCTCATTCTCTATCTGTTCATAGGCTCGTTCCTGTCCGTAGCCGGCTATCCTCTGATCTATCTGTTCGAGAGGCTATTCTACCTTGTCTCTAACAACAGGCTTGCAGAGCTTACGGATCCGAACAACAAGCTCCTGAGGGATCTCGCCCACAATGCCCCGGGGACATTCCAGCATTCCCTGCAGGTGATGAACCTTGCCGATGCGGCCGCGCGGTCGATCGATGCCGATGTCCTCCTCGTGCGGGCAGGCGCCCTGTATCACGACATAGGCAAGATTACCAATCCGCAGTGCTTCATCGAGAACGAGACTCTCGGCGCCAGGTATCATGACGGACTTACTCCGCGCGAGAGCGCAGTAGAGATAATCAAGCATGTCTCCGACGGTATGGCCCTTGCCGACAAGGCCAAACTTCCGGATATCGTCAAGGAGTTCATATATACCCATCATGGAACGACATGTACGGCATATTTCTACAACAGGTATCTCAAGGAAGGGGGTGATCCGGCCGATGCCGAGGATTTCTTCTACAAAGGGAAGAAACCGACCACGAAGGAACAGATAATCGTCATGTTGAGCGATACACTCGAAGCCGCCTCCAGAACTCTGAAGGATCATTCTGCAAAGACGATATCCGATCTTGTCGAGAACATAGTCAGTTCGAAAATGAATGAGGGACAGTTCGAGGATGCGGATATTTCCCTCAAGGAACTGAATATCGTCAAGAATGTCCTCAAATCATATCTCCAGCAGGTCTATCATGTCAGGATTGCCTATCCTAAGCGGATTCAGACGGCAGGCAGGCAGTGATTTTGATATTAAAGCGAGATTGACTATATTTGCGGGCTTTCAGCTACAGCGGAAAACAAGATAAAAACAGATATATTATGAAAATTGAACAGAACAGGATTGACGATCTCGATCTCGAACTCACCTTATCGATCGACAGCGGAGACTATGCTGAAAAGAGGAAGAAGAAACTGAACGAGCACAGAAGGACGGCTGAAATCAAAGGCTTCAGAAAAGGCATGGTTCCGATGGGACTTGTCGAGAAGATTTACGGCCAGTCAGCACTCGTGGATTCCGTAAACGACATTATCGCGGATTCTCTCAACAATTTCATCAAGGAAAACGATCTCAAGGTAATAGGGGAGCCGCTTCCTGCCGAGGACCAGCCTGCCACAGACTGGAAAGCCGGTAACGACTTCACCTTCAAGTTCGATGTGGCCCTTGCACCGAAGATCGATTTCGAACTGTCCAAGGACGACCAGATAGAATATTACAACATCAACGTGACCAAGGAAGCCAAGGCGGAAATGAAAGAGAACCTTCTCAGACAGTACGGTTCTCTCGAAGAGGGGAAGGAAGCCAAGGCCGAGGATTTCATCATAGTGGATTTCGAGCAGGGCGAAACTAAGGTCGAAGGTACATACGTAGCCCTCCGCAATGTCGACGAGAAGGTCAGGCCTTCATTCATCGGACTCAAGGCCGGGGATTCGATCGATGTTGACGTCAACGAGGCATTCACCAATGAGGCCGACAGGGCGTCCATGCTCAAGGTCAACAAGGAAGATCTTGCTTCTATGGATCCGAAATACAGGATGACGGTAAAGAATGTCAAGACATTCGTATCCGCTCCTCTCGGGCAGGAGACATACGACAAGATATTCGGAGAAGGCAATGTGAAGTCCGAAGAGGAATTCGACGCCAAAATCGAGGAACGTCTCGTGGCCGAATACGCCCAGGAATCCGAATTCAGATTCGCCAGGGATGCAAGGGAATATCTCGTAGGCAAAGCCTCCGTATCCCTTCCTGAAAAATTCCTCAAAAGGTGGATCTACGTCGCAAACGACGGCAAATTCACCATGGAGGAGATCGAAAAGGAATTCGACCAGTTCCTTGCCGATTACCGCTGGCAGATGGTCAGAGGCTATCTGATGGAGAAATATTCCGTCAAGATAGAGGAAGCGGACCTTATGGCAAGCGCGAAATCTCTGGCTGCATACCAGTTTGCAATGTACGGGATCAACAATGTGCCTGACGACCAGCTCGAAAATTACGCCAGGAACATACTTTCACAGGAAAAGGACGGACGCCGCGTTCTCGAACAGGTAGAAGACCGGAAGACTATCGATGCCGTCAGGAATGCCGTTACCGTAAAGACGAAGAAGATATCCGTCGAAAAATTCCGTGAATTGAAATAGTGCTTCAGATGGACAGGGAGTTTGACAGATATGCCCGCCTGCATTGCGGCATAAGTTCGATGACTCTGCACAGATATGAGTCTGCATTCGATTCATATATCAATCCGACGATCATCGAGGAACGCAAGCTGAATGTGGCTTCCATGGATGTCTTCAGCAGGCTTCTCATGGACAGGATCATATTTCTCGGAGTTCCGATCGACGATGACGTTGCCAACATCATCCAGGCCCAGCTTCTGTTCCTTGCTTCGACGGACAGCAAGGCGGATGTGTCTATTTACCTCAATACGCCGGGCGGGTCTGTGTCCTCAGGTCTGGCAATATACGATACGATGCAGCTTATCGAGCCTGATGTCGCTACGATATGTACCGGAATGGCCGCATCGATGGGGGCCGTACTGCTTTGCTCGGGCGTAAAGGGCAAGCGATCGGCTCTCCCACATTCGCGGGTGATGATCCACCAGCCGCTCGGAGGAGCGAACGGACAGGCGTCGGACATAGAGATTGCGGCCCGGGAGATCATGAAGGTCAAGAAGGAACTGTACACTATTCTTGCCGAACATACCGGAAAACCGTACGAGACGATAGAGGCCGATGGAGACAGGGACTTCTGGATGAGTTCTGCCGAAGCCCTCGAGTACGGCATGATCGACGAGATCCTTACCGGAAAAAAACAGTAGCGGTTCCGTCCGGCGCTGCCGGAATGTCATAATCGGAATTTGAAATGCCAAAAGGAAGAAACTACAAGGAAGAAAGGCACTGCGTCTTCTGCGGCAGGAGCGAGAATGAAGTCCCGCTCCTGCTTCAGGGACTCGATTCTGCAATATGCAGCGACTGTGTAAAGCTGTGCCACGAATACATATCCAATCTCGAGGCTTCGTCAGAGCCCGCTCCGGACAGGATAACGAAGCTCATGAAGCCTAAAGAGATAAAGGAATATCTCGACCAGTATGTCATCGGCCAGGACAGGGCGAAGAAACTGCTGGCCGTCGCCGTTTACAACCATTACAAGAGAATCAACAACAATCTCGCTGCCGCCGGTGCGAATGAACTCGAACTCGAGAAGTCCAATATCCTGATGGTCGGTCCGACGGGTACCGGAAAGACCCTGATGGCCAAGACCATTGCGAAACTTCTGGAAGTTCCCTTCACAATAGTGGATGCCACCGTCCTGACGGAAGCGGGATACGTAGGCGAGGATGTCGAAAGCATACTTACAAGGCTCCTTCAGGAGGCCGACTACAATGTAAAGCTGGCCGAAAGGGGGATAGTGTTCATAGACGAGATCGACAAGATCGCCCGCAAAAGCGACAATCCGTCGATTACGAGGGATGTTTCAGGTGAAGGGGTGCAGCAGGCCCTGCTCAAGCTTCTCGAAGGCAATGTCGTCAATGTTCCTCCGAAAGGCGGGCGCAAGCACCCGGAACAGGAATTCATACAGGTCAATACCCAGAATATCCTTTTCATCTGCGGAGGTGCCTTCGAAGGCATTGAAAGAAGGATTGCCCAGAGGCTCAATACGCAGGTCATAGGTTTCGGGGCCGCCAACAGGCAGAAGGTCGACAAGAACGATCTCCTGAAATACGTTTCCGCCCAGGATCTCAGGTCCTACGGACTTATTCCCGAAATCATCGGACGTTTGCCGGTCATCACATATCTCGACCAGCTCGACCGTACAGCCTTGCTGAGGATTCTTACGGAGCCGAAAAATGCCATCATACGCCAGTATGAAAAGATGTTCGAGCTCGACGGCCTGAAACTGGAGATCGAACCCGGTGTGCTCGACCTGATAGTCGATACCGCCATCGAGAACAGACTCGGAGCCCGCGGGCTCCGTTCCATCTGCGAACAGATAATGACCGACGCCATGTACGAAGCGCCGTCATCCAGAAAAAAGACATTCGACCTGACGGTCGATTACGCCAGAAACCACCTTCAGTCTGCATAACACTATACGCTGCCAATATGAAAGATTACATAGAAGCCAACAGGGAAAGATTTTTCGACGAACTTTTCTCTCTGCTGAGAATCCCGTCCGTAAGTTCACTCGAGGAGCACAGGGCCGACATGCAGCTTTGTGCCGAAAGGCTTGTGGAATTGCTGAAAGAAGCCGGAGCCGACGAAGCGGCCGTATATTCAACAGACGGTCATCCGCTCGTGTTCGGACAGAAAATCGTAGACCCGTCGCTGAGCACTGTCCTGGTCTACGGCCATTACGATGTACAGCCGGTGGATCCGGTTGAATTGTGGAAATCCGATCCTTTCGAACCGGAAATCAGGGACGGAGCCATCTATGCGCGCGGAGCCAATGACGACAAGGGACAGCTGTTCATGCACATCAAGGCTTTCGAGTATCTTCTCGCAAGCGGCAGGCTCAGGCATAACGTGAAATTCATTTTCGAAGGAGAGGAAGAGATCGGCAGCCCTTCGCTTGCCGCATGGGCGGAAAAAAACAGGGAGAAGCTTTCCGCCGATGTGATTCTGGTCTCGGATACGACCATGATTTCGGAAAAAGTGCCTTCGATAAACTGCGGCATGCGCGGTCTGGCATATCTTGAAATCAAGGTTACGGGACCGGACAAGGACCTGCATTCCGGACATTACGGCGGAGCCGTGGCCAATCCGCTCAATGTATTGTGCGACATGGTGTCGTCTTTGATAGACAAGGACGGAAGGATTACCGTAAAAGGCTTCTACGACGACGTGGCAGAACTGTCGGCGGAAGACAGGGCCAAGCTCGCAAGGGCTCCGTTCGACCTGCAGGAATACAAGGACTTCCTGCATATAGCCGAAGTCAGGGGCGAGGCCGGATATACGACTCTTGAAAGGACCGGAATCAGGCCGTGTCTCGACGTCAACGGAATCTGGGGCGGATATACGGGCGAAGGGGCCAAGACTGTGCTTCCTTCCGAAGCCCATGCCAAAATCTCGATGAGGCTTGTCCCGAACCAGGACTGCGAAAAGATTGCCGGACTGTTCGAAGAGCATATCAAGGCCATTGCCCCTCCGTATGTCAGGGTCGAGGTAAAGCGCCATCACGGAGGAAACGGTTTTCTCATTCCGATTTCCTCACCTGCATATCAGGCGGCATCCAGAGCCATGGGCGAGGTTTACGGAGTCGAGCCTGTCCCGAGCAGGGGCGGAGGCAGTATTCCGGTCCTGGCCGACCTGCAGCGTATTCTCGGCATAGATCCGCTGCTCATGGGTTTCGGCCTCGAGAGGGATACCATCCATTCTCCGAATGAAAGCTATCTCCTGAGCCAGCTTTTCAAGGGAATGGAATCCATAGCGTTGTTTTACATGTATTATTAAACTTGATTACAGATGACCAGGGAAGATCTTTACAGACAGATTACACTGAAAAAGTCCATGCTGTGCGTCGGACTCGATGTAGACTATGCCAAAATGCCGGAACATATCAAGAGCCTTTCGACATCGGAAATAGCCGTCAAGGGCAAGCTCTACGGCGGCAAGACAAGGTCTGTGATCGAGTTCAACAAGGCCATAATAGATGCGACCGCCCAATATTGCGTGGCGTACAAGCCAAACCTCGCTTTCTATGAAAGCTACGGTACGGACGGGCTCCGCGCTCTCGAAGTTACGGTAGACTATATAAGGACGACGTATCCCGACATGTTCCTGATAGCCGATGCCAAGAGAGGGGATATCGGGAACACCGCCAGAATGTATGCCAAGGCATTTTTCGAGTCCATGGACTTCGATGCAGTGACACTTTCCCCGTATATGGGGCAGGACAGCATCCAGCCGTTCCTCGACTACAAGGGAAAATGGGCCATTGTCCTCGCCCTTACTTCCAATCAGTCGGCCGTGCAGTTCCAGCTTGCCGAAAAGGACGGAAAGCCGTTGTACCGGGCAGTGATGGAAGAAATGATGTCTGTATCCACTCCTGACAACATGATGTTCGTAGTCGGGGCTACCAAGGCGGAAAAACTCAAGGAAATCAGGACTTTCTGTCCGGACAACTTCCTCCTCGTTCCGGGTGTCGGGGCGCAGGGGGGCTCCGCTGAGGAGGTTATAAAATACGGGGCCAACGACAAGGGAGGCCTTCTGATCAATTCTTCCAGAGGAATCCTGTATGCGGATTCAACTCCTGATTTCGCGAAGGCCGCAGCCAGGGTGGCTGCATCTACGGCGAGGATCCAATAGGCGGATCACGTTATGTTGAGCAGCTTGGTTCTGGCTTCCTTGGGTGTCATCCCCGTCTTGTCCTTAAAGAATTTCGCAAAGTGCGACGGGGTGGCGAACCCCAGGTCGTAACCTATTTCCTGTATCGTGGCTGTCCCGCTTCTGAGCATGTTCTTGGCTTCGATGACAGTGTAGTCATCGATCCATGCTGATGCGGTCCGTCCGGTCGATTCCTTTACCGTCGCCGAAAGGTATTTCGGTGTCAGGTGCATTTCCCTTGCGTAGAATTCCACTTTCCGGCTTGTCTTGAAATTCTTTTCGAGCAGCATTATGAAATTTCCCGCGATTTCATCCTTGTGCTTGTTCTTGGGGCTCCTGTTCTTGTCGGGATCATGCAGCATGATATTGCATGCTTCGTAAAACAGGATGTTGAGATAGTTCCTTATTATCTGTTTCTTGAAATAATTGTCGTTTTCGGACACGAAACTCTTGAGGTAGGTGTAGATGCTGTGGCACATCATCATTTTCTCATGCGAGATTTTCTGCAGGGGCTTGTTGTACAGTATCCTATAGAAATAGATTTTTATGAGCCCCTGCGCTATCTTGTCGAATACGCTTTCCTTAATTGTGAATATGTCGGTCCTGAAGTCTTCGCTCTTGTCCGTATAATAGAAAGGTATCCCTGCTCCGATAGCCAGAAAACAGTTTTCCTGAAGCGTGTATTCCTTGAATCTGACATTGAACTTCGCCTCTCCCTTGAGGCAGAGGAATATGATGATGGTTCCTGAAAAATAATATTTGTCTATCCGGGATGCAGGTTTGTTGACATACAGATCACCCGAATAATTGTCGAATAAGCCTACGAGTTCGTCCATAATCAGTCATTTTCCGTAAAAATATATAATAAAAGGAAAATTATGACATAATATCGGCGATTAATGATAAAAATTTCTCTGAAAAATGACAAATTTTGTCTTGTCATTAGGACACACACATTCAATTCTAATATTTTCTTTTCAGGCAGGCTCAGGATTGTTCTTTCGCCTGCTTTCTTTTTTGCCCTTCCCTACAGGTAGTCCTCGAAATACATGGTGACTTTGGTCATGAGGTGTATCCTGTCGCGCCCCATGACATTGTGCTGTGCGCACGGGTACGGGAAGTAGTCCACCTGGACGCCATTCCTGATACATTCCCTGATGAAATTCAGGCTGTGCTGCCAGACGACGACATTGTCGACAGCCCCCTGGCATATAAGCAGCTTGCCTTTCAGCTCCTTGGCCTTGCCGACAAGGCTTGTCATGGCATATCCCTCGGGATTGGTGGCGGGGTTGCCCATATATCTTTCTCCGTACATTACTTCGTACCACTTCCAGTCGATGACGGGACCTCCGGCAACGGCCACCTTGAAAACATCCGGATAATTGGTAATGAGCGATATGGTCATGAATCCTCCGTAGCTCCATCCGTGAACGCCTATCCTGTCACTGTCCACATAGTCCAGTCCGGCCAGCATCCTGATGCCTTCCATCTGGTCCGCCATCTCCGCCTGTCCGCACCGGCCGTATATGGTTTTTTCGAATTCCGCTCCGCGGTTCTGCGTGCCCCTGTTGTCCTGGACATATACGATATAGCCGTTCTGTGCCATGTACATTTCCCATCTGCGGAGTTCTCCGAGCCATGAATTCCTTACAAGCTGGGAGTGAGGGCCTCCGTAGACATAAAGTATTACCGGATATTTCTTCTCCGGATCGAAATCCCGAGGCTTGACAAGTCTGTAATAATTGTCGTACCTGCCGTCGGCGCTTCTGACTTTTCCGAGAGATATTTCACAGAACCCGTACCCTTCCACAGGATCCTCTGCGGTAAGGAGGTTGATCCGTCTTTTTCCGTCAGCGCTGCACAGGTCGGTGACTCCCGGAACATTCAGGCTGCTGAAACTGTCCGAGAAATACATGCAGTCCGGGCTCATGCTTATCTGATGCCAGCCTTCAGCCTCCGTGAGCCTGGTTTTCCTTCCTGTCCTGATGTCGATGCTGAACAGATGGTTTTCCACAGGGGAGACTTCTGCCGACGTGTAGTAGACTTTCCTTCCGTCATTTCCCACGTAAGCTACATCGGCGTCGGTATCGGTCAGCCTCTTTATGTAGCCGTCCGTCGTGCACAGGTACAGATTCCTGTATCCGTCCCTGTTGTCGGTCCTGTAGATGAATTCCGATGAACTGCCCCTGACGAACCATACGGGATCCTGCGGTTCGACGAAACGGTCATTGTCTTCCGTCAGCACTGTCCTGACGAAATTCCCGGTTATGGGATCGTACATGTTGAGCCTGAGATGCTTCTGGCTCCTGTCGAGCAGATGCACCATGATGAAGGTCTCGTCCGGAGACCAGGTAATGCCGGTGAGATACTGGTCATGGCCGAAATCGTCACATTTCAGATAGGATGTCTGTCCGGAGGCGAAGTCATATACCCCTATGCGGACATTTTCGGAAGCCATGCCGGCCATCGGATACTTTATTTCCATAAGGGAACCTGTCCTGGATGTTATGTCGAGCAGCGGGAATGTGCCCACGGCGCTTTCGTCTTTCCTGTAAAAGGCGACTTTCTTTCCGGATCCGGACAGGAAGATGCCCTGCATAATGCCGAATTCGTTTCTGCTGACGAACTGTCCGTACGAGATGTCTGGATCATCGCTTACGGCTATCGGATAGACGTTTCCGCTGTTGTCGCAGAAATAAAGCCCGTTTCCCTGCGTGAAAACGTGCCAGCCGGCAGGATTGACGTTAAGTTCTGCCGCACCCTCGGGAAGCCGGAATTTCCCGTGCAGCCTCCCGTTTTCCGTATCTATGAGAAACCATGTCCCGCCTGACCGGAACAAGGCCGTATCTTCCGATACCCATTTCACGAAAACGCTTTCGCTTCCGCACAGGTCTCTGATTACGCCTGACGCAAGAACGGTCCTTTCCGTATTTCCGGTCCTGTCTTTTGATATCATGTTCCCGTTTTCGAATACTGTCATTTCATGGCCGCCCGGGGTCCAGGTTATTTCCATAGTCTCGGGCAGCAGGTCATAGCCGAGGACCGCATCCTCCATCGTAAGGGTTTTCCCCGCATTTTCATCCTGATGCCTTGTCGCAAATACTCCAGGCTGTGCATAAACCTGCGTCATGGCCAGGAATCCTGCCGCGACAGACAGGAAAACGTGTACAGTAGCTTTCATCGTCCTTGTTTGTTTTTCGCTCTGCGAAAATACGGAAAAATTATTGTTTTATCGGCAATAACTCTGTACATTTGATAGTCAAGTAACACGTTTGAACTGATAACCTGTCTGATATGAATACGATTAAAAAACTTTTACTCGCGGCTGCCGCCATTATGTCTGCCGCAGTTTTCAATGATGCCGCTGCCTGTACGGGCATTACTCTCGTTTCCAAAGACACAAGCTACGTCCTTGCAAGGACCTGCGAGTGGGGAGGAAGTTTCCTTCAGAGCAGGTATGTAGTGGTTCCGAGAGGATACACCCAGACCGCAATCACGCCGACCGGGACAAACGGTGTCGTCTTTACCGCCGAATACGGCTATGTGGGAATCTCCGTGATGCAGGACCAGTTCGTTACCGAAGGTCTAAATGAAGCGGGGCTTTCGGCCGGACTTTTCTTTTTCCCCGGTTACGGACAGTATGAAGAGTACGACCGGAAGAACAACTCCTCTACGCTTGTAGATGTCCAGCTTGCCGCCTGGATTCTCGGGAATTTCTCCACTGTGGATGAAGTCATCGGTGCCATGGACCGTATCCATGTAGTCGCCCTCAGTCCGGAGACCCAGACTGCGCACTGGAGAATCGGAGACGCTTCCGGGCGTCAGGTAGTACTCGAGATAGTCGGAGGAAAACCTGTTTTCCATGAGAACAGGCTCGGTGTCCTGACCAATTCTCCGGGATTCGAATGGCAGATGACGAATCTGAACAATTATGTCAATCTTTATCCGGGCAATGCGGCCCCGAACAAACTTGCCGAGGGCGTGACTTTAGCTTCTTTCGGAGCAGGTACCGGCTTCAGGGGCATCCCGGGCGATGTCACCCCGCCGTCGCGTTTCGTCAGGGCGGCCTTTTACAAGGCGACCGCACCGCAGTACGCTACAGGATTCGAGACAGTGAAGGAAACTTTCCAGATACTCAACAATTTCGATATTCCTATCGGAATAGAGCATGCATCCGGATCCGCCGCGATTCCGGACAATCTTCCGAGCGCCACGCAGTGGACAACATCGTCGGATCTCAAGGCCCTGAGATTCTATTACAGGACGGCATGGAATTCCACTGTCAGGTGCATCGACCTTCGCAGTATCAGGTTCGACAAGGTAGAATTCATATCCGAACCTCTCGACAAGGTAATGGACCAGCCTGTCGAATACATCAGGATAAAGTAGCTGGCATCCACGGGGAATCCAAAGGTCCGGACGTATGCTGAACGTTGTATTTCCGGCTCCGGCTGAATGCCGGCCGCTCATATTCTATCTTGCTGTCGAAGAATATCTCGCCAGAAAATGCCGGGACGATTATTTCATGCTCTGGCAGGTGGCTCCGAGTGTTATTGCCGGCCGGAACCAGGATATAGAGGCGGAGGCCGACATCCCGTATTGTATTGCGAACGGCATTAGCGTTTTCAGAAGAAAAAGCGGCGGCGGCTGTGTCTATGCGGACCAGGGAAATCTGATGATTTCCGCTGTGACCGGCGGCAGCGACAAGCCTTTCCTGTTCGAAAGATTCATAGGCAGTCTCGCTCTCTTTCTCAGGAAACAGGGATATGATGCCTGGCCTTCGGGCCGGAATGATATCATGATTTCAGGGAAAAAGGTATCGGGAAGCGCTTTCTACAGCACCGGATCACGCAATGTCATTCATGCCACGCTTCTTTGCGATTCGGACCTCGAAGCCATGAGCCATGCCCTGACACCGCCTCCAGGCAAGCTTGCCTCCAAGGGCATTGCTTCGGTAAGGCAGAGGGTAGCCAATCTTTCTGAGTTCTCCGACACCGATATTCCGGGTATGCAAAGGGAACTGGCGGCCTTTTTCTGCGACGGGGAAAAGATCCTGACGCCCGGCGAGCTCGGCGAAATAGACGGAATCATGGCAACGTATGTTGAAAAAAATTACGCAATTTTATGGAAACACTGAAAAAGACATGTCTGTATGACAGTCATATTGCCCTGGGGGCGCAGATGAGTCCCTTCGGCGGCTTTATGATGCCGATACAGTATTCAGGAATAATCGAAGAACACAATGCCGTAAGGACAGCCTGCGGAATGTTCGATGTCTCGCACATGGGCGAGATATTCGTCACCGGTCCGGAGTCGGAATCCTTCGTGAACCGCATCTTTACCAATGACGTGTCCCGTCTTTTGCCCGGCCATGTCCAATACGGGATGATGCTGTATCAGGACGGGGGAGTCGTCGACGATCTTCTCGTCTACAGGATGCACGAAGCCGGCACATGGCTTCTGGTGGTAAATGCCTCGAATATCGGAAAGGACTATGACTGGATATGCGCGGCTGCGGAAGGCCGGAACGTGAATATACTCGACAGGTCAGGCGAATACGGGCAGATTGCCCTTCAGGGTCCCGATTCGGAACAACTGGCTGCCAGGGCCCTCGGTTTCGACCTTTCGGACCTGGTCTTCTATACGTTCAGGGAAGTCGACTTCGACGGTGGGAAGGTGCTTGCGAGCAGGTCGGGATATACTGGGGAGGACGGTTTCGAATTCTACGCATCTCCATCTGTCACGAGAAAAATATGGTCCGCCCTGCTTGGAGCCGGAGTAATGCCTTGCGGTCTCGGCTGCAGGGATACCCTGCGTTTCGAGGCCGGACTCCCTCTTTACGGCCATGAACTCGGCCCGGACATCTCTCCTCTGGAAGCCGGGCTCGGAATGTTCGTGAAAATGGACAAGGGGGATTTCATCGGCAGGAATGCGGCAGCCGCACTCAGGGAAAAAGGTCTTGACCGCAAGCTCACGGGAATAGAACTCTCGGACAAGGCTGTCCCGCGGGCTGGTTATCAGGTCGAAGCTCCGGACGGACGCCGCATAGGGGAGGTCACTACGGGGTATAATTCCATTTCCACCGGGAAAAGCGTATGTATGGCCTTTGTGGAGCTGCCGTATTCGGTCCCTGGCACCCCGGTCGGCATAAGGATAAGGAAAAAGGTTTTTCCCGGCACGGTATGCGGCAAAAGGTTTTATGACAAGAAATACAAACGTTAAACAATAATATTATGAGCAAGATAGCTGAAGGTTTGCTTTACAGCGAATCGCACGAATGGGTAAAGGTCGAAGGCGACATCGCCGTAATAGGTATTTCCGATTTCGCCCAGAAATCCATGGGCAGCATAGTTTATGTCGATATGCCGGAAGAAGACGATGAAGTCTCGCAGGATGAAGAGTTCGGGGCTGTGGAGAGTGTCAAGGCGGCAAGCGATCTCTATTCTCCCGTTTCCGGGACAGTCATCGAAAAGAACGCGGCCCTTGAAGACGAACCCGGCCTCCTGAATACTGATCCGTACACTAACTGGATAATCAGAGTAAGGATGAGCGACCCTTCCGAGACGGAATCTCTCATGGATGCTGCGGCATACTCGGAATTTCTTGACAGGCAGGCTTAACTCGCATCCGGTATGGGTTTCGCATATTTCCCACATACTGAAGGGGATATCAGGGCCATGCTCGACAGGATCGGGCTCGATTCCCTCGACGGGCTGTATTCCGATGTGCCCGAAGATGTATTGTACAAAGGAGACTTTTCCATTCCCGACGCCATGTCCGAAATGGAAATAAGGCGGTGGTTCGACGATCTTGCTTCGGAGAATGTCCGGCTGAAGGTGTTTTGCGGGGCAGGGGCGTATGACCATTATTCCCCGTCTGCGGCGAAGGCCGTAATATCCAGATCTGAATTTCTGACATCCTATACTCCGTATCAGGCGGAAGTTTCGCAGGGAACCCTGAGATATATCTTCGAGTACCAGACCATGATGACCAGGCTGACAGGGCTCGACTGTTCCAACGCCTCGATGTATGACGGGCCGACTTCCGCCGCTGAAGCCATGCTCATGACTGTGGCCTGTACCAGAAAAAAGAGCCGTGTCCTCGTATCGGCTACGCTTCTTCCCCGGGTGATAGATGTCGTCGGTACTTACTGCAAGTTTCATGGAACAGGCCTGTCAGTGATTCCGGAATCCGGTTTCAGCTCAGACCTCGAGGCATTCAGGAAAGAACTTGCGGCCGGAGATGTTGCAGGAGTTCTCGTTCCCGGAATCAATCGATATGGAATAATAGAAGATCTCTCTGGCTTTGCCGATGCTGTGCATTCGGCAAAGGCGCTGCTGGCAGTGTATTCCGACCCTTCATCTCTGGCCGTTATAAGAACTCCGGGAGAATGGGGTGCCGACATTGCCTGCGGGGATGCACAGAGTCTCGGCATTCCATTGAGTTTCGGCGGTCCGTATCTCGGATTTCTTTGCTGCCGGCAGGAGTATGTCAGGAAACTTCCGGGCAGGATCGTCGGACAGACATCGGATCCCGAAGGCAGGAGGTGCTACGTCCTTACGCTTCAGGCGCGCGAACAGCATATACGCAGGGAAAAGGCCACGAGCAATATCTGTTCGAACCAGTCCCTGATGGCACTTTATGTGACGGTATATCTTTCTCTGATGGGACCGCAGGGGCTCAGAAGGGTGAACGAACTTTCATACGGGGGTGCACATTACCTTTATTCCGCCCTGCTCGACACGGGATTGTTCACGGAAGTGTCGGAAAAGCCGTTCCTGAAGGAGTTTGTGCTCCGGTCAGGGATTCCGGCAGCCGTGCTTCAGGAAAAACTGCTTGAAAAAGGATATTTTGCCGCGCTTTCATGCGGGGATGACATAGTGTCTTTCTGCGTGACTGAGAACAGGACCAGGGAAGAGATCGACGACCTTCTCTCCGTCATCCGGGACCTGCGTTCTTCAAAATGATTCAAATCCGGACGATATGAAGTATTACGACAAACTGATATTCGAACTTTCCCGTGAAGGCAGGACGGGCTTTTCCCTGCCGGAAAACGGATGGAAAGATTCTCCTGACGATATTCCCGGGAATCTGCGCCGCTGCAGGCTTCCTGATCTTCCGCAGGTAAGCGAACCCGATGCGGTAAGGCATTACATAAATCTTTCGGACATGAATTTCGGGGTGGATACCGGCTTCTATCCTCTCGGCAGCTGTACGATGAAATACAATCCCAAGATAAATGAAGAGATATCCGCCCATCCCGGTTTTTCCGGTCTGCACCCGCTGCAGCCGGCTGAAACGGTACAGGGCGCACTGAAACTGTATGCCGAACTTTCTTCCTGGCTGTGCTCCCTGACAGGAATGTCGGCATTCACCCTCAATCCGTTCGCCGGCGCCCACGGAGAGCTTACCGGACTTATGATAATGAGACAGTATCACATTTCCCGTGGAGATACGAAAAGGACAAGGATAATCGTTCCGGACAGCGCCCACGGCACGAATCCGGCAAGTGCAGCCGTCTGCGGCCTTGAAGTGGTGCAGGTGAAATCCACACCTGCGGGTACGATCGATGTCGGGGATCTCATGCCTCTTCTGGACGATACTGTAGCGGGCATCATGATGACGAATCCTAATACTCTCGGGCTTTTCGAAACTGAAATCAGGGAAATCGAGGCTTCAGTCCATGCTGCAGGAGGCCTCCTGTATTATGACGGGGCCAACATGAATGCTCTGCTCGGAAAAGTACGTCCCGGAGATATGGGCTTCGATATCATGCACCTCAATCTGCACAAGACGTTTTCCACTCCGCATGGCGGGGGAGGCCCGGGGGCAGGTCCTGTCGGTGTCTCGTCCCGTCTCGCCGGACTTCTGCCTTCTCCGGTCGTGATCCGGGACGGAAAGACAGGAAAGTTCTCAATGGCAGGAAATCCTGGCGGTCCGGGCAGAATTTCCGGATTCGCGGGGAATTTCGGAGTGCTCATGAAAGCCTGCGCCTATATCATGGCGCTCGGAAAACGGAACGTGACGAAAGTCGGACCATACGCAGTGCTGGCTGCCAACTACATAAAGGAATCCCTGAAAGACAGGTACAGACTTCCGGTACCGTCACTGTGCAAGCACGAATTCGTGTTCGACGGACTGAAGGATGTCTCTCCTGCCGTAGACGGCATTTCGACGCTCGACGTGGCCAAGAGGCTCCTCGACTACGGTTTTCATGCGCCTACAATTTATTTCCCTCTGCTTTTTCACCAGTCCATCATGATAGAGCCGACGGAAACCGAATCCAAAGAGACTCTCGATGCTTTCATAGAGGCGATGAGAAAGATAGCAGATGAAGCGGTGTCGGAGCCGGAACTCCTGAAGACAGCTCCTCACTGTACGCCTGTCGGACGTCCTGACGAAACACTTGCCGCAACGCATCCGGTACTGAAATTTTGACAAAATGCAGATATTTATCATCGGGGCCGGTCCGGGAGGCTACGAGACCGCGCTCGAAGCAAGGAAAAGGGGATTCGAGGTAATTCTGGCCGAAGCCGGAAATGTCGGTGGCACCTGTCTGAATGCAGGCTGCATACCGACAAAGGCTTACTGTCGCAGCGCAGAAATTCTCGAAGAGATACGAGCATCGGAAAAATTCGGAATAAGGGCCGGAAACGCCGGAGTGGACTTTCCTGCCGTTAAATCCAGGAAAGACGGGATTGTATCCGCTCTCAGGACGAATGTCGAAGCCATGCTCGAATCCGCCGGAGTCACGCTTGTAAGGGACAGGGCAGTGTTCAGGGACAGAAATATTGTGTCTGCCGGAGGAAAAGACTACAGACCGGATTATGTGATTATCGCCACGGGGTCGGTACCCGTCATGCCGGATATTCCGGGGAGTGCATTGCCCGGCGTCCTCGATTCATCCTCCCTGCTCGGGCTCGATTCGGTCCCGGACAGTCTTTGCATTATCGGGGGCGGTGTGATAGGACTCGAATTCGCTTCGATTTTCCGCAGTTTCGGAAGCGAGGTTACAGTGGTGGAGTTCTGCAGGGAAATCCTGCCCCGCTTCGATGCCGAAATAGCAAGACGTCTGAGACAGAGCCTTTCGAAACGCGGTATAAAATTCAGCCTGCAGTCTCGCGTCGACTCTGTCGAGGCGGTTGCCGATACTTCGGGAAAACAGCTTCTGAAAGTTGTCTGGACGCGAAAATCTTCGCAGGAAAGCTACCTGACGGATAAGGTCCTCGTCGCGACTGGCCGCAGACCTTTTTGTGAAGGTCTGAATGTCGCAGCGGCAGGCATAGCCATGACTGAAAAAGGAGCGATTCATACGGATAGTGACATGAGGACGAATGTCCCGCATATTTACGCGATCGGGGATGTAAACGGGCGTCAACTTCTGGCACATGCTGCCATATTCCAGGGCAGGAAGGCTCTGGATGCGATAATTTCCGGAGCAGAAGGCGGTACGGCAGGGAAAAACGGAGGCACAGACCTTTCCGTCATGCCTTCGGCTGTCTTTACCATTCCAGAGGCGGCATCGGTAGGTCTGACAGAAGAGGAGTTCAGGGCGTCGGGGGCGGACTGCACAGTCCGCAAATCCTTGTACAGGACTAACGGGAAAGCTGTCTGTCTCGGCGAAACCGACGGCCTGTGCAAGATAATCACGGCACGGGACGGCAAGCTGGCAGGCTGTCATGCAGTCGGCCCGCATGCGGCGGATCTGGTTCAGGAAGTATCCGTACTGATGTCAATCGGAGCAACGGAGGATGACCTGCGCAATGCCGTACACATTCATCCTACTCTCGGAGAGATATTGCTGTAGGGACCGTCGGAAGCCGGACGCTTAGTCAGAGCAGTCCTTCATTCTCGAACATTTCCCTGTAGAAATCCGCTTTTTTCTCGATGGAAAGCGGATAGGCTCTCGAACTCGACGGCATTCTCCACAGCCGGCAGGATTCCCGCACAGTATTGTCCGGATGCCGGAAAAGTACATTGGTCCCCGGAGACGGCAGCGGACAGCCGAATACTGCAGCCGCAGTTTCCGCGGCTTTCTGTCCCGTAGTTGCGACGGCCCGGCACTCTGGCAGCGATTCAAGCAGGGCATGGATGTCGGTCGGAGTCACGATTTCGAGGAATTTGTCCGAGGCGTTGTCTTTAAGCCTCCTTACCTCGGATGCAGTATCGTACAGGGCTATGCCTTTGTCACTGCAGAATGAAACTACGGCATCCCTGTCGAACCGTCTGCTGTCTGAAGCGATGAAATGCGTCCTGTCACCGAAGAATACAAGCCCCATTATTCTCCACATGTCGTTGTTGAAATTGGGATAGAAGAAATCCATGGACCATCTTTCCCTTTTGGGAGGAAAGCTGCCGAGCATGAGTATTTTCGCTCCGGAAGGCAGAAACGGCTGCAACGGATGGCTTTCAGTCATCATTGTCGCTGAGATATTCTTTACGGAACATGTCGATGAACAGGAGGAACAGCGATACGAGCAGCGGGCCGAAAATTATACCCATGAAGCCGAACATCGGAAGTCCGGCCACAACGCCGAATATCGTGATGAGCGGATGGGTATTCGCAAGTTTCTTCTGCAGTATGAATCTTATGAGATTGTCGCTCTGTGAAATGAAAACCGCAGAAAAAAGCAGGAGCCCCACGGCCTTGCCCCACAGTCCGAGCACTGCGAAATAGATGCACAGCGGTATCCATATTATCATCGTCCCGACCAGCGGCACCACAGAGCACAGACCTGTCAGAAAAGCCATAAGAAAGGCATTCGGCACTCCGAAAAACATGTACCCGATCCAGGCTATGACTCCCTGGATGAATGCGAGGAGGGGAATGCCGATTGCATTGGACTTCACCATCACGTTCACCCTGTCTATCGTCTCTCTCTTGTTGACATTTTTCATCGGTATGAGTGAAGACAGATAGTTTTCCATCTTCCTTCCTCCTGTCAGCAGGAAAAACAGCACTATAAGGGCCGCCAAAATATTGATGAAGAAGTCTCCGATGCCGTTGATTATGGACTGCCCGAGGGCAGTGACTTTCCCGGCTATGAATGTCAGGCTTTTTTCAGAAACAAGGTCTATGTTGAATTTCTCCCTGACGATGTCTATTACCTGCATGGTAGGCGCAAGGATACTGTCCGTGTTCCAGTTTACCTGCTGCAGCTTTGCTATCAGGAACCACGCAAGAAGCGAAAGAGGAATAATGAGAAAAAGCAGGACCCCGATTACGATCAGCGTAGCGGAAAGTGTCGGTTTTCCCGTCTTTTCGGTGAGTCTGAATGCCGGTTTCCGGAACAGGATATACAGCGTGAAGGCTCCGAGAATACCGCTTATGAAAGGCTGGGCCTGACGGAAAAGCAATATGCCCAGCCCAATGATCAGGACAAGAAGAGCGTATTCCCAGATACGCTCTTTCGAAATACCGTTGTCTTTCCGGACAGCCATTTAGAAAAGTTCGTCGAGTTTGTTGTAAAGATCCTCGCTTTCGCCTACGAACACTTCCACGATTTTTCCCTCACTGTCTACAAGCACTTTGGTAGGGAAGCCTTCCACGGCGTATGCGTTCAGAATATCCTGTCCGTCCCCGTTGTACAGGCTGGTCCAGGTCAGTCCTTCTTCTTCCACAGTCTTTTTCCAGACTTCTTCGGTGTCACCGCAGTCGATGCCGACGAATTCTATCCTGTGGCTGTACTTGTCGTAGTATTCCTTCATGTCCGGCATTCCTTTCATGCACCAGTAGCACCATTTTCCCCAGAAGTCGAGAAGGACGTATTTTCCCCTGAACGAAGCCAGACTGTATTCCTTTCCGTCGAGACCCTTGAGGCTGAATTCCGGAGCAGGCTTGCCCGGCCGGATGTTCTCCTTGTTCTTTTCCCTGATGATAGCCGTATTGAAACTTTCGGCAATCGCTGAGAGTGTTTCACCCATCAGGCTTTCCTTTACGGATGTTCCGAGAAGATCATAAGCTTCAATGCCCTTTGCAGGATCGCTGATTCCGCTCAGGAGCATGTATCCGGACGCGAGATTGTCCGGATTGTTGCGGATGAACTCCAGCGATACGCTGTCCTTTTCCGAGAGAATGGAGGCATATTCTTCATTCAGTCTGCTTATGGCCGCAGTGTCATTGTCTGCAATGGTGCGTGCCCTGCCGTAGAGGTCCCTGAGCCTGTCATTGACAGCCTTGTATTCCTGCGATGAAGCAAGTCCTTCGCTGATCTCGGACCCGGAGTACACGGGGGCATCGAGGGTTCCGGAAATCCTGATCCTTTCCCCCGGCATCAGAATAAGGGGATCCGCTGCAGGAATCATTCCTTCGTCGGCAAGGGAATTGATGAATATTGTGAACATCGCCGTGTCCTCTACAGCAACCGAGAATTTGCCGTTGACCGCTGCGACAGTGTCTTTCAGGACAAGGTCTCCCGAAATCGCCTCGAAGACCGAGACTACAAGCGTGTCATTGCCGGCATCGGACAGGTTTCCCTTGATCTGAGTGCCGCAGTTGCAGCTGTTCATAATGGCGAGCAGAAAGATGGCTGAAGCCGCGGTCGCGGCGATTCCGGTAATATTTTTCATCGGATTCATAGTTGTTTACTGTTTTTCGGAATAATCGTCAGGCATGCCGTACCGGCATTGTCCTGCAAATATAACATGAATTTTGTCAAAACGAATTTTATGGGTTATTTTTGAAAACAATTTTTTGAATTCGACAGATGATAGTTTGTATAGCGGAGAAGCCGAGCGTGGCGAGGGAAATAGCGGCCGTCCTCGGGGCGACGAAGAAAATGGACGGTTATCTTGAGGGGAACGGATATCAGGTGACATGGACTTTCGGCCATTTGTGCACTCTGAAAGAACCGCACGACTATAACCCGCAGTGGAAAGTATGGATGCTCTCGGCCCTGCCTGTCATTCCTCCCAGATTCGGGATCAAGCTCATAGACAATGAAACATATCTCAGGCAGTTCGAGATCATAAAGACGCTGATGCACAATGCCGACGAGATAATAAATTGCGGGGATGCCGGACAGGAAGGGGAACTGATACAGAGATGGGTCATGCTCAAGGCAGGAGCGAAATGCCCGGTCAGGAGGCTCTGGATATCTTCCCTGACAGAAGAAGCCATAAGGGAAGGTTTTTCCGCTCTGAGGCCCGAGTCCGATTTCAGGCTTCTCTACGAAGCCGGCCTTGCCAGAGCCATCGGAGACTGGATCCTCGGCATCAATGCTACGAGACTCTATACCCTGAGATATGCCGCGAACCGTCAGGTCCTGTCCATAGGAAGAGTCCAGACGCCTACACTCGCGTTGATAGTTCAGAGACAGGCCGAAATCGACAATTTCGTTCCGGCTCCGTACTGGGAACTGAAGACCGTTTACCGGGATGTCGTATTCACTGCGAAAAACGGTAAATTCGACAGGAAGGAGGACGGGGAGCGTCTTCTCGAAGAAGTGTCGGGCAAGGATTTCACTGTCGCCGGCATTTCCGAAAAGAAGGGAAAGGAAGCGCCTCCGCGTCTTTTCGACCTGACATCGCTGCAGGTCGAATGCAACAGGAAATATGCTTTCAGCGCCGACACCACTCTCAGACTCGTACAGTCTCTGTATGAAAAGAAGGTCGTAACCTATCCGAGGGTCGATACTACCTTTCTGAGCGAGGACATATATCCTAAGGTGCCGGCGATACTGGCCGGCATGAAAGGTTATGAAGACCTTGTCGCGCCTCTAAAGGGACGGAAACTTCCCAAAAGCAAAAAAGTTTTCGACAATTCCAAGGTTACCGACCACCATGCCATCATACCGACCGGAGTATCTGCGGCAAACCTGTCTCCCGACGAAGAAAAAGTCCGGGATCTCGTTGCAAGACGTTTCATTGCGGCCTTTTATCCGGATTGCGAGATATCGACGACAACAGTTACCGGCAATGCGGGTACGGTATCGTTCAGGACAGTCGGGAAGCAGATACTGAAACAGGGCTGGAGGACCGTTTTCCCGTCAAGGGACCGCAGTCAGGAAGATACCCCGGTCCTGCCTGAATTTGCGGAAGGGGAGTGCGGCCCTCATTCTCCGGAACTCAAGGAGACATGGACCACGCCTCCCAAGCCTTATACCGAAGCCACCCTGCTCAGGGCAATGGAGACCGCCGGAAAACTCGTGGACGATGACGAACTCAGAGACGCCCTGAAAGAAAACGGCATAGGCCGGCCCTCTACAAGAGCCGCCATCATAGAGACTCTTTTCAGACGCGATTATATCAGGAAAGAAAGGAAAAACCTCTATCCGACCTCTACCGGTATCCGTCTGATAAATACCATCCACGAGGAGTTGCTGAAAAGCGCGGAACTGACCGGACAGTGGGAAAGAAAGCTGCGGATGATCGAAAACGGGACATACAGGGCTTCCGATTTCCTCGATGAACTCAAGTCGATGGTCAGGAAGATCGTCATCAGCGTACTGTCCGAGTCATGAGCGGCCGCTGCAGGTCCTGTTCTTTCCTGTCTTGCTGTAAAATCTTGCGCAGAACATCAGACCTGCGCTGGTAAGTCCCAGAGGGAACGACATCCATATACCTGTCAGGCCCCAGTCGAGCACGAACCCGAAAATGTACCCGGCAGGAAGCGATATCACGAAATAGGCAAGAAATGCTATCCAGACGACAGGCTTTACGTCAGAGATTCCGCGCAGCGCATTGGAATAGGCGCATTGCATCCCGTCACCGAACTGGTATATGATAAACGGTATCGTGAGCCCGGAAACGATTGCCGCGACCTGGCTGTTGTCTGAAAACAGGTTTCCTATGCTCCCCCTGAATGCGAAGATCAGCGAAGATACGACAACCGCCATTACAAGTATCATCTGGAATCCTGCCCCGACTGAATATTTCATGTTTTCCGTATCTTTCTGTCCGAGGAAGAAACTTGTCCTTACCGCGATGGCCGCTGCCATTCCGTAATAAAGCATGAACCCGAGCTGGCCGACCGTGAGCATCACCTGATGTGCCGCAAGCTGCAGGGTGCCGAGCCATCCTACCATTATCGTGGCAAGACTGAAGGAACCGGTTTCCATTCCCATCTGCAGACCTATCGGCAGGCCGAGCCTGTTCAGGGCGGTGAAATCGTTTCCGTTTACCTTTCCTTCGGCGAACCCGGCCCTGTAGTCCGCATAGCGTTTCGAGAAGAAAAACATTCCCGCGAATATGAGCAGGGTGAGGACTCTGGATATCAGTGTCGAAATCCCGGCTCCGAGAAGCCCGAGTTCCGGACATCCAAGCTTTCCGAATATCAGGCACCAGTTGCCGAAAATATTGAATACGTTGCCGAGCAGAAGTATCCACATCGGCGTGACTGTGTCGGCGATCCCGTCCGAGAACTGCTTGAAGGAATTGAAAAGCAGCACGGGCAGCAGGGAGACCAGCAGTACCATGAAGTAAGGCCGTATCAAAGGCATAAGCTCGGAGGGCTGTCCGAGCCTGTCCACATTCAGATACAGGATATACATGAGAGCCATGAGAACAGCGGCCGCAACCGAATTCGCAGCCAGGCTGTTTTTCAGGACCCGGCCGATATCGCGGCATGCACCCTGTCCCGAAAGCCTGCCGACTATCGGGGTCAGTCCATAAGAAAACCCCGTCGAGAAAATTATGACGAGGTTGAATACATTGTTGACAAAACTCGCGGCCGCCAGATCATCCGTATGGTAGTGTCCAACCATCATCGTATCGGCAAAACTCACCAGAATTATTCCGAGCTGTCCGATGATGATCGGAAGACCGAGGCTCAGCAGCGGCCGGTAATGTCTTGAATATTTACTGAAGTTTGTCCCCATTCATCGTAGCGAAAAATTCTTCGTTGGAAACTGTCTTTTCAAGACGGTCCTTGAGGAATTCCATGGCTTCTACCGAATTCATGTCCGCGAGATAATTGCGGAGTATCCATATTCTGTTGCTCTGTTCCTGAGTGTAGAGAAGATCATCACGTCTCGTACTGCTCAGAGTCACGTCTACGGCAGGGAATATACGCTTGTTGGACAGCCTTCTGTCAAGCTGGAGCTCCATGTTGCCCGTTCCCTTGAATTCTTCGAAAATCACGTCATCCATTTTGGAGCCGGTGTCCGTGAGTGCTGTGGCGAGAATAGTGAGCGAACCTCCGTTCTCGATGTTTCTCGCCGCACCGAAAAATCTTTTTGGCTTGTGTAGGGCATTGGCGTCCACACCGCCGGAAAGCACTTTGCCCGAAGCCGGCTGGACAGTATTGTATGCCCTGGCAAGACGTGTTATCGAGTCGAGGAATATCACAACGTCGTGGCCGCATTCCACGAGTCTTTTGGCTTTTTCGAGCACCATGTTGGCCACCTTGACGTGTTTCTCGGCAGGTTCGTCGAAAGTGGATGCCACGACCTCGGCCTTGACGCTTCTTGCCATGTCCGTCACTTCTTCCGGACGTTCATCTATAAGGAGGACGATCATGTAGACTTCAGGATGGTTGTCGGCAATGGCATTGGCTATGGATTTCAGGAGCATCGTCTTACCAGTTTTCGGCTGTGCGACGATAAGTCCTCTCTGGCCTTTGCCGATAGGCGTGAACATGTCCACGATTCTGCATGACAGGTCATTGTGACCTTTCCCGAGCAGGTTGAACTTTTCGTCAGGGAAAAGCGGCGTAAGGAAATCGAACGGGATTCTGTCTCTGATGAATTCCGGAGTCCTTCCATTGACGTACTTTATCTTTACGAGAGGGAAATATTTGTCCCCTTCGCGCGGAGGACGTATTTCACCGGTTACGGTATCGCCTGTTTTCAGGGCGTTGGTCTTGATCTGGCCTGCGGAAACATAAATGTCGTCCGGGGAATTCAGATAATTGTAGTCCGACGAACGCAGGAATCCGTAGCCGTCCGGCATTATTTCAAGGACTCCGGTAGCTTCGATCACTCCTTCGAATTCTATCTTCTGCTGCGGCATCTGACGCTGCTGTACATTCTGATGACCGTTGTTCGGCCGCGTTACGGCAGGCTGTGGTTGCTGGCTGCGCGGTTCGTTGTCCGTTTCCGTTACGCTGGCGGCTTCGACAGGTTCTGCCGGAGACTGCTTCTGGATTCTTGTGCGCTTTCTCCTTTCGGGATTCTGGCTATTGGTATTCCTGTCCTGGTTCGTTGCGTTCTTTTCCTGGCTCCCGGAGTTGTCGGCCTGAGAACTCTCGGCTTTTTTCTCGGGAGCATCGGTCACGGCCTTTTCGGCAGGACGTGCGTCCGTCTCCGTATTTACGGCTTTAGCTGTCTTTTCGTTTTTCGTTTCGGACTTTGCCGCCGGTTCATCTGCGGTTTTTTTCTTGCGTCCGCGTTTGGCCGGAGCAGGCTGGCGGTTTTCCTCAGCCGGAGCCGCGTTCTGCTGCGGTGCGGCAGCCTTTGCTGCTTCTTCAGGATTGGACGGCTGCTTTTTCGGACGTCCTCTTTTCTTCTTTTCCGGTTTTTCCGGTGCCGAGTGAGCATTGATTGCGGCTTCCTTGTCGAGAATCAGATAGGAGATGTCCTTTTTTTCCATTTTCTTGGTGACATGGATGCCGAGTTCCTTTGCGATGGAACGGACCTGTTCCAGATCCATTTCGTTTAAGTCGAAAATATTGTGCATATAGTAAGTTTATCCTATGAAATACATTGAAAATATGTAATCAGGGGGAGGAATTTTTCCAAAGACTTTGCAAATATACTAATTTGCACCGAACTTCCAAATAAATAATCGCACTCTATACACTCTATAAATAATCGTAATCTTGCCTCTCCTGCCGTGCCGCTTTTGCCGTCCCGGGGCCTAATTGTCCCAGTAGCTCGTACTTTTCTTGAATCTCAGCAGGTCGGAAAGAGCCGCCGCGTTGGCCGCAATCTTGAATGACCACGATTCCCACTGTCCGTTAGGAATCCAGGAGAACGATATGTTGAAGCAATGCAGGTCGTATGTCGCGCTCAGCTGGGTAGTGGACATCCTGAATGCCATGATGTCGAAGTTGGTCGTGAGATTTATCGACAGGGCCGGCGTAATCTTGACGTTTCCGGATACGCCGAGGGTCTGGGTATGCCTGTGATTGGTTATCAGCTGGTTGTTGGAATACTGGTAGGACCGGCTGTAGCTGTACGAATAGTTGAAGTTTATCGACCACGGGGAGTTCGGATTCATGTAGTAGAGCCAGCCTCCCGGTATGTATTCTCCTGTAACAGGATGGTAATATATTCTCGTATAGTCCGAAGCAGGGTTTCCTCCGGCCTGTGCGCTTCCGTCGTTTCCGTTGATTTTCCCTTCTCCTGAAAGCGAATAGGAGATGGATGCGCTCGCATTGGTCAGACGGACGGGATTCGCCCATCCCTGTGTCTGCACGTTGAATTTGTTGATCTTCCGACCCCTTTCGTCGATGGCGTAAGGATCCAGGTTCACATTGGCGCTTATGCCTACCTTGCCGAATACCGAGGTCGACATCGAAATGCCTATGTTGCTGAGATTCAGCGAATCGGCGAGGAAATTATACCCGGTGTTCAAGGTCAGCTGGTCTATGAGCTTGATTTTCTTTTCCCCCTTTCCGGTAGTGTCCCTGAGGTCGCGCACCTTTGCCTCAAGGTTGTTGCTTATGGAAAGGTTCATCGATGCCGTCTTTCCCTTGCCTGGAGGAGAGTACAGCTGTCCTGCATAAATATTGTAGTCGAGACTCTGTACCTGGCCGTTGGCGTCGGTGTATGTGAGGGTCCTCCATCCGTTGAAATATTTTGCCTTCTCGGGACTGAAAGAAAAAGATATCGACGGTGAAATCACATGTCTTATGGCCTGGATTTTCCTGTGCTTGCCGAAATTGAACATTCCGTACAGCCTTGTGTTCATCGACAGGCTTCCGGAATAGGTGTGGGTGGCTCCGAATGTGCTGAACTGCTTGCCTTCCACATCCTCCACCTGGCCGGTGTCAGGATTGTACACCTTTTCTGTCGCCCTGAAAAACCAGTTCATGCCGTAGCTTATGCTCGGAGTGAAGTTGATGTATTTGAAAAGCGTGAAATTCGGCAGGCCGATCTGGAAATTGTGTGTCATGCCGTTCTGGAATTTATCCAGAAATCCCGGCTGGTTGAATTCGGACGCCTTGAAATTGATCTTGTTCTGCAGAGTAGTGCTGTAGCCGAGCGAAAACTGTTCGTAGAACCTTTCCTTGCCGACCCTGTTCTTCCTTTTGAACGGGTAGAACCTGCTCACCGAGAATGTGAGGTTAGGCAGGGTGAACGAATAGGAGCTGTCTATCGAGTTCTGGCTGTGAAGGGCATTGACGGACAGGTTGAACTTTCCGTTCCAGTTCTTGGAGTAGGATATGGATGACGATATCTGGTTCTGCAGCGCTTCCGTGACGGAGGTGGAGTTGTAGCGGCTGTTCGACGGGCTCGAGAAATTCACCGACGCGCTGAACGATGTCCCGGGCCTTGCCTTGGCATCCTGCGAGTGGCTCCAGCGTACTCCGAAATTCCTCATCTGGTTGAAGTCCGTACTTCCTTTTTCTCCGGTCTGGTCATTGGAGTATGTGATGGAGAAGTTACCGTTGCACTTGTAGTTCACCTTGTACCGGGAATCGACCTGGACGCTCCATGAGCCGAGAGTATATATGTCGCCCGTGAGTGAAATGTCGAAATAGTCTCCGAGCACGAAATACATTCCGGCGTCCCTGAGGTAGAATCCTCGTGCAGCCTCTTCTCCGAAAGTAGGCATGAGGAGTCCCGTGGCTCTGTCAGGCCTTTTCGGAATGAATCCGAAAGGAAGCACTACGGGAAAAAGCGGAATATCCTCTATGACAGGCCATGCCGGACCGAAAACTGTCTTCTGCGACGGCTTGGTCATGACCTTGGCCGCCGACAGGTGCAGGTAATAGTGCGGATGCTCGGCATCGCAGACAGTATATTTTCCGTCGGTGATGTTTATGGAATTGTCCGCCATCATCTTGATGTTCTGACCGTGCAGGATGCCGTCCTGTTCCTGGGTCACCATGTTCGTGATTCTGGCCTTGCCTGAATCGAAATTATATCTCAGTTCCTCCATCGTGTAGGTCTTGCCTCCCTGAGTCATGGTCGGCATTCCGGTGATGAGACCCGTCGAGTCCTTCGTGCCTCTGGCATAGACCGTTTTGGTCTGGATGTCATAGACCATATAGTCGGCAGCGAGTTCCATGTCCTCGTACTTGACCTTTACGTCGCCGTAGTAGTAGATCATCCTTTTCCCGTCAGTGAAATCCTCCACTATCGAATCCCTCGCGGAAGTGAAGGCCGGGACCTTGAGAGAACTCTTGCCGAGCATGTCCAGGGAATCCTGTCTTGCTACCGAATCCGCGTATGCGGTAGAATCGAGGACGGCACGCATCGAATCGCTTATGGCCGGAAGCGTATCGGCCTTGGCTTCGATACGTTCCGCTCTCTGACGGTTCCTCCTCGATCTGCGGTCATCCTGAGACGAGACCGTGAAGGAACTGAGAATCAGCAAAGCGATTACGGCGAAAAACACCTTGTCCCTTTTCCTGTTCAATGGACCTGAGTTATATTGTGACATTAAATCTCTCCAAATTCAGCAAAAATTCATATTTTTGCAAGACGCAAAGTTAAAACTATTTTCAAATATTACCAAATACGGCTTATCGAATGAATGATATCCGACATAAATCCAGACTCGTCACGTTCATCCTTTCGGCTGTCCTGTCCATGCTTTTTCCGGGCATGGTTTACGGTGCGCCCGACGGCGGTGACCTCTGTCTGAAAACCGTGGTCATCGATCCCGGACACGGAGGCCGCGACCCCGGATGCATCAGCAGGGACGGGAAAGTCTATGAGAAAAACCTCAATCTCGATGTGGCCAAAAGGCTCGGAGCCAAGATTTCGGCCGCCTATCCCGACGTCAGGGTGGTGTACACCAGATCTACGGACGTATTCATCCCTCTGAACACAAGGGCGGACATCGCCAACAGAAATAATGCCAATCTTTTCATTTCCATTCATACCAACGGCTGGGAGACCTCGCAGCCTCACGGATTTTCGACACATATTTTCGGAAACAACATGCTTTCCTCGAACCAGGACCTTGTCCGCCGCGAGAATTCCGTAATCCTGCTCGAGGAAGACTATTCCATAAACTATCAGGGTTTCGACCCGAATGACCCCGAATCGTATATTTTCTTCAATCTCATGCAGAATGCGAATTACGAACAGAGCCTTGCATTCGCTGCAGACGTGGACAAGGAGTTGTCCAAAGGCCCCGTAACGTACAACAGAGGCATAAGCCAGAACGCCTTTATTGTTCTTTGGAAAGCTACGGTGCCGGCCGTTCTCGTGGAGATGGGGTTCATTTCCAATTCATCCGACCTGAAAATACTGACTTCGCCGACCCGCAGGGAAGAGATTGCCGGCAGGCTGTTCGATGCCTTCAGGAATTTCAAGACGAGATACGACGCCAGCCTCGATTACGAGACCGAGTCTGTTCCGGACCCTCACTCCGGAGATGGCAGTCGGCAGCAGGCGCAGCCTGACATGTCCTCGGATGACGGATACGGCGTACAGATTTTTGCCCTGAGCAAGCTGCTTGAGCCGGGGGACAGCGCCTTCAAGGGCTACGACGCCGTCGCGGTAAAAAGCGGAAACATCTATAAATATATTATAAGGGAATCTTCTGCCGATGCGGCGAGGGCACTGTTCAGAAAAGTCCGGAAAACTTTTCCGGGTTCTTTCCCTGTAAGGATCGAGGACGGCGCAGTCTCAGCCCTTTAGATTTTATTCCGGGAAAATCCCGGGAATGACCATGCAAACTTGAAAATCGTCTGAAACATGAAACGGGAACTCAAAATCGGAATACTGGCTATAGCGGTCCTTGTCGCAAGTTTTTTTGTCATAAATTTTCTCCGCGGCAAGGATATTCTGAACAAGGAATATGAACTGGTATCCTTCTATGATGACGTGCAGGGACTGCTTCCGTCATCCGCCGTATATATAAAGGGATTCAAGGCGGGTACGGTCTCGGATGTCTCGTATGACAGGACAAGGCAGGGATTCGATGTAGTCTGCTCGATTTCCAAGGATTTTTCCGTACCGTCGGATTCCAGGATGACGATTTACAGTGCCGACCTGATGGGCGGCAAGGCCATCAGGATCGATCTCGGGACATCGTCCGTACCGGCAGGTGACGGGGATTTCCTTCAGCCGTCGGTATCTCCTGACATGCTTTCCTCCATTGCTGCCGGCATAGAGCCCATAATCAGCAAGGGGAGCGAAGTCCTCGACGACCTCGACAGCGCCCTGGTAAATCTGAACCTTACGCTTTCAGACGAGAACAGGGCTACGCTCAGGCACATCCTTGTCAATATCGACAGTGCCGTGGACAAGATAGACGGCATAGCAGGAACATTGGAGTCCGGTGTGCCTGACATTGAGGCCGTGATATCCAATCTGAATTCCCTGTCGGCAAAACTTGCCGTCATTGCCGATAAGGCGGACGCCTCGATGTCGGACATAAACAGCATAAGCTCCAAACTCGACAGTGCCGATATCTCAGGGCTTGTAGCAAGCATGGATTCGCTGGTGATGAAACTTCATGCTTCAGACGGCACGGTCGGAAAACTTGTCAACGACGATTCGGTCTACCTTTCCGTGGATTCCCTGATTTCGGACATATCCTCTCTTGTGAAGAAAATCGAGCAGAATCCTAAGAAATATATCCGGATATCCGTCTTCTGACATTCTCAGGACATGATTGCCCGGCCTTTTTGTGATTTTGAATAATTCTAAATAGCTAAAAAGGTAAAACTCAATGGTATTAAGATTTTGTTAACTTGTAATTCTTTGTAATTCAGTTGTTTATAAGGGTAAACGTTTGCGGCTGGGCGAAGCGTTTAGAAGTAAAAAAAACTTAATATACAATAGCAATTAAAAATTTTTGTAAAATATTTTTCCTCATATTTGTCATCGTTTTCACACCTGCTGACCTGAAAATACGATTGGATAAATATGTCTCAAGATATTCACATAATGATATGGAACCGCTGCCTCAAGATGATAGAGCAGATCGTGAACCCGAGGGCGTTCGACACCTGGTTCAAGCCGATCAGACCTGTATCGTTCAGCGAGGGCGTCCTTACCGTCGATGTGCCTTCCGAGTTTTTCCGGGAATATCTTGAAGAATATTATCTCGACGTACTGAAAAAAACACTTAAAAGGGAGATCGGTGCAGATGCCAAACTGGTTTACCGCGTCGCTCCCGTCAAGGTCCAGCCTCCGATGGTCTATCCTGCAGCAAACGGCAATACTCCGGAAAACAAGCCGATATCCGTTCCGACTTTCCGGCAGTCCGGAAGTCCGAATCCGTTTGTGATTCCGGGTCTCCAGAGGGTCAAGGTGAATACACAGCTCAATCCGAACTATTGTTTCGCCAACCTTGTCGCAGGCGAATGCAACAAGATGGGAATCACGGCGGGGGAGAGCATCGCCCAGTATCCCGGGAAAACCGCGTTCAATCCTCTTTTCCTGTACGGAGGTCCGGGACTCGGCAAGACGCACATCGCCCAGGCCATAGGAATTGCCATCAAGGAAAAATATCCTGAACTCGTAGTTCTCTATGTCCCGGCCAACAGGTTCAAGACCCAGTACATGGATGCCGTGACCGTCAAGAACAATCTTACGGATTTCCTTGCATTCTACATGAGGATGGATGTCCTTATTATCGATGATATCCAGGACATGTCTTCTCCGGGGACCCAGAATGCCTTTTTCCAGATATTCAATCATCTGCATCTGGCCGGGAAGCAGCTTATTTTCACTTCAGACAGGGCTCCGGTGGATCTTCAGAACTTCGAGGAAAGACTCCTTTCGAGGCTCAAATGGGGACTGTCCGTCGAACTCCAGAGACCGGACTTCGCCACGAGGTTGTCCATGCTCAAGTCGCGCAGTTTCCGTGAGGGCGTGCAGCTCAGCGACGATGTCCTTATCTTTCTCGCCACGAGGATCACTTCCAATTTCAGGGAACTCGAGGGGGCTCTGATATCTCTGATAGCGAATGCGACTTTCACTCATAAGGAAATAACTGTCGGGATGGCCGAACAGATCACTACCAAGATCGTCGGTGAGCAGAAGAACGACATTACCATAGACAAGGTCCAGAAGGCGGTATGCCAGTATTTCAATATTACCATGGACAATCTCCTGTCCAAATCAAGGAAGCGCCAGATCGTCCAGGCCCGCCAGATTGCCATGTACATGAGCCGCAATCTGCTGAAATGCTCCCTTTCGACCATCGGTTCCGAAATCGGCGGCAAGGACCATTCCACAGTCCTTCATGCATGTACGACGGTCCAGGACCTTATGAGCATAGACAAGACATTCAGACAGTATGTCTCGGATATAGAAAAGATGCTTGTCCCTGCCAAGGGATAAAAATACCCGCATTATGGATTCAGAAAAAGTACTGGACCTGTTCAAGGAGATCACGCAGATCCCCCGGGAATCAGGTCATGAAGAGCAGATCATAGCATATCTGCAGGAATTCGCCCGGCTTCATTCTCTCGAGTGCAGAACAGATGAAGCCGGGAATGTCGTAATTGTAAAGGAGGCTTCTCCCGGATATGAAAATCTGCCTGTCGTGGTGCTGCAGAGCCACTCGGACATGGTGTGCGAGAAACGCTCAGGGGTCGACCACGATTTTTCCAAAGACCCGATACGCTACGTCATCGAAGACGGATGGATGATAGCCCGGGATACGACTCTCGGTGCGGACTGCGGCATAGGGATGGCGGCACAGCTCGCCGTCCTCGAAAGCAGTCTTCCTGCGGGCAGGATAGAATGCCTGTTTACCGTGTCCGAAGAAACCGGACTCGACGGAGCCAAGGCCCTGAAGCCGGGATTCATTACGGGAAAGATTCTTATCAATCTCGATTCCGAGGATGAAGGGGAGCTTTTCGTCGGCTGCGCGGGCGGCCTGGACACTACTGCGGTTTTCAGTTACGGGACCGTGCCTGTCGGAACCGGTTTCGAGAAAGCGGAAATCCGCATCAGCGGCGGTGCCGGAGGTCACAGCGGAGACGACATAGACAAGGGGAGGGCGAATGCCGTCCAGCTTCTTGCCCGTCTCCTGTACGGACTTCCGTATGAATATCTTTGCCATATAGACGGGGGAAACAAGCGCAATGCAATAGCCAGAGAGGCTTCAGCGGTGATAGCGGCCGCTCCGGAGAATATGGATTTCATAGAAAAGGCGGTATCCGCATTTGCCGGCGATATCGGATCGGAATATGCTGCCGGCGATCCTGAAATCAAGGCTTCCTGCAGACGGCTCGGGCCGGCCGGGAGCGATACTCCGGCGATAGAGCCTTCCGTAGCGGAATCTCTTGTCGCATCGCTTTTTGCGGCGCCGCACGGGGTCCTTGCCATGAGCGGCGACATAAAGGGACTTGTGGAGACATCCACCAATCTCGCTTCCGTGAAAATGACGCCGGACGGCAGGATCAGGGTGGGAACGAGCCAGAGAAGTTCGGTTACTTCCGGGCGCAGGGCTGCCGGACAGAAAGTCGAGGCAGTATTCAGGCTTGCCGGGGCTGAGGTAAGCCATGAATCCGAATATCCCGGATGGAAGCCTAAAATGGATTCTCCGCTTCTGGAACTGTGCAGAAGTTCGTACAGAAAGCTCTTCGGCAAAGAGCCTGTAGTCAGAGCGATCCATGCCGGACTCGAATGCGGGCTTTTCCTCGACAAATACCCGGACCTGGACATGATTTCCTTCGGTCCGACCCTGCGCTGCGTACATGCTCCGGGAGAAAGGCTCGATCTGGCATCTCTCGAAAAATTCACCGCACTGCTCACTGAAGTCGTAAACAACATATCGGAACTCGGAAAATGAATACCCAGATAGCCATATCAATGCTCGCCGCAGATTTCCTCCGTCTTGAGGATGACGTGCGGTTCGTGAACAGCCATGCAGACATCTTCCATCTCGACATTATGGACGGGATTTTCGTGCCGAACATTTCGTACGGCTTTCCCGTAGTGGATGCGATAGCTTCGATTGCGACCAGACCTCTGGATGCGCATCTCATGATAGTATCCCCGGAAAATTACGTGGAGCGTTTCGCAAAGTCGGGGGCCGATATGCTGAGTTTCCACCTGAATGCCACGGACGATCCTGAAAAAGTCGTCGACCTCATTCACGCCAACGGCATGAAGGCAGGCATCGCGATCAACCCTGACATTCCTGTCGAAAAGCTTTTCCCTTATCTCGGCAAATGCGAATTTGCGCTTATAATGTCGGTATTCGCCGGATTCGGAGGCCAGAAATTCATAGAGGATACCTATCCGCGGATCGAGACCCTGAAGACGGAGATAGTCCGTCAGGGTCTCGGATGCCTGATCGAAGTCGACGGGGGAGTTTCCGGCAAGAATTCAGCCGCTCTCAAGTCCGCCGGGGCGGATATTCTCGTTTCCGGAAGCGCAGTCCTCAAGTCCGCCGATCCCTCTGCCGCCGTACAGGCCATGCGATGACCGTCCTGTCGGGAAAAATTTTGTCGATATCACACTTTTATTTTGGGTAATTCAGCGGATTGTATTATTTTCGCTCGATTTTGAATATTATAAATTTTAGAAAGATGGAGCATAAAACCCGAGCTACGCTCAAGTTGGAAAACGGGATGGAATTCCAGGGCTATTCCTTCGGTTACAATGGTCCCTGCGATGGCGAAGTAGTCTTCTCCACCGCTATGGTCGGATATACCGAAAGCCTTACCGACCCGTCATATTCCGGTCAGATACTGTGTATCACTTATCCTATTGTCGGAAATTACGGAGTACCTGAAGAAGGTTTCGATGAAAACGGTATCGCCAGATTCATGGAATCCGACAATATCTATGTCAAAGGACTGGTGGTAGCGAATTATTCAGAGGACTACAGCCACTGGAATGCTTCCGAGAGTCTTGGAAAATGGCTTGAACAGCACAAGATACCAGGGATCTGCGGCATAGACACGAGGGAACTGACAAAAGTACTGAGAGACCAGGGAGCCATGCTCGGAATCATAGTTCCCGAAGGCCAGACCAGGGATTTTCCGGTTCCTGATCCGAACAAGGAGAATCAGGTGGCGGTAGTGAGCTGCAAGGAAGTGATAAGGTACGGCCACGGAAGCCGGAAGATCGTTCTTGTGGACTGCGGCGTAAAGCACAATATCCTGAGATGCTTCATGAAGCGCGACGTGGAAATCATCAGGGTGCCGTGGGACTACGATTTCAACGATATCGACTATGACGGACTTTTCATCTCGAACGGCCCTGGCAATCCGGAATACTGCGACATCACGGTAGAGCATATACGGGAGGCCATGAAAAAGGACAAGCCGATTTTCGGCATCTGTATGGGAAACCAGCTTCTCAGCCGCGCTGCCGGGGCCAAAACGTTCAAACTCAAATACGGCCACAGAAGCCACAACCAGCCTGTCAGAATGGTCGGTTCCAACAAATGTTTCATCACCTGCCAGAATCACGGCTATGCTGTAGATACCAGCACCCTCGATCCTGACTGGATGCCGTATTTCGTGAATATGAACGACGGAACCAACGAAGGTATCAGGCACAAGTCAAAGCCCTTCTTCTCATCCCAGTTCCATCCGGAAGCTTCGGGCGGTCCGACTGATACGGAATTCCTTTTCGATGAATTCATAAGCAAGCTTTAGTCCCGATATTCAAACATTAAATTCCCGAAAAATGATAGACAACGAAATAAAGAAAGTATTGCTCCTCGGTTCCGGCGCCTTGAAGATAGGCGAGGCCGGTGAGTTCGACTATTCCGGTTCTCAGGCATTGAAGGCCATGAAAGAAGAGGGAATCGAGACTGTGCTTATCAACCCGAACATCGCTACGGTGCAGACATCCGAAAAAGTGGCGGACAAGATATATTTTCTTCCCGTCACTCCATACTTCGTCGAGAAGGTCATACAGAAAGAGGCGCCGCAGGGCATCCTTCTGGCTTTCGGCGGACAGACTGCCCTGAACTGCGGAGTCGAACTCTACAAGTCGGGAGTGCTTTCCAAATATAATGTAAAAGTGCTCGGCACCCCCGTACAGGCCATCATCGACACTGAAGACAGGGAGCTTTTCATAGAGAAGCTCGACCAGATAAACATCAAGACGATAAAGTCTCACGCGACTGAATCCATAGAGCAGGCAAGAGTTGCAGCCCAGGAACTCGGATATCCGGTGATCCTGCGTGCGGCCTATGCTCTTGGAGGACTCGGATCCGGATTCTGCGACAATGAGGAACAGCTTTTCGACGTAGCCGAAAAAGCCTTTTCGTTTTCGCCTCAGGTCCTTGTCGAGAAATCTCTCAAGGGCTGGAAGGAAATAGAATACGAGGTGTTCAGGGACAGGTACGACAACTGCATAACTGTCTGCAACATGGAAAACTTCGACCCTCTCGGCATCCATACCGGAGAGAGTATCGTGGTGGCTCCATGCCAGACCCTCGACAATGACGATGTGGAGTTCCTCAGGGAGCTTGCCATCAAGATAGTCCGCCACGTCGGAATAGTGGGAGAGTGCAACGTACAGTTTGCATACGATCCCAACTCAATGGAATACAGGGTGATAGAGGTCAATGCAAGGCTCAGCCGCTCGTCTGCCCTCGCATCCAAGGCCACCGGCTATCCGCTGGCTTTCGTGGCAGCCAAACTCGGTCTCGGCTACGGACTTTTCGACCTGAAGAATTCAGTTACAAAGAATACTCCTGCATTCTTCGAGCCGGCCATCGACTATATCGTCTGCAAGATTCCGCGCTGGGACCTCACCAAATTCCACGGGGTATCCAGGAAAATCGGATCCAGCATGAAGAGCGTCGGCGAGGTCATGTCCATCGGACGCAGTTTCGAGGAAGCAATCCAGAAAGGTCTAAGGATGATAGGCCAGGGGGCCCACGGTTTCGTAGGGAACAAGGAACTCAAGGTCGATGACATAGACGAGGCGTTGAAAGATCCGACCGACAACCGTATTTTCGTAATATCCAAGGCAATGCGTGCCGGATATTCCGTCGACCAGATCCATGATCTCACCAAGATCGACAAATGGTTTCTCGACAAACTCGCGATGATCGTATCCACGTACAACGAGATGCACAATTACGACAACTGCGAGTCCATGCCTCTCGAACTGCTGAAAACGGCGAAGAAGCAGGGCTTCTCGGATTTCCAGATCGGAAGGGCGCTGTACAAGGACAAAATCGACAGCGAGGATGCGCAGAATCTCGTGAGGAGTTTCAGAAAAGCCCACGGCATAGTTCCGTGCGTAAAACAGATAGATACTCTTGCTGCGGAATTCCCTGCAGCTACCAACTACCTTTATCTGACTTACAATGGTGACTACAACGATGTCACCTACCTTCATGACCACAAGTCGGTGATAGTGCTCGGATCCGGCGCTTACCGCATCGGTTCATCCGTGGAATTCGACTGGTGTTCGGTCAATGCGCTCCAGACAATCCGCCAGCAGGGCTACAGGGGAGTGATGATCAACTACAATCCGGAAACGGTTTCCACGGACTACGACATGTGCGACCGTCTTTATTTCGACGAGCTTACTTATGAAAGGGTCATGGACATCTACGAACTCGAACAGCCGTACGGTATGGTCGTTTCAGTAGGAGGTCAGATCCCGAACAACCTTGCCCTCAGGCTCGACCGCAGCGGCGTGAACATCCTCGGTACGAGTGCAACCAGCATCGACAAGGCGGAGGACAGGCATAAATTCTCTTCCATCGTGGATGCTCTCGGTATCGACCAGCCTAAATGGAGGGAACTTACCACTCTGGACGACGTGCATGAGTTCATCGCCAAAGTCGGATATCCGGTGCTCGTACGTCCTTCATACGTCCTTTCCGGCGCAGCCATGAACGTATGCTACAATGAGGATGAACTCAGGCGTTTCCTTTCGCTTGCGGCCGAGGTGTCCAAAAAGCATCCAGTCGTGGTGAGCGAGTTTATGCAGCGCTGCAAGGAAATTGAATTCGATGCCGTGGCCGACAGCGGAGAAATCATTGCATACGCGATATCCGAACATGTCGAATTCGCAGGAGTCCATTCGGGAGATGCCACGATACAGTTCCCTCCTCAGAAACTGTACATCGAGACGGTGCGCAGAATCAAGAAGATAGCCAAGAAGATAGCAGCAGCCCTTGAAATCTCCGGTCCGTTCAACATCCAGTTCCTGGCCAAGGAAAACGAGATCAAGGTCATCGAATGCAATCTCAGGGCTTCCAGGAGCTTCCCGTTCGTATCCAAGATACTGAAGATAAATCTCATAGAACTTGCTACGAAGGTAATGCTCGGTCTCAAGCCGGCACCGCCTCACAAGAGTGCCTTCGATCTCGACTATGTGGGAATCAAGGCTTCCCAGTTCTCATTCTCGAGGCTGCATCAGGCGGACCCTATTCTCGGAGTCGATATGGCATCTACCGGTGAAGTCGGATGTCTCGGAGACGATTTCAACGAAGCTCTCCTCAAGTCCATCCTGTCTGTAGGTTACAGAATTCCGGAGAAAAACATCCTCGTTTCCTCTGGCGATGCGCTCCAGAAAGCCGATCTCCTGACAGCCTGCCGCCTGCTTGCCGGACACGGATATACCATATATGCAACGGCCGGAACCTACAGATATCTGGTGGAAAACGGAGTTGCTGCGACGAGAGTCCTCTGGCCGAGCGAATGCGAGGATGCGGATCTTGCTGCACAGTTCGAACCTGCACTGAAACTTATTCAGGACAAGGACATCGATCTTGTAGTCAATATCCCTAAGAATTACTCGACTGTAGAGCTCGAGAACGGATACAAGATTCGCCGTGCCGCGATAGATTTCAATATCCCTCTGATTACCAATGCGAGACTTGCAACGGCATTTATCAGGGCATTCTGCAGCATGGGACTCGAAGATATCCAGATCAAGTCCTGGGATCAGTATTGATTACTGCACCGGATTGAACTATCCATAATGGTGGGGACCGGAAAAGGCGGGATTTCAAGGCTCGCTTTCCCGGTCCCCATCATATTTTCCTCCCGAAAGGCCGGGACTCTGCTTCGGTTTTCAGTATTCCAGGACTCCGATACCTTCCCTGACTATTTCCGGTTCGGTTCCGGTACAGTCCACGACAGTGGAAAGATTCAAGCCTCCGCAGCCTCCGTCGATGACGATATCGACTGAATTTCCCCATCTTTCTTCTATAAGGTCGGGATCCGAGGCGTAACCGGAGTCTTCGTCTTCATCGTAAGGTATCGTGGCCGTCATCAGGGGAGCGTCTATCGTCCTCACGATTTCCATGACTATGGGATTGTCCGGCATGCGGATACCTATTTCCTTCCTGTTCCTGAATATTTTTGGAAGACGCGAGGTGCCTTCCAGAATGAAGGTGAACGGACCGGGCAGATTCCTTTTCATAAGTTTGAATGTCCTGTTGTCCACCCTGGCATAATGGCTTATGCTGCTCAGGTCATAGCAGATGAGCGACAGATTGTTTTTCCTGGGATCGATTCCCTTCATCCTGCAAATCCTTTCCACTGCACGCTCTTTCATGGCATGGCATCCTATAGCATACATGGTATCTGTCGGGTAGATGATTATCCCGCCTTCTCCGAGCACCCCGGCTATTCTTTCGAGTGTCGCAGGGTCATTGTTCCTGTCATAAAGTTTCAACAACATGGCTGATGATTTATCCCGTGCAATTTATATCATTTATGACAAACGACCAAATGCTCCGCCAGTCAAAGTCAGTCAAAGTCAGTCAAAGTCAAAGGAGGCAGACAGTCCGGATCTTCAGGCGGTTGTATTCCCTTCCGATCTCAGTCCATCTCCTTCCGTCGAGAGATGTAGCATAAACGGTGTACAGTCCGCTGCCGTATCCGGCAAGGAATACGCCGTCCCTGTAGTCGAGCTCCGCCGCTTTTATATCCGCTCCGGATTCGTTCCATGTAAGCCCGTCCATGCTGTAGAGTATGGTACTCTCCGTACTCATGACATAGATCCCGTCGCCATATACGATGTCGGATATGCCGTGGCATGCCTTGTATTCGTAGCTGGTCTTCCACGATAGCCCGTCCGGAGATGTCTGCATGATCTTGTAGCTTGTACCCCTGCCTATGATGAAGAACTGTCCGTCTGCGAAACACAGGTCCGACGCGTACAGGTGGATACGCGCTTTCTGCCAGCTCCGACCGTCCGTAGACGACCATGAGTTCCCGGACAGGTCCATCATTACGAATCTGCCGTTCCCGAAAGCTATTGCCGAAGGTTCACCGTCAATCCATGCCATGTCCCACCTCCTGCCGTCGGATGACAGGTATATAGTTCCAGCCTCGGCTACGGCTACGTACAGCCCGTTCCCGTAAGCTATATCCGTCAGCGGATACATGAAACTCTCATCGTCGAGTTCCCAGTCTTTCCCGTCCGCTGATATTCCGGAGGCTCCGGCATTCCGGTATTCTCCGACAGCTGCATACAGACCGTTGCCGCGGATTACCTTTTTCCAGTCCAGCGGATAACTGATCAGGATGGACTCGCTGCTGATTCCGTCCCAGTGGAAAACATGGCCGCTGCTGTTCATTCCTATGAAGGGAACGTCGGCATATACATTGTCCGAGTCGATTTTCCAGGAAGGTCTCGTGATGGCATCGCGCGTAGGTATCAGCTCTACGGTGAAATCGGTATTCCTCGGTATGTTGAAATCATTGGTCGCATTCCTTCCGAGATAAAACCTGTATTTCACTTCTCCATTCAGCTTGTTCTCCCCGCTGAATCTTCCTGAAACTTCGAGATAAGTGCAGACTCCTTTCTTCCCCGGGATGTTTTCAGGTATCTTGTCCCACTGTCCGGCAGATTCCGGCAGCAGGATTCCCTGGATGTTTTCCGGAACATAAAGGACAGCTTCTCCTCCCGAATTCAGTTTTGCCAGATCAGATGCAGTCGCATAATCGCCGTCGCCTGTTTCCGCGGCGTATGTCAGCTGGAAAACGGATACCGAAGAGGATGCCTGCCTTATCCTCGCATCCGTAATCTCCAGGTCAGGTACGTCGGAAAAGTCGACTTTGAACCGCATTTTGGAAAAAAGCCTGCGCATAAGGACAGTCACAGGCTCCGGAGAGACGTCATCCACACTGAATGTCCCAAAGGCGCTCATCGGAAAACTGCCTGTCGGCTTGCCCGGAGAAACCGAAGTCTTCAATTTTTTGATCTGACTTTCTTCGTCCGGGACCTCGTATTCATCCGTATTTGCTGATGCGAAGTATGTGTATGTCCTTCCTGCTGTCAGCCGCAGCTCAGCCTCGTTCCCTTTTTCCACTGAAATGCTCTGATCCAGAATGCCGTTCCAATAGACAGCTATGACAAGGTCTCCGATATTGTCGTCCATGGCTCTGGTGGCTCCGAATTCCCTGGCTTCGAATCTTACTGTGACTCTTCCGTCGCCTTCACTGACTCCCGGGTTTGCATTTTCTTCCGGAAGCCCGAGTTCCGCGCAGCCTGCAAGCACTGCAGCCACCGCCACGGCTGCCGCCTTCAAATGTCTGAAACGGGATTTCAGAAAAATCGATATTTCCATAATATTGAATATTTGTCGTTCGGTCATTTCCCAACGGCGACAAATATATTGCTGAATATCCCGGACGGCTTATCAAAAAAGAAAAAAATCTTATAAAAAGAGAAAAATCCTACTTTTCTATCAGAAAGAGATATTCGCAGGTCTTTCTGTCCGTATTGACCCATTCGTTCGTAAGCCTCATCTGTCCCATGACATTGGTCCTGATGTCTATTTCGAGGCATTGCAGCATTTTCCCGGACGATTTCAGTATCTCAAGAAGCCGGTCCCTGGCTACTCTTCCTCCGGAACTGTATGACAGCAGGATGTAGCGGGCCTTCGTCGAGCATATCAGATCCTGCAGTGCGTTCATCGCGATGAATCTGCCTTCGCTGTCTTTCCGGTATTCTTCGAATACCGACCCTCCGTTGCCGTCTCTCGAATCTTCACGCCTGCCTGCCTTGCCGAAGAGCGCGGGCCTGTCATTGAGTATTATGCTTGTCCAGATATGGTAGTAGGCATTGTACCGGATACGGCTGGACGGCATCATGTCGTTGTTCGAACCGTACGGCGGATCGAAATATGCAAGGTCCGGCTCGATATTGCCGACAACCTCGAATATATCTTTCCTGAAGACCTTGTTGTGACCTCCGTTAGGGCACAGCCGGGGGACTTTCATGGTCATCTCATTGAATGAGCGGGGACTCCACCCGTTGAGATATGAACTGAAGTGGCCGAGAGTGTTGTCGACAGAGTCCATGGCGAGAATGAGACTGGTCAGTATTACATCCCTGTCGGTCCCTTCGAGTCCCATTCTGTCTATTTCTTCCCTTATGGCATCGAGCTTCATTGTGTTCTTCAGCTGGAACGGCTTTTTGCCGCCTGATTCCGGAGTGCCTCCGTAATTTTCTGAAAACCAGCCGAATTTTCCTGGAAGACCGTTCAGATGGCGTATTATCTTTTCATAGTATTCCTCAGGCCTGTCGTGAAGCAGATAAGCTCTGGCAAAGGTTTCGGACCATACGGATATGTCATTCGCAGTCACGTCGTATCCGAGCCTGGCAAACATCTGGGACACTCTTGTGGAGCCGCTGAATCCGTCCAGGACAGTACGTATGCCGAGCTGTCTTGTGACAGATTCGATATACGGCAGAATCTTGAGCTTCGACCCCGCATATTTTATCCCCTCCGTTTCCATGATACCGAGATTTCCGGCAAATTTAATATATTTGACAAAAAATCGCGATATGCCTTTGCTGACTGTAGCGGAAATAGAGCGTATGGCTCCGGTGTTCAGAGGGAAGTGCGGCAACGCCCTGGCTTCCGCAGTCATGAAAATCCTTTCAGTAGACAGGATCAACGATCTGTATGACAGGAACTGCCGCTTTTCCGGGCCTGAATTCGCCCGGGCCATACTCGAAGACATCGGTGCCGTATATACGGTACTGAACAGGGAAGTCCTCGATTCCCTGCCTGAGGGGCCTTTCATTACGATAAGCAATCATCCTTACGGAAGCATCGACGGAATCATACTTGCAGACATTTTCGGGCACATCCGCCCGGACTACAAGCTGATTGTCAACAAGATGCTTGCGAGAATAGAGGCTCTGTCAGTGAACTTCATCACCGTTACTCCGACAGGCAAGGAGCATACGGCCCCGACCGGTGACAGTATTTCGGGCATAAAGGAAGCCATAAGGCATGTCAGAGGCGGGCATCCTCTCGGCATATTCCCTTCAGGCGCTGTTTCGGACCTGAGCATCCGTGACCGGTGTGTCAGGGACAGGGAATGGCAGGAGCCTATCATACAGTTGATCAGAAAACTCAGGGTGCCTGTGATCCCCGTAAGATTCCTGGACAGGAATTCAGACTTTTATTACAGTCTCGGACTTATAGACTGGAGGGTCCGCCTTCTGCGGCTGCCGTCCGAGGTCTTCAACAAGAGAGGGAAGCCAGTCCGGCTGGTGATCGGCGATCCGATTCCCTGCGAAGTTCAGGACAGTTTTCATGATACCGCCGGTTTCAGCCGGTTTTTGCGCGGAAAAGTCTATGATCCGGACATGGAAAAGCTGTAAAACCGCTGCAAATCAAAAATTATTTGTAATTTTAGGAAATAATCGATACTTGTTATGACGAAACATGAAGATTCGGTAAGGATACAGACCTCCTTGCTGAACGGGCTGGAGAAAAAGATTCTTGTCTGGCTTGCCAACAGGCAGCCGCGATGGATGACATCGGACATATTGACTGCAATAGGTACAGTCGGTGCGGTGGTGATAGCCGCCGGCTTTATTCTTGCAGGAACGAAGGACATTCATTTCCTGTGGCTCAGTTCGCTCGGCTTTGTCATAAACTGGTACGGCGACTCTCTGGACGGTACGCTTGCAAGGGTCAGGAACCGGCAGCGCCCTCTTTACGGATATTATCTCGACCATACGGTAGACGCAATAAATGAAGTCATAATGTTTGTCGGGGCAGGACTTTCCGGACTGGTTCATCTTGAACTTGCCCTTCTGATCCTTACCGTTTACCTCATGCTTACCATAAACGTGAGCGTGAACGCCCACCTGAAGAAGGAGTTTTGCCTGACTTACGCCAAAATGGGGCCTACCGAGTTCAGGATTATAATGATAATAGTGAATACCGTTCTCATGTATGTCGCCCCTGTCAGGGAATTTTCCATGCAGGCTGCGGTTTTCGGAAATGAAGTCACCCTGAGTGCCCTCGATACTGTCGGAGGAGTCATTCTGATTCTTCTGGTCCTGATCTACATAGTGACGATAGTCAAGGATGCGAAAGATTACGACAGACTCGACCCCATGCCTCCAGGCGAGAGCCGTGACTGATCCTACATCAGCACGGCATTCAGCCTGCGTCTTCCGAACGAGGCTCCGTTAAGCTGGCTTCTTGCATAGTCGGCGACGGAATCTTTCAGACCGACGTATACATAGTCGTTGAAAATTTCTATTTTCCCTACCGATTTTTTCCCAATCCCGCAGGCTTTCATCATGGAGATGATTTCTCTCGGAAGAATATTGTTCTTGTAGCCGAGATTGACTCTCAGCCATCTGAAGCCCTTTTCGCACTCACCCGGATCGCCGTCCCTGGCTTTTTTGTCCTTGCCTGCTACAGCGCCTGCATCCGTCTCCTGACGTGATTTTTTCCGGGAGCCTTCAGCCTTTTTCCCTTCCTTTTTCTCCTTTTCCGGGATATTCAGGTCCTTTGCCTTTCTGTAATAGTCGAAAAACCGGTTGAACTCGTAGGACAGGATCTTCTTTACAAGATCTTCCTTGGGGATTTCTCCCCACTTTTCATTTATTGTCGTCATGAAGGCATGTATGTCGTCTCTCACTTCGACGTTGTTTATCCCGTCGATAAGATGTACAAGCTGTTTTTCGCAGATTTCCCTCGCTCCCGGAACAGGCAGCCTGGTGAACTGTTTTTTTATCACGTCCTCTATGCGCCTGATCTTTCCTTTTTCCTTCTGGTTGATTATGGCTATCGAGACGCCTTTCTTGTCTGCCCGTCCTGTCCTTCCGCTTCTGTGCGTGTACAGTTCTATTTCCTGCGGGAGATTGTAGTTGATCACGTGGCTCAGGTCACTTACGTCTATGCCTCTCGCAGCCACATCGGTAGCTACGAGAAGGTGCAGCGACCTGCGTCTGAAACGTCCCATGACATTGTCTCTCTGTGCCTGGGAAAGATCGCCGTGGAGCGCGTCCGCATCGTATCCGTCCTTCTGCAGGGCATCCGCTATCTTCTGTGTCTCCTCCCTCGTCTTGCAGAATACGATGGCGTAAATATCCGGATTATAGTCGGCTATTCTTTTCAGTGCGGCATACCTGTCCTCTTCCCGCACCATATAATAGAAGTGTTCCACATTCTGGGCTCCGGCATTCCTTTCACCGACAGTCACGATCTGAGGGTCTTTCATGTAGCTTTTGGCTATCCTTTCCACTTCCTTCGGGAGGGTCGCCGAGAAAAGCAGGGACCTTCTCGATTCGGGAGCCTGTTCCAGGATGGCGTCGAGCTCCTCCTTGAATCCCATGTTGAGCATCTCGTCGGCTTCGTCGAGAATAAGCGTGCCTATTCCGGATATGTCCGCCGCCTCGCGTTTTATCAGGTCGAGAAGGCGTCCCGGAGTCGCTACGATGATATGCGCTCCTGAGCGCAGGGCCTTTATCTGCCACTGAATGGCAGCGCCGCCGTAGACAGAGACGATTCTGATCCCTTCCTTGTATTTCGAATAATTCCCGAGGTCACGGGAAATCTGCCTGCACAATTCTCTCGTCGGACACAATACCAGTGCCTGAGTAGCTGGATTTTTCACGTCAAGATACTCGAGCACCGGTAGTCCGAAAGCTGCTGTCTTGCCTGTGCCGGTCTGGGCCAGACAGACTATATCATTGTCATCTACAAGAAGTTGAGGTATGATCCGGGCCTGTACGGGAGTAGGCTTTTCAAAACCGAGTTCGGCAATGCCGTTGAGAATCTCGTTCGACAGCCCGAGTTCAAGAAAATCTGTTATCATCACAAGTTCCTAAAAATCAGGCCGCAAAGATAAACAGATTTTCCAGAATGCCAAACCGGCCGCTCCCGTCAGATCAGGCCGTTGCTTCCGAGCATGATCAGCATTGCATAGCCCAGGCTCAGGCCTATTATTCCCATAAGGATACCGGTCTTGACCATGTCTTTCTGCTCTATCATTCCCGTAGCATGTGCAAGGGCGTTAGGCGGTGTGCTTATAGGAAGTATCATCGCAAGTGACGAGCCGATGGCAACACCGATGAGAAGGGCCTGGACGCCTCCTACCGGAAGCAGGACTTCCTTCATGCTGGTGCCGACGATGGCAAGGATAGGCACGAGGAGGGCGGCGGTAGCCGTGTGCGAGATGAAGTTGGCCATTGCGTAGCAGAGAAGTCCGGATCCGATAATCATTGCCACAGGTGACCATGTGTCGAACGGAATAGCGTTGATGATCGTGGATGCAAGCCCGGTTTCCTGAAGGGCCACACCGAGGGCGAAGCCTCCGGCAACCATCCACAGCACGCTCCAGCTTATTTCTTCAAGATCCCTCTTGGTTATTATGCCTGTAATCGGGAATATCGCCACGGGAAGCATGGCCACGACATTGGAATTCACTCCCGTATATTTGTCCGTGATCCACAGAAGTACGGTTACGGCGAAGGTCACGTATACTACGACCGACCGCCATCCTTTCTGCGCTTCCCCTTCTATCTGAAGATGAATGGTCTTCTGCTTGAACGGAAACATCTTCAGGAGTACGAGCCAGGCTATGAAAATTATCACTAAAGTGTACGGGAGCATGAAACTCATCCATTCACCGAAGCCTATATTGAGGTTGAGCCCGGCAGGATCGTTCAGGTACTTCAGGACTATGGCGTTCGGAGGGGTTCCGATAGGGGTCGCCATGCCTCCGACATTCGCGGCTATAGGAATGGCAAGCGCAAGTGCGATTTTTCCTTTGCCGTCGGCAGGAAGCGCCTTCAGGACAGGTGTAAGGAAAGTAAGCATCATTGCGGCAGTGGCGGTATTGCTCAGGAACATCGAGAAGATTCCGGTCACGAGGATGAATCCCAGCAGGACGAAATGCGACTTGGTGCCGAACGGCTTGAGCATAACCCTGGCAAGTACGAGGTCAAGTCCGCATTTGGAAGCTGCGATAGCCAGAATGAAACCTCCGATGAACAGCATTATAATAGGATCTGCGAAAGAATGCAGGATCGAAGTGTACTTGATCGGTGTCCCGTAGTCGGGGTTGGCCGCATCCCGGAACAGCCACAGGGAACTGTCGGACGCAGCGAAGAGCATCAGCCCCACTATCAGCATGGACGTGGTCCATGCCGGCACGGCTTCGAGAACCCACATCACGGTAGCGAAAAGGAAGATGGCCATGACTCTTTTCTGCAGTATCGTAAGGCCTTCGATACCGAAGGTGTCGAGAGGAAGACACCATAAGACGATCAGCACGGCAAAACAGAATATGAGCTTCAGGGCTCTTCCTAATGTCTTGTTCCTGTTGAGCTTGTTGCTCTTCTTCCATTCATGGTAGGCTTCCACAAGATTGAAGCCGGGGAAAATCTTGTACATAGTTTATGTGTTATTAAAAATGCAAAACCTCAAATTTAACCAAAATTTAACAAATAGCCACACAGCATCAGAAAAATTGCGCTGCTGTTTTTTGCCGTCGTGAATATTTCCAATATTGTTTGGCTCGGAAAATGCAATGGAGTATATTTGCAAAATATTTATCAGAAATGGACAAACCGATAATATACCAGATGCTTCCGCGGCTCTGGGGAAACGATTGCCAGACGCCGGCAAGAAAAGGCTCTCTCGAAGACAACGGAACAGGAAAACTATCAGATATAGACAGCCCGACCCTTGAATATCTCAAATGGTTAGGCTGTACTCATGTATGGTACACCGGTATCATAAGGCATTCCACCAAATCCGCTTCATGCGGCTGCATTCCGTCGAATCCTCAGTTCGTCAAGGGAGAAGCCGGATCTCCTTACGCGATAGCCGATTACTTCGATGTCAATCCCTACCTCGCCGATGATCCGGACCGCAGGATCGAAGAATTCGAAGCCCTCGTGGAACGCACACATAAGGCTGGCATGAAAGTCATTCTCGACTTCATTCCGAATCATCTGTCGAGGGATTACGGCAGATTCACTGAAAACAGGGCGGGAATAGGAGTTTACGACGACACGTCTGTGCACTGGACACATGACAACGATTTTTTCTATTACCCCGGGCAGCCTCTCGTGCTTCCTGACGCGGACGCCTTTAAGAGCGAATGCCGTGCGCTTGAAGCCGGAGACTTCACCAGAGACTATTCGATAGTTCCCGTATGGCTCACTGAGCTTGCGAAGGAAAAATATTCCGCTTTTCCAGAGGCTGAATACAGAAGTTTTCTCGACGGATACCGGAATCTCCTGACACCTTTCGAGGAGTTTCCTGCCAAGGCTACCGGAAATTCATATACGGCAACGCCCGGGATCAATGACTGGTACGAGACTGTCAAGATCAATTATTGCGAGACACACAGCCCTGTCTGGGACAAGATGCTTTCCGTCCTGGAATTCTGGGCAGGGAAGGGAGTGGACGGCTTCCGCTGCGATATGGTGGAACTGGTCCCGCCTCAGTTCATGCAGTGGCTTATTTCCTGTGTAAAGTCTTCTCATCCGGACGTCATTTTCATTGCCGAGGTCTACAAGAAGGACCTGTATAAAAAGTATATAAGAGAAGTCGGCTTCGATTATCTTTATGACAAGTCCGGTCTTTACGATACTCTGCGCACTGTCGTGGAAGCCAATGTGAACAGCTATGGCATGCCTATCGAACTGTGGCAGTCCGCACGCGGGATTACGAGGAACTGGCAGTTTCTCAGCGACATCCAGCCATACATGCTCAACTTCCTCGAAAACCACGACGAACAGAGATTCGCTTCCGACTTTTTCGGCAAGTCCGCGGCAAATTCCATTGCCCCTCTTACGGTTTCGCTTTATCTCAACAGGGCCCCTTTCATGATATACTTCGGCCAGGAAATGGGGGAGAGGGGAATGGACGAAGAAGGGTTCAGCGGCAGGGACGGCAGGACATCAATTTTCGACTGGTGGAGCGTGGCCTCACTGAGGGCCCTGAAAAGAATCATCCATGAAGGACTGTACCTTTCGGACGTCCCCTGGCCGGAAGATCTTGCCGGATATGAGGGATTCTTCAGGAAGTTTTCCGGAATGATACGTTTTGCGGCATCGGACGATGCTGTCCGGAAAGGCATGACATACGATTTGTGCTATTGCAATATCAATTCGCAGGGGTTCGACATCGACAGACATTTCGCCTTTCTGCGCGACCACGAGGATGAAACACTGCTCATTGTAGCCAATTTCTCCGAAAAGGAAGCCCGGATGAAGCTCATGATACCTGCACATGCTTTCGAATGGCTTGAACTTCCGCCGACCGGGACCGTAAATCCTGATACTCCGATAGAAGTCACCGTGCCTCCGATGTCGGGACGGGTAATTACCGTTTCAGAGCATTCCTGAGTCCGATTCTCCACATTTTCATAAAATATGCGGAAGCCTGCCGGGGCGAGAATCTGACGCGCTGCAGGAAAACGACGAGATGGATGCCGAGGCTGCCGAGCTTGCGCAGCGGAAGCCAGCATTTCGAAAAGTCGGGCAGTTTCTTGTGTTTCCCGAAGTTCCCGTCTTTCAGAATCCTGTCGAGAAGCCTGAATGAAAGGGAAGTGTATGAGGGGTCGTAAAGCAGAGCCTTTTCTGCTGGCAGGTCGAGTACGTTGACGAGGAAGCAGACAAACAGTTTCCATTCCCTGTCGAGCCTGTATTTTTTCAGCATATCCGCGAATCCGGAGGAATCCGGTATTTCTCCGTACTTATCGATCAGGAGCGCAAGGTCGCACATCTGTCTTAACCCCAGTCCGCTCTCCATGAAATGGTGGAAGGCATGGGCAAAGACATAGAATAAGTTGAATTCAGCCTCAGGAAGCGTTACTTCTCTGTCATCTCCTTCCACAAGACGGACTTTTTCGCCTTCCGTGCCGAGCAGTTCCTTTTCTTCCCATTCCCTGTATTGCGCATCGAGTTTCCTGTCGGGGAACTGGAACGCTTCCCTGTGCAGTTCAAGAAGCAGGTTCCCGAAGCGGTAGCCGATATGTTTCGACGATTCAGGTACTTCATTGCGGATTTCCTTCCAGCTGCGGATTATTCCTGCTGCTTTTGCGAAGTTGTCCGGACCTACATACAGGTCGATGTCCCCGCATTGCCTGTGTTCCCTGTTTCTGTACAGAAGTGCGTTTCCCTGACCTTTCAGAAGTACCGACCGGATGCCCGAGGACGACAGTCTTCCGGAAATTTCGGTCGCGGCGGCATCGAGGGCCCTGTTATGGGCTTCCACCTTGTCTACGTATGCCAGAAGTGCCAGAAGTCCGGCACTTTCCGGTTTCCTGTCCCGGGGCAAGGTCATGATGCCGTCGTAAATGAGGGGAAGAACTGCCTGTGTGCGGGCAAGGTACATGATATGGTCCCAGTTCGGCTCGGCAGCAAAAGCCGTCAGATCTGCATTTTTTCCCCACAGCCCCGCATTCAGCAGCGACAGAAACTGATATTCGGCATTTTTGACGCCGATAGATTTCTTACCCATACCCTCCTTTAGAAAAATTTGCATAAATATACGATTAAAAGATTGAATAATGTCAAGAATTTCGTAAATTTGTACTGATATGGCGATAATCGATCATCCTTGCTGGTACCCCTTGCGGGTAACCTATTCCAGAGAATTGAAAGTCAGAGATATTCTTAGGAATGAAGGTTATGAATGTTTTGTCCCGATGACAGTGAAAGACATCGTGGCGGATGGCAGGAAAAGCCGGACGTATGTCCCTGCCGTAAACAATCTGTGTTTTGTCCGCGCTGAAAGGCAGTCGCTCGATGAAGTGCTCGAAAGCAGGGGTATGAGACAATTCACGAGTTATATCTGGGACAGGCCGACAAGGGAACCGGTCGTGGTCAGGGACAAGGCGATGGAAGACTTCATCAGGGTGTCGCAGTCCAGGTTCGAGGATATCGTCTATCTGCATGACGTCGATCCAAGGCTTCGCACCGGACAGAAAGTGAAAGTCCGAAGCGGCGTTTTTGCGGGCGTGGAAGGTACGGTAGTCAGGGTAAAACGCTCCCGGCGTGTTATGGTCGAGCTGCCCGGAATGCTGGCTGTCGCCACAGGTTATATCCCTCCTGACAATCTTGAGATTTTGTAGGTCGGGGGGGGTAAATTTTATATGAAAATATGATGCTTGGTTTTTGTCTGCTGCTGGATAGCGCGGAAGGAACATGCGATGACGTCGCGGCATATTTTACGGTACGCACAGAAGACTGTGTGACCCTTGTCGTGTCCTTGTGTCAGTAAAGAAAATTTTAGAACAGAGTAACCTTTGAAACTATGGATTTGGGAACATATCTGCCATTTCTGAATATGGCTTTCACCCTGAGCATAGTGCTTACGATGATAGCCATACCGCAAACAATCAGGATAGCCTTCCAGAAGCAGTTGTTCGACGTGCCGGACTACCGCAAGGTGCATACCGGTCAGGTGCCGCGTCTTGGTGGGGCGACATTTCTGCCGGGGATAATGATATCTTCGCTGATGTCCATTGCCATGCTGGTAGTGTCCGCCGATTCCTTTCTTCCCGAAAATATTTCATCGGAGATAATGCTCAGTGCCGCCGGCGCCCTTTTCCTGTATATGGCGGGGATTTCGGATGACCTTGTCGGCCTTTCCTACAAGGCAAAGTTTCCCATACAGATACTTGCAGCGGTCCTGATATGTATTTCGGGACTCTGGATCGATAATCTGCACGGACTTCTCGGCATACACCGTCTTCCTGCTATTATAGGCATTCCGTTCTCGGTGATTTTCATCGTTCTGATAATCAATGCCATTAATCTTATCGACGGTATCGACGGCCTGGCATCCGGCCTGTGCATCGTCAGTCTTGCCGCCCTTACCCTGCTGTTCGTCAACCTCGATCTCGTGAGGTATTCCATCATAGGAGTAGCCTCTCTCGGAGTCCTCCTTCCGTTCTATATCTACAATGTCTACGGGACTTCCGCATCCAGGACCAAGATCTTCATGGGAGACGCAGGATCCCTTACCATGGGGTATATCATAGCGGTATTCGTCATCAAGGCCGCAACCTATCCGGACAGGGCTCCGCTCCGCGACAACGAAGAGGGGGGGGCGGCAATCTTCGTTTATGCCCTGTCCATTCTGATAGTCCCGGTTCTGGATGTGGCGAGACTTTTCTGCCACAGGATTCTCCGAGGACGCAATCCCTTCACTCCGGACAGGTGCCACATACATCACAAGTTCATGGCCGTAGGTCTGACTATCGGCCAGGCCCGTCATACCATTATCCTGATATCTCTCTTTTTCTGCATATCGAATATAATTCTGATCAAATATCTGAACATCAACATAATCGTGGCCGGTGACATTCTCCTATGGACCCTGATGCACGTGCTCCTTACGCACAGGATCAAGGTCCTTAAAGCCAGACATGCCGAGTCGGCCAACAACTATCTGGAATAAAATGAAAGGAATCGTACTTGCCGGCGGCTCAGGAACACGGCTGTATCCAATTACGAAAGGAGTCAGCAAACAGCTGCTTCCCGTTTTCGACAAACCGATGATATATTATCCCCTGTCCGTCCTCATGACTGCCGACATCAGGGAAATCCTCATCATATCTACACCTTCCGATCTTCCCGGATTCCGGAGACTGCTCGGAGACGGCAGCGACTTCGGGGTCAGATTCGAGTATGCCGAACAGCCTTCGCCGGACGGACTTGCGCAGGCTTTCATCATCGGAGCGGATTTCATCGGTGATGATTCCGTCTGCCTCGTCCTCGGTGACAACATCTTCCACGGGACCGGCTTCGGGTCATTGCTGAAGGAGGCGGTGCAGTCTGCGGAGCAGGAGCAGAAGGCAACCGTTTTCGGCTACTGGGTCAATGATCCGGAAAGGTACGGGGTGGCGGAATTCGATGCGGATGGGAACTGCCTTTCCATCGAAGAGAAACCATCATCCCCGAAATCGAACTACGCCGTGGTCGGTCTTTATTTCTATCCGAACAAGGTCGTGGAAGTGGCCCGGAACATCAGGCCTTCCGCCAGGGGCGAACTCGAAATCACGGCCGTGAACCAGTGCTTCCTCAATGACCGCCGTCTGAAAGTCAGGACTCTCGAAAGAGGTTTCGCCTGGCTCGATACCGGGACGCACGATTCCCTGGCAGAGGCCAGCACCTATGTGGAAGTAATCGAGAAACGTCAGGGCCTGAAGATAGCCTGTCTTGAGGAAATAGCATTCAGCAAGGGCTGGATCAGCGCAGAAAAGATGAAGGAACTTGCCCGGCCGATGATAAGGAATCCGTACGGACAGTACCTTATGAAAGTTGTGGAAGAAAAGGACAGGTTTGCAGGACGCACCCTGTAAAGTCGGAGGCTGTTGAAAATGAACATACTTGTTACAGGCGCTAACGGACAGCTCGGTATGGAACTTAGAAAAGTGACGGAAGGCAGCGCCGACAGATATATCTTCACGGATGTCAGCACCCGTCCCGACGTGCGGACGGAATACCTTGACATTACCGATGCCGAAGCCGCAAGGCGTTTCGTTGCGGAAAACGCCGTAGACATTATCGTGAACTGTGCGGCATACACCGATGTCGACAGGGCCGAAGACGACAGGGAGACCGCCGACCTGCTGAACCACAGGGCAGTGGAGATACTTGCCCGGACGATGAAGGCGGCAGGAGGCCTTCTCGTCCACATATCTACCGACTATGTTTTCGGCAGGGAACCGTACAACGTCCCGTGTACCGAAGACCGGCAGGGCACTCCGACAGGTGTCTACGGAGAAACCAAGCTGCTCGGTGAACGCTCCGTCATTTCATCCGGGTGCGACTATCTCATAATCCGCACCTCCTGGCTTTACAGCGAATACGGCAGGAATTTTCTCAAGACCATGCTCCGCCTGACATCCGAAAAACCCGAAATCAGGGTCGTCTTCGACCAGACCGGAACACCGACCTACGCCTTCGACCTTGCTTCCGCCATACACGGAATCATCGGAGCCAGGAAATACGAAGGCAGGACCGGTATCTACCATTATTCGAACGAAGGGGTCTGCAGCTGGTACGATTTCGCCAGGGCGATAGCGGAATACTCCGGCCACACATCCTGCGCCGTCCGCCCGTGCCACAGCAGCGAATACCCATCGAAAGTCATCCGCCCGAGCTATTCGGTCCTCGACAAGACGAAAATCAAGGAAACCTTCGCCCTGGAAATCCCATACTGGACCGACTCGCTGAAAAGGTGCCTGGGGAATATGGGGGAGATGAAGATGAATCGATGAAATTATAATAAAAAACAGATAATATGATCAATGTAATTGGACTTGGCTACATCGGGCTTCCTACTGCCCTGATGATGGCCTCGCATGGAGTCGAAGTAGTCGGTACGGACTATAACAAGGAACTTGTAGCGACTTTGAATGCAGGAAAGACAACTTTCAAGGAAGACGGACTCGACGAGCTGTTCAAGGCCGCCCTGTCCTCAGGAATCAGGTTTACTGACGAATACCAGAAAACAGACACCTACATAGTGTCGGTTCCTACTCCGTATGATAAATTCTCGAAGAAGGTCGATGCCTGCTATGTCGTCGAGGCAGTAAAGGATGTTCTGAAAGTATGCCCGAAAGGCGCTACAATCGTCATAGAGTCTACCGTATCTCCTGGAACGATAGACAAATATGTACGGCCGGTAATCCGTGAAAAAGGGTTCAGGTTGGGAGAAGATATCCATCTTGTGCATGCTCCGGAAAGAATCATACCTGGCAACATGGTTTACGAACTTCTTCACAACAACCGTACAATCGGCGCTGACAGCAGGGAAATCGGGGAAAAGGTAAAACAGTACTACGCTTCGTTCTGCCAGGGCGAAATCGTCGTCACCGACATCCGCACGGCAGAGATGACAAAGGTCGTGGAAAATACATTCCGTGCAGTGAACATAGCTTTTGCCAATGAACTGTGCAGGATCTGCCGGCACGACAACATGGATGTTTACGAGATCATCAGAATCTGCAACATGCACCCGAGGGTGAATATCCTCCAGCCTGGTCCGGGCGTAGGCGGCCACTGCATATCCGTGGATCCGTGGTTTCTTGTCGGCGACTATCCGAGCCTGGCCAAAGTGATAGACGAATCCATGAAGACCAATGACAGCCAGCCGGACTATGTGCTCAACAGGATCAACGAGATCATGAAGGAAAACCATATCACCGACAACCGCCGCGTCGGGCTATACGGCCTTACGTACAAGGAAAATGTCGACGACTGCAGGGAATCTCCGACACTACAGCTTCTCGAGTCTCAGGAAAGACATCTGGCGAGGCCGCTGAAAGTCTACGATCCGTTCATTACCAAGGATATAGTCGAAAACCAGTTCCATGATCTGGATACATTCCTGAACGACATCGATCTGGTGGTAATCATGGTAAAGCATGACGAAATAAGGCAGAAGATGGACAAACTTCAGGGCAAAATCATACTCGACTGCCACAATATCTGCAATCTGCCGGGAGTCTATCATCTTTAACATGAACCGGTCATGAAAAGAATAATGCTTGTTTTCGGGACCCGTCCCGAGGCTATCAAGATGGCTCCTCTGGTCAAGGAGTTCCAGAAACATCCGTCGGATTTCGAGACCGTCGTCTGTGTGACGGGCCAGCATCGCGAAATGCTCGACCAGGTCCTGCATATTTTCGATATCAGGCCGGATTATGACCTGAATATCATGAAACAGGGACAGGATCTGTACGATGTTACCGCGAGGGTACTTACAGGCATGCGTGATGTCCTGAAGGAAAACCGTCCGGACGTAGTGCTGGTACATGGAGACACGACAACCTCTACAGCAGCGGCACTGGCTGCCTTTTATCAGCAGATTCCTGTCGGACATGTGGAGGCAGGACTCCGCACGCACAATATCTACAGCCCGTGGCCGGAAGAAATGAACAGGCAGATAACAGGCAGGATAGCCTCATACGACTTTGCCCCGACACCTTTGAGCAAGTCAAACCTGCTTAAGGAAAATGTTTCCGAAGACAAGATCACCGTTACCGGCAATACTGTAATCGATGCCTTGTACTGGGTAGTGGCCAGGATAAAGAACGACGGTCAGCTGGATTCGGAACTTGAATCAGTCCTGAAAACGGCCGGCTACGATGTCGGCAGACTTTCAGGGGGCAGAAAACTCGTTCTGATAACAGGCCACCGCAGGGAAAACTTCGGAGATGGCTTTATCAGCATGTGTACTGCCATAAAGGATCTGACCGCAAAATATCCGGATGTGGATTTCGTATATCCGATGCATCTGAACCCCAATGTCCGCAAGCCCATCCACGAGGTGTTCGGAGAGAACCTGGACAATCTCGGAAACATGTTCTTCATCGAACCCCTCGAATATCTGAGCTTCGTTTATCTGATGGAAAAATCAACCATAGTGCTGACCGACAGCGGCGGCATCCAGGAAGAAGCCCCCGGCCTCGGTAAACCTGTGCTGGTAATGCGCGACACGACGGAGCGGCCGGAAGCCCTCGATGCCGGTACTGTCAAACTGGTCGGTACGGATTATGACAAGATCCTCTCATCCGTGTCCGAACTTCTCGACGATCCCGGGGCCTACGAGAAAATGAGCAAGGCCGTCAATCCGTACGGCGACGGAAAGGCCTGCGGCAGGATAGTCGAGAGGCTGAGATGAAGAAGATACAATCAAGAGCAAATCAACCGATACTATGAATAATTACAAAATCGCTGTCGCCGGAACAGGCTATGTCGGCCTTTCGATCGCCACATTGCTGTCCCAGCACCATCAAGTGACAGCCGTGGATGTCATTCCTGAAAAGGTAGAACTGATCAACGGGAAAAAGTCGCCCATTCAGGACGAATATATCGAGAAATACCTTGCGGAAAAGGACCTGAACCTTACGGCGACCCTTGACGGTGCTTCAGCCTACAGGGATGCAGATTTCGTGGTAATAGCCGCTCCGACAAATTATGACCCGAACAAAAACTTCTTCGATACCTCGCATGTGGAAGAAGTCATCGACCTTGTGAGGTCGGTCAACATGAATGCCGTGATGGTCATCAAAAGCACGATTCCGGTAGGATATTGCGAAAGTCTGTACAAACGCTACGGAAAAGACCTCAGACTTTTGTTTTTCCCGGAATTCCTGCGCGAAAGCAAGGCTCTTTATGACAACCTTTATCCGTCGAGGATAATAGCGGGCGTACCTTCGGCCGGGCTGACCGGGGACAGGGACGGACTGGCAGAAGCGGCGCATGCCTTTGCAGCATTGCTTCAGGAAGGTGCGATAAAGGAGAACATAGACACCCTTTATATGGGAATGACGGAAGCGGAAGCGGTCAAACTCTTTGCAAACACGTACCTTGCCTTGAGAGTCAGCTATTTCAACGAACTGGATACATACGCCGAGATGAAAGGACTCGATACCAGGGACATAATCAACGGTGTCTGCCTCGATCCGAGAATCGGAAGCCATTACAACAACCCGAGCTTCGGCTATGGCGGCTACTGCCTCCCGAAAGACACCAAACAACTTCTCGCGAACTATGCCGATGTCCCCGAGAACCTGATACAGGCTATCGTGGAAAGCAACAGGACCAGAAAAGACTTTATCGCGGACAGGGTTCTGTCCCTGGCCGGCGGATACGGGGCAAACAGCAGCTGGTCTGCGGACAAGGAACGCAGCGTAGTGGTAGGGGTGTACCGGCTCACGATGAAAAGCAACAGCGATAACTTCAGGCAGAGCAGCATTCAGGGCGTGATGAAAAGAATCAAGGCAAAGGGCGCCCAGGTCATCATATATGAGCCTGCACTGGAAGACGGCACGACTTTCTTCGGCAGCCTTGTCGTGAATGACCTTTCGGAATTCAAGTCGCGCAGTCAGGCAATCATCGCCAACAGATACGATACGTGCCTCGACGATGTGAAGGACAAGGTTTATACAAGAGATATTTTCAGGAGGGACTGATGATGCTGCAGGATAATGTAAAACTCGGCGGCAAGACAATACTTGTCACAGGAGCCGCCGGATTCGTCGGAAGCAACCTGGCCAAAAGGCTTCTGACTGACTATCCCGATTCGAGAATTATTGGAATAGACAACATGAACGACTATTATGACGTCAGGATAAAGGAAGAGCGTCTGAAGTCATTGGAAGCCTGTCCGCAATTTACTTTCATAAAAGGCAATATCGCAGACAAGTCCCTGATATCCGGAATTTTCACTGAATACAGACCGCAAATAGTAGTCAATCTTGCAGCCCAGGCCGGAGTCAGGTACAGCATCGCCAATCCTGATGCGTATGTGGAAAGCAACCTTATCGGATTCTTCAATATACTTGAAGCCTGCCGCCATTCGTATGACAACGGCTCGGAAGGGGTGCTTCATCTCGTGTACGCAAGCTCTTCAAGCGTGTACGGCAGCAACAAGAAAGTTCCGTACAGTACCGAAGACCGCGTGGACAATCCAGTAAGCCTGTATGCGGCCACCAAGAAAAGCAACGAACTCATGGCCCACGCCTATTCAAAACTGTACGATATACCGAGCACGGGACTGAGGTTCTTTACCGTCTACGGGCCCGCAGGCCGTCCGGATATGGCATATTTCGGCTTTACAGACAAGCTCCGGGCCGGCAAGACCATCCAGATATTCAATTACGGGCACTGCAAGCGTGATTTTACCTACATCGACGACATTGTCGAAGGGGTAGTCAGGGTGATGCTCCATGCTCCGGAAAGAATGACAGGCGAAGACGGGCTTCCGGTTCCGCCATACAAGGTTTACAACATAGGAAACAATAACCCGGAGAATCTTCTCGATTTCGTCACAATCCTTCAGGAAGAACTCGTGACCGCAGGAATCCTCCCGGAAGACTATGATTTCGAGGCCCACAAGGAACTCGTCCCGATGCAGCCCGGAGATGTCCCCGTCACCTACGCCGACACAGCTCCTCTGGAAGAGGATTTCGGATTCAAGCCTTCGACACCGCTGAGAGAGGGGTTGAGACGGTTCGCGGAGTGGTACAGGCGGTATTATGATAATAGCGTAGACAAATAACGCCAGGCAAAGCGATGCGAAACGGAGCGATGCATATAGACATTTCCCAAGGAGCCATAATGACACTATTGGATTTATGGAAGAGATAAAAAGACAACCAAAGAAATCCATCCGCTTCTTTAATGACCGGGAAGTAAGGGCTGTATGGGACGATGAGAATAATTGTTGGTGGTTCTCTGCAACCGATATTGTCCGTGCTATCAACAACGAACAGGATTATATAAAAGCCGGAAACTACTGGCGATGGCTAAAACGAAAGTTGAAGCAGGAGGGCATTGAACTCGTGAGTGACACTCACAGGTTCAAATTTGAAGCGCAAGACGGAAAGTTACGTGTGGCAGATGTGCTTAACAGTGAGAACGTCGCTCTACTTGCCAAGCATTATCCCAATAATAGGGGAAACGAATTCCTTGACTGGTTCACATATAGCGACAATACGTTAGACGGTCAAAGCCGAAAAAAGGCCTATCAGGAGGATTCAATTTTGCCAACTGCATGCATTTCCCTGAATCTCTCCAAGTCATTGAGCGTATGCCTGAAACTACATTCGATGAGATTTTAGACAAATATATCGAGATGAATGTAGCTCATCCTTTCATGGAAGGAAATGGTCGTGCTACTCGCATTTGGCTTGACTTGATGCTAAAACGATCGCTCAAACGGTGCGTAGATTGGAGTCAGATAGACAAGAACGAATATCTGGCGGCAATGCGGGAGAGTGTGAATGACGGTACTCACATCAAAGCCTTGGTAAAGCCAGCGCTGACCAATAAGATAGATGACCGTGAGATGTTTATGAAGGGAATAGACTACTCTTATTATTACGAACAGAATGATTGATTCTTCTACCATAGTAGCACTATAGTTTGCACTTTGAAAGAAATGGTATTATTGAATTTTCTGAAAAAAATTCATCAGCCGCGCAGGCGGAAATAGCGGAACATATATTTTAATATTATGAAATTGAAAGAAATTTACAAATATATCGTGAGCGATTATACGCGGTATTATGGCAATGGGGGGGGGAAGAGTAAAGTTTTGGCAATGAAAGTTATTCTACGCGCCTTGAGCAGAAGAAACCATTGTTATACATACTCTTTCTGGTTCAGACTGGCATCATGGAGGAATCCTTTTTATTATCTGGCGAGGATTAAACATTATACTTTCAGCCGCAAATGGGGAATACAGATCCCTGCAGGAACAAAAATCGGCTACGGCTTTTATATAGGGCACGGAGTGGGAATAGTGATAAACGGTGGAACGGTCATAGGTAATAACTGTAATATAAGCCAATTCCTATCCATAGGAACGAACAAACGGACTCCGGCTACAATCGGTGATAATGTGTATATAGGGCCTAATGTCTGTATAGTCGAGGATGTAAATATTGGAAACAATGTTACAATCGGTGCCGGAGCTGTCGTAACCAAAGATATTCCGGATAATGCCACCGCTGCAGGAGTGCCTGCCAGGGTATTGAATTACGACAATCCCGGAATTTATGTGGCAAGAAGATACAATTGTGAGTAAATCAAATGACACTATGAATAATTATGATATAAAAGACTCTGGAACAAATATAGCGTCAGGCAGAAAATTGCTCCAGGATGTCTGTATCATACGTTTCATTCTGATTTTCCTGCTTGTCCTGTACCACGCGTTTGCGATATTCTGCGGAGCCTGGGCACCATTGGACGGATATCCTGAAATCCTAAGTTATTGGTGGATTGGAAAGGCATCCTACAGTTTCATGCTGGAAGCCTTCGTATTCATATCCGGCTATGTATTCGGTTATCAGGTATTGCGGAAGCCTGAAAAGCTGGCATTCAAGTCTGTTGCAACAAGCAAGGCGAAAAGACTGCTGCTCCCAAGCATTATATTCAGTGCCATATATTACTGCCTTTTTTACGACTTCCACAAGCCGATATATGAGATATGTTATTCGATAATCAACGGCGCCGGCCATCTGTGGTTTCTGCCGATGCTGTTCTGGTGTTTCATATTTACATCTTTGGCTGAGAAAACAGGGATCAACAGACATTGTATGACAGCGATTGCAATGGCATTGTCGTTTGTTTCAGTTGTACCGCTGCCTTTCAGACTGTCTTCGGCATTGTACTATTTCATATTCTTTTATGTCGGATACATGCTGAAAAGATATGACCTGAATGCAGATAAGTCTGTTTCACGGAAGAATATGATTCTGTCAGTTCTGGCATATATTGTAATATTCACAGGTCTGACTGCGTATCTGGATCGGGGGGGGTCGATATTCATTTGTCGGGCAACGTTATGATCGATAAGGGAATAGTATCTCTTCTCAGGACAGTATGTAAACTGACAACAGGGATCAGCGGAGTAACGGCCCTATACGTGACCGTAAATTATTTTTTGAAAAGAAAAGGTGCTTTGTCTCATTATATCGTTGAATTCAGCGCTTACTGTTTCGGAATATACATATTCCAGCAGTTTATCCTGAAATACCTGTATTATTATACTGAATTGCCTCATGCTGTATCTCCGGCCATTCTGCCGTGGATCGGTTTTGCGGCAGCTCTGACAGGTTCGTATCTTCTGACATACCTGATGCGGAGGACAAGCACCGGCAGAAATTTGATAGGATAGTTTAATGTCTGATATAAACAGTAAAGTAGTATCAGCCACCAAGTGGTCGACCGTTACGGAGATAGCCGCCAAACTGGTATCTCCGATTACGACAATGGTTCTTGCCCGGCTTCTGACTCCTGCAGATTTCGGGGTACTGGTGACGGCTACAATGGTCATAAGTTTTTCCGAGATCTTCACCGACGCCGGATTCCAGAAGTACATTATACAGAGGAAATTCTCATCCGACAAGGAACTGAAGGATACTACTACTGTAGCATTCTGGTCCAACTTTGCAATGTCTGTCCTTATCTGGCTCATTATAGTCCTTTTCAGCAGCCAGATAGCCGAACTTGTAGGAAATCCCGGACGAGGGAATGTCATCGCGATTTCATGCGTATGTATTCCGCTTGCAGCATTTTCAAGCATTCAGATGGCATTGTTCAAGCGGAAATTCGATTTCAAGACACTGTTTTTCGTCAGAATCATCGGAATACTTATTCCGATAGTGGTAACCATCCCTCTTGCGTTTTTTACGCGGAGCTACTGGGCCTTGATTATCGGAATGATCGCCCTGAACGCGTCGAATGCAATAATCCTTACCCTCAAGTCAGAGTGGAAGCCGCGGCTGTTCTATGACTGGACGATATTCAAAGGCATGTTTTCCTTCAGCTTCTGGTCGATGATAGAGGCGATAAGTATCTGGCTGACAAGCTATATCGATCTGTTTATCGTAGGAAAACTCCTGAATGAACATTATCTGGGAATATACCGGACTTCGATGTCAACTGTCGGTCAGATCATGTCGCTGATAACGGCGGCCACGACTCCTGTCCTCTTTTCGGCATTGTCGAGACTTCAGGATAACGAAAGCGAATTCCGCCGTCTGTTTTTCCGCTTCCAGAAGACAGTCGGGCTGCTTGTTATCCCGTTGGGCGTAGGAATATTCCTGTTCAGTGACCTTATAACTGATATTCTGCTCGGGCACCAATGGCTGGAGGCAGCCAACTTTATCGGTCTCTGGGGCCTTACGGGCAGTGTTACAATCGTCCTGTCCCATTATTGCAGCGAAGTATACAGGGCAAAAGGGAGGCCTAAACTGTCAGTTCTGTCTCAGGTCCTGCATATTTTATGTCTTGTTCCGACAGTCTTATGGGCGATAAATTACGGCTTCGATTTTCTTTGCGAGATGAGGGCTCTTGTGAGACTGACACTGATTGTCGTCAATCTCGCCATATTGTATTGGCTTTGTCGGATATCGCCATTATCCATGCTGAACAATATCAAGTCATCGGTATTGGCTTCGGTAGCGATGATAGTCTTGTATTATATCCTTCCTGAAAAGGGAAATGTCGCTGTGGAAATCTGTTATGCGATTTTATGCTGCGCAGTTTATCTTTTTATTGTCATGCTGTTTAAGGAAGACCGTAAGATACTTATGGGACTGAAAAATATTGTGAGGAAATGAAGGTTCTTGTAGCTGGCGATTACGCGTATGGAAACCGTCTGAAAGAAATATTGAAAAAGAAAGCATACGGAGAACTGTTCGATGATGTGAAAGACATTGTCGGAAATGCCGATGTCGCAATAGTCAATTATGAAAATCCTGTATTGCTTGCAGATAAAAAGTACACTCCAATTCCGAAAAACGGGCCGAATCTCCAGAGCCCCATTGAAGCGGTGAATGCCATAGCATACGCTGGTTTCAATGTCGCGACCTTGGCGAACAATCATATTATGGATTACGGTGCAGACGGTTGCCTGGATGCCATTTCTGCTATGAATGAGGCCGGTATTTCCACTATCGGAGCAGGTGCGGATTTGTCTGCAGCCGGAAGTGTACTATACAAAAAGCTTAATGACAGGACATTGGCTATCATCAATTGCTGCGAGCATGAATTCTCGATAGCTGACGATAGTTCAGCCGGAGCAAACCCTTTGAATCCTGTAAGTCAATTCTACAGTATTCTGGACGCCAGGAAAAATGCGGATTATGTGATGGTCATAGTACATGGCGGTCATGAACATTTCCAGTTACCGTCTCTGAGAATGCAGGATACATACAGATTCTTTATAGATGCCGGGGCTGACGCCGTGATAAACCATCACCAGCATTGTTTCAGCGGTTATGAATTTTATAAAGGCAGGCCGATTGTCTACGGTCTGGGGAATTTCTGTTTCGACAACAGCATGAGAAATTCGAAATGGAATGAAGGCTATATGGCTATGCTGGATTTCAGCGACAGCGAAGTATCGCTTGAAGTAATGCCATATATACAGTGCAATGAAAAACCCGGAGTTTTCATGATGGGAGACAGGACTTCTTTTGACAGACGTTTGTCTGAAATCAATGCAATCATATCCGACAAATCCGAATTGAAAAAAGAATTGGCATCATATTACGAGTCCGGCAATAAGTTTCTTGCACTTCAATATGAACCGTATTCGAACCGCTATTTCAGAAAACTGCGTTCACTTGGACTTTTCCCGTCCTTTATATCCGAGAGCAAATGGCTTACGCTGCTTAATCTGACGGAGTGTGAGGCGCACCGGGATAAGTTATTGTATATGATGCACAGGAAAATTTCCAAAAATGCTTCTGAAAAATGAATAGGATAAAGAAATTTTTTGATTATCTGATTAACAATCATTCAGCTTTGGGAATAGCATTGCTGCACAGGCTGGCATTTATTTTTCCTGATAAATTATATCTGGAACTTATGTTCCGTCTGAAAATGGGGTATCCGCTGGATCTGAGGAATCCTCAGACATTCAATGAGAAACTCCAGTGGCTGAAATTGTACAACAGAAGGCCTGAATACACTCAAATGGTGGATAAATATGCAGTAAAGGAGTATGTCGCTCAAATCATCGGAAAAGAGTATATTATTCCTACTACAGGCGTGTGGGATAAGTTCGGACAAATAGATTTTTCCGCATTGCCTGAGCGTTTTGTCTTGAAGACAACGCATGGCGGCGGAGGAGGAGGCGTGGCGATATGCAATGATAAAGAACATTTTAATACTGCCGAAGCGAAGAGAAAGTTAGGAAAATCCCTGTCTGTCGACATCTACAGGAATTTGAGAGAGTGGCCCTACAAAAATGTGAAAAGACGTATTATTGCCGAGGAATACATGCAGGACGGCAGCGGGGAGTTGAAAGACTATAAATTTTTCTGCTTCAACGGCAGAGTCGAATTTTTCAAAATCGACTTCGACAGGTTTGTCGACCATCATGCCAATTATTATGACAGAAACGGAAAACTGCTGCCTTTCGGAGAGGCTGACCTGCCTCCTGTCCCGGACAAAAAACTGGAAATACCGCATAATATACAGGAAATGATTGTCTTGGCGGAAAAACTCTCTGCAGGAATTCCGTTTTTGAGAGTAGACCTGTATAATATTGACGGCAAAATTTATTTCGGAGAATTGACATTTTTCCCGGCCTCCGGATTCGGCCGGATATCTCCGGAGCAATATGACCGAATAATAGGAAAATCCCTTGAATTATGTCAGCCAAAACAATAAATTTTCTGAATATAGCCTTAATCCTGTTTGTAATATACTTTCTGCAGGGAATTCTATACCCTTCCGGAAGTATTATATCGCAGACAGTATTACTCCTTTTCTTAATTATCGGACTGTTCTGTTATCTCAAAACCGTACTGCGTCTTGACAACCCGTCATTCGTAAAACTGTTTATCCTGTTTTATGCAATTCTATTGATTACCTTTCTTGTGTCGCCGAAAACTGTCATAGGAGATAAAAACGAGGCGATAGGAATTGTCAGTACTTTCGGCCAGTTCAAGGAAATTTCAGCCTTCGTGTTGTCTTTTTTTATTTCATACATCTTGGTACGGAAAAAAGATATCGACGATGTGCATGTCTGGTGGTTCGGTATTATAATATTCATACTTTCCATATTGAGATTTTTTTTCAGCAGAGACCTTCTTGCCGAGGAAAATGAAATGTTTACGAACAATGCCGGATATTTCCTGGTAGCGACTGTTCCATACATTCCATTCATAATAAAGAAGAAAAAAGTATTGGGAGCGGTTATTGCCGTAATATTGTCCGCTTTGATAATTGCCAGTGCCAAACGCGGAGCAATAGTATGCCTGATGGTTTCGTTGGCTTTTATGATGTTTTATTATTTAAAGTCACATAAGATTACGTTCAAACGGGTTTTTGCTATCCTTTTACTATTGGCTGCAGCGGCGACGTTCATATATTACAGCATAGAATCGAACGAGTATTTGATGTCGCGAATAGAAAAAACACAAAGCGAAGGAATCGGCCAGCGTTCCATAGCATACGTTGCACTATGGAATCACTGGAGTTCGGATACGAACCTTTTTACATTCCTGTTCGGGAACGGTATGGCGCAGACTATAACGGTGTGGGGAAATTATGCGCATAATGACTGGCTGGAACTATTGATCGACAACGGCCTTGCAGGAGTCGTAATTTATCTGATGCTGTTTGTGCTGGCTTTCATGTATATAAGAAAGATGAATATTGGCCGCCTTTATAAATTGTCTGCCTATCTTTGTCTGATAATCTGGTTCCTGAAAACCGTATTTTCAATGGGGTACACGAGCATGATGAATGTCATGTTCTGTTTCCTGCTCGGGTTGATTATCGGGAAGAATGAATTTGCAAAGAGGAATTATATTAGAAATGCTGTAAAATAATAAACCAAATGAAAAAAATTCTCTGCTTAGTTGATAGTTTGGGTTATGGTGGGGCTCAACGGCAATTGTCTGGATTAGCTGTTTTATTAAAGGACAAAGGTTATACGGTAAAGGTACTATCTTATTATAATATTCATTTTTACCTGCAATTTTTACTCGATAATAATGTCGATTATGAGTGTATTAATGAAAAACGACCGTTGCATAGAATATTTAAAATAAGGAAATGCGTTAAAGACTATTCGCCTGATTATGTGATTTCATACCTTGACACGCCGTCTGTAATAGCATGTTTGTTAAAGGCAACAGGCTTTAAATATAAATTGATAGTATCAGAAAGAAACATAACGACTAAATTAAATTTCAGAGCAAAAATCAAGTTTTTTTTGTACAGGTATTCTGATCATATCGTTTCTAATTCTCATACTCAGAATTTGTTTATACAAAATAATTATCACAAATTATCATCTAAGTCTATTGCAATTACGAATTTTACAGATTTATCATTATTTAAACCAATTTCAGGAAAAGTCAGAAATAAAACTCCACGTTTGTTAGTTCTTGCATCATTGATTCCAAGCAAAAATACGCTACGATTTATCGATGCAATCAAAATTTTAAAAGACAGGCATTATGACTTTACTGTAGATTGGTTCGGTGAAACGGTTGGTGATTATGCCGATCAATGCCATAGAAAAGTTAGGGAATTATCTATCGATAATATTTTTCATATCCATCATAAAACCGATTCTCCGAATATAGAATATCAACATTCAGATTTTTTTTGTCTTCCATCAATATATGAAGGTACACCTAATGCTTTATGCGAAGCTATAGCATGTGGACTGCCGGTAGTTTGTTCGGATGTTTCCGATAATTCATTGTATGTTAAATCAGGATGCAATGGATATTTAATGGATCCTTTATCGGCGGTATCAATTGCCGAAGCAATAGAAAAATTGTTTGCTCTTACAGATATCCAATATTTAGAATTTTCCAAAACAAGCAGACAAATCGCAGAAAGCAAGCTATCTAAAGAAAGGTTTGTTAACGAATATATAGGATTGATAGAAGAATGAAGGATCTTATTTTAATCGTATGCTATATGGGTAAATTACCCAGTTATTTTAGCATGTTCATCGATTCCTGTGCATGGAATTCCAAGATAGATTTCTTAATTGTTACAGATGATTTTATAGATGCTGAAAGCTTCCCTCAAAATATTCAAATTGTCAATAAAGGAATTGAAGATATCGGAAATCTGATCAAATCGCGAATCAGTACAAGTGCCAAACTCGAACGACCTTATAAATTATGTGACTACAAGCCTGCTTATGGCGTTTTGTTTGAAGAATATATTAGGCAGTATAATTTTTGGGGCCACTGTGATATCGACCTTATTTGGGGTGATCTGGAACATACTGTTTTACCGTTATTAGCACAGAATAGAGACAGATATTTTAAGTACGGACATTTGACTTTATATAAAAATACGCCTGAAGTCGCAGAATTTTATAAAAAAGATTATTCAGGATTGAATTATAATCTTGTTTTTTCTTCAAATATAAGTTGTGGGTTTGATGAGAAAGGTGGAACATGGAAATTGGCAGAGGAACAAGGCCTCAATATATACCATGATGAAATTTGTTTCGATATCAAATGGCGAAAATTACAGAACAATATAGAAGTTTTCAATTTTAAGAACTACGATAATCAATGTTTCATAATAGATAATGGGCATATTTATCGATATTATGACAGCAATGGTAAAATTTTCAAAGAAGAGAGAGCATATATCCACTTTCAGAAAAGAAGTATCACGCCGGTGAAATTATATAAAGACAAATCATATCAATTTTTATTTGATCGGATAATTGAGTTGGATGTGAATTATTCGTTACCTCTCTGTTTTAAAAGAAATATAGATAAAAGGTTGAAGTTAGAGGAGTTAATCAGAGTTGATATTAAAAACTTGTTCCAATCAATAAAGTATAAGATGCTTGTTTTTAAGAAAATTATTGGTGTGTATAAATAAAAAATATTTAAATATGTTGATTCATTGGTACCGTCTGGCAAATTGGCTATTCAGACATCATATACCACTTTTGCCTAAGATTATATACTATATACAATATTTATTATTTAATTCATCAGTGCCGGCAAGTTGTACAATGGGGGGGGGTACTAAATTCGCGTATGGAGGAATTGCGGTGGTCATTCATGCAAGGGCTGCTATCGGGAAGAACTGCGTTATAGGGCAGTGTGTTACAATTGGAGGAAGATCCAAACATTATGAGGTGCCTAAAATCGGTGATAATGTTTATATCGGTGCCGGGGCGAAAATTTTGGGTCCGATAACAGTCGGCAACAATTCGGTAATAGGAGCTGGCGCGGTTGTCTTAAAAGATGTTCCGGAGAATTCAATAGTTGTCGGTATTCCTGCCAAGGTTATAAAAACCAATATTAATCCAAGAGATTTTCATTGATACGCTTATAGTAATAGCAAAATGAATAAGAAACTATTGATAATAGGAGGAAAGTCATATCAGGACACAGACAATCCCAGAATAGGCGGAACAACGATTTTGATGGACAATTATTTGGATTATTGTTCCAGCCATCATGTTCCTTATGAATTTATATCAACCAACAGGTACTATGGAAAACTCAGTGGCATAAGGAACATGATGTCAATGATCTTTTTGTTTTTCAAACACATAGGTCATTGTGACGTAATTATGGTGAATATCTCATCAAAATCTGGATTTATGATTATGCTACCTTACTTTGTATTTTGGTCCAAAATATTGCGCAAAGAGGTTGTGATAAGGATGTTTGCAGGAAATATTCATAAATTTATCGAATCAAAGAAATATTTGAAGCCTTTTATTTTCAGGTGTTTGAAACAAACAAAAGTATCTTTTTTTGAAACAAAAGAAATAATACAATACTTCAAAGATAACGGATACGATGCAAATTGGTTTCCAAATATAAGAGAGCCTAATGCTGATCATGTAGGACAGAATTATGACAAGCGCTTTGTTTTCGTATCTCAAATCAAAGAGAGTAAAGGTGTTGATTATTTGCTCCGCTTGTCAAATGTTTTACCGCAAGAATATACAATTGATATTTATGGTCCTATTATGGAGGCCAAATATTCAGAAGAATATTTCAAGAAGTTCAGGGCAGAATATAAGGGCGTAATTAAATCAAAAGATGTAATTAAAACATTGTCTGAATATAATATCCTTATTTTGCCTACTTACTGGATTGGTGAAGGATATCCGGGTATAATAATAGAAGCGCAATCTATTGGAATGCCCGTAATTTCAACTTTATGGGGTGCTATACCTGAATTAATTGAAGATAATGTGAATGGAATCCTGGTCCCGATAAAAGATGAACAAGCCCTGCTGAATGCTATCTTGAGAATAACTCAATCTGAATATGATAAGTTTAGCAAAGAGACTGATATCGTATTTAATGCAAGATTTAATTCAGATTCAGTTAATAAAAGAGTTACAGATTTAATGCTGAATTAAAGATGATATTTTGTGGAGATATTGCTATTCCGTTTGTAGATGGAGTCCATTTTATTAATGTCCCTGAAGATTTATGCCAAAAAGATTGGTTCGGTAATTTAGAAGGTTCATTAGTCGATGATCATTATGCCCAAAATCATGATTTGCAAAATAGAAGAATTGTGTTTAATTCTTTCGAAGCTTTGCAAGATTTGAAGACTAAAATAAATTTTAAAGCATTCGGAATTGCAAATAATCATATCAAAGATGCTGCGGAGATTTTTCAGACTCAGAAAAATCTTGAAAAATTAAACATACGTTATGTCGGTGCCGGCTTGAACTTTGAAACTGCTTCGAAACCGATACTTATTACATCCGATGAAGTTGAATATGCCGTCGTAGCTTTTGGCTGGGATTTTATTAAATGTATTTATGCTTCTGAATCTGAAGAGGGCGTAAATCCATATACGAAGAAAAATGTAATCAGACAGGCAAAAGAACTCTGTGAAAGGTTCCCGAATAAAAGATTAATAGCTTTCTTGCACTGGAATTATGAACTGGAACTTTATCCTCAGCCATTAGACAGAGAAATTGCTCATAAATTAATCGATTTTGGTTTTTACTCTGTGTTAGGTTGTCATGCTCATAGAGTTCAGCCGATAGAAATATACAGGAACAGACCGATTATTTACGGTTTGGGAAATTTTGCATTCCGACAAGGTACTTATATGAAAGGAAAATTGAGTTTTCCTCAATTTTCTTATGAGGAATTAGCAGTCGAAATAACTGCGGAAGGAAAGTTTATTATTCATGTATTTGAGTATAATCCGGCATATCATACAGTTACATATAAAACAGCAATGCCCGGAATTGCAAAATCTTGCCTGAACGATTTGACTGCTGCAGAATATAAAAAGTTTTTTACTAAAAAACGCGTTCAAAGGAAAGCGTTGCCGATTATGGATTATGAAGATTCTTATTTGGGGTACAACTTAAAGAAAGCATGGGTTAAATCAAGAGGTAAATTAATAGATTGTTTGGTCGGGAATAAAAAGTTATTTGGAATATTAAAGAAAATAGTTGCCAAAGTTTATGATCGTCACTGATTTTATACAGAAATTAAAAGCTAATGATATTCAGCTTCCTATTTGGGTAGGACAGTTATTGTCATTTATTCCATATTCATGCCGTCCGATTGTCGGGAAAGTGTATCGGCAAAGAATGAAAGAAATATCATTATACAATAATCTGTCAGTAGCCGAGAAACAGGCTTTTATTTTTAAAAAGATGAAAGCTATAGTCGAATATGCTGAAAATCAGATACCTTTCTATAAGGATTATTATAAAAAAAAGAATTTTTTTTCTACACAGTTATCTACATTCGATGATATTAAGCGTATTCCCGTAATTGAAAAGTCAACCTTGATAGATTATGATATCTCATTAAGAAGTAATGAGTCTGTTCCCAAATTTAGAGTCAATACCGGAGGATCATCGGGTATTACGTTGTCATTTTATGTACAGCCGTCCTCAATCGGAAACGAGTGGGCTCATATTCACACGATGTGGGCCATGTTAGGCTACAAGCCCTCTGATCTTAAATTATATATAGCAGGAAGGAGTTGTGTGAAAAATGGTGTTGACTATGAATTTGCCAGGCATACGATCAGCTTGGACATGTATAAACCTTTTTCAGAAACAGCTTCGTTGCTGAAAACGAAATTGAAACACTGTCACTGTTATTACTTGCATGGATATCCGAGTGTTCTTGCCGAATTCGCCCAATATTGTATTGAAGATCAGGAATTATTGGACATATTAAAAAAATCATTAAAGGGTGCTTTTCTTACATCAGAATATCCATATCCATTTTATCGTAATAAAATTGAAACTGTTTTCGGGATTCCGTCCCAATCATTTTATGGCCATACCGAAAGATGTGTGATGGCATATGAAACAAAAGAAAAATTTAAATTCGTACCTTTCCAGACATACGGCTACACTGAAGCTATAGCAAACGGTGACGGGCATTTTGATTTGATCGGGACATCATATTACAATCAAGCTTCACCATTGATCCGGTATAATACGAAAGATATTATTGATAACCCGGTTTGTCAAGGAGAAATCATGACTTCATTTAATATTTTCGAAGGCCGAAGCGGTCAGTATATACTGGATGAAGATATGAGGAAAATATCTCTTACCGGCTTAATCATGGGACGACACCATGAGTTGTTCGATGTATGCAGTCATATCCAGATTGCTCAGAACGGAAATGGTAAGGCAATAATATATTTTGTTGCTAAGGACGGCGTAAAAATTGACAATCCGGAACAAATGTTTGATGGCAGCAATGTGAAAGTTCAGTTTTCGTTCGAACAGATAGACATGCCGATAAGGACAGTTTCTGGCAAAATCAATCTTTTGGTAAATAAACAGTAATAATCGTGGATATTAAATTGCTGATAAAAACAATCAGGTATTTAACATTTACTCAGATAGTCGCTCAGGTGTGTCACAGGCTATTTAATCCTGCTTTTCGAAAATATCCTTTGACACAAACGGTCTCTCCTTTGCGATTATCCAGCTTGCAGGATAAATCTCCAAGTTTTGACTCTGATTCGAAGTTTTTTTCTTTTTTGAATATTTCCGACTCATTTCAAGGCTGGAATTTTGCTGGCCATGGTCCCTTGTGGACTTACAATCTGAATTATATGGACTGGCTGCTGCAGGAGGATATGACATTTGAGACAGGGGCACAGTGGATTGACCGATTTATCACGGACCTACCGGACAATAAAGCCGGACTGGACCCGTATCCGATTGCTTTGCGCGGCATCAATTGGATCAAGTTTATTTCCATTCATTACGAAGCCATCTGCCGGGACAGGCTCCGGTTATGGAATGATTCGCTGTACTCGCAGTACAGGCTGCTTGAGCGGAAATTGGAGTATCATCTGCTCGGGAATCATTTGCTGGAGGACGCGTATTCGCTTTTTATAGCTTCCGTATATTTTCGCGACGGGAAAATGTATCGCAAAGCTTCAGAACTGCTCAGGCAGCAACTTGACGAACAGATATTGCCTGATGGTGCGCATTATGAACAGTCGCCCATGTATCATTGTATACTCTTGGACCGGCTCCTCGATTGCTATAATGTTGCGTACAATAATCCGGTATTCGAGGGACAGGCAGAAATGACTTTGTTCCTGGAAAACAAGGCCTCCATGATGCTTGGGCATTTGTCATCCATAATATGGTCAGGCGGCGAGATTCCGTTGTTCAATGACAGTGCGGTTGGCATAGCGCTTGAACCTCGGCCGATTTTCGATTATGCCGTGAGGCTTGGATTGGAATGGCATGCCCGGACAATGAAAGAATGCGGTTACCGGAAGTATTCTTGCGTCAGCTTTGAGGCGATTGTCGATGTCGGCGGTATGACAGCATCTTATCAGCCTGGACATTCTCATGCGGATACTTTCAATTACGAACTAAGAATCGGAGGAGTCCCGTTTATTGTCGATACTGGAATTTCGACATATAACAAAACTTCTCGAAGGCAGTATGAGCGTTCAACTTCTGCACACAACGCGGTGACAGTGAATGACCGCAATTCAAGCGAAGTCTGGGGAGGTTTCAGGGTTGGCAACAGGGCTGATGTCATGATTTCTGAAGAGTCGCATGATGGCATTGCCGCTTCGCATGATGGTTTCGGACGGTCCGCCATTCACACTCGGCGGTTCAGTATTGAGAATGGCGGTTTTACTGTTTCGGATAAGGTTGCAGGAACGCATGATTGCAAGAATTTTCTGCATTTCGCTCCTGATGTTGAAATTTTGTCGATAACAAAGGATTCGATAATTACGAATAGGGCAGTGATTAGGTTTTCCGGTGCAGATAGAGCCGAAATTCTCGATGGAGAGATATCGACAGAATACAATAGGTTCAAACCGGTTAAGATTGCCGTGATGCACTTCAAACACGAAATGAAATATAAAATCGAAATACCATGAAAATACTTTTTCTGACAGATAATTTCCCGCCCGAGGTCAATGCTCCGGCGTCACGGACATACGACCATGCTAAAGAATGGATATCCAAAGGACATGATGTTACGGTGATTACGTGCGCTCCTAATTTTCCACAGGGGAAAGTATATCCAGGATACAGGAACAAACTGTACCAGAAAGAGATGATGGATGGAATAAAGGTCATCCGCGTGTGGTCATATATCACGGCAAACAAAGGTTTTGTCAAGAGAACCCTTGATTACATCAGCTATTCAGTAACTTCGTTTTTTGCCGGCTTGTTCCAGAAGGCGGATGTGATAGTCGCCACATCGCCTCAATTCTTTACGGCGTTGAGCGGGCGGACTCTGGCTTTCTGGAAACGGTTGCCGTGGATAATGGAGGTCAGGGATCTGTGGCCGGAATCCATCAAGACTGTAGGAGCGATGAACGACAACATTTTTATCCGGTATTTTGAACGGCAGGAGATGAGATGCTATCGTTCCGCAAAAAAAATCGTCGTTGTTACGGATTCTTTCAGGAAAAAACTGATATCGCGCGGAGTAGATGAAAATAAGATTTCAGTTGTCAAGAACGGAGTTGACAGGAGTCTTTTCATGCCCGAGCCGAAAGACGGGGGAATCATTGCAAAACTTGGACTGCAGGGCAAGAAGGTAATCGGTTATATCGGAACACATGGTATGGCGCACAAACTCGATTTTATTCTCCAATGTGCCAAGAAGATGGACGGAAAGAATGATTATCATTTTCTTCTTATAGGATCCGGTGCCGAGAAAGACAATCTTCTGAAACTGAAAGACAGCTTGAATTTGTCAAACGTCACCATGCTTGATCCTGTCCCTAAATCGGAGGTCAAACGTTATATTTCAGTCCTGGACGTTTCTTTGATTAATCTCAAGAAATCTGATCTTTTCCTGACAGTCATCCCGTCCAAGATTTTCGAGAACGCGGCAATGGAAATCCCTATTCTCATGGGTGTCGGGGGAGAGGCGAAGGATATTATCGAGTCATACGGAGCAGGCCTGTGTTTCGAACCGGAAAATGAAGAGGATTTTATGGAAAAACTTTACAGCCTGATGTCTGATTCCTCCCTTTATGAACAGTGCAGGCAAGGCTGCAGAAAACTTGCGGCGGATTTCGACAGGAAAGTATTGGCCGATAAAATGCTTGCTGTCATTGAGGGTGTGTGGAGGAAGTGATTGTATCGGCTTTGATTACATAGCGAACTTACGGATTGTATGATGCCATGAACGATTACAGAAAGAAAAAGGTAATTGCTAAAATAATGCGTACGAAATACAGCACAGCATTTATATGTGTCATATCAGTTTTTATTTTATTGTTTATCGTTTATTTGTCATATTCATGTCATTCATTGCGACAATCTCAAGAAGATATAGCTGATTGTTACGCCAAACATATAGAAATAGTAGACAGTTTATACCGGGATTGGACCGAATATAATAAAGATGTTATTGTTAAGTCACGTATCATTAATGATACAGCCCTGCTTGATACATTATTAGGCTCCGTCGATTTGTCATCAAATCAATATAAAGCATTGGCATCATTACTAAGCAATCATTACGATGAAATGGAATCATTACATAATAAGTACGATGGAAAATTACTGCGTGATTCCTTACGTTTGACTTCTGAACACGAGTTATTGAGAGGACAGACAAAAGCAATGCTTGATATACATCTGAATAGAATCGATCATGAGTATAATAATATTACAATCTGGGCAGCTGTTTTAACTATTCTGTTTTTAGTTTTCAGCTTTTATTCGATATATAAGATGGATGAGTTGATAAAGCAAGGACATGATAGTGTCAATGAAATAAAGCGCATAAAGAAAACAGGAGAACAGTTAGTGTCAGAGATGCGGGGTAAGGGCGATTCATTATTGAGTGAGACTGAATCGAAAATTGTATCGTTTATATCGATGCAAGAAACGAAAATATTAGAATCCGTGAAGACGATTAGCAAAAAAAATGAAGATAGCGAACTCATATATCAAAATGTAATATCCAGCCTGAATTCATCTAAAGAATATTTTGATCGACAAAGTGCAGCGATATTAGATGATTTCAAGAATAGAACAAACGCTCTGTTGGAAGACAAATCCAGAGAATTCAATTCCATTCAGCAGGAATTTAATGACTTGATTATACATAGTTCATTCCTGAATAAAGTGCAGCATCTGAGTTCTGAGCATGAAGAAAATGACGATACAAAAAAGGAGGAGTGATGTCAACAGGTAACATGCTTTATCAGAGTTCTTCCAATGAACTGATGCTTGCAAGAAATTATCAATCGCAAATTTCCCAAAAGGAATTGGAATTGAAGTTATTGAATATTAATAAAAGATATTCTTCCAATAATTCTTATCATAATGAGTTTCAGATACAATCTTTACAATCGCAAATCAGAGATCTGAAATATAACAGGAACATTTATATAAGTAATGCTATTCGTTATGCTTTGGAACTTGTCAAATTGGAAATAAACAATAGTAGTGTCCTGTATTCGACAGCTTATTTTGCCATCAATTCTATAACATCATACCTTAAAATCCATAAAATATCTGATTTCGTTCTTCCGATATATCTTAAAATTGAACTATTGCAGATTTCCATTTCTTTAAATTATTCCAAATTGTCAGACGCGACTTTAAAGACTGAGATACAAGAATTAAAAAATGTGTGTAATATCGGATGATATCAACCAATCTTCTTGGTTTGCAGTTGATTTCAACCTCGTAGCACCTCTGATCCTATTATCGGAGATAAATCCAATTCATCAAGGTTTAATGACCTTAACCAAACTAAACATTCCCTTTGTGATTTCTCTGTCGAAATCACTACTGTCCCGTTTAAACTAACTCATACTAAATAAGTTAGGATATTCATCAGTTGAAACGGAATTTTGATT
>CALUQM010000005.1 GCA_944322925.1 uncultured Bacteroidales bacterium
GATTTTGCCTGCATTGAAAAGACTAAACGGTACATATCAGATGCGCTCCAGAAATTCCTCAATCGTTTCCCCGTCTTTCTGTCTGACGGATTCCCCACTGTCCAGCTCGTCAGCGGCACGCCGTATCGCTTCTATTGTTGCCGGGGATTGCATGATATATTCCGTTTCTTTTATTGCGTTATACTCATCCATGGAGATAATGACGGCGGCTGTGCCGTTTTCCCGGCTTATTACCACCGTGTCGGTGTCGTTTATCACCCCGTCAAGATAAGAACGCAGGTGTTTTCTAAGTTCTGTAAAATTCACTGTTTTCATAGTGCCGTACTCTTGATGTACTTAAATCGGTACAAATATAATGCTTTTTGAACAAAAGAGAAAGCAAAGGGATAAAATGAGAAAATAAATACATATCATTGCCGTTCCTAAACATTAGAGCAGCCGTCCTAAATGCGGCTGTAATAGACACTTATTTGGCAGTACCGGAAATGGCTGCACGGTTACTCTAATGACCGAGGACATCTGTACAGAGGGCATTTTTATTTCCTAAATTCACAAAGTTATGAACACGACCAACTACACCAGCCAGCAGGAGCAGGCAAACGCCTACGGGCTTAAATCAGTCCTCAACAGCAAGACCGCACAAACCAACGCGGAGCGTATCGAACTCAGTGACGGGACGCGGACACTGATACAGTGCCGTGCCAGGCTGTCCGATGCTTATTCTGATATCCTCAACGTGATGGAATCGTATTGGGGCAGTGAACAGGTGGACAGGATAACGGAGCAATTTTGCAACCTTTACTCTGAATTAGATACTGCATTATGGAGTTTAATATCGGATATTATGGCGGATACAATGCTGAGTGAAAATTTCAAGAAGATGTAACACCGCCTGACAAACACTTTTGGCAGATAGGTAAAAATGACTATCTTTGCACCATTGCCATACGGCAATAATGTTTCTTATAATACCCGTTCGGGCGCGATGTCCGGTCGGGTATTTTCAATAAAAAGGAGCATAAATCGGCAAAAAGTCGGCAATTTTCTGATACTAATAAAGGTTAACTCAGTATCATTCACTGAATTAACCTTTTGTCATTGTGATCCGGTTGGGATTCGAACCCAAGACCCACAGCTTAGAAGGCTGTTGCTCTATCCAGCTGAGCTACCGGACCGGACCTTGTCCGGGGTTTCGGATATAATCCTTATCGGGGACTGTGTCCGTTGCCGCCGAAAGCGGATGCAAAGTTAAGATTTATTATCGGAATGTCAAAATAATTTTATTTCTTGGCGTATATTTGGAGGCAAATATGTTTTTTATGACTGATATGTTCGACAGGGAGCATTTGTGGCATCCCTATACATCGACACTGAATCCCTTGCCGGTCTACAAGGTCAGTTCCGCGCAAGGGTGCGAGATAGTGTTGGAAGACGGAACGAGACTGATTGACGGGATGTCGTCGTGGTGGTGCGCCATTCATGGATATAATCATCCCGTACTTAATGCCGCTGCCAGGATGCAGATAGACAGAATGTCTCATGTCATGTTCGGAGGGCTTACACATGATCCGGCAATAGAGCTCGGGAAACTTCTGCTTGAAATCGCCCCGCCTTCCATGAACAAGATCTTTTATGCCGACAGCGGATCCGTGGCGGTGGAAGTGGCCATGAAGATGGCCGTGCAGTATCAGTATTCGACAGGGCATGCGAAGAAATCCAATTTCGTGACCATACGCAGCGGCTATCACGGAGATACATGGAATGCGATGTCCGTCTGCGATCCGGTGACAGGGATGCACAGCCTTTTCGGGAGCTCGCTTCCGGTGCGTTTTTTCGTGCCCTCTCCATCGTCGCGCTTCGGCGGCGAGTGGAATCCCGGGGACATCGGGCCTCTGCAGGAAGTCATCCGGACACATCATGAAGAACTTGCCGCACTTATTCTGGAACCTGTAGTCCAGGGTGCGGGAGGAATGAGGTTCTATCATCAGGAGTACCTGAGGGAAGCGGCAAAATTGTGCCGTGAAAACGGCATCCTGTTGATCTTCGATGAAATAGCGACAGGCTTCGGCCGTACAGGGAAACTTTTTGCATGGGAACATGCCGGAGTGGAACCTGACATAATGTGCATAGGCAAGGCGTTGACGGGAGGATACATGACCTTCTCTGCCGTTCTTGCTTCGGATAAAGTCGCAGACGGGATTTCCGCCAATCCTCCGCATTCTTTCATGCACGGCCCCACTTTTATGGGAAATCCGCTCGCGTGTGCAGTGGCGAAAGCATCTGTCGGGCTGCTTTTGAGTTACGACTGGCAGGCCAGGGTGCGACAGATAGAGAAGCAGCTGAAGGAAGAACTTGCACCTGCTGCAGGCCTGCCTGCAGTAAACGATGTCCGCGTCCTCGGAGCTATTGGCGTCATAGAAGTCAGGGAGCCTGTAGATATGGCATACATGCAGAAACGTTTTGTGGAAGAAGGAGTCTGGGTGCGGCCTTTCGGACGGCTTGTATATATTATGCCGCCATACATAATCAGCCCTGAACAGCTTGGACGGCTGACATCCGCGCTGGTGAAAATCGTAAGGGAACTTTAGAAAGAAACGTAATGGGAAAAGACAATGTATATTTTGTAAGCGGCATAGATACCGGTATAGGGAAAAGTTATGCGACAGGGTACCTGGCAAAATTATGGAATGACCGAGGAGTAAGGACAATAACCCAGAAACTTGTACAGACCGGCAATACCGGTACGTCGGAGGATATAGAGCTTCACAGGAAAATAATGGGCTGCGGAATGCTGCCTGAAGACATGGCCGGGCTTACCATGCCCGAAATTTTCAGCTATCCATGCTCTCCGCATCTTGCAGCGGAAATAGACGGGCGTCCGATTGATTTTGACAGGATTGCCGGAGCGACTGACCGGCTTTCCGAGACTTACGATGCAGTCCTGATCGAGGGTGCAGGCGGCCTGATGGTGCCGCTGACGAGGAACTTCCTGACGATAGATTATGTCGCACGGAAGGGCTATCCTCTTGTTTTCGTCACTTCCGGCAGGCTGGGAAGCATAAACCACCTTCTGCTCAGTCTCGAGGCCGTGTGTCACAGGAACATTCGGCTTCATGCAGTCCTGTATAACATGTATCCTGCCGATGACGATGAAATCATACGGCAGGATACTGAAAGGTATGTGAAAAATCTGTTGTCCGGGAAATTCCCGGATACGGAATTTGTAAAAGTGCCTTTTATCGTTGCTGATTTCGGGAAGCAACCGCTCCGGCCGGAATAACCGGCAGACCGGGACGGAATGTCCGGATTATCGGATGAAATTGCCTGCAGTGTCGAAAATAAGTTCGATATCCGGTGTAGCTCCTGCTGCCCCGGCAGTCATTGTTATTCCGACTTCGTAACCGCCGAGTTCCTTTTCTATCTTGTAAACCTTTCCCTCCGGAAAATTCGTTGAAATATATTCCGACATGGCAGGCAGAAGAATACCGTCAGGGAGGATGGAAAATTCGCAGTCTACACTTGTCCACTCTCCGTCAGCATTGAAATCCAGTTCAGTGCCGTTGCCGAGCTTTACCTTGTATTCCTTCTTGCCGTCGTCTTTTTCCATCTCGGCAAGAATCACATCCGATGTCGGGAAATACTGCTGGATGAAAGCCTGCGCCTGGGCAGGGAGTTTTTCGAATTTGATGGTTCTTTCCTCACAGCTCTGGAGAACTGCCAGACTCGCGGCGATTGCCGTAATGAATAAAAATAATTTTCTCATAATCCGTATATTTAAAATTCGACAGCGCAAAACTAACGTACAAAACTGAAAAGAATCTGAATCGCCCGGTTATTTCCCGGATCCGAGAGTCCCGGTAATTCTGTCGATCCTGCGGGAGAACTCGTCTTTTCCGATAAGGGTCACGATGTCAGCTATCCCAAGACCGCTGGATGCACCTACAAGGGCGAGCCTCAGGCAGTTCATTACCTTGCCCATAGGCCAATCATTGCCGCGGATATATTCTTCCAGAGGACCTTCCAGGGCAGCTTTCGTAAATTCTCCCTTGAAGTCCAGTATGAAATCGGCGACTTTCAGTGCGAGGGAATAGTTTTCTTCTTTCCAGAATTTGGCCGCATCCTTTTCGGCATAGGATTCGGGAGCCGTGAAAAGATAAGAGGCGATATCCCAGAAATCAGCCACGAAAACAGCCCTTTCCTTGATCAGTGAGACGATCCTGCGGACATAGTCCTTGGTGAAGATGCGGTTTTTGAAATCGGCTCCCTGAGCAGTCACTTCCGCACCGGCAGTCAGGGCGCACTTCGCGCATCCTACTACCTGAATGCCGTGATTCTCCAAGACAGGGATGAAAAGTTCCGTCAGTTCTTCATCGGACTTCGTGCGCAGATATTCCTTGTTGTACCATTTGGCCTTGTCAGGATTGAATCTGGCGCCTGACTTGATCACACGCTCCAGTGAGAATGCCTCTATGAGTTCAGTCATTGTGAACAGTTCCCTGTCGTCGCCAGGATTCCATCCGAGCATTGCAAGCATGTTCACGAATGCTTCAGGAAAATATCCGTCTTCGCGATAGCCTCTCGATACTTCTCCCTCGGCATTCGTCCATTTCAGAGGGAATACCGGGAAGCCGAGCCTGTCGCCGTCCCTCTTGCTGAGCTTGCCTTTCCCGTCGGGCTTCAGAAGCAGGGAAAGATGGGCGAACCGCGGCCGGCTGTCCTGCCAGCCGAAGGCTTCGTAGAGCAGATAGTGCAGCGGAAGCGATGGAAGCCACTCTTCGCCGCGTATCACCTCGGTGATTTCCATGAGGTGGTCGTCAACGATATTGGCAAGATGATATGTCGGAAGTTCGTCGGCCCTTTTCCAGAGCACCTTGTCATCGAGGGTGTCGGTGTTCACTTCGATATGCCCCCTGATAAGGTCATCCATTTTTACGACCCTGTTCTCGGGCATCTTGAACCGGATGGTCCAGTCGGTATGCGTATCAAGAAGAGGTCTCCATTCGCTTTCCGGCATGGAAAGCGAATTCCTCAGGGATTTTCTCGTGATGTGATTGTATATGAAAGTCTCTTTCCCGGCTTCCATCTCTTCTCTTTTGGCAGCCAGTTCCTCCGCAGTGTCGAAAGCATAGTATGCAAATCCTTTTTCGACCAGTTCTTCTGCATATTTCCTGTATATGCTGCGTCTTTGGGACTGCCTGTAAGGGGCATGCGGATGTTTCTCCGAAGGTGTCTCCACCACATGTCCGTCACTGTCCACTCCTTCGTCCGGAATGATCCCGCACCAGTTGAGGGCTTCAATGATATACTGTTCCGCTCCCGGAACGAACCTGTGGGAGTCGGTGTCCTCGATTCTTATGATAAAATCTCCTCCGTTCTGCTTTGCATACAGATAGTTGTACAGCGCCGTCCTGACTCCTCCCATGTGGAGAGGGCCTGTAGGCGACGGTGCAAACCTTACTCTTGTCTTTCTGTCCATAATATTTTCTTGATAACCGGTAAACAGACCGCAAAGATACATTAATTTTCTTTTTTCAGCGCCCTTCTTATTGCCGGTACGGATTCGAGTGCGCTTATGCTCTGGCCCTCCTTCACTATCAGGACAGGAACTTCACCGTCGCGGAAGTGGAATTTCCTGACGTTGCTGCTGTCGTTGTATCCTATTTTTATGTTCGTGCAGACGGGTGTGTCCATAAGCTCTATCTCGCCTCCGGTCTGTGCCGCCCTCCTGTCATAGACAAAGTCGTCGCTTATCATGATCAGATTCCCGAGATTCATATCCGTGATATTGCTGAGCATGTTCATCTTGAAACCTGTGGCTATGACCGTGATGCTTATCCTGTCACCGGTTTCGGGATTCTCGTCGAGGACGATGCCGCGCTTGAAATTGTTTGCATTGCCGGTGTATTCGTTGATCATTCCGTTGATGGAGTCAAGCTCTTTCATCGACAGCCCTTTGTCGTTTTTGCCGACCGTGATGTTGATAAGCACGTTTTTGGCGGTTTTCAGGTCAAAGTCGTTCAGCAGAGGGGATTCGAGCGCTCCCTTGATGGCATCCTGTATCCTGTTTTCGCCGCTTCCGTGTCCGCAGCCCATCAGAGCCATGCCGCTGTTCCTCATCATCGTGCTTACGTCCTGGAAATCGACGTTGATATGGCCCGCAGTTGTGATTATCTCGATCACGCCTCTGACTGCAGTCGCAAGGATTTCGTCGGCTTTGGGAAAAGCGTCGTGAATGAGCAGGTCCCCGTAGCATTCATACAGTTTCTCGTTATTGATAATCAGCAGGCTGTCAACGCATTTCTCGAGTTCGTGTATTCCGTCTATGGCTTTCGACAATGACTCGTTCCCTTCATTATGGAAGGGGAGTGTCACTACGGCGACAGTGAGGATATCCTTTTTCTTGGCCATGTCGGCTATGACAGGGGCTGCTCCTGTGCCTGTTCCGCCTCCCATGCCTGCGGTGATGAACAGCATCTGTGTTCCTGAATCTATGATGGCGGACGTAATCTTGTCCTGGGCCTGCAGGGCGGCATTTCGCCCCTTTACAGGATCGCATCCTGCGCCCAGACCCTCGCCGAGCTGGAGCTTGGTCGGGACGGGGCTCTTCTGGAGGGCCTGCGAGTCAGTGTTGCATACGATGAAATCGCAGCCTTCTATTTTCTGGTTGTACATGTAGGTCACTGCATTGCAGCCGCCTCCGCCTACTCCGATTACCTTGATGATGGAATGTCCCGGAGCCCAGTCAGTAGGTAATATGTCACTCATGTCGATGGAATTTTAAACGTTTTCATTGTTCAGATCCTCGAAAAGATCCTTGATCTTGTCGATCCATTTTATTTTCCTCGGTTCCTTGTGCTCTTTAGGTTCCTTCGTTTTTTTCGGTTTCTTTTTGGTTTCAGGGTCCGACTCGGGGATTTCACCCTGCGGCCAGATTTCCGGATCCTTAGGCCCGGTTTCCGGAACTTCCCGGGTCTTATCAGGCTGCATCGGCCCGTCATTTACGCCTGTTCCGGCTGCATCATCGCCATCCGGAGTCTTTTCGGTATAACCGTCGCCGTCGAATATGACTTCCTTTCCGATAGCTACCATGTTTTCTCCCTGTATGCATTCCGGGATCCTGTCGGATTTCGCCGCCAGCACAAGACCTATGGTGACGGCTGCATCCGTTTCCTTCACCCCTTCGCAACCGGTTGCGGAAAACAGTGCCCTCGGATATCCCGTCCTGACGCTGTATCCGGAGATTTCCTTGATGAAATTGGCGCAGTTGGCCAGATTGGCGACTCCTCCGGTAAGTACGATGCCGTTCCGGAGACTGTCGGCAAATCCGCTTTTTTCTATCTCGTACAGGATGGCATCCATGATTTCCCGCACTCTGTAGGTGATGGTCTCCGACAGGTATTTTACAGGAAGCTGTTTTGTAGGACTGTTGCCGTCGCTGCTGCTTATCTGTATCACCTTTTCGCTGAGATTCTGCAGCTTGTCAGGCATACACGCTCCGTATGCGAGTTTGATGTTTTCGGCCAGAGAATCGGAAATCATGCACTCGCTCCTGATGTCAGAGGTTATCGAGATGCCTCCGAACGGAATCGAGGCATAATGCCTCATGATGCTTCCGTAATATATGGAAACAGAAGTGACGCCTCCGCCGAAATCGATCAGGGCGACACCGTTTTCCATTTCCGACGGAGTCAGAACGGCCTTGGCAAGGACTTCCGGAGTGAAATATTTTTTCACTATCCCGATTTTCAGATGATTGAATGCCACGTCAATGGCATGGAGCGCACTTTTCTTGCCGATGAATATCTTGAAATTCCCTTCCAGGACTTCGCTCGGCATGCCGATGATGTCGTTTTCTACAAGCTGGAAATCCTCTCCGGTAGAGAATGACTGGGCCACCGCGCCGAAAAGCTCCTCGGTTTTCGGATTGTCGAGAGGGTAGCTTTCAAGGGCGGAAGTCTTCAGGCTTTCGACGTCGGCTTCCGTTATGCACTCCTCGGGGTTCAGTTCCATCTGGGCCTGCTTGGTCTCCTGTCTCACCCTGTATGTCGGCATTCCGACTACCGCCTGGGTGATTCTGATGTTCAGCTCTTTTTCGGCATCTTCGACAAGTTCTTTAAGGGGACGTGCCGCCTGCATGGAATTGTAGACATAGCTGTTTCTTATGCCGGCAGACTTGGCTTCCCTGTAATAAATCAACTGTATGTCGTCGCCGTTGATCCTGGCGACTGCCAGGGCCACCTTGTACGATCCGAGATCGATGGCGACAATGTGTCTGTCTTCCATGATTATGTTATCTTTAAATTATTTGCATATTATCTGTCCGTCGAACCTGACATCCACGCTGCCATAGCAGTCCTTGCCCCTGGCAGGAACGATGTTCGTATAGTAGGCATCCATTTTCCTGAACTTTTCTTCGATGGATACCGGCTTGCCGAACAGGAATTTTTCCTTCCCTTCCCGTGGTATCAGGATCAGATCTCCGTTCCCGAGGACATGTATCTGGACGATATTCTCTGCCCAGACCTTGTGCCTTGTCATATAAAGGACGAGATCCGTCATCTGTCCGAGCCATTGTCTTTCTTTCCCGGCAGCGGACCTTCCCTTGCCGTCCCTGCCGAGGCTCAAAGGTACGGCTCCGTCGATTACGGTAACATAGCTTGCCCTTCCGCTTCTGACAGGGAAGACATATCCCATGTCATCGGCATAGAAACTTTCCCGGCCTTTCTGGAATCGCATTATCGGTTTCCTTTGCGTGACCGATATGTTGAGCATTCCGTCTTTTGTAATGTATGCCTCGCTTTTCAGGACAGCGCTCATGGAATCGAGTATGGTCTCGATTCTGTCTAAATCTATGTTCCCGACAGGAATGCCAGCGACCTTTCCATAGTCCCTGCCGACATATTCCTTTATGTCGGCGGCCGAGACGAAACGGCTTTCGGTGCTGTCGGCTACGGTTACGGAAATCCCGGAGCACAGTGTCTGCGCCCTGGAACTGCGGCTGACCCCGTAGGATATCCCCAGGCAGATCAGTATGACTGCCAGTACACAGACCCCTGCGGCTGTCCTGATTATTTTTCCTGTCCGGTTCATTTTCCGTAACGTCTTTCCATCATATCAGTAATCGCTCCTGTATATCTGTCGATGTTCCCTGCCCCGAAAGTGACGAGAGTGTCGATATCCTCCGATTCGAGGGTGTCCATCAGTTCTTCCTTTCGTATCAGTATTTTGTCACTGTTCCTTACCTTGCTGAAAATAATCCCTGAACTTATCCCGGGTATCGGTTCTTCGCGAGCCGGGTATATGTCCAGCAGTATGAGCCTGTCCGCCTTGCCGAGGGCTTCCGCAAATTCTTCCGCAAAATCCCTCGTCCTTGTGTAAAGATGCGGCTGGAACACTGCAGTCAGCCTGCGTCCGGGGAATATGTCCCTGAGCGAACTTATGGCTGCCGCTATTTCGGCCGGGTGGTGCGCATAGTCGTCCACATAGGCATGTCCCGGCCTGTTGTAATGTATGTCGAAGCGTCTTCTGACTCCCGAGAACGACCCAAGGGCTTCCCTGACCTTGACCGGCGGTATCCCGTATGTGAGGGCCATTGCCGCCGCTGCGATTCCGTTTTCTGCATTGACCCAACCTGGCACCCCGACTTTACAGCCTTCGATTGTCCCTCCGGGATATTCGAGATTGAAAATGAAATGGCCGCATTCGTCTTTTCTGATTACGGAGGCGTGGAAATCGGCTAGCGGATTGTCCCAGGCATAATGCAGCAGGCGGGCGCCGGTGTCTTCCCGGCTTATGCCGAGCCCGTATTTGACGATCAGAGTGCCGCTTACCTGAGAAGCGAAGGCCCTGAATGCTTCCCGGACATGGGCAAGGTCCGAGTATATGTCAAGATGGTCTGCATCCATTGCCGTGATGACAGCAATTTCCGGGTGGAGCTGGAGAAAGGACCTGTCGAATTCGTCTGCTTCCGCTACGACTACGTCGTTTTCTGCCGTCAGAAGATTGCTGCCGTAATTTTTCGATATCCCTCCGAGAAATGCGGAACAGCCTTCTCCGCTGCTTTCGAAAATATGGGCGAGAAGAGTGCTCGTGGTGGTTTTCCCGTGAGTCCCGGCTACGGCCAGACATCTCTGTCCGTCGGTGATCTCCCCAAGAATGCGTGACCTTTTCAATACCTTGTATCCGTGTTCCATGACATAGACGAGTTCTCCCATGTCGCGGGGGATTGCCGGAGTGTAGATCACAAGGGTATCATCCGGATTTTTCGGGATGAAACCGATATTGTCTTCATAATGGATGGCGATTCCCTCGTGCTCCAGTTCGTGCGTCAGTTCAGACGGCGTCCTGTCGTACCCGCTTACATCATATCCCCTGAACCTGAAATATCTTGCGATGGCGCTCATGCCGATACCGCCGATACCTATGAAGTATATGTTTCTGTATTTACCCATGTCATTTCCCTGTTTTTCCGACAAGGCCATAAATTTCCCCGACTATGTCTGAGGAGGCATTCCGCCTGGCCATTCCGGATATGTTGGTTTCCATTGTACTGCATCTGGCCGAATCGTGTACGAGGCTGCAGGCGGCAGCCATAAGTGTCTGTTCCGCTTCGGCATCCTTTACCATCATGGCGGCATCCTTTCTGACGAGGGCCATTGCATTGTGGGTCTGATGGTCTTCGGCTACATTCGGCGACGGTACGAAGATGACCGCTTTCCCTGCCGCACAAAGCTCGGACACCGAACTTGCGCCCGACCTTGAAATGACGACGTCCGCGATCGCGTATGCGAGGTCCATCCTTCTGATGAAATCCGAATACCGTATGTTCTTCATCCTGTCTCCGGCTTCTGATGCGAATGCGTCGATGCCGCTCTTGTAGTATTTCCCGCATTGCCAGATGACTTCCACGTCTTCACCGCCGGGACATCCGTCGTTTATCCATTTCATCATGGAATTGTTCAGTGTCCGGCTTCCGAGGCTGCCTCCGACCACGAAAATATGTTTCTTTTCCGGATCGAGTCCGTAATATTCTGCGGCTTCCTTTTTCATTTGAGGTGTCGCCGGCACGATTTCCTTTCTTATCGGATTGCCTGTAATTACTATTTTTCCGGCCGGAAAGAATCTTTCCATTCCATCGTAGGCGACGCAGATCCTTCCTGCCTTTTTCCCGAGAATCCTGTTCGTAAGTCCGGCATAGCCGTTCTGTTCCTGAATCAGCGTCGGTATCTTTTTCCTTCCGGCACTCCAGAGGAGCGGCGCACTGGCATATCCTCCCACTCCTACGGCGATGTCAGGGCGGAATCCGTCAATGATCTTTCCTGCGAGTCTCAGGCTTCTGAGAATCTTGAACGGGAGGGCAAGATTCGACAGGGAGAATTTCCTCTGCAGCCCTGCTACAGGCAGTCCGATGATCCGGTATCCGGCGGCAGGGACTTTTTCCATTTCCATCCGTCCTTCAGCTCCCACGAAAAGGATTTCGGTATCGGGATTCGCCTCCTTGAGCTGTCCGGCAATGGAGAGAGCCGGAAAAATATGTCCTCCGGTCCCGCCTCCGCTTATGATTACTCTCAGTGCTTTATTCTCTGTCTTCATTTTCTGTCTCCGTATTTTCTGTTTCGGTATTTACCGTGTCGGCTGCCTGAAGTTCAGACAGTCTGGCATCCATGTTTTTCTTTGCGAGCCTGCTTATGGACAGCAGAACCCCGAATGCTACGCTGAAACTGAGGAATGAACTGCTGCCGTGGCTTATCATCGGCAATGTCTGTCCCGTAAGCGGCCCGATGTTCACATTTATCATCATGTGCATGAATGCCTGGCCGGTTATCAGAAGCACAAGTCCGGCAACAGCCATTTTCGAGAACCACGACTCGCAGAATCCCACTATCAGCGACCCCCTGGCAAGAAGGCTGACATACAATATCAGCACTATGATTCCTCCGACGAGTCCGTATTCCTCTATGATGAAGGAATAGATATAATCGCTGAAAATCGCGTAAACCGAGTATTTCTGCGTACTGTTTCCCGGGCCCTTGCCGATCAGACCGCCTTCCTTTACGGCCAGTTTCGCGCTTTCCGGCTGACGGATCTTGTCGATTGCTTCACGGTATTCGTCGCTCCATACGTGCGTTTCCCCCCGTGCTGCCTCAATTTCCTGCAGTCTGTTTTCATTTTCGATGACAACATATTCCTTGTGGAGGGTAAGCCTGCTTATGCCTGTGCCTATCCTTGAGAACATGGCTCCGTCGGACGCGAAATACAGGCCCGTACATATCCCTATCAGGCAGACGGCAACGGCAACGGCCCCGAAAATCTCCTTTTTCGGCATTCCTCCTATAAGAATCACCAGAAACATGATCAGACCCGTAAACAAGGTGCTCGATATTCCTCCCTTGAACATTCCTCCGGCTACAAGGATGATAGGAAGATAAATGTACATTATCCTCTTGGCAAGCGGCGTGTCGACAAACCCGAGACGTGGTGACAGTACTTTAATGGCCTTGGGCAATCTGAAAGAATCTTTTTTGTACGAGTCTATCGCCCAGGCGAGATACATTACCATGGCCACTTTTATCACTTCGAAGATGTACACCTGCATCCCGAATATTTCCAGGGCGCGCTCGGCACCGTTGATGTTGATTGTCCCGAAGCCGGCGATCAGGCAGACGAGCAGTGCCAGGGAGATCGCAAAACCGGTCTGGGAGAAAAACCTTATGAATCCGATGCTCGGTATGTTGTAGCAAAGAATGATGATGGCCAGGCCGGCGCACGCGAGTTTGAACTGGGAGAAAAAGATGTCAAGACGCGACGTGTCTCCCTTGGCAAGACCGGAGGCAGAGGCAAAAATGGTGATGAGCGATATGAGGATGAGCAGAAGTACTATCATCCATATCACCTTGTCTCCCTTGAAATTGTCGATGAAATTCCAGAAATTCCGTTTTTCCTTGCCTGTATTCTCTTCCATTTACAGATTCCTCACAGCGTCCTTGAATTGTCTTCCCCTGTCTTCATAGTTCTTGAAAAGGTCGAAACTGGCACAGCACGGCGAGAGGAGGACCACATCCCCCGGTATAGCTATCCTGCTGGCCGTTTTTACCGCATCTTCCGCAGAAGTGACATCGTGCATTTCTGGAACGATGTCCGAAAACGCCTCGTGGATCTTCCTGTTGTCCACGCCGAGGCAGATGATAGCCTTTACCTTTTCTCTGGCAAGCGGCTGCAGGGGAGCGTAGTCGTTGCCTTTGTCGGTGCCGCCGACTATCCATACTACCGGGCGCGTCTGGCATTCGAGGGCGTACCATGCGGCATCCACGTTGGTAGCTTTCGAGTCGTTGACATACAGTACGTCTCCAATGCTGAGGACTTTTTCCAGACGGTGCTCTACGGCCTGGAATGATGACAGAGCCTCGCGAATGGTATCATTGTCGATGTTCATGACCTTTCCCGCAATAGCCGCAGCCATTGAATTGTAGACATTGTGGCGGCCGCCCAGGGCAAGTTCCTGAAGGAACATGTCGCATTCGCTGTCGTTGTACCTGACTACCATCCTGTCGTCACGCACGAAAGCCCCTTCCTTTACCTCGCCTTTCTGGGTGAAAGGCAGTTTCCTGGCCTTGACTACGATCTGGTTCAGGTGGTTGATGGTAATCTCGTCATCCGAGCAGAAAATGAAGCAGTCATCCTTGTCCATGTTCTGCGTTATCCTGAATTTCGCCCTGACATAATTTTCGAGCTTGTGGTCGTATCTGTCGAGGTGGTCGGGCGTTATGTTCGTTATGATGGCGATATCAGCCTTGAAATCATACATGTTGTCGAGCTGGAAACTGCTGAGTTCCAGGACATAGATGTCATAATTCTCCGTTGCTACCTGCAGTGCGTAGCTTTTCCCTATGTTGCCGCCGAGTCCCACGTTGAGCCCTGCATTCTGCAGGAGGTAGTATATCAACGAAGTGGTGGTCGTCTTTCCGTTGCTGCCGGTAATGCAGATTTTCCGGGCCTTGTCGTACCTGCCTGCAAACTCGATTTCGGAAATGATGCCTATGCCTCTGGCCGCTATTTTTTCCACCATCGGGGCGGTGGACGGTATCCCCGGGCTTTTGATGACCTCATCCGCGTTCAGAATCAGAGATTCCGTATGCTTCCCTTCCTCATACGGTATCTCCCATTTTTCGAGTTCGGCTATGTATTTCCCGTCTATTTTACCCTTGTCGGAAAGAAATACGTCGAAGCCCTTTACTTTTGCGAGCACGGCAGCTCCGACTCCGCTTTCTCCTCCGCCCAATACTACAATCCGTTTCATATCGTCTGTCTTTTTAATTTCATTTTTTACCGTCATCGCCGGAATCTTTTATCTGACCTTGAGCAATGCCACCGTCAGCACCGCCAGAATAATACCGACAATCCAGAACCGGACTACAATCTTCGCTTCAGGCAATGCCCGCGCCGGTCTGGTAATCAGAGCATCTATCCCTTCTTTCTGGAAATGATGATGCAGCGGCGTCATTTTGAACACCCTGCGTCCTGTCCCGTATTTTTTCTTGGTGAACTTGAAGTAGCTCCGCTGTATCATTACCGAAAGAGTCTCTATGAAGAATACGCCGCAAAGAACCGGCAGCAGCAGTTCTTTTCTTATAAGGATGGCACAGACACCTATGAGTCCCCCTATCATCAGGCTGCCAGTGTCTCCCATAAATACCTGGGCCGGATATGAATTGTGCCACAGAAATCCGATAAGGGCGCCCGCAAATGCAGCCATGAAGACTCCTATCTCTCCGGTTCCGGGTATGTACATGATGTTGAGGTACTCTGCATTGATGATGTTTCCGGACAGATAGGCGAAGATGCCGAGGACGACCACGACTATGGTAGATGTGCCGGTAGTCAGTCCGTCCATCCCGTCCGTAAGATTCGTGCCGTTCGAGCATGCGGTAATCACCAGCACTATCATGAATACGTAGATGGCCCATTTGCAGTACCAGCCGAAAGCTCCCTTGAAAGGGGAGAGCCATTTGTAGTCGAATTCATGGTCCTTGATGAATGGCAGGGTGGTCTTCGTGCTTTTTACCACATCCTCTTCTTTCCATTCTCCGGACTTTACCTTGAATTCAGTGTTTATGTCGAGTGTCTGTGATGCCGTGGCCCTGTCACCGACCGTGTCTTCCGTCCTTATCTGACTGTCCATCTGCACTTTTTCCCTGACTACAATGTCGGGACTGAAGCACACTGTCAGTCCGAGCCCGAGCCCGAACAATATCTGGCTTATGAGCTTCCCTTTTTCGCTCAGGCCATCCTTGTTGTGCCTGAACACCTTGATATAGTCATCGGTAAAGCCGAGAGCGGCGAACCAGACTGTCGTGATGAGCAGAATTACCGTATATATGTTGGTAAGGTCGGCAAAAAGAAGGACTGAAACCATTATCGCTATGAAGATGATGATGCCGCCCATAGTAGGTGTGCCTTTCTTCTGCATCTGCCCTTCGAGTCCGAGATCACGGATTTCTTCCCCTATCTGTTTCTTCTGCAGCCATCTTATGATCTTTTTCCCGATCACGAGAGATATGACCATGGCTGTGACGCTTGCCATCATGGCGCGGAAAGACAGATAGGACATCAGCCCCTGTCCGGGTATGTCATAATCTTTCAGTGCTTCGAACAAATGGTAAAGCATGGGTCGATGGCTTTTACAGGTTTTTCATATCTTCGAATATCCCGGAAACGATTTCATTTTCATCGAAATGATGCTTCGTTTTTCCGAGAATCTGGTAGGTTTCATGACCTTTGCCGGCAAGAAGTATCGTGGCCCCTTCCGGCGCAGTCATTATCGCTGTCCTTATGGCTTCTTTCCTGTCTGCGATGAACAGGGATTTCGCCCTGCCCCTGGCGTCCATTCCCGCCTTTATGTCTTCCATGATGTCTTCGGTCCTTTCGGTCCTGCTGTTGTCGGACGTGACTATGATTCTGTCAGCCATTTTCTGTGCGACAGCCGCCATTTCAGGCCGCTTGGTCCTGTCCCTGTCGCCTCCGCAGCCGAAAAGGCAGACGAGTTCGCGTTCCGGACCTATTTCCCGGAGTGTCCCGAGTACGTTTTCCATGGCATCCGGAGTGTGCGCATAGTCTATCACTACCGAAATGTCGCGCGGACCTCTCAGCGTTTCGAGACGTCCTCTGGCTGACTTCAGTCTGCTGATGCCTATCAGTGTTTCTTCCTGTCCGGCTCCAAGGCACAATGCGGCAGTGTATATCGCCAGGATATTGTAGGCGTTGTGCTGTCCGATAAGTCCTGTCCAGCATTCTTTCCCGTCGATGGAAAGCTGCATCCCGTCGAAACTTTCTTCAATTATCCGGCAGGTATGGTCGGCGACCGTCCTGCATGAATATGTCACGATTTTCGCTCCGGTATTCTGGACCATCACCATTCCGTTCCTGTCGTCGGCATTCGTTATGGCCACGGCATCGGAAGGGAGATTGTCGAAAAACAGTTTCTTGCAGCGCAGATACTCTGCGAAAGTCCCGTGATAGTCGAGATGGTCATGGGTGAGATTGGAGAATATCCCGACCTTGAAGTGCAGCCCGGCCACTCTTTCCTGCTCGATGCCTATCGAACTGACTTCCATGAAGCAGTATGAGCATCCGATTTCCACCATTTCCGCCAGCAGGGAATTGATCGTTATCGGGTCGGAAGTAGTGTTTACGGCCTCGCTGCATCTGTCGCCTACATAGTTAGCTATGGTGGACAGAAGTCCGCATTCGTACCCGAGTCCCTTGAACAGGTGGTAGAGGAGGGTGACTGTCGTGGTTTTCCCGTTGGTTCCTGTTATTCCTACGAGAGACAGCTTTTCAGACGGCCTGCCATGGAAATTCGATGCAATTATGGCCAGGGCATGGCGGGACGATTTCACTTTTATGTATGTCACGTCGCTTTTCTGAGGTCCGGCCGCTTCAAGGGCCGCGTCATCCTGATAGACTACCGCAGACGCTCCCTTTGCCACTGCATCCGCGATATAGTCGTGTCCGTCGGAGGAAAAACCTTTTACGGCAATGAACATGGACCCCCCGGAGACTTTTCTCGAGTCGGAAGTTATGGATTTGATTTCCTTTACCGTACTTCCGGAGATTCCTGCGATTCCGCAATCTTCTATTATCTTTCCTATTTTCATAGTCATCCGTTATTTCAAAACAAATTTTATGACTGTCCCTTCACCGGCTTTCGTTCCGGCTTTCGGCGTCTGGCTTACAACATGTCCGCAGCCCGTATATTCATATCCGTAGCCGCAGCTTTCAATCGAATAAATGGCGTCTTTCAGTCCGAGTCCCCTGATGTCCGGGATCTGGGCCAGCATGTCGGCCCCAGTCTCTATATTTGCCGGAGCCATGTCGGGCACCTTGCCTTCCTTCCTTATTTCCCCGTTCCATCCAGGTGTCAGACAGTAAATGCTGTTGACTATGTCATTCAATACGATTGCAGGAATATTTCCGCCGTAGAAGTTCATCCTGGACAGTTTCGAATAAACCACTACTATGGCGGTGTATTTCGGATTGTCGGCAGGGAAGAATCCCACGAAGGTTCCCTGATGTATTTTCCTTCCCTCGTCGTCCTGATACGCCGCGACGGCCTTGCCGTTTTTCGTGAAATTCACGAGACCCCTTGCCGTACCGGTCTTGCCTGCGACCGGACATTTCGCTTCCCTGAGTCTGGATCCGGTACCGTGTGTCACTACGGATCTCAAGGCGCTGACCAGGCTGTCGACAGTGCTTCTGGAACAGATGGAGCCGTTCAGTATCACCGGCTTTATTTTCTTTACCGTCTTCCCGTCCTTTTCTATTGCTTCGACCAGATACGGCTTCATCAGCCGGCCCCTGTTGGCAATCCCGTTGTAGAACATCGCGATATGAAGCGGGGTCTCCTTTATGCTGTAGCCGTACGAAATGCTCGGCAGGGTGGTGCCGCTCCAGTTCGGAGCCCCTGGAAGAGGTATTTCCGGCGACGCCAGACCTTCGAGGTCGAAGTCGAAAGTCTCTCCGAGTTCGTATTCGTAATATTTGTTTATGAACCGCTCCGGATTGTCACTGTAATTCATGCAGGCAAGATATCTGAATACCTGGTTCGACGATATTTCAAGACCTTCCCTTACGGAGATTTTGTCGGATTCCCAATCTTTCAGATAAGGGTCGTCCGGCAGATCGACGCCATTGTACGACCATCGTCCCCTGAATGTAGGCACTTCCGACGACAGTGTCGTTTTCCTGTCTTCAAGAAGGGTCATGAGGGTGGCGGTCTTGAAGACCGAACCCGGAGCTTCGGCTCTTCCTATCGCGTAGTTGTACCTTTCCCTGGCTTTCCCGTCCTCTTCGACCGTGAGGTTCACCATCGCCCTGATGGCTCCGGTACTGACATCCATCACTATTGCACATCCTCCCTCTATGTTTTCCTTGCCTTCGATGCCTTTTTTCAGGGCTTTCTCCGCAATGTCCTGAATGTCTATGTCCAGAGTCGTGCGGACATCCTTCCCGTTTTCGACTTCCACGTATGTGCTGTCATAGTCCCTTATGTATTCCCTGTTGTCGGTTTTCCTGAGCCATTCCACTCCTTCCCTGCCGTGAAGCACATAGTCGTATTTTCCTTCGATGCCCACATCGTCGTTGTTCGGATTGTTGTCGTCGAGATGTCCGAGCACTCTTCTTGCGAGCGAACCGTACGGGTATATTCTCTTGTCGAACTTTTCGATTATGATTCCGCCCTTGTACCCTCCTTCGTCGAACAGCGGCAGGGCCTTGACTTTCTGCAGCTGGTCATGGTCTATCAGACCGCCGATTCTGACATACTGCTTCCCGTTCCTGCGGTTTTCCGCTATGAGCCTGTAATATTCGTCTGCAGTCCGGTCCTGATAGATCTCCGAAAGTCCTGCCGCCAGCTTTCTGGCCTTCGCCATCCATTCGGCTTCGAGTCTCTCTCCTTCCTTCCTGTCATCAAGTTTCCTGTATTCTTCCTTCCTGACAGTACAGTCCATGCCTATCTGGTATTTGGGCGTGGATGCGGCGAGGACTCTCCCGTCGCAGGAAAGTATGGCTCCTCTTTCCGGCTCTGTCACTACTTTTCTGCTCGACGGCGTGAATTTTTCGACATATACGTTTTCAGGTGTGTAGAATATCTGGATGTAAATGATTCTGCCTGCTATGATTATGGCGAGAAAAAGGAAAACGATATACAGACCGAACAGGGTCATTCCGATCCCGTCGGCAGATTTTTCCTTGTTTCCGATACCTGTTTTTTCTTCGTCCGTAATCATCTTGTCTTCAAATAAACGGCAGGTTCATCCGGTATTGTCAGGTCCGAGCCGGAGGCATCGAGCAGTTCCTGCACCGAACTCAGCTTTTCCAGTCCTATCAGTTCCGTACTTTTATGCGTAAGCGATATCTTGAGGTCGTACAGAATCTCCTTGTTCCGTTCCACTTCCACCATCGTCTTTTCTATCATGAGATTCAGCAGGAGAGTGAGGAAAATCAGGAAAAAACCATAGATGATATGAGGAAAGAACTTGTCGCACTTCAGCGTGAAAAGCATCTCGCCTCTTCCTATGGTCCTGATCAGTTTTCCTGCCCTGTTTTTCCTTTCTCCGTTCATATCGTCGCCTCCGTCCTTTCCGCAACTCTCAGTTTAGCGCTTCTCGCCCTCGTGTTTGCGGATATTTCACTCTCCCGAGGCAGTATCGGCTTGCGGTTTACCGCCTTGAACGGGACATGTGCATTTCCGTAAATGTCTTTCTGCATGTCTCCTTCAATATTGCCTGCCTTTATGAAATTCTTGACCATCCTGTCTTCGAGGGAATGATATGTTATCACGGCAAGCCTGCCTCCCGGCTTCAGCACGCCGGCGGCACCGTACAGGAATTTGCCCAGAGACTTCATCTCCGAATTGACTTCTATGCGGAGGGCCTGGTAGACCTTGGCCAGAAACTTGTGCTCCGCATTCCCGGGCAAAGCCCCGGCTATGGCTTCATGAAGGTCTCCTGTCGTGACGATCTTTTTTGTTTCCCTGAAGCTGCATATCAGTCCTGCTATCCTGCGGCTTCCGTCCACTTCACCGTACAGGCGCAGGATTTTCTCTATGTCTTCCCGGCTGCGGGTGTTCAGTATGTCCGCAGCAGATGTGTCCGACTCATTGTTCATTCTCATGTCCAGAGGAGCGTCGAATCTGAACGAGAAACCTCTTTCCGCCGTATCGAACTGATGCGACGACACTCCCAGGTCGGCGAGCACTCCGTCGACCCCGTCGCGGAAACCTTCGTACAGTACGAAATTCCTGATAAATCTGAAATCGGCGCGTACGAGTATGAGTCTCGGATCTCTGATGCTGTTGTTTTTCAGGGCGTCTTCATCCCTGTCGAAGGCAATCAGCCTGCCTTCCGGTCCGAGTCTGGAAAGAATTTCGGCAGAATGTCCGCCGCCGCCGAATGTGGCATCGACATATATGCCGCCGCCGTCTATGTCAAGGGCATCGACGCTTTCATGAAGAAGTACGGGTGTATGGTATTCAGACATATCATAACCTCCTATCTTTCATTCGAAAGCATCCCGGCAAGCGAGATGAATTCATCTCCGGAAATGATCGTTTCCGCGTACTTTTCCTTGGCCCAAATTTCGATTTTGAAATCATTGCCGGCAAATACGACTTCCCTGTTCACTCCGATGGATTCGAGCAGCTTTTTAGGAATGGTGATCCTGCCTATCTTCGGGTCCGGCTCTACGACGGCGCGGTTCCTCATGTATTCTCTCCAGAAAACCGCGTGTTTTTTATTGAAAAAATCCAGACGTGACTTGACTTCTTCCGATTGCCGGTCCCATTCGGCGTAGGTGTACATCTCGAGGCAGTCTTCGAAAATATCTTTCTTGATGACAAATCTGAGGTCTTCTCCGGCAGCCATGACGCTCTTGAAGGCAGACGGCAATACAAGCCTGCCCTTATCGTCTATCTTGACCGTATATTCACCTATGAATTTGACCATTTCCTCTTTGATGCTACGTGCTGCAAAAGTAAGAATATTTTTCCACTATTTTCCACTATTTTCCAAATTTTTCCACAATTTTCTCCACTGTTCGGGAAAATGGTTAAATTTGCTGAAATTGTCTGTGAATATGAAGAATCTGAAATATCTGCGTATAGCGTTTTTGTCATTATCCGTCCTTCTTGCAGGGTGCAGGACGGGGCAGCCGGCACAGGAAGAGTCCGGGCCTTCCGTAACTGAAGAAACCGCCGGCAGCCGGTGGGGTTTCGATACGGAAGGCCTTGCCGAAGAGGAAAGCAAGGTGCGGTCTGGGGACTTTTTCTCTACTATCCTTATCCGCAACGGTCTTTCTGCCCAGGAGGCTTACAATCTTTCAGAGGCCTGCGACAGCATTTTCGATGTGAAATCCATACGTGTGGGCAATGTCTACAGGACCTGGACATCGCAGTCAGGACAGCTTGAGTATCTTGCCTACGACATTGACAGGATAAAAAGCGCGGTATTCGCCTGCAGACCGCCTTATAAGGTCTATTTTGTGGAAAAACCAGTACTGACAAGGACCAGGACGGCCGATGTGGTGATCGAGTCGTCGCTGTGGAACGACATGATAGCTGGCGGAGCTTCTCCGCTGCTTACGCTGTCTCTGGCGGACATTTACGCCTGGACCGTGGATTTTTTCGGACTGCAGAAGGGGGACCGCTTTCAGGTGATCTATGACGAGAAGATCTGCGACGGAGAGGTGATAGCAGTCGATACGGTCAGATATGCCCTGTTTACCGGCAGCGGAGAGGAATATCCGGCGATCATGTTCAATCAGCATGACGGAGGCAATATTTACTGGAACGAGAAAGGGGAGAGCATGCGCAAGGCGTTTCTGAAGGCTCCGCTCAACTATACACGTGTAAGTTCAGGGTTCACATACGCAAGAAGGCACCCGATTACAAGGAAGGTGCAGCCGCATACCGGTGTTGATTATGCCGCTCCCGCAGGGACGCCTGTCGTTACAATAGGCGACGGCGTGGTGACGAGTGCCAGAAATGAAGGCGCAGGTGGAAATGTCATCAGAATCAGGCATAATTCCGTCTATTCTACCGCATATCTGCATCTTTCACGCTATGCTTCAGGAATAAAGGCCGGCAAGAGGGTGAAGCAGGGCGAGGTCATCGGATATGTCGGCTCGACGGGGCGGAGCACGGGGCCTCATCTCGATTTCAGGGTATGGAAAAACGGTACCCCTGTCAACCCGCTGAAAATGGATTCTCCGCCTGCGGAACCGTTGAAAAAGGAAAATGAGGCGGCATTTGCCGAAACAGTGGCCAGATATCACCGGAGCGTCGCCGGGTCAGAAGCTGACGTAATGGCGGAGCGGATGATGGAAATGCTCTGATATCCGGACATCTTCCCTAAAGCAGAGGCGCGAACAGCTTTACCACGGCCTGGATCAGTTTCGTGTACCATGGCCGTTTTTCCCAGTTTTCAATGGTTATTTCCTCGCATTCTTCCATGTCGGCGAGAAAAATATTCTTGTTCCTGACCGCCGTCTCTTCATTGAAAATGTAGGCGTTGATTTCGTAGTTGAGTCCGAGGCTTCTGTAATCCATGTTGGCAGAGCCGATGACGGAAAGGTAGTCGTCGGATACTATTGTCTTGGAATGGATGAAGCTGCCTTTCTTTTCGAAAATCCTGACTCCTGCTTCGAGACATTCATGATAATATGACTTGTTGGCGATGCTCATGTATATCAGGTCTGCCTTCCGTGGCATCATTATCCTGACGTCGGCTCCTTTGAGGGCTGAGGCCTTGAGTGCATAGAGCAAGGGCTCCGGCGGGACGAAATAAGGAGTCTGTATGTAAATGTAGTCCCTTGCATGCTGTACGGCCCATACCGTTCCCATGTGTATGACAGGCCATCTGTCCACAGGCTGGTCCGGGACGATCTGTACGAGTTCGTTCCTTTTCAGACCGCGGTCCGTGTCAGGAAACAGGGGGTCGAATGAAGGCGGGATCCTGCCTCCGGAGGAGCAGAAGGAATAAAGGAAGCAGTATTGCAGGGCATATACCGCATTTCCTGTTATCCTCATGTGGGTATCTCTCCAGCGTATGAAATAGTCATCTCCGATATTCATCCCGCCGGTATAGCCTATTTTCCCGTCGATGACGACTATTTTCCTGTGATCCCGGTAGTTGAGTTTTGCGCTCAGCGTAAGGAGGTTGAACCGGGCTGTAGTGAATTTCACCACTTCAACCCCGGCCTTCTTCATTTCGTTGTAATAGCGGGGACTGATGTCGATGTTGGCGATGTTTTCATGAATGAAGCGCACCTTGACGCCCTCCCTCGCCTTTCTCATCAGTATTTCCTTGATTTTCTTGCTTCCGCTGTCTTTGCGGAAGTAGAAATATTCCATGTGGATGTGGTCTTTCGCATTTTCGAGATCGGCTGCCAGTGCTTCGAATTTGCGTTTGCCGGACGTGATGATTTCGATATCGTTGTTTTCGGTGACTGTCGTGCCGTTGCTTTTGGACAGCAGGACAGACAGTTCCCTGTAGCCTTCCCTTATCTTCTCCCTGTTCTTTTCACCGAAGAGCCGCCTGTATGTCCTGCTGTCGGCATATTCGCTGAAGGCGTCATGGAATCTTCTGGCATGTTCCTCATATTTTGAATTGCGCCTCGGGTTGAGTCCGAATACGATGTAGCACAATATCCCTATGACCGGAAGCAGGGCTACGACGATGATCCATGCTATCTTCTTGCCGGAATCGCCGTCCTCGTCGGTAAGTATGACGAGGATGGTTCCGATTACGACAAGAAAGAACAGGGTATAGGCGAGGGCAGACAGTATCATCACTCAAGCACGCAACTGTAGACACAAAGATACATGGCTGCGGCGAAAAGTCCTCCGGCAAGAGGCCCTATGACAGGCACCCAGGCGTATCCCCAGCCGCTGTCTCTTTTTCCCTTGACAGGCAGGATCCAGTGGGCGAATCTCGGGGCAAGGTCCCTTGCTGGATTGATTGCATATCCTGTCGTTCCTCCAAGTGACATGCCGATGGCCATGATGAGCATCGTCACAGGAAAACTTCCGAGGCTGCCCATCCCGAGTTCTGGAGTGTTTTCCTTGTTCGAGAATGCGAGTATGATGAATACGAGAAGCCATGTCCCGACGAATTCGCTGAACAGGTTTCTCGCCTTGTTCTGTATGGCTGGCATGGTGCAGAAGACGCCGAGTTTGGCGTCAGGATCGTCTGTCGCGTCGAAATGGTCCTTATAGAAGACATATACGATCAGGGCGCCGGCAAAACCTCCTGCCATCTGGGCAGCAATGTACGGAAGGACTGCATTCCACGGGAATGTGCCGGCTGCCGCAAGGCCGAGTGTTACGGCCGGATTCAGGTGTGCCCCGGAATACGGTCCGGCTATGAATACTCCGCACATGACCGCAAAACCCCAGGCCATGGTAATCACTACCCAGCCTCCACCCTGGCCCTTGGATTTGTTGAGACCGTTCGACGCCACTACGCCGTCTCCGAGCATGATGAGAACAAGTGTGCCGATGAATTCGAAAATACACTTGGAGAAAAGAGAGATTTCCATATCAGTACATTTTAAATTTCCGACAATGTCCTTCTGACGGCATTTTTCCAGCCTTCGATTTTTTCATCCGCATTTTCACGGGCCATGGACGGGGTGAATATCCGTTCTATTCCCCATTGCTGCTTTATCTGGTCTATGCTGTCCCAGAATCCTGTCGCAAGTCCGGCGAGATAGGCAGCTCCCTTGGCGGTGGTTTCGGTGATGGTAGGTCTGATGACGGATGTGCCGAGAATATCGGCCTGGAACTGCATCAGGAGATTGTTCCTTGAAGCTCCTCCGTCGACTTTCAGTTCGGCGATGTCGAGTCCGGCATCCTTTTTCATGGCGTTGACTATGTCCATGGTCTGGAAAGCGATTCCTTCAAGGGCGGCTCTTGCGATATGGGCGGCGGTGGAGCCGCGTGTCAGACCTGTGATGCTTCCTTTGGCGTACTGGTCCCAGTAAGGCGCCCCGAGTCCGGTCAGTGCCGGGACGAAGTAAACGCCTCCGTTGTCCGGTACCGTCGAAGCCAGGGCCTCGATCTCCGATGATGACCTGATGATACCGAGTCCGTCGCGGAGCCACTGGACTACTGAACCGGCTACGAATATGCTGCCTTCAAGGGCATAGTTCACCTTGTCCCCGATTTTCCATGCCACGGTCGTGAGAAGGCTGTTTCTGGACATGATAGGCTTTTCTCCGCTGTTCATCAGCAGGAAGCACCCGGTCCCGTATGTGTTTTTCACCGAGCCCGGTTCGGTGCACATCTGGCCGAAAAGGGCCGACTGCTGGTCTCCCGCTATTCCGGCAACGGGAATGTTGCGGTTCAGGACAGCCGACCTGGTGTGTCCGTACACTTCGCTTGAAGACCTTACCTCGGGCATCATGGATGCGGGAATGCCGAAAAGTTCCAGCAGCTCCGGATCCCAGTCGAGATTGTGTATATTGAACAGCATCGTCCTGGAAGCATTGCTCACATCGGTGACATGCACTTCTCCGCCGGTAAGCATCCATACCAGCCATGAATCCACAGTGCCGAATTTCAGTTTTCCGGCTTCCGCCCTGGATCTGGCGCCGGGTACGTTCTCGAGTATCCACCGTATTTTGGTGGCGCTGAAATATGCGTCTATCAGAAGTCCGGTCTTGCTTTTTATGAAATCCACGAGTCCGTCCCTCTTGAGCGAATCGCAATACCCGGAAGTCCGCCTGTCCTGCCAGACTATGGCATTGCATACCGGTTCGGATGTTTCCGCATCCCAGATGACTGTGGTTTCTCTCTGGTTCGTAATGCCGATTCCGGCAATGTCGTCGCCGCTGATGCCTGCCGAAGTGACTGCTTCCGCCATTACGGAAGCCTGTGATGACCATATTTCCTTAGGGTTGTGCTCTACCCATCCCGGTTTAGGGAATATCTGGGTGAATTCCTTTTGGGCCGAAGATACTATATCTCCGTTGTGGTTGAAGACGATGGCTCTCGAACTGCTTGTCCCCTGGTCGAGAGCGAGTATGTATTTGTCCATAACACTTATTGGATTAGTTTTGCTATCAGTGTGGCCGACGTGCAGGAAACGGCTTCTACCGTTACATAGTCGCCTATGTTGTGGCCTGCAGCCGGGAATACGCATACCTTGTTGCTGCTTGTTCTTCCGAATAACTCATCGCTGTTCCGTTTGGAAACGCCTTCTATGAGGACCTTGAATGTCTTTCCGAGATCCTTTTCGTTGCTTTCCCTGCTGAGGCGGTTCTGCAGGGCAATGATTTCGTTGAGCCTTGCGGTCTTGACCTCCGGAGGGACGTCATCCGGATATTTTCTGGCAGCCAGTGTGCCCGGGCGTTCGGAATACTGGAACATGAAGGCGGCATCGAACGCCGCTTCTTCCATGAGTGCGAGAGTGTCCCTGTGGTCCTGTTCGGTCTCGCCGCAGAATCCGGCTATTATGTCGGTAGTGAGGCCGCAGTCGGGCATTACCGATCTGATTTTCCTGACACGTCCGAGGTACCATTCGGCAGTATATTTCCTCCGCATCTTCTCGAGCATGGCATTGCTGCCCGACTGTACGGGAAGATGGATATGTCTGCAGATGTTGTCGTACATTGCCATTGTATATATGACCTCGTCGCTGATGTCCTTGGGATGCGATGTGGAGAACCTTACCCTGAGCTCCGGACTGATTCTTGCCACCATTTCGAGCAGCTGGGCGAAGTTCACGTTCCTGTCTGCAGTCACCGGGTCTTTCCAGAGGTATGAATCCACATTCTGCCCGAGAAGGCTGACTTCCCGGTAACCGTTGTCGAAAAGTTCGGCCGCTTCCCTGACTATGGTTTCAGGGTCCCTGCTCCTTTCCGTTCCCCTGGTGTACGGGACAACGCAGTAGGAGCAGACATTGTTGCAGCCTCTCATTATGGTAATGTATGCGGATACTCCGTTTTTGTCCATTCTGACCGGCGTGATATCCGCGTATGTCTCTTCCTGTGACAGAAGGACATTCATCTGCGGAGTCTCCGGGGTCACGTTGCGGATAAGCTCGGGAAGCGACCTGTATGAGTCGGGCCCGGCCACGATATCCACAGTGCGACTGTCCAGCAGCTTGTCCTTCAGTCTTTCAGCCATACATCCTACAATGCCGATAATGACGTTTTCCCTGCGGTTTTTCTGCAGGCGGAACTGCTCTATCCGTCCCCATATTCTCTGTTCGGCATTGTCTCTTATGGAGCAGGTGTTCGCAAGGATTACGGATGCTTCCTCAATGTCTTCGGTAAGGGCATATCCGCTGTCCTGCAATATCGACAGTATGACTTCACTGTCATTGACGTTCATCTGGCATCCGTAAGTTTCGATGTACACTTTCGGTCTTCTGTCGTCTTTTATCGGTCTTATGTCTGACATGTTTCCTGTATGTTATATTCGGTCGAGATTCCTGCAAATATAGGATTTTTTTAGTGAAACCGTCCTGTGCAAATTTAACAAGTTCACTTGCATTGCTCTCGGCTTCTTTCTATCTTTGCAAGGATGGAAACATTATACGGAAAATTCAGGCGGCTGATTGTGATGCTTCTTGCGTCCGTGCTGCTTCTTGCGGGATGCCGGGATTACAGGGACATAAGAGTGACATCCTGCAGCATAGAGTCCCTGTCTCCCCATGGACTGCGGTCGGCCGGCATAGCATTGTGCGTCGGGGTCTCGAATCCGGCGAGGGAAATACGTCTGAGCGACATGGAGGGCACGGTGCGTCTCGGAGGCGAGGCTCTCGGCACGTTCAACGCGGAGCCTGTAGTGATTCCTGCAAAATCATTCTCGGAAGTGGATGTCGATGCGCAGGTTCATGCAGATGCGTCCATGAGTTTCATGCAGGCGATATCCCTGTTTTCGAGACTGGATCCGAAAGAATGCACTGTCGATATTTCGCTGACGGTAAAGATAAAGGGCGGGCTCAGGAAGAGGCTCTCTTTCAAGAATGTTCCCGTCATGGATTTTTTAAGGAAAGTTGAGTATGAAAGCATTTGAAATGACAATACCTGTACTTGCGGCACTGTTTTCAGGCGTGCTCGCATCTGCACAGACGGCGGATTCCCTGGTTGTGGATTCGCTTGTGTACGTCCCGTCGGCAAGGGTCGACTCTTCACTTGTCGGTAAAAATATTTTCAGCCTGATGCCTTCCAGAGCTGACGGTGACGCTGCCGATGTCCATATATACCAGCCGTCTTCCCTGGTGTCGGCCATGAAGAAAACCGTGGAATCGAATTCTTCGAGACCGTATCCGGGGTATCGCGTGAGGATATTTTTCGACAACAGGCAGACTGCAAGGAGAGAGTCTGAAAAAATGATGGAAGACTTCGAAAAGAAATATCCCGGCGTACCTGCTTACCGCAGCTATGTCAATCCGTATTTCAAGATTACCGTAGGCGATTTCAGAACGAAGTCGGAAGCAATGGATTTCCTTACCTCGATTTCCTCCGAGTTCCCGAGAGCATTCATCGTCAAGGAAAACATATCCTATCCGGCAGTAGACAGGGATTCCCTTTATGTAGTCGACACAGTGAAGATATTGAAACCTGTCCAGCCGGCAGATACATTGTCATTATGATAAGGGAGGATTCAGTCTATGTTGAAACAGGGATTAGAATTAAAGCAGACGCAGAAACTTTCTCCGCTGCAGATACAGACCATAAAGCTGATAGAACTGCCTACCCAGGAGCTGGAACAGCGCATCAGGAAGGAACTCGAGGAAAACCCGGTACTCGAAGAGAATGCCCAGTCCGAAGACGAGGATGAAGACAACGCTCCGAGGGAAGTGTCTCTGTCGGAATACAAGGATGACGACCCTATCCCGAGCTATAAGCTGAAAGTGAACAATTACGGCAAAGATGAAAGGCCGCAGTACAATACTTTCTCTGTCAAGGAGAGTTTTACGCAAAGCCTGATGGAACAGCTCGGTTTCAGGAATCTGACGGAGCACCAGCATTCCGTAGCCGCTTTCATCATAGGCAGTCTCGACGATGACGGATACCTCAGAAGGGATACGGACAGCCTCGTGGATGACCTCGCGTTCCGTGCCGGCATAGAATCGGACGAGAAGGAGGTCGAAGACATGCTCCATGTCATACAGGAATTCGAGCCTGCAGGAGTGGGGGCCAGGGATTTGCGGGAATGCCTGCTCCTTCAGATCAGGGGCAAGAAGCAGACTCCTGAAATCAGAAATGCCACGAAGATTCTTACCGACTATTTCCAGGAGTTTACAAGCAAGCATTACAACAAGATAATAAGCCGCATGGGTATTTCCGAGGAAGACCTGAAGGCGGCTATTGCCAGGATTCTGAAACTGAATCCGGCTCCGGGGGGCCAGATAGACGATTCGTACAGCGACCAGGCCCAGCAGATTATTCCTGATTTTGTCCTTACTCTCGAAAACGGAGAGCTGAAGCTCACCATGCCGCGCTTTTCGATACCGGAACTGAAGGTCAACAGGAAATATGCGGGCATTCTCATGGAAGCGGCCAATTCGTCCGAACGCGACAAGAAGGAAGCCGCTACCTTCGTAAAGAAAAAACTGGATTCCGCAAAATGGTTCGTCGAGGCCATCAAGCAGCGCCACAATACTTTGCAGAGTACGATGCAGGCCATCATCGACTATCAGCACGACTATTTTATGGACGGGGACGAGTCGCATCTGAAGCCGATGGTGCTCAAGGATATAGCTGAACGTACCGGATTCGATATCTCCACGATTTCACGCGTGGTGAACAGCAAATACATCGAGACACATTTCGGCATATATTCGCTGAAGTATTTTTTCTCGGAAGGAATGGAAAATACCGAAGGGGAAGAAGTTTCCACCAGGGAACTGAAGAAAGCCCTTCAGGAATGCGTCGACGCGGAGAACAAGCGGAAACCCCTGACCGACGACCAGCTTGTGGCCGAGATGAACAAACGCGGATACAAGGTAGCGAGGCGTACAATCGCCAAATACCGTGATCAGCTGAACATTCCGAAAGCCAGGATGCGCAAGGAACTGTAGAAATCAGTTTTTCTCCCCGTAGGCAAGGTCGCCGGCATCTCCGAGACCCGGTACAATATATGAATGGCTGGTCAGTTCTTCGTCTATTGCAGCAGCCCAGAGGGTGATATTTTCTTTCGGCAGATGCTTCTGCAGATATTCGACGGCATATATGCTCGAAATAGGGCATACAAGATGCGTGTATGCCGGTGTCCCTTCTTCCAGAAGTCTGTTGTATGCTATCTCGAGAGAAGCGCCGGTTGCAAGCATGGTGTCTGCAAGTATCAGGATCTTGCCGCTGAGATCGGGCGAACTTGCATATTCTATGTTTATATGGAAATCATCTCCCTTGTCGTATTTTCTGTACGCGGCTACAAAAGCGTTCTGGGCATCGTCAAATATGTTCAGGATACCCCTGTGGAGAGGTACTCCGGCCCGGAGAATAGTGGCTGCGACAATGGTGTCGTCAGGCGTGTTCACATTCGCTATCCCGAGAGGGGTGTACACTTTCTTTTCAGAATAGTTCAAGGTCTTGCTGATTTCGTAGGCGAAGATTTCCCCTATCCGTTCCAGATTCGTACGGAACCGCATCCTGTCTTTCTGTACGTTTATATCCCTTATCTGCGCTACAAATCTGTTCAGAGCCGTGTTGCTCTCGCCTAAATTGATGATTTTCATATTTTTGTCGGTATATCCTTACAAAGATACCTATTTTTTCCCTATCATCAAATTATTGTATGCGGACTTCTTCATCTGCGAAACTGTAGTATCTGTTGTCAGCGAGGATTATATGGTCTATCAGCGAAATGTCGAAGGTTTCGGCAGCCTTTTTCAGGGCCATCGTCTGCCTTACGTCGTTTGTCCCCGGCACGGGATTCCCGGAAGGATGATTGTGCACGAGGATGATTCCGTGCGCCTTCTTTTCGAGTGCCTTGCGCAGTATTACCTTCACGTCCATGACCGTAGCTGTCATTCCTCCACTGCTCAGCATTTCCTTGCCTATGATATAGTTGGCCCTGTTGAGGAAAAATATCCAGCATTCTTCATGCGACAGCCCCTTCATCAGAGGGAACATTATTTCGAAAATCTGCCTTGCACTTGTAATCGCAGCCCTGCTTTCCGTATTCTTTTCATAGACAAAACGCTTTCCCAGTTCCATCGCGGCAGCCAGGCTCACAGCCTTGTCTGTCCCGATTCCCTTGATTTCCTTCATTTTCTCCATTGAAAATCCTGCGAGGGTCACAAGCCTGTTCCCGGCTGACGCAAGCAGGTCCGAGGCTGTCTCCCTGGCATTCCTGTTTCCGGTACCCGTTCTGAGGATTATTGCAAGCAATTCCGAATTGTCGAGGGATTTCGCACCTTTTCCCAGGAGCTTTTCACGCGGGCGTTCCTCCGGGTTCATTTCCTTGATTTTCATGGTCCGTGACTTTTGCGGTTTTTGTTTTCCGTAAAAATAACGGAAGTCTTTGCAAAAGAAAAACCGGAAAGCTCCGTGCCTTCCGGTTTTTCCGATCTTGTAAAATATTTTTCCGATTTTGTCATTTATTCCACAAAAGCGAGAATTTCGCCTTTGGCTACGAAATCTCCCTGTCTGCAGCAGACTGCCACAATCTTGCCGTCGCTGACAGGTTTCACCTCTTCCATGCCGTAATAGGTCTGGATATAGCTCATCGGAAGATCTGCCTTGACTTTTGTCCCGACTACAGGGGCGGTGGAAGCATCGTCTACATCTATCTGCCACAGCAACTGCCCCTTGACCGGAGCCTGTACCGGCCTGGCATTCGGGAACTTTGCCGCAATCTTCTCGACATCGTATTTCGGAACTTCCACGACCGGTCTTGTAATCACTATCGGCGCACCGGCCTTTTCTTTCATGGCTTCCAGATCTTTCTTGAACCTTTCCTTGGCTACGCCGCTCTTGTAGTCCCTGTACTGCCTTTCGTGCATGGCGAACTCGAAGAGCTCCTCGTCGTCTTCGCCGTACTCCCAGCCTTCCTCGTCCATCATCTTGCGGAAATGGTCGAGTTCGTTCGGGAAAGCATCCTGAGGGTTGCCCGTGTAGAATTCCAGACCTTTTTCCCTGGCGATTTCAACGATTTCAGGTGCGAGTTCTCCCGGAAGTTTGCCCATCTTGCCGAGGATCATATTCCAGGTATCCTTGTCTATTGTAGTCCACCTCGGTTTGCCCTTGAGAATATTCATCAGGTTCATGAGCGCAGTATTTTTCACATACTGGCTGAACGGCGTCACAAGCGGCGGATATCCGAGTCTCGGCCATACGTAGGCGACTTCCTGGAAGAGCATTACCATAAGGTTGTCCACGCTGAGTTCATCCTTGCCCTGACTTCTGAGAGAAGCGTTGATGGCTCCGCGGAAACCTGTCAGGTCGGCCATCATGGAGCCCATCATGCCTCCCGGCAGACCGCAGCCTACGAGCAGCGATGACATGTGCGAGTTGTTGGGGTCGATCCAGTATCCGAGGAATTCGTCTATGAATTTTTGCGTAAGACGGCGTACTTCCATGTAGGCATCCATGTTGAGATCCTTTACGAGGAATCCGTCCGCCTTCATCATCTCCCTGATGGTAATCACATCAGGATGAACCTTGCCCCAGGAAAGCGGCTCTACGGCTACGTCGAGGTAGTCGGCTCCTGCACGCGCCACTTCCAGCATCGATGCCGGAGAGAAGCCCGGGCCGCAGTGTCCGTGATACTGTACCTTGATGTGAGGGTATTTTGTCTTGATGGATTTGGTCAGCTGTCCCAGCATCGTCGGGCGGCCTATTCCTGCCATATCCTTGAGACAGATTTCGTCGCATCCGTACCCTACCACCTTGTCTACAATGTCCATGTAGTATTCGACTGTATGTATAGGCGAATTCGTAATGGAAAGCGCCACCTGCGAAATCATGCCTCCTTTCTTGGCGTATTCTACCGACAGCCGGAGATTCCTGTGGTCATTCAGTCCGCAGAATGACCTTGAAATGTTGGTTCCCTGCTTGCATTTTACCTTGTACATCAGTTCTCTGACATCTGCAGGGACAGGATTCATTCTCAGGGCATTGAGGCCCCTTTCGAGCATGTGGGTCTGGATCCCGGCCTTATTGAACGGTGCTGTCCATTCGCGCACTGCCCTGTTCGGATTTTCACCGAAGAGAAGATTGACCTGTTCGAAGGCCCCTCCGTTGGTCTCCACCCTGTCGAAGCATCCCATGTCGATGATGGCCGGAGCGACCTCTTTCAATTGGCTGACAGTCGGGACATATTTGCCTGACGACTGCCACATGTCTCTGTAAACCAGAGAGAATCTTATTTCCTTCTTCATGTTGAAAAACGTTTTGTTCCGAGCTTTGGTTTCCGGATATTTTCTGCGGATGACTCCGCCACTGTCTGATAACAGACCTGCAAAGATATGAAATGTTATTCAAAAATCTGCAATTCGGTCCGGAAACCTGAAGTTGAAGGCATGCCTGAGGTGAGGACCTGCTGCATGTTCTGATTTGGCTGCCGTTTCCGAGAAAAGACGGATTTTTCCATACATTGTCTTGCTTGAATCATAATTTTGTGTATCTTTGCAGTCCCAAAAGAACATGGTGCCCATAGTTCAGTTGGTTAGAGCGTCAGATTGTGGTTCTGAATGTCGTCGGTTCGAATCCGACTGGGCACCCTCCGGAAGTCCTTGAAACGAAGCGGTTTCAGGGACTTCCCCTTTTTAGGGGCTCTTCTCATATTTCAGCCAGGGTAGTCGAATGAGGTATGGCATCAACGGAAGGGTACAATAAGTAATTGGTAATTGCCGATTATTTATTATATATTTGTAATAAATGAGGCATCAACGAAAAATCCAAATATTTGCGATATTGTTTTTCATCCTGTCCTTTCATGGAATCCTGTTTTCACAGGAAATGACAATGAGTCTGGCAGGGGAAGTGGAATATGTCCCTGAAGACCTGGACGGAAAGACTTATTATCCGGTTACCGATCAGAACGACAATCTGTGTTCCTTGTTGAAAGTGAGACTTGACGGCAGATTGCAGAATGAACTCGTACTCAGTACGGGAGGACTTTCTGTCGTAAAAAGAAAAGAACAGCCTGACGGCGAAATATGGTTCTATGTTCCATATCAGGTCAGAAATCTGATATTCACATGCAAAGGGTATTCTATGATGGACCCTGTTCCGGTCGAATTGAAACCGGGAGCAGTTTACAGGCTGTCGATAACCGCTGACGCTGCCGTATCGACTGTTACGTCTGCAGTAGCCAGTTCAAATTATCTGAAAATGAAAGTATATCCGGAGGACGCCATGATTTCCATCGGGAAAACACCGGACTATGAAATGACTACGGAAATGCTGGACAATGGAATTTTTGTCAGACTGCTTGATTACGGAACGTACTATTATAAACTGGAACATAATCTGTACCAGACAAAAACTGGTACGGTAAATGTGACCGCTGCGAATGATATTGTGGATGTCCGGATGGAATCAGCCTATAATATGCTGACCGTCAATTCATTCCCTGACGAGGGAGCCGTTGTCGTCATTAACGGTGAACAAAAAGGAGTCACACCGCTGAACCTTGACGAAAAATTCCCGAAAGGGGATTATGATATCCGCTTGGTTCACAGGGACTATCGGCCGGAGGAAAGAACAGTGACGCTTGACGGTGACGGGAGCACAATTGAATGCAATGTCACGATGACGCCGTTATATGCTACCGTTACCTGCCGTTCGGATGACAATAATGCCGAGATATGGGTAGATCAGGAATACAGGGGAACAGGTGTATGGACCGGACGTCTGTCCGGTAATGTGTCTCATGTCCTTGAAGCACGCAGGTCCGGTTATCAGTCCCAAAGCAAATCTTTTTCTGTAAGTGCCGGAGAGGTGAGAATTGAATATGTGGGAGCTCCGGTTCCTTTGTATGCGACGTTGAACATCGAGACAGAACCCTTGATGGCCCGGGTCCGAATAGATGGTGAAGATGTAGGAACCTCGCCACTGATCAAACAGGTGCTTATGGGAAAACACTCTCTTGCTGTATTTTACAATGGATATGTTCCAAAATACGAGACGGTTACTTTGCAGCACAACGAAAACAGAACTGTAAGGATCGTTTTGGAAAAGGATCAGTCCGGCGTTGAATTGCAGGAAGATATGGCGGAAAAGATATCCGGATACGATGTTGAAGTTGAAGAAGTCATAGAAGAAGAGGCCATTCCTTTCCAGCTCGTTGAAGAGAAACCTTCATTCATGGGCGGAGACGCAAATGAATTCTCCAAATGGGTGAACCAGAGACTGGTATATCCGGAAATTGCAAAAGAGAATGGAGTACAGGGACGTGTTACACTCCAGTTCACAGTTGAATCCGACGGCCGTGTCACCAACGTAAAAGTACTGCGCGGAGTAGACTCGTCGCTCGACCAGGAAGCAGTCAGAGTAGTTTCAAGCTCGCCGAGATGGACTCCTGGAAAGCAGAGAGACAGGGCGGTAAGGGTAACATACACATTCCCTGTCATATTCCAGCTAAGGTAGCCGGGCATTGCCTCTACTTATTGTAGTATGCTATTTTCAGGAACCTGCGGCGGTTTTTCCGATTTTATTTCTAACTTTGTGATAATGCGGGTCTCCGGCTTTGAACGGCAATGCGGACGATTGCCGGCAGTGTAAATGCCGGGGCCGGATTGAAATTGAAGTTGAATCAATAATCGGAATATTATGAAAAAACTTTTGACTTTTTGCGCTTTCCTGTCGGCAGCGCTTCTCGTGGCATCATGCGGTGCATCCAAAAAAAACGCGACGGTAAATACACTCGGCGTGGAGGAAATGAAGTCTCCGGCTCAGGTTTATGCCGAGGAGGCTCCGGACAATGTACAGAGGGCCTGGGCTTCGTACAATGATTTCGATCCGACCGTAGCCAACAGAGGAGCGGCAGCCCTGGCCAGGGCGGAACTCGCTTCCCAGATAGGGATAATCGTCCAGAACGCCATCGATATATACCGCGGCAAGTTTACGCAGAATGTATCGGACGGATCGAAAACCAAGCAGGTCACGGACGGCGGAGGTGAAGCCGGCGACGAAGTAAAGGCTGCTTCCGAAGAACTCGTACAGGGAAGCAAGATCGTCAAAAGCAATACCTATCTTCAGAAAGACGGTACGAGGACGGCTTACGTGTGTGTAGAGGTGAATATCGACATGATAATGGAGAACGTCAAGAACAACCAGAAACTTATGCATCTTATCTCCGAGCAGGAAAAGGAGATGATAGAGCAGGAGAAGCAGGAGTTCGAGGAAGACATGCGGGAAGCATTCAGCAACTACAGGAAAATGAGGGGCAGGGAATAAGATATGTCACCGTACCTCAGAATTGCCGTTCTGATTCTGAGCCTGTCGGCAGGAACGGCTGCGATTGCCCAGACCTATGATCAGGTGGTGGGCAATCGCGGCGTATATCTTTTTGCCGAAGGGACAGGCTCTTCATTCAGGGAGGCCGACAATGCCGCACTGGCACAGATCTCCGACCAGATAGCTGTGGCGGTCCGCTCTGATCTGACCGTTACCCAGACGCGGCAGAAGGAAGACAGGAAATATGCGGCCAGCACATCTTTCGAGTCTGTCGTGGAGACATACTCTCAGGCCACTCTGACCATGTGCCAGAGGATAGTAGTCAAGAACGGCCCCAAGAAATACAGGATTCTCCGTTATATCCCTAAAGCCGAGATCGCCAGAGTGTTCGAAGCCAGGGAAGCAAAAGTCCTCGAAATGGTCGGGATTGCGGAAAAGGCCGAGACCGAACTTAAAATAGGGGATGCCCTGAGATATTATTACTGGTCGCAGATACTTGCTTCGACGCTGCGCTATCCGAATGAAGTATATTATATGGACGGCGAAGGCGAGAAAAGACAGCTTTCCGTATGGCTGCCTCTGAAGCTGAACGAAATTCTCGAAGGGATAGACATAGCTTTCGACGGATTTTCTGACGACAGGAACATGTACGGCAGACTGCGTTTTACATTTGACGGGAAACCGGTGTCGAATGTGGACTATACGTACTGGGACGGTTTCGACTGGAGCTATCCTGTTTCAGCCAAGGACGGGCTCGGCTTTTTCGAGCTCCGTGCGGATGCGGATGTTCCGTGGATAAATGTCAAGATCGAATACGCATACGACTATGAGGCCCATATAGACAAGGATGTCGAACCGGTCATAGAAGCGGTCTCTCCGATAGATTACACCGGCGCCTATCATAACAATGTCCTCCTGCGCAAGCCTGCCGTCAAGGATAAGGAAGGCCCTGTAACCGTAGCTGAAAATAATGCTCCTGTCGCAACGGATGCCGTTTCGACGGCCCGTGAAGAAACGGCATCCTCATTCGCCGTAACTTCGGAAAGCGACAGGGAATATTGCCGCCATGCGGTTTCGGAAATTCTCGACTGCATGGAGTCCGGCAATTATGAAGCGGCAAGACAGTACTTTTCCGAAGAGGGGTACGGGCTTTTCACGAAGCTTCTCCGCTACGGAAATGCCCTCGTGCTCGACAAGTCCGCTCCTGAATGCCTGACATTCAACGGGGACATATTCTGCCGGAGCATTCCGATGAGTTTCTCTTTCAGAAACAATTCCATAAAATTCGTCGAGGATGTCGTTTTCACGTTCGGCGACGGCAGGAAAATATCGAATATCAGTTTCGCTCTCGAAGATGTCACCCTGAATGACATTCTCTGCAAGTCCAAGTGGGAAGACAGTGCGAAAATGGTCCTGATAGATTTTCTGGAGAACTACAAGACTGCTTTTGCCCTGAAGCGTCTCGATTACATGGAGGATATCTTTTCAGAAGACGCCCTGATCATTACCGGAAGGGTGGTAAGGAGGGCTCCGGTGGAAAACCGTATCCTGGGAAGCAGCGAATATGTCGAATACAACAGGCAGACCAAAGCGGAGTACATAAACAATCTCCGGTACAGTTTTGCAAGCAAGGAGTATATCAACATCAAGTTCTCCAATATGGAAATACTGAAAATGGGAAAGGGCGAATCGATATACAGCATTCAGATCAAGCAGGACTATTTTTCTTCGAATTACGGGGATTCCGGCTATCTTTTCCTTCTTGTCGATGCAGGCGACTACAGGCATCCGGTGATACATGTCAGGACATGGCAGCCGGAACCTGATCCTGAATTCGGGATATTCGGACCGTACAATTTCTGAAGATCCATTCAATTTCTGACCGATGAAACGTTTATCAGCAATACTGCTCCTTATTTTTCTTTTTCAGTGTCTGGCATCGTCCCAGGAGATGTCCATGAATCTCAGGGGAACGGTCGAGCATGCCATTGCCGACCTTGATGCAAAGACCTATTATCCTGTGACAGACCAGAATGACAATCTGTGCGCATTGCTGAAGGTGACGGTAACAAACCGCCTTCAGAACGAGCTCGTCCTCAGCACCGGCGGACTCTCGGTCGTCAAAAGGGAAGAAAAGCCTGACGGAGAGATATGGTTTTATGTCCCTTATCAGGTAAAGAACCTGACCTTTACATGCAAGGGATATTCGAGGATGGCCCCGGTCCCGGTAAATCTGAAGGCAGGAGAAGTGTACCGCCTGACTATTGCCACCGATGCCGCGGTTTCGACCGTCATGACAGCTACGGTAAGTTCCAATTATCTGAAAATGAAGGTCTATCCTGAGGATGCCCTCCTGTCTTTGGGGAGGACCAGCGATTGCGAGATTACGACGGAAGTCCTTTCCGACGGTACTTTCGCCAGACTCCTCGACTACGGCACGTATTATTACAGGATAGAACACAGCCTGTATGAGACGGAGACCGGAACGGTCGAAGTAAGCGGTTCCAATGATGTCCGTCAGGTCTCGCTGCGGCCTGCATACAATACCCTGACAGTTCTGTCAGCACCGGATGCCGGGGCAGACGTGTTCATAAACGGAGAGCGTATGGGTACCACTCCTCTGACCCTGGACGAGAAACTGAAAAAGGGCCGCTACGCCCTGAGACTGGTACTCAGGGATTACGAGCCGTATGAGGATACTGTCTTACTGACCGGAGACGGTACGAGGATAACCCGAAGCGCTGTCCTGAACCCTTTGTATGCCATAGTCACAGTCAGGTCCGATGACAGTCAGGCCCAGATATGGGTGGATAAGGAATACAAGGGTACAGGTTCCTGGACCGGACGGCTGTCCGGCGAAGTGACACATGTCGTCGAATCGAGAAGGGAGAGTCACCAGCCGCAGAGCCGTTCAGTTACGGTAGAGGCAGGGGAGACCGGAAGAATCATAGAAGTCCCTGCTCCTGTCCCTCTTTATGCTACATTGAACATAGAGACAGATCCTGTAATGGCCGAAGTGCAGATCGACGGGAAAAATGTCGGCACGGCTCCTCTTGTCGAACAGGTCCTTATCGGGAAACGTACCGTATCCGCTTCCATGTCGGGATACGAGACTGAAACCGCCACCGTGGAACTCCGGCACAACGAAACGAAGACCGTGACGATTTCGCTGCAGGAAAAGCCTGCATATACACCGCCGGCGTCATCCTCGTATTCATCTGCCTATACTCCGGCACCGTACAAGTCCACGCCGTCATCCTCATATTCTTCAGGATCCGGGTACAGGAAAACAAGGTACAGGTATCCCAATTATCAGGATGATTTCGCCGCTACTTTCGCCGATATCGTTTGCGGTTACGGATTATACAGGGAAAACTTCCACATCGGGATGACATACGCCCATGTCAGGACGAGGATAGGATATTACGGAACTTTGCTGTATGAATTCGACGATGTCGGATCCCTTGCTGTAGGCCCTGTTTTCAGACTTACCAGCGACAGGTCGAATGTCGACCTGCAGCTGTACGGAGGAATCGGCGTCAATACAGGTTCGAACGGGACTTTCCTGCTCGGGGATGCAGGTTTCCGTTTCGGATGGCACAGCCGGTCGCGTCTCAGCTGGTGGGATTTCGGTATCGGCTGCATGTATTTCAATGATGAGATCCTGCCTACAGTCAGCGTAGGCATCGGGATTTCACTTGTAGTCCTGGCGGGTATTCTCGGACTTGCCGCCGGTGCATAACCCTCTTTATTCCAGTAGCCATGAGAAAATTCATCTTAATATTCCTGCTTGCGCTTTTCCCTCTTGTCATGTCCGGCCAGGACAGACGGGAATTCGACAGATTCAAGGAGCGGACCGAAAGAAGGTTCGACCGTTCCGAAGAAAGGAAAAATGACAGGTTCGAGCGTTTTTCCGATAAGGTTCATGCCAGATTCGAGAGATTCCGTGCGAAGGCGAATTACGACTATGCCGCCTTCATGGCCAAAACATGGGGCAGGTACAGCGCCCTGCCTCCGATGAAGCGCCCGACGGAACCCAAACCCGTTGTCCCTCCTGTATATGTCCCTGATGATGACATAGATGTTCCTGTCCCGGACTATACTGTTCCGTACGAGGAAATAGAGGTGGATACGACTCCGGTAGCCCCTCCGGAACTCCTGCCTGTCCCGGTTTCCCCGGAGCCGATGGATATCGTGACTTTCAGTTTCTACGGTACGGAATGTCATGCGGAGGCTGACATGGACTTCCGGTTCACTCTCGGAGATCTGTCGGAAGCGGCTCTCGGGCCCTTGTGGATCGAAATTTCGGACGGACGTTTCAACAATATGCTGTCGGACTGTATCAAGGCACGTTCGGACCTGGCCCTTTGCGACTGGGCTTACCTGAAATATGTTGAAATGATGACAGAGGCATATCTCGGCACCGCTGACGCGAATGCTACCGTATTCCTTCAGCATTATATACTTACGCAGTCCGGCTATGCGGTAAGGCTGTGCAGGTCGCAGGAAAACGGAAGGCTGGCGCTGCTGGCTGCTTTCGATTCATCCGACATATACGGTTACAGGTTCATGCGCATAGGTTCGGAGAATTTCTACATTGTAGACAGGACAATGCCGGACGGCAGCTATTATGTTCTGGATATCCCTTTCGAGGCCGAGTGCGTGATGTCGTCCTCCGTTTCGATGCCGGTTCTGGAGAACAGGCCTTCCCGGCCGAGACTGCTTGCTTCGAAAACCTATCCCGATGTTTCAGCGGATGTGGATGTCAATCTCAATATGATGGATTTTTTCGGGGATTATCCTCTTACGTCCGACTGGTCCCTGTATTCTGCCGCTTCCTTGAGCCGGCAGGCAAAGTCATGTCTGTATCCGGTGCTGAAACAGGCCGTATCGGGAAAATCGGAAAAGGAGGCCGTCGGGCTACTGCTGAACTTTGTCCAGACATCACTTGAGTATATGACTGATGAAGAGCAGTTCGGATACGAAAGACCGCTTTTCCCGGATGAAAGTCTGTATTATCCGTATTGCGACTGCGAGGACCGGGCAATACTGTTTTCTGTTCTCGTGCGGGAGATTCTCGGACTCGATGTAGTTTTCCTGCATTACCCCGGACATCTTGCCACTGCCGTAGCTTTCAGTTCGGAAGATGTTTCCGGAGACAATCTGATTGTGGACGGCCGCAAATTCGTGGTATGCGATCCGACCTATATCAATGCCGGAATCGGAATGTCCATGCCTCAGTACAGGGGAGTCGGCGTCAAGGTGATAAGGACGCTTTAGATTTTCAGCCCGAACGCTTTTTCCAGTTCTGCTGCAATGTGCGAAAAATCGTCCACTACAAGGTCTGCATACGGCGCTACGGCTTCGCGGCTGTTCGTAGTGGCGAGTGCGATGACTTTGCATCCGGCCCCGAGTCCGGAGAGAAGCCCGTTGAATGAATCTTCGAAGACAAAAGTGTTTTCCGGACCGCATCCGCATTTCCCCGTCCCGAGTCTGTAGCAGTCGGGATCCGGTTTGGACTTTGCGAAGTCTTCACCTGTAAAAGTATATTTCACGATGTCCCGGATTTCCGGCCTTGCCTTATATACCTGAGCCATTTTGTCCCTGTTGGAACTTGTGACTATGGCTGTCGGGTAACCCCTGTCTTTCAGATAGACGAGAAATTCGTATGCACCGGGGATATATTCGAATTTCATCCCCGCTTCAAAGTCGTAGAGCTTTCTCCTGACTTCCTCTCTCGTGACTTCATCATCGGGAAAACACCGCAGCAGCGACGTCGCTATCGTCTCGCCTTTCAGCCTGGCTGCAAGGTGAGGGTCGTCGAGGTATTCCGCCCCTATTCCATCCCAGAAATCGGTGTACTGGCCTTCGGTGTCGAAGATGACTCCGTCCAGATCGAAAAGAAAAGCCGCTTTTTCCATTTTTCAGTTTATGAAAATTTCCTGGTAGAACATCAGATTTTCCCTGATGATGATGTCTGCCGGCATGAAGTGGTGTATGTCCTTGTCCCTTACGTTGTACAGAAGGGCGTGGATGAGGGATTTTACCGCATGGAATCCCTGAAGTTCAGGCCGCTGGCATATTACGGCGGCTATGCTTCCTTCCTCAAGACAGCGGGAGTTGTTGGTCGTGAGGTCGAATGAGACGATATTTATGTCTTCGATCGAGTGGGAGGCAAGTATGTCGGCGATGATATAGCCTCTTGAATTCAGTATGGCTATACATTTTACTTTCGGATTGTCGTTCAGGAATCTGAGGATGTCCTTTTCTGATTCTTCCGGATCGAGGACAGATATCTTGGATTCCTTTATGGTCCTTCCCGATTTCCTTTCATTGAAGTATTCGAGCAGCCCGCTTATCCTCGACATCGAATTCGTCGCCCTTTCATTACCCGTTCTCCTGGAACCGAAAACGGCGAATTCCGCATCATACCCGGGGCTGAAAAGTTCGAGCAGACGTCCGACGATCCTGCCGCAGGCGTTCTGGTCCGATGAATACGTGACGACAGGTTTCGTGCCTTCCACGACTGAATCCACGAATGCATACGGAATTCCGGCATTGTCGAGTTTTTCGCAAAGTATTGCCGTTTCCGAGGCGAAGGTAGCTCCTATGATCACTGCGTTGGGGTTCCTGTCCAGTATGCTTCTGAACGAGCTCCGGCAGGAATAAATGTCGAACTGGTTGTAGAAGGCATATTCGCACTGGATATTGATATCGGAATACTCCTCTATGGCGCGTTCGATCCCGAGCTGGACTATTCCCCAGTATTCTCCCTTGACTGCCGTAGGTATTGCAATGATGATCCGGTAGGTTTTCTTCAGCGAAATGGCCGAAGTATGGATATTGTACTTGTAGCCGGTTGCCGCCAGCACACGTTCCACGGCTTCCGTACTCGAAGCCGATACGTTTCCTCTGTTGTGAAGGATTCTGTCGACGGTGCCGGGGGAAACGCCGGCCATTTGTGCGATTTCCTTGATGGTGACTTGTTTAGCCATTGATAGATTCAGGTTTTGGTTTTGACGTTTGTAGCTTGAACAAATATTGTGATTTTTATTGAATTATCCAAAATAATTGTTAATTTTGTGCACGTCCACGGAATAAATGTGTACTATATAAGGGTTTAAAGATGAATAATTTATTTGATATCGAAGGCAAGGTTGCCGTTATGACAGGCGCCTGCGGTGTCCTTGGTGCGACAATTGTCAGGTATTTTGCTGCCCAGGGTGTGAAAATGGTGATCCTGGATCTGGAGCGCACATCTGAAACAGCCGAATCGATAGTGGCTGAAATCAGGGACAACGGAGGCGAGGCCGTTTTCTATCCGACCAATGTCCTGGACAAGGCAGTCCTTGAAGACAATTATGCCAAGGTAATGGAGCGTTACGGGAAAATCGATATTCTGCTGAATGCTGCCGGCGGAAACATGGCTTCGGCCACCGTACCTCCCGACAAGACTATTTTCGATCTGGATGTGGAAGCCGTGAAGAAGGTTACGGAACTCAATCTGTTCGGTACCGTTATACCTACCATGGTATTTGCCAGGGCAATGGCAGCTCAGAAGACAGGCTCGATCATAAATTTCGCCAGTGAGTCGGCGCTCAGGCCTCTGACAAGAGTGGCGGGCTATGGCGTGGCAAAAGCTGCCGTAGCGAACTGGACAAAATATCTCTGTGCGGAGCTTGCAATGAAGTTCGGAGAGGGTATAAGGGTAAATGCCATAGCTCCCGGATTCCTGCTTACGAACCAGAACCGCACCCTGCTTACGAATCCTGACGGAAGCCTTACCGAAAGGTCGCATACGATACTGGCACATACACCTATAAGAAGATTCCTCGAACCTGAGGAATTGCTCGGAACCCTTCACTGGCTTGCATCGGATGCTTCGAAGGCAGTGACTGGAACTGTTGCCGTAGTCGACGGCGGTTTCGACGCCTTCTCTATCTGACGTGCGTCTGACGGGTTTAATGATAAAAAGACGGGTTTAACGATAAAAATTGGAAAATCATGTATCTGATGAAAGAAAGCTGGCGCTGGTATGGCCCGAATGATCCTGTAAGTCTTGGTTTTATCAGACAGGCGGGAGTGACAGACATAGTCCATGCCCTGCACCACATACCGAACGGCGAGGTCTGGACGGTAGAGGAAATCCGTAAGAGACAGAATCTGATTGCAGAGGCCGGTTTGACATGGAGCGTCGTGGAGAGCGTTCCTGTCCATGAACATATCAAGACACAGACAGGCGATTTTCAGAAATACATCGAAAATTACAAGCAGTCCATACGCAATCTCGCGGAATGCGATATCAGGTGTATAACTTATAATTTCATGCCTGTCCTCGATTGGACCAGGACAAATCTTTATTATGAAATGGCCGACGGGTCCAGAGGCCTGCGTTTTGAAAAGGATGCTTTCATGGCATTCGACCTGTTCATACTGAGGCGCAAGGATGCGGAAAAAGAGTACACGGCAGAGGAAATAGCCAGAGCAGAGGCACGTTATGCCAAAATGGATGAAGCCGAGAAAGAACTTCTTGTCCGCAACATGATTGCCGGACTTCCGGGAAGTGAGGAAAGTTTCACCCTCGACCAGTTCCGCGAGGCGCTTGCCCGCTATGACGGAGTGGATGCCGAGCAACTCAGGCAGAATCTGATCTATTTCCTCCGGGAAATATGTCCTGTCGCCGACGAATGCGGGGTCGAGATGGTGATCCATCCAGACGATCCTCCTTATCCGATTCTCGGCCTTCCTCGAATTCTGTCTACTGCCGAGGATTTCAGAAAACTCGTGGATGCGGTGCCGAATGTTTCGAACGGTCTCTGTCTTTGCACCGGTTCTTTCGGCGTACGTCCGGACAATGATCTCGTGTCCATGATGTACGAATTCGGGGACAGGGTAGGTTTCGTCCATCTGAGGAGCACGAAACGCGATGCGGAAGGCAATTTCTACGAAGCCAACCATCTTGAAGGCGATGTCGACATGTACGGTATGATGAAGGCTCTTCTCGAAGTGCAGCAGCGCCGTCACGTGTCCATTCCTGTCCGTCCGGATCACGGGCATCAGATGTGCGACGACCTGAACAGGAAAACGAATCCTGGCTATTCGTATTACGGCAGAATGCGCGGAATAGCGGAATTGCGCGGCCTTCAGATGGGTATTGCGAAAAGCATGGGTCTCGAATGACGTGCAGATTCACGCACGGCGGATCCTGATAAAAAAGCTGCGGTCAGAATTCCGCAGCTTTTTTCATTTTTCCGGCAATCATGTCGTTGCACAGGTTGCCTATGCTTCCGGCGTGAGTGTGATGTACGGCCTTTTCAGCATGGAAGCGGCCTTCGTTCACCTCGATGCCTACGCTTTTGTACGCATCGCGGAACGGCATGCCTCCGAGGGCCCTCCTGTTGACTTCCTCTACCGTGAACAGATAGTCGTAGATAGGGGAGTCGAGAATTTTGCGGTTGACCCTGATTTCCCCGAGCATGAACACTGTCATACCTAAACATCCGTGCATCAGTTCCAGAGCCGGGAAAAGTATGTCCTTGAGCAGCTGGAAGTCGCGGTGATAGCCGTGAGGCATGTTGCTGCACAGGAGGGATATGGTATTTTCCGCCGAGAGGATTCTGTTGCAGTTCCCCCGTATGATTTCCCAGACGTCGGGATTCTTTTTGTGCGGCATTATGCTGGAGCCTGTTGTGAGTTCGTCCGGGAAGGATATGAACCCGAAATTCGGGCACATGTACAGACAGCAGTCGGCTGCGAATTTGTTGAGAGTGAGCGCGACTCCTCCTATGGCCGAGGCTACGGCCCTTTCTGACTTGCCGCGGCTGAGCTGCGCCGCGACGGCATTGTAGTCCATGTCCTCGAATCCGAGAAGTTCTGTCGTCATTTTCCTGTCGAGCGGGAATGAACTTCCATACCCGGCGGCAGAGCCGAGAGGATTCTGGTTCACGAGGTGGTACGCTCCTTTCAGCATGAACATGTCGTCTGCCAGCGCTTCCGCATACGCTCCGAACCAGAGACCGAAAGACGAAGGCATCGCAACCTGTCCGTGGGTATATCCGGGAAGCATTACATCCTTGTATTTTTCGCTGAGGGACTGGAGCAAGGAGAAAAGCTCCAGAATTTCATCCCTGGTTCTTTTCAGTTCGTCCCTGAGGAAAAGTTTTATGTCCACGAGGACCTGGTCGTTGCGCGAACGTCCGGAATGGATTTTCTTGCCGGTTTCCCCGAGCCTTCGGGTAAGCAGCAGTTCGACCTGGGAATGTATATCCTCGACATCGTCTTCGAGGATGAAATCCCCCTTTTCTATTTCGCCGAGGATTTCATCCAGTGCCGGAATCAGGATGTCGAGTTCTTCAGCCGTGAGCAGGCCGATGGATTCCAGCATCCTGACATGAGCTTTTGATCCGATGACATCGTATTTTGCCAGTGCCAGATCGAGGACCCTGTCATTGCCGACAGTGAAGTCTTCTACCGGATCGGCGGCCTTTGTGCCTTTGTTCCACAGTGTAGCCATATATGAGTTCCTTGTTTTTGTATGTTTCCTTTATCGTTTCGGCTGTAAAATATGCTCAGCCAGTCTTTCAATGAATGCGATGTAGCCTGTTATGCCGCCCTCGATCTCGTCTCTTGTGATGTATTCGTCCTTTTTGTGGGATCTGGACGATTTACCCGGACCCATCTTGACGGCATCGCAACCTATCCTTATCCAGTCCGAGGTGGTCGGGGAGGAATAGGTTTCCAGTCCGAGAGAGGCGATGCAATCCAGCAGGGGAGAGCCCCAGGCTGTGGCGGAAGACCTGTTTTTAAGATTTCTCGCCTTCAGACGGCTTTTGCATACGGCCTGCAGTTCATCCATGATTTCCTGATTGCCGTACATTTCCGTCGGGCGTATGTCCACGACGAAGCGGCATCTGTCAGGAATGACGTTGTGCGCGGAGCCTGCTTCTATCTGGGTGACCGAGAGCCTGACTTTTCCCATGGAAGGTGAAACCTTGGAAAAGTTGTGGTCTCTCAGACGTCCGATGTCTTCCAGGGCAATATACAGGGCGTTTACCCCTTCACCCGTTGCTGCATGTCCGCTGACGCCTTCCGCTTCCGCATCTATGACAAGGAGTCCTCTTTCCGAGGTTGCGGCCTTCATTTCCGTAGGCTCTCCGATTATTGCCCAGTCAGGCCTGCCGGCATTCTCCAGCCCGGGAATTTCGTTGTAATGTTCCCATATCCAGGCCATTCCGTCAGGCCCTGACCTTTCTTCCTCGCAGCTGAGTACGAGAACGATATTGAAAGGCAGACTGCTTTCATGGAAATGCTGGAAGGCCGCGCAGAGTGATACAACCGAACCTCCGTCGTCATTGCTGCCGAGTCCGCATACCATCCTGTCTTTGCCGAGCCCGATCACCCTGCCTGCATGTATGTAGTCCGGCCTGAACGGGTCGAAGGAATATTCGCCTGCTGCAGGCACAGTGTCGGTATGGGCGCACAGCATCAGAGTCTTTTTGGCAGGATCGAAATGCCTGTTCAGGGCCACGATATTGTTCTTTACGATATTGTGTCCTATCCCGCGGCGTTCCAAAACACCTGATATGTACGAGCATACGTCCGATTCTTCGAAGGATACGGACGGTATGGCCACGATTTCCCTGAGCAGGGACATGGCTTCATCCGTACTGTTTTCTTTCGGCTTCATACTTTGTCCGTATTTTTTCAGAATGTCAGGGATTCCGGCCCTGCGCAGAGTGTCGTCTGTCTGCCGTTGCCGATATTGTCGGAATTTTTGATGACGACCCTGCCTACTCCGCACCTTATCGCCCTGAATGCGTTTTCAAGTTTCGGCAGCATCCCGTCCGCAACGATTTTCCTTTCCTTCAGTTTTTCGAAACATGCGGGATCTATCCTTTCTATGAGAGTGGAGTCATCGTTCCTGTCTGCGAGTACACCGTCCTTTTCAAAACAATAGATCAGGTCCGTATCCGTTTCCGAAGCAAGGCTGACGGCTATGCCGGAAGCTACAGTATCGGCATTGGTATTCAGCAGACAGCCGTTTCCATCGCAGGTAATGGCGCAGAATACCGGCGTCAGACCCATACGGATGAGGCTAAGGATGAAGCCGCTGTCTATATTTTCGGTCTTCAGGTCTCCGACATATCCGTAATCTACTGTTTCTCCCGTGGACGCAAGTCTTACCGGAGGCCGCTTCACGGCCTTTATGACGCCGGCGTCGGCTCCTGACAGGCCTATGGCATTGCAGCCGTATTTCTGCAGGAGAGCAACGATAGTCTTGTTGCACCATCCGGCATAGACCATCGTCACTATCTTCAGTGTTCCGGCATCCGTCACCCTGCGTCCTTCTATCATGACTGGCTCGCTGCCCAGTTTTTTCTGCATCAGGCTTGCTATGGCGCCTCCTCCGTGTACAAGAACCTTGGGGCCCTGCACGGCTGCAAAATCTTCAGCGAACTTTTCCAGCTTTTCGGGGTTGTCTACTACGTTTCCTCCTATTTTGAATACCTGTATCATAGCGAAAGCAGAATTTCCTTTAAGACTGTCTGGGCCGAAACCACCCTGTTGGCAGCTTCCGGGATGACTATCGACTGAGGACTTTCTATTACCTCGTCCGTCACTATCATGTTTCTCCTGACAGGAAGGCAGTGCATGAAGAATGCGTTGTTGGTCAATGCCATCTTGCGGCTGTCCACAGTCCATCTGCGGTCGGTGTTGAGGACTTTCCCGTAATTGTCTCCCGAATATGCCGCCCAGTTCTTGGCATAAATGAAATCCGCCCCTTCGAATGCCTTGTCCTGGTCATATTCGACCCTTGCCTTTCCGACGAAGGCCGGATCCAGCTCGTAGCCTTCGGGATGCGTGATGACGAATTCATATCCTGTAAGGTTCATGCCTTCCGCAAATGAGTTCGGTACGGCCTGGGGCAGGGCTTTCGGATGAGGGGCCCAGGTCATTACGACTTTCGGCCTTTCCGTCTTCTTGTATTCTTCTATCGTAATCATGTCTGCGAAAGTCTGCAAAGGATGTCTTGTCGCAGCCTCCATGCTGAATACAGGCCGTCCAGAATATCTGATGAACTGCTCGAGTATCTTTTCGTTGTAGTCGTCTTCCTTGCTTTCGAATCTTGCGAAAGACCTGACTCCTATCACATCGCAGTAGCATCCCATTACGGGTATCGCCTCGAGAAGGTGCTCCGGCCTGTCGCCGTCCATGATCACTCCTCTCTCCGTCTCGAGCTTCCATGCTCCCTGGTTCACGTCGAGGACTATTACGTTCATGCCGAGATTCATGGCGGCTTTCTGCGTACTGAGTCTGGTCCTCAGGCTCGAGTTGAAGAACAGCATCAGCAGAGTCCTGTTCCTGCCGAGAGCCTGGTCTGCAAACGGGTTTTCCTTGACGTATCTTGCCTTGGCGAAAGCCTCCTTGAGGTCGCCCAGCTGTTTTACTGAAGTGAAATGTCTCATAAGAATACAAACTTACGTAAAAATCTCCTTAAATGACTCATGAAGCAGTCCAAAATGTCCTTAAATCTTCTATCTTTGCGCCCTCTTTAATTCAATATTTCCGGATATGACGAAAAATCAGAAATACGGGCATCTGGCAATGCTGACGGCAAGCATGGCCTGGGGGCTGATGGCCCCGGTATCCAAGGCTGCCATGAATTCCGATGCAGTTTCGGCCATGCTTGTAGCCGACGTGAGGATTTTCGGTGCAGCAATCCTGTTCTGGATAATTTCCCTGTTCGTGAAAGGCGAGAAGATCGAACACAGGTCGGATTATCTGAGATTCTTTTTCGCCGGTCTGTTCGCCATTATTCTGAACCAGTGCGTCTATGTCACCGGAGTGTCCATGACATCTCCAGTGGACGCCTCCATCATCACCACGACACTTCCTATCGTGACAATGATTTTTGCAGCGGTTTTCATAAAGGAACCCATCACGGGACGGAAGGCCGGAGGTGTCGCACTCGGAGCCTGCGGGGCATTGCTTCTCGTGGCCGGCAATTATTTCCTTCCGGGCCGGGCAGATGCCGGGACAGCCGTACAGGCGCATTCTTCCAGCCTTACCGGCGATATCCTGTGTTTTGCCGCGCAGTGTTCATACGCTGTCTATCTCGTCATTTTCAGAGATCTTATCAGGAGGTATTCTCCGATAACCCTGATGAAGTGGATGTTCACCTTCGCTTCGGTAATACTGATTCCCGTTTCCGCAAGAAGCCTTGCCCTGACAGGATGGGAAGCCATAACACTCACGGAATATGCCGAGCTTGCCTATGTGCTCGTATTCGGAACTTTTCTGTGCTACCTTATCGTTCCGGTAGGTCAGAAATATCTCAGACCTACGCTTGTGGCCATGTACAATTATGTCCAGCCGATAGTCGCGACGGCTGCCGCCATTATCTGGGGAATGGATACTTTCAACATGCTGAAAGTCGTGGCCGTGGTGCTCATCTTTTCCGGTGTCCTGCTTGTGAACAGAAGCAAGGCCAGGTATCCCGAGGATAATTGTTGAGGAAAGCCCGACCGGTCTCAGGCGGAAAGGTCCTTCAGCGCATTGATAAACCGTGCAGCCGTTTCCTTGCTGACCGTGAGTGACGGCAGCAGTCTTATGACAGCAGGTCCGGCAGCTCCGGTGAAGAAATGCTTTTCGAAAAGCAGCCTGTTCCTCAGATCCCCGTATCCTTCCATTACCTCGAGGCCTATCATGAGCCCCCGTCCGCGGTATTCTTTCAGGGGATGTATCGGATGGCCGTCAGGACAGAGATTCTGTCTGAAAAACTCTCCTGTTTCCGCAGCATTTTCTATAAGATGCTCGCTTTCGATGATTTCCAGGACGGCTATGGCAGCCGCGCAGGCAAGGTGATTGCCCCCGAATGTCGTTCCGAGCATGCCGTATGAGGGTTTGATTGCAGGTGACACCAGTACGCCGCCTATGGGGAAACCGTTGCCCATTCCCTTTGCCGTGGTTATTATGTCTGCGCGGATGCCTGCATGCTGATGGGCAAAGAAGAGTCCTGTACGCCCGTATCCGGACTGTATCTCATCCAGAATCAGCATCGTTCCTGTCTTGTCGCAGATTTCCCTGAGAGACAGGAGAAAACCGTCGTCCGGCTCGTAAATTCCGGCCACTCCCTGGATTCCTTCGATGATGACAGCCGCATATTCTTTCGAATGCAGTTCTTTTTCCACTTCAGCGATGTCGTTCAGCGGTGCGAAAGATACATTCGCGGTGGAATTGAACGGTGACTGTATTTTAGGGTTGTCGGTCGCGGCGACTGCTCCGGATGTCCTGCCGTGAAAAGCATGCCCGAATGCCAGTATCCTGGCTCTTCCTGTGTGGAACGATGCCAGTTTCATGGCGTTTTCATTCGCTTCAGCCCCGGAATTGCAGAGGAAGAGCGAATAGTCGTCGTATCCGCAGGCTTTGCCGAGTTTGCGTGCAAGTTCTTTCTGCAGTGAGTTCTGTACGGCGTTGGAGTAGAATCCGAGCTTGCCGAGCTGTTCAGTGACAGCTTTTACATAGTGGGGATGGCAGTGTCCTACGGAGATGACTGCATGCCCTCCGTACAGGTCGGTGTACTCCACTCCGTTCTTGTCCCAGAGAGTCGTGTCAAGCCCTCTTACTGGTTCGATATCCCACAGTTTGTATACTTTGAATAAGTCCATTTTATGAAAAATTCATGCTGTTCGTAATTTCAAGTCTGTCCGTATCCATGAAAATGCCTGAGGAAACGGCCTGCGGCGGACAAGTCAGAAAGCCGACCCCTTGAGCCCGAGTCCCGCCCTTTCGTCAAGGCCGAACATCAGGTTCATGTTCTGCACTGCCTGACCCGAAGCTCCTTTGACGAGGTTGTCTATCACGGAGCTGACATGGATGTATCCGTCATGCAGTTCAGCATGTACCAGACCTTTGTTCGTGTTGACCACTTCCTTCATGGAAACACCTTTTCCGGAATGGAAAACGAAAGGGGAGTCCCTGTAGTAATCCTCGAAGATACTGATGTACCTGTCTTCGCTGATTTCCTTGACGGCTCTCGTGTACACGCTTGCAAAGATGCCGCGCGTGAAGTCCCCGCGCATCGGGACGAAATTTACTTCCGGCTCCCGGCCTGCGACCTTTCCGATATTTTTACGGATTTCGGCAAGATGCTGGTGGGTGAACAGTTTGTATATGGATATGTTGTTGTCCCTGTAGCTGAAATGGGATGTCTCCGAGAGTTTTTTCCCGGCACCGGTAGAGCCTGTAATGGCCGTCACATGTACTTCGTCCCATATCAGCCCCTCCTTTGCAAGCGGCAGAAGGGCAAGCTGTATGGCAGTGGCGAAGCAGCCCGGATTGGCGATGTCATGAGCCTTCCGGATATTCTCTTTGTCGCATTCGCACAGGCCGTATATGAAATTTCTTCCGGCATGGTTTCCGTCGAGCCTGAAGTCGTTTCCCAGGTCTATTATCCTGCAGTTCCGGCTGATTTCATGAGTGTCGATGAATTCTCTTGACAGTCCGTGTCCGAGACACAGGAAGATGACGTCCGGATTCCCGGGTTCCGTACCGAATTTCAGGTCCGTTTCTCCGATCAGGTCCCTGTGCACGTCGCTTACCGGTGTCCCTTCGGACGAAGTCGTGGTGGCTGAGATGATTTCCACGTCAGGATGGTGCAGGAGAATCCTGAAAAGTTCTCCTCCAGTATATCCTGTGCCTCCTGCAATTGCTGCCTTGATCATATTATCCCTAATCTTTCACCACGTCTTCAGCATGCCCGCTGTTCACGCTGTAATATATCTTGAGAGGATTCGCAAGCACTTTCGTGAATCCGACTACGTCGGCACCGGTGTATGATCTGTTGATCTCTCCGTATGAACCGAACTTCGAACTCATGAGGTCATGGCTGCTCGAACATCCGAGGACAGCGAAATGGTACGGCATAAGGGCGACTTCCACTTCTCCGCTTACGTTTTTCTCCATGTTGTCCATCATGGCTTCCATGTCTCTCAGTACCGGATCGAGGTACATCGCTTCGTGCATCTGCTGTCCGTACCAGCCGGCAATCTGGTCTTTCCAATAAAGCTGGCCTTTGGTAAGTACGTGTTTTTCAAGCAGATGGTGTGCCTTGATAATGATCAGTGGAGCTGCCGCCTCGAAAGCAACGCGACCCTTGATCCCGATTATGGTGTCCCCGACATGGATGTCACGTCCGATACCGAAAGGTCCGGCAATGTCCCTGATTTTTCTGATGACATCCACGGGCGACATCTTCTCTCCGTTTACCGACACGGGTTCTCCGGCTTCGAAACCTATCCTGATATGCTCTGGTGCCGTCTTGGTGACTTTGGTAGGATAAGCCTCTTCCGGAAGCCATCCGTCGGATGACAGAGTCTCGACGCCTCCGATGCTGGTTCCCCAGAGTCCCTGGTTTATCGAATATTTGGATTTCTCCCATGAAGATTCGTAGCCATGCTCCTGAAGGTATTTGATTTCCTCCTGGCGGGTGATGGACAGTTCTCTGATCGGGGCTATTATTTTGACTTCAGGCGCGAGTATTTCGAATACGATGTCGAATCTTACCTGGTCGTTTCCCGCTCCCGTACTTCCGTGGGCGACATGGCCGGCTCCGATCCTTTTCACGTGCTTCAGCACTTCAAGGGCCTGGAAAACACGTTCCGAACTTACCGACAGCGGATATGTGGCGTTTTTGAGTATGTTTCCGTAAATCAGGTATTTGAGTCCGTGCCTGTAATAAGTTTCCACTGCGTCCACATTGGTATGCGTTGCAGCCCCGAGCTGGAGAGCACGCTGTTCGATGGCTTTTTCCTCTTCTTTCGAGAATCCTCCCGTATTCACCATGATGGTGTGGACTTCCAGACCTTTTTCATTTTTCAGATAAGGTACGCAGAACGAGGTGTCGAGACCTCCGCTGAATGCAAGTACTACTTTGTTGTTCATGATTTTCGTGGTTATGGTGTTTATTGTGCGGCACGAATGCCTGGATCTTCTACTGCTATGTGTTCTGCAGGGTCGTACAGAAGTCCCGTGCAGAGGCACATCCTGTAGTTGTTGTTCTGCAGTATGGGGAAATTCTTGCAGCCCTGGCACCCTTTCCAGAATTCAGGATCATGGGTGAGCTCCCCGAACGGCACGGGCCTGAATCCGATTTCATAGTTCATCTTCATGACCGCCGCCCCTGTGGTAATGCTGAATATCTTGGCGTCGGGATATTTTTCGCGGGAAAGTCTGAATATTCTCTGCTTGATTCTCGTGGCAAGCCCGATCCCTCTGAAGGCGTGTGCTACGATAAGCCCGGAGTTCGCCACGTATTTCTTTCCTTCCCACGTTTCTATGTATGAGAAGCCTGCGAATTTCCCGTTGCGGGCAATGGCGATCACAGCCTTTCCGGCCCTCATTTTTTCGATAATATACTCGGGAGTACGCTTGGCGATGCCGGTACCTCTTTCCTGGGCCGAAACGAACATTTCATCGCAGATTTCCTGAGCATACTTCGCGTGGCCGTTGTTGGCCACAAGAACATCGATATCCATTTTTAATTGTCTATGTTAAGCTGTTTTTATTCTGAAAACAATAAAGCCCCTAACGGCAAGACAAACCTTGATTGTCAATTGCAATTAATGCTGTAGTATGTGTCAAATGTTTTGGGAATTTCGAGGGGATTCCGGAACGGCCGCCCTCCTAGATTCGGACAAGAACAGATGAAGCCGCCGCGCCTCGTCGGACTCCGGCTGCAGTCATCACTGGAAAGAATATGTCTGTCCCTTTAATCATAATTGCTGCAAACATACGAATAATTTTTTAAAGTGTCTGCATTTTTCGCAATTATTCACGTTCCGTGTGCCGGAAAACCTGTTTTTTGGTTGGACAGGTGCGTAAATCGGGAATTTATATGTAAGTTTGAAAAAATTTTCCGGAATTTGAGAAAAAAGAAGACAATCTCACGGATAGACCCGGATTTTCTGAGCAGGGAAAAGGCTTCCTCCGTCAGGAAAAACCGTCAGGTCATCTATTTCAATGATAAGGAAATGGCTGCAATAACCGAATATTGCAGCCGTTTCAAGGTCAATGCCAAATCCTCGCTTTTCCGCCAATCCATCATGGAGAAAGTCCTCAAGGAACTCGACTCCAATCCGCCTACCCTGTTTTAGTCCCTGCGGGCAAGCCCTATGTAATAAAGAAGTGTCGCAAGAGATCCTATTGCGGCGATTACGTATGTGTAGGCAGCCCATTTCAAGGCATCTATTGCCATGGGCTGGGTCTGTGCATCGGTTATTCCGGCACGGCTGAGCCAGGATACCGCCCTCATGCTTGCGTTTACCTCTACGGGGAGAGTGACGAAGCTGAAAAGGGTAGTCATGGCGAAAAGTCCGATTCCGAACCACAGCAGTCCGGGAACGACGTGCATGAGCAGTACACCGAGCAGAAGAATCCACTGGACTATGTTCGATGCGAAATTCACGACAGGCACCAGTGCCGTTCTGAATTTAAGAGGAGCATATCCTTTGGCATGCTGGATGGCATGGCCGCATTCATGCGCGGCAACTGCTGCAGCGGCAATGGAACGGCTCGAATAGACGCTTTCGCTCAAAGCCACCGTCTTGTTGGCCGGATTGTAGAAATCCGTCAGCATTCCCTGCGTAGGGACTACCTTTACATCATGGATCCCGTTGTCGCTGAGCATTTTCTCCGCGATTTCGGCTCCTGTCATCCCGTTGCTTGTCGGCACTTTGGAGTATTTGTTGAATCTGCTTGTCAGCATCGACTGTACAAGGAGGCTGAGGAGCATTATGATAATCAGAAGTACCCAGATATTCATGTTTCAGAGAGTTTTCGTTATTATTCTGTCTGTTAGCATATATTTTTGCGGCGCAATACCATGCAAAAATTGCGCCTGTCAGTTTTCCGTGTAAAAATCATTGCATTCCGCGTAAAAAAATTACATTATCTGAAATTCGTCGGAATAAATCCGTATTTTTGCACCCGTTTTCACAACGGGTCTTTATTGATAAACTGAAAAGATGAGAGAGAATGATTTTGCGAGGTTGGAGATCAATCTGCCGAACTGCCTCCTGAATTACGGATATTTCAGATCTCTGCTTGACTCCACGACCAGACTTCTTGTCCTGGTCAAGGCCAACGCATACGGCCACGGAGCGGTGGAGTTCGCTTCGCTGATGGAGAAGGCCGGTGCCGACTATCTGGCCGTGGCATATCCCGTGGAGGGTGTCGAGCTGCGCAGGGCCGGCATAAAGACTCCGATACTTGTGCTGACGGCAGGTACGGATTTTTTCAATGAAATCATCGATTATGATCTCGAACCGGGGATTCCGAATCTTGTCACGCTGACGGAATTCTGCAAGGTCCTCGAAAGCCGCGGGATAAAGGATTATCCCGTACACATAAAACTGGATACCGGAATGCACCGTCTGGGATTCATGACAAGCGAACTTCCTGAACTCGAGTCTTTTCTTGCGGACTGTCATAATGTCAGTGTCAGGTCTGTCTATTCGCACCTTGCTGCTGCGGAAGATCCGCAAAGCGATGATTTTACGCTCGGACAGATAGAAATGTTCAGGAAAAACGCCGATTCGCTTTCGGAATCGCTGGGCTACCGTCCGATGTATCATATTCTGAATTCTGCCGGCATCGAAAGGTTTTCCGCCTGTCAGTTCGATATGGTGCGTCTCGGAATCGGCATATACGGCGTCAGCGCCCTGCCTGGTGTAAACCTGCATCCCGTTGCTTCGTTCAAGTGCAAGATATTGCAGATCAAACGCCTGTCTCCTGAGGACGGAACCGTCGGTTATGGCAGATGCGGGCATATTGCCCCTGAAGGGACTGTCATTGCGACGATTCCCGTAGGTTATGCCGACGGCATCGACCGCAGGCTCGGCAACGGGGCCGCTTCTTTCCTGCTGAACGGCCGCAGGGTTCCCACTATCGGAAATATCTGCATGGACATGTGCATGCTCGACATTACCGGTGTCGGGGCTGAAGTGGGGGATACCGTAACTGTTTTCGGCGAGGATCCGACGGCATCGGAACTGGCCGGTATTCTCGGTACAATTCCGTATGAGATATTCACGTCGGTTCCTCGCCGTATCGAAAGAATAATAACAGGAGAATAGGATTTCTACTGCAGCATCATCCCTTTTCTGACTTCATCGGCAGTTTCCTTGCCTTTTACATGGGCCAGTATTGCCAGGCCGAAATCTATGGCAAGTCCCGGACCGCGGCCCGTAATGATGTTGCCGTCTGTCTCTACTCCGTTTCTCGAGTATTTTACACCTTTGGCTTCAAGCGGGGCCTGAAAACCCTCGTAGCAGGTCATGGTCTTGCCTGCGAGGTCAGGCAGAAGCCCGAGCACGACGCTCGGTGCAGCGCAGATCGCTGCCACTGTGCCGCCTTCGGCACAGTGCTTCCGCATGATGTCCATGAGATCTTTCTTGGCTGCCAGGTTGGCCGAGCCGGGCATTCCTCCGGGGAAAATCATGACGTCGTCCTTTCCCGAACCTTCAAAATCAGCCGTAGCCTTGAATTCACCGTAAGTCATATCGGTTATGACAATCACGTTGTGTGCGCTCGTGACGTACTTGTCGTCATGGATCGATACCATCTTGACATTGACGCCGCCTCTTTTAAGCACATCGGCCGCAGCCAGCGCCTCGGTCTCCTCGAAACCGTTGGCGAAAAACATGTACACCCCTTTCATAGTTACAATGTCCTTTTGATTTCTATGATATTGTATGCTTCCACTATGTCGCCTACCTTGATGTCATTGTATCCGGAAATGTTCAGTCCGCAGTCCATGCCCGTGGCCACTTCCTTGACATCGTCCTTGAATCTCTTGAGAGATCCGAGTTCTCCGGTATAGACCACGATTCCGTCCCTTATGACACGGACTTTCGCGTTTCTTGTCATCTTGCCTTCGCGTACGATACATCCGGCGATAGTGCCGACCTTGGAAATCTTGAATGTCTCCATGACTTCGGCGGTTGCCGTGACCTCTTCCTTCTCTTCAGGAGCGAGCATGCCTTCGATACCGCTCTTGACTTCGTTGATGGCATCGTAGATCACTGAATACAGCCTTATTTCTATGGATTCCTTTTCTGCGAGCTTTCTCGCATTGGCTGAAGGGCGGACCTGGAAACCTATGATAATGGCGTCCGAAGCCGCAGCCAGAAGGACATCGGATTCCGAGATGGCTCCGACAGCCTTGTGGATTACGTTCACCCTCACTTCTTCGGTCGACAGCTTGATCAGGGAGTCTGAAAGGGCTTCGATCGAGCCGTCCACATCGCCCTTGACGATGATGTTGAGTTCCTTGAAGTTTCCTATCGCTATGCGGCGGCCGATTTCTTCGAGGGTCATGTGTTTCTGGGTCTTGATGCCCTGTATTCTGAGCAGCTGTTCCCTCTTGTTGGCGATATCCTTGGCCTCCTTTTCGTCAGCCATGACGTTGAAGGTCTCTCCTGCCGTCGGCGCTCCGTTGAGTCCGAGAACGGATACAGGCGTGGAAGGACCGGCTTCCTCGACTTTCTGGCCCCTTTCGTTGAACATGGCCTTGACCCTTCCCGTGTAACAGCCGCTCAGCATGATGTCTCCGACATGCATCGTCCCGTTCTGTACGAGAACGGTAGCGAGATATCCGCGGCCCTTGTCCAGGGATGATTCTATTATTGCGCCTGTCGCCCGTCTGGACGGATTGGCCTTGAGGTCGAGAAGTTCGGCTTCGAGCAGCACCTTGTCGAGCAGCTTGTCTACATTGATTCCTTTCTTTGCGGAAATCTCCTGACACTGGTATTTGCCGCCCCAGTCCTCTACGAGGATATTCATGTTGGCGAGCTGTTCCTTGATCTTTTCAGGATTCGCTCCCGGCTTGTCTATCTTGTTTATGGCGAATATCATCGGCACTCCGGCAGCCTGGGCATGATTGATCGCTTCTACGGTCTGCGGCATTATGGCGTCATCTGCGGCGATGATGATGATGGCAAGGTCCGTCATCTTGGCACCGCGGGCACGCATCGCCGTAAACGCTTCATGTCCCGGAGTATCCAGGAAAGTTATCCTCTGGCCGTCCGGCAGCACTACGTTGTACGCTCCTATGTGCTGGGTTATTCCTCCGGCTTCACCGGCTATCACGTTGGATTTCCTGATGTAGTCGAGAAGTGATGTCTTTCCGTGATCGACATGACCCATGACGGTGATGACCGGTGGACGCGGTACGAGTTCTCCGGTATCGTCGGTTTCCTGTTCGATCGCTTCGGTAAGTTCGGCAGTAACGAACTGTACTTCGTAACCGAATTCCTCGGCCACGAGTACAAGGGCTTCCGCGTCGAGCCTCTGGTTGATGGATACCATGAGTCCGAGATTCATGCACGCCGCGATGACCTTTGTTACGGGAGTGTTGTTCATGAGGGTGGCGAGATCATTGACAGTGACGAATTCTGTGACTTTCAGCACCTTCTTGTTCATCTCCATCATTTCGCTCTCTTCCTGCATCCTCTGCGATGCAAGCTCTCTCTTTTCCTTTCTGTGCTTTGCCCCGAGGTTCGTCTTGTTCCTGGTTTCGTTCATGCGGGCGTATGTTTCCTTGATCTGCTTCTGGATTTCCTTCTGCATCTCTTCTTCCTCGGCCTCGCTCATCTGTTTGAAGCGGTCTCTCTTCTTGCCTCCCTTGCCGCTGTTGCCGGAACCGTTCTTGACGTCCTTGCGGAAATTGTCGTTGTTATTCTTGTTCTTTTTCTTGTCTTTCCTGCCGTCCTGATCGTCTCCTATTTTGGTGACATCGACTTTCTGGCTTCCTCCCTTTGCTATTCTTTCCCTTTTCTTGTTCTTCTTCCTGTCGAACTGGGAAAGGTCTATCTTGTCAACGATCTTAGGACCCTGGAGTTTTTCCACTTCGATCTTGATTTCCCTGACCTCGTGATGTTCAGGCGCAGGCTCTTCCCGTTTTTCCTGTACCTGCTGAGTTCCTTCACTGGCGGCAGGAGTCACGGCAGCAGGAGCTGAGTTTTCCTGCGTTTCCTGTATTTCTTCCTGCTTTTCTTCCTTTGTCTCAGGTTCTGTCTCAGACTGAGGCGCAGCAGGAGTTTCTTCTTTCTTTTTAGGTTTCTTTTCGAACTGGGAGAGGTCTATTTCACCGATTATCTTGAGACTTCCTATTTTTTCTCCGTCTTCCTTTTTCTGTCCGGCAGTTTCTTCTTTGGCAGTCTCGGTCTCGGTTTCGGGCTCTTTGGTTATTTTGGTAGAGTCGGCAGAACTGCTCGCCTGTACAGGCTGGCTCACCGGCGCTTCCGAAGACAGATTGGACTTGATGATGACTTCCCTGACATTGGCGTCCGGGTCATCTTCCGTCACCTTCTTCTTCGCTCCCAACTCGATGATTTCCTTCAGCTTGATAGCCACTTTTTCAGAATCCTGTTTCAGTTTCTGTTCGTCGCCGAACTTGGCTTCGAGCGCCGGAAGGTATGAATCCGATATCTTGGCGTTCGGATTCGTCTCCACTTCGGCTCCCTTTTCCTTCAGGAAATCCACGAGGGTCTGAAGACCGATGTTGAATTGTTTTGTAAGTTTACTTAATCTTATTTCAGCCATATATTATTTATAAATATCCGATCTTAATTATTCCTCAAATTCCGAACGGAGAATCCTGAGGACTTCCTCTACGGTCTCGTCCTCGAGGTCCGCCCTTCTGGCAATGTCTGCCGGAGCAAGCGCAAGAACGCTCTTTGCGGTGTCGCAGCCAATGGACTGGAGTTTTTCGATTATCCACGGTTCGATTTCGTTCTCGAATTCGGTGAGAAGTACGTCTTCCTCTTCCTCATCCTGTTTAGGAAGCTCTCTCCATACTTCGATTTCCTGGCCTACGAGCATGCTTGCCAGCTTGATGTTGCATCCTCCCTTTCCGATACCTTTCTTCACTTCGTCGGGCAGCATGTACACCTTGATCTTTCCGTCTTCTCCACCTGTCACGATGGACGAGATCTTGGCAGGGCTCAGAGCCCTCTGGATGAGCAGCTGGGTGTTGTTGGTCCACTGGAGGACGTCGATGTTCTCATTGCGGAGTTCCCTGACGATGCCGATGATTCTGGCGCCTTTCACTCCGATGCAGGCTCCGATCGGATCGATTCTTTCGTCGTATGATTCCACAGCTACCTTTGCCCTTTCGCCCGGAATCCTGACCACTTTCTTGATAGTGATCAGTCCGTCGTATATTTCCGGCACTTCCTGTTCGAACAGTTTTTCAAGGAATTCGTCCGAAGTCCTTGACAATACTATATAAGGAGTAGTGTTGTTCTTCATTTCGACACTCTTGATGATGGCTTTCACGGTGTCGTTCTTCTTGAAATGCTCTCCCGGAATCTGCTCCGATTTCGGAAGCCTGAGTTCGTTTCCGTCTTCATCGAGAATGAGCACTTCCTTGGACCATGTCTGGTAGACTTCTCCCGTGAAGATTTCTCCTATCTTGGCGATATACTTGTTGTAGAGGTTCGCCTTCTCGATGTCCATTATCCTGCCCTGGAGATTCTGCCTGATGTTCAGGATGCCTCTCCGGCCAAAACTTTTCATTTCCACTTTCTCCGCATAGGTCTCGCCGATCTCGTATTCGTCTGAATCCCTGTTCACTTCGGCAAGCGCTATCTGGGTGTTCGGGTCTTCGACATTTTCCACGACTTCACGGTTCCTGTATATTTCGCAGTCTCCCTTGTCGATATTGATGATGATGTCGAAATTGTCCGATGTCCCGTAGGTCTTGGCAAGCTGGGTCTTGAAAACGTCCTCGAGTACGCCCATCATCGTAGGCCTGTCGATGTTCTTCAGATTTTTGAATTCTGCAAATGCGTCTTTAAGTTCTGTCTTTTCCATTTTTATGATATTCTTATTTTTTTCAGTCGACGTCTATCCACGGAAAGACGGCATTCGTCATGTCCGTCGGGAACCTGTCTTCGTGTTCGACAAGTTCTTTTTTCTTTTTGCCTTCCACCGCTTCCTTTACGGAATATTTCAGCGTTATGTCATTTTCCGATGCCCCTGTCAGGATGCCCCTGAGTTTCCGTCCGTCCTTCATCAGCACTTCCACCCGGGTGCCGACGGCTTTCTGGTACTGCCTGAGTACCTTGAACGGCTGGTCGAGGCCTGCAGAACCGATGGTCAGGGAATAATCTTCCTTTTCCCTGTCGAATTTTTCCTCGAAAATCCTGCTCAGCTCCACGCAATCGTCGAGGGTGACGACACTGTCGTCCGACTCGATGATAATCTCCACATCGTTGTCGCGGCTCACTTTTATTTCCACAATAAAACATTTCCGTGCAACAATCGGCTCCTGCATTGCATCTATTATCTCTGAAATTTTCATAAATTGACCTGTATATACAAAATAAGGGGACTCCCCGTCCCCTGTATCAAACTCACGGTGCAAATTTAGAATAAATTTCACAATAATGAAAATAATGCTGATTAATTTCATAATATTAGAGTCGTCATGGAGTTCAAGGCAAGAGAGATAGCCGAAATTTTGAAAGGTACCGTCGACGGAGATCCGGAAGTGAAGGTATCGACATTCGCAAGAATCGAAAGCGGGAAGCCGGGAGCAATATGTTTTTTCGCCAATCCTAAATACGAGCACTATGTCTATGACTGCGAGGCCAGTATCATTATTGTCAACAATACGTTCGAGCCCCAGCGTCCGGTGAAGGCCACCATGATCCGTGTTCCGAACGCGTATGCTGCCGTAGCCGCCCTTCTCGATTATGTCACTGCCAGAAAAAGGTCGTACAAAAGGTATCGCGGATGTTTCATCAAGAGGTTTTTCTCCACAAGGATAGGCCGCAAGGTGTATGTCGGCAGCGGCTGCTATCTCGGCCGGAGATCCAGGATAGGGGATTACTCGAAAATTTACGAACAGGTATATATAGGGGACGATGTCAGCATCGGTTCCGGCTGCATCATTTATCCCGGAGTAAGGATATATCCGGGAATGGTGATCGGCAACAATGTCATAATCCATTCGAATGCCGTGATAGGGGCCGACGGATTCGGATTCGCCCCTCTTGACGACGGTTCGTACAAAAAGATAGAGCATACAGGCAACGTCATCATAGAAGATGATGTGGAAATAGGGGCCAATACTACTGTGGACAAGTCACAGATGGGTGCTACTGTCATACACAAGGGCGTCAAGATAGACAATCTCTGTCAGATCGCCCACAATGTCGAGATAGGGGAGAATACCGTGATGGCAGCACAGACAGGTGTCGCCGGTTCCACGAAGATAGGAAAACACTGTATCATAGGCGGACAGGTGGGAATTTCCGGACACATAACCATCGCCGACAATACTACTCTCGGTGCGCAGACGGGAGTCATCAGCAGCGTCAGGGAAGAAGGCCAGGTATTCCTCGGCAGTCCGGCTCTGCCTCATAAACTTTTCCTGAGGGCGTATGCGATTTTCAGGAGAAACGGAAAAGAATAGGTCAGTAATATGGACATAAAGATTTTTTATTTATCTTTGCCGTCCGAATTTTAATTGGAGATGAAACAGTTGCAGCAGACATTACGGAAAAGCTATTCTTTCGAAGGCAAAGGACTGCATACGGGGAAAGTGGCGAGGATGACGATAAATCCTGCCCCCGTCAATACGGGAATCGTATTCCGCAGAACGGACATCAGCAAGGATATTTATATAGAAGCGCTGGCTGAATATGTTTCCAGTACGGACAGAAGCACCACCCTTACGAAGGACGGGGTGTCGGTAGTGACTGTCGAGCATCTGTTGTCCTCGCTCACCGGCCTGGGCATAGACAATGCGGTAGTCGATCTCGACAATGTCGAGGTCCCTATTCTGGACGGCAGCGGAAAGCCTTATATCGAGGCTGTGCGAAGCGTCGGAGTCGAGCAGCAGGATTCTCCGCGGAAATACATCGAGCTCGATCATGAAATCACCGTGACGAGCGAGAAGACCGGCTCTTCGATAATCATCACTCCTTCGGACAAGCCGTCCTACGATGTGAAAATCGATTTCAACTCCAAAGTTCTCGGCGTGCAGACAGCACACTGGGATCCGTCCGTTTCCTATGCAGACGAAGTTGGAATCTGCAGGACTTTCGTTTTTTTCCATGAGATAGAGTATCTTTTCAAGAACAATCTCATAAAGGGCGGGGATGTGGACAATGCCATTGTGATAGTGGAACATCCTGTGTCCGTAGACCAGTTGGAACACATGTCGAGACTTTTCAACGTGCCTATGCTCGAAAGATGCGAGAACGGCTATCTGAACAATCTCCAGCTTCATTTTTCAAACGAATGCGCAAGGCATAAGCTGCTGGATCTGATAGGCGACTTCAGGCTTGCAGGCGGTTTCCTCAAGGCCGGTGTGAAGGCGGTCCGTTCGGGCCATACGATAAATACCAATGCTGCCCGGGAAATACGGAAAGCGATTTTGAATCAAGACAGATAATTAAAATTGACGATTATGGGAAATAAAATCCATCCTCTTGCAACTGTACATCCGAATGCAAAAATAGGAGACAATGTCGAAATAGGACCGTACGCCTTTGTCGATGAATTCGTGGAAATCGGAGACGGCTGCAAGATACTCCCTCATGCCACCGTCTTCAATTATGTGAAGATGGGCAAGAACTGCTGCATCTTCCCGGGTGCCGTAGTGGGCGCTATCCCTCAGGATCTGAAATTCGGAGGTGAAGTGACATACGTGGAACTCGGAGACAATGTGACGGTAAGGGAATGCGCCACGATAAACCGCGGTACCAAAGCCAGCGGCAAGGGCGTTACAAAAGTCGGCAGCAATACCCTGCTCATGTCCTACACGCACGTGGCCCATGACTGCAATGTAGGAGCTCACTGCATCCTCGTCAGTTTTACCGGCATAGCGGGAGAGACGGAGGTGGAAGACTGGGCGATCCTCGGCGGCGGTACCTTGTCCCACCAGTTCTCCAAGATCGGCCAGCATGCAATGGTAGGCGGCGGTTCGAAGATAAACAAGGATGTACCTCCGTTCATCCTTTGCGGCAGGGATCCGCTTTCTTACGCCGGAATCAACATCGTCGGTCTACGCAGAAGAGGTTTTACCTCGGACCAGATCCGCTCTATCAAGGATATGTATGACCTGATCTACAATGCCGGCATGAATGTAAGCGATGCCTGTGCAAAGATCGAGGCAGGTTTCCCGCAGACACCGGAGAGGGATGCCATACTGAATTTCATCAAGAATTCAAAACGAGGCATCGTTCGCGGAATGTCGACCAATTCCAAAGGTGAGGTCGAGTAGTGTCCGTGCTTCTGAATACGGCGTATTTCCCGCCGATAAGCTATTTCGCCATTATGGCAAAAGACTTTACCCTGTCGCGCGACAGGGTAATTCCGTCCAAGGTCTATATCGAGGCCTGCGAAAACTATCAGAAACAGTCTTACCGCAACAGGTGTCTGTATTATTCCTCTGCAGGCGTGCAGGTCCTTTCTTTTCCGATACTGCATGTAAACGGTTCGCACAATAATATCCCGATAAAGGAAGTCGAAGTCGATTATTCTACGGACTGGGTGACAAGGCATGAGCGTGCAATAATTTCGGCATACAGGACATCCGCCTATTTCGACTATTATGCCGATGCCCTGTTTTCCATACTGGACAGCCATCCGAGAACGCTTTTTTCCCTCAATACGGCCATTACGGAATTTTTCATATCGAAGACGGGAATTGCAGTCGATCTGGCCGAGACGGAGGAGTTCTGCCCTTGCGGCTCCGGCCCGTACGGAGAAGACTACAGGGAAAGGATACATCCGAAAAGGCCTGATACCATATTGTCGGATATGGATATGGAAAAGCCGTATTTCCAGGTGTTTTCAGGAAAATACGGCTTTATTCCGAATCTGTCGGTAATGGACCTGCTTTTCAATGAAGGCCCCGATTCCATTCTGTGGCTGAAAAAGCTAAAATCTGAAACCTATTGTCAGCAGCACATTCCAGAGTGATCTTCTGTTGAGTATCTCGGGAGAGAAAGTCGTGACTGTGTTTTCACTTGCGTCGATGATGTAGTCATCGTACGGATATATGAATTCGTCATGGTATTTTGTCATGCTGCACGCGATATCGGCAAAGAACGAACCGTTGGAACTGTATCCTGCACCGAACGAAACCTTGTGCGTAAGAGCGTGTCCGTCCGCCAGCTGGCCTGCGTAGACGATATTTCCGTCAGCATCGGTCGTTTTGTCGGGAGCTGTCGTAAGTCCGTATCCGGCTCTGATTGCTAATGCCGGCAGTGGCTTGATTTCGACACCTGCCCTGAGCATGTGCGAAGTTCCGAGAAAGTCCTTTATCATGTAATTTTCCGCATCGAATTCTCCGGACTGCATCCCGATTTCCTTGAACATCATGGTACTGTAGTCGCACAGTTCATAATCCATGCTGACCAGTCCGTAAGTCCCGAAGGTGTAGGCAAGGCCGAAGTTTGCCCTGAACGGGGATATCAGTCTGTAGCTGTATTCTCCGAGAGGGGTTTCGGAACTCATGTCGAATCCTGAATCGCTGTATGTCGTGGATCCGCTTTCTTTCCAGGTTTCATTGACGGTGAGAGAAGTCGGTGTCTGTATGGCGGCTCCTATCCTGAGGCCCGCAAGCGGCGTGACGATGACTCCGAATTTGCCGTAGATTCCGGCTCCGTTGGCGGAATATCTGTAGTCGTACATCATGTCGTTGAAGTATGTGCGGATATTCTCTCCCGTTTCGTTGTCATGGAATTCTATCAGGAAATCTTCCGGATCGACCGCCGATTCCATGAATCTGACGGATGAATTGTAGTTGAAGGACGTAATGCCGAGATTGGCCCCGACATATACGAAATCCGATATGTTCATTCCGAAGTTGATTACGTAATCGTATTTGGCTCCGTAGTTCTGTCTCTGGTAACTCTGGTACAGAGGTCCTCCCAGACTTATCGAATTGTCTCCTTCATTGATGACTTCGGATGCCCCGATATATTCCGTAGGGGCATCCGTGAGATTGCTGATCATTCCCGACTGTGCCGCGAGGATAGTCCTCCACGGGGCACTTGAATAGTTGTACGCGTCGTTGCTGAGCAGGTCTCCGAAGTCATATCCGTTGGCAAAATAGGCTTCCGCCCCCATGAAGGAGGTCTCGGCATTTTCTCCAGAAGTCATCGGATTGTCGAAATAGCAGTCGGTGGCATTCGACACGAATCCTATGCTTATGTTTTTTATGCCTCTTGTCCTGTGCGTGTCGAAATTAAGGACGACGCCGAAATTCGGCACGGAGAATCTGGAGGCACGGTTGGTAAGCCTGTTGCCGAAACTCGACGGAGCGGTTTCGCCCGGGAGCAGGGTTCCTCCTGCGGTATTTGCGGAAATGCTGAGTCCCGGAGAAAATGTTATCTGGGAATACCCGGCTACGGCCGAGCCTGCCGGATTGATAGAGACAGCGCCCAAATCGCCTCCGAGTGCGGTGAACGCATTTCCCATAGCCAATGTCCTGGCTGTCCCCTCATAATTGCTTTCACTGAAAGTCAGGGCGTCGATGTACGTCTGAGCCTTTCCGGCGTATGCGGCGACTGCCAGTACAAGTACCAATGCTGTCTTTTTCATGACTGTTTTGCTTTAGTCCAATAATAATTTGCCGTTATTCAGTGCGGTCGGTCTTATCTTCTCCGGGAGACGGAGCCTGACGAACCGCTGCCGCGGGATCCGCCGGAATAACCGGATGAAGGCCTGTTGTAGCTGGAAGACGGCGTGCTCCTGTTGTAGCTCGAACTCCTGCTGCTGTTGTACGATGGTGTCCTGTTTTGTGACGGCGCCCTGTTGTAGGTGCTGTTCCTGCTCCTGTCGTATGAACTGCTGCTGTTGTACGATCCTGAAGTGCCTGAATTGTCGTAGACCGGTCCGGAAGATCTGCTGTATCGCGGAGTAGCGGATACAGGTCTTCTGTAGTTGCTGACGGTAGCCTTGTTCGAGGATGAACGGGAGCCTGTGCCGGTGTAGCGTACAGGTGATGACGAATTTCTTGTGCGGGATACCGTGCCCGAGGTCCGCGAGGCTGTGCCTGACGTTCTGGACACTGTCCCTGAAGCCCTGCTTCTCGACACGCTTGAAAGAGCGTTTCTCGATACCGCCGATGTCGTCCGGTTCCTCGAAACGGAAGAACTGCGCGATACGGATGATGAGCGCGAACCGTACGATCCTGTCGAATTGCGTGATCCGTAGTAGATGTTCCGGTCCGCATGATGGCTTCCGTGCCATCCCCCGTGTATCGGGTGGAATCCGTCATACCATCCGCAATGGTAGTACCAGTGAGGGTGGTGCCAGTAATGGTTGAAACTCCAGTACGGCCTGTGATAATACCACGGGTCCCAATACCATGGATCCCAATACCACGGATCCCAGTATGTATTCCACCACACGCCCGTGTACAACGGATATCCGTACCGGTATGAACCGTAGTACCACGGATCCCAGTACAGGGATATGTTCAGAGGCCTGTAATATCCGGAGTACCACGTCTGTTCGAACGGATCATCGGTCACGATGATGGAACTGACCTGCGAATTGTTGAAGTTTATTACGGCTGACTTGTTGTCCGGAATTACGACAGTGTCTGCCGACTCTTCTCCGAAAAGATATATTTCAGAATTTCTGGTACGGTCGATCATGGCCTGTACCTCCTTGTCTGCGCTGTCGTTTGCGACAGCCGGCGACGATACCTGACGGGCATGGTAGATGCCATCATTGAACCTTTGTCCTGAAGACAGGGAGGCCGTAGTCCCGCACGAAATCATTGTCAGTGCGGCCGGTATCAAAAGCGAAAGACTCAGTTTCATAATGGAATCTCCTTTAAATTAAAAATATTTATTAAATTCGCGGCCTGCATGGCATTGGCCGTTTCCGTTTTCTGCAATACTGAGGCCAAACTCGTTTTATGGTACCAAGTTGCGGAAATTCCGGATGTGCAGACAGCAGTATGCGAGGCCCAGGCCAAAGATACTGAAAAACACCAAAGTAAACAAAAGAATTATTCTTATCCATAAAGTTATAAAATTCAGAAACAATGGCAAAAGAGGTTACTACAAGGTCTGAAAACTATTCTCAATGGTATAACGATCTGGTCGTGAAGGCCGATCTGGCCGAAGCATCGGCTGTAAGGGGCTGTATGGTGATCAAGCCTTACGGCTATGCTATCTGGGAGAAAATGCACGAAGTGCTTGACAGGATGTTCAAGGAAACTGGTCATCAGAATGCGTATTTCCCTCTTTTCATACCTAAGTCTTTTCTCAGCAGGGAAGCCGAACACGTGGAGGGATTCGCAAAGGAATGCGCGGTCGTGACACATCACAGGCTTATGACCAATCCTGACGGTCCCGGCGTCGTCGTCGACCCTTCTGCGAAACTCGAGGAGGAGCTTGTAGTAAGGCCGACGTCCGAGACCATAATCTGGAATACGTACAAAAACTGGATCACGTCATGGAGGGATCTTCCTATCCTGTGCAACCAGTGGGCGAACGTGGTAAGATGGGAAATGCGCACCCGCCTGTTCCTCAGAACTGCCGAATTCCTCTGGCAGGAAGGCCATACGGCGCATGCTACCCGTCAGGAGGCGGAAGAAGAGGCATTGAGAATGATCAATGTATATGCTGATTTCGCGAGAAACACCATGGCCCTGCCTGTCGTTGTAGGACACAAGAGTCCGAACGAGAGGTTTGCCGGAGCGCTCGATACCCTGTGTATCGAAGCCCTGATGCAGGACGGAAAAGCCCTTCAGGCTGGAACGTCGCATTTCCTCGGGCAGAACTTCGCAAAGGCTTTCGATGTGCAGTATACTAACAAGGAAGGCAAGCAGGAATATGTCTGGGCTACGTCATGGGGCGTTTCCACACGTCTTATGGGAGCACTCATAATGGCTCACGGCGATGACAGCGGACTCGTGCTTCCTCCTGCCCTTGCGCCTATTCAGGTTGTTATGGTGCCTATCTACAAGAGCGCGGAAGAGAGAACCGCAATCCTTGACAAAATGGATGAACTCAAAAAGGAACTCGAAGCGCACGGCCACACGGTCAGGATCGATGACAGGGATACTCTCCGTCCTGGATTCAAGTTCGCCGAGTGGGAGCTCAAGGGTGTTCCGGTCAGAATAGCGATAGGCCCGCGCGACCTTCAGAACGGCTCTGTCGAGCTCGCGAGAAGGGATACCATGGAGAAATCCTCCGTGCCGCAGGAAGGCCTCGGAAAGCATATCGAAGATCTGCTGGCCGATATCCAGAATAATATCTATGCAAAGGCTCTCAGGTTCAGGGACGAGCACATCGTAAAAGTGGATACCTGGGAAGATTTCAAGGAAAAGATAGAGGAAGGCGGCTTCCTGCTCTGTCACTGGGACGGAACACCGGAGACGGAGGAAAAGATCAAGGAAGAAACGAAGGCTACGATCAGGTGCATACCTTTGGATTCCGCAGTGTGCGAAGAAGAAGGCAAGTGCATTTATTCCGGCAAACCTTCTCACAGAAGGGTATTGTTCGCACGTTCATATTAATTTAATAAATCTTGTATGAGAAAACTATTGATCATCGCGTCCGCGGTTTTTATTTCGGCTGTTTCATACGCCCAGGAGCAGAAGCTCGACGGGCAGCTCAAAGTCCTTGACGAAGCCGCAGAGGCGGTAGCTTCCGCGCCCCGGGTGGAAGAACCTTCCGTGCCGGCAAGCCGGTACTGGAAGACATCGCTGACAACAAAGCTCGATTTCGGCCAGTCTTCCCTGACCAACTGGGCTGCCGGAGGTTACAACACTGTGACTCTCAAGTCATATATCGATGCGAATGCCAATTACGAGAAAGACGAGATGATCTGGACCAACCGGCTTCAGCTCGATTACGGTTTCGTATATTCTGCGGACAAGCCTTTTCTCCAGAAAAGCGACGACAGGATCTATCTTGAAAGCAAATGGGGCTATCAGGCCGTGAAGGACCTGTATCTTTCTGCGGAATTCAGTTTCAAGTCCCAGTTCTCGGACAGCTACGAGTATCCGAAATCACTTCCTGCCGAACTCGATCCGGATGATCCTGCCGCGTGGAAATCCCAGAGGACCCTGAAGTCGGGAGGCATGTCGCCAGCGAATACTTCTCTCGGTCTCGGTATCGATTACCGGCCGCTGAAATGGATTACCTTAAATTTCGCCCCATTGACCGGAGGTCTCGTGATAGTGGATAATCCGCTGCTGAGAAAGTCCTACTCGATGCCGTTCAAGCCTCAGTTCGAAGATGCGCCCCTTACTGATGACGAAAAGAATGCCGGACACTGCTACAAAGGCGTCAGATTCGAATTCGGTGCCCAGCTCAAGGTCGATCTGAAGGTTAACGTAAATGACAATTTCAGCTACACGTCGCAGATCCTGCTGTTCTCCGACTATCTCGACAAGCCTCAGAATATCCGTGTCAACTGGGACAACAGGATAGACTGGAAACTTACCAAATATTTCTCGCTGACACTTACCACGAACCTTATCTACGATGACAAGGTAATGATAAAGAACGATCAGGATATTGACAGATATCCTGACGGAAGGCAGCGTGTCCAGTTCAAGGAGTCTATGCTCTTCGGTTTCGTATATACTTTTTCGAGATAAGGTGTTGTCTTCCGTCTGCCGTGTATCATGAATTTTCCGAAATATTGGGAGAACTCGGTCTCTGGAACGGGGAGGGGAAGATACTTCTTGCCGTCAGCGGAGGCATCGATTCGATGTGCATGGCCGACCTGTTCAGGCGTACCGGACTTCCGTTTTCCGTAGCCCACTGCAATTTCCATCTGAGGGGCGAGGAAAGCGATGCGGATGAGGCTCTGGTCGCACAGTGGGCGGAGTCTTCAGGTGCCGGATTCCATAAGGCCGATTTCGATACGGAGGCGTTTGCGTCCGGACGCGGGGTCAGTATCGAGATGGCGGCAAGGGAATTGCGTTACGGATGGTTTTCCCGGCTGTGTTCCGACTACGGGTATGCTGCCGTGTGTGTGGCCCACAATGCGAATGACAATGCCGAGACGCTGTTTCTGAACATACTCCGCGGAACAGGCCTGAGAGGCTTGTCGGGAATGTCTCCCGAGTCCGTACTTCCGTATTCCGGCGGAACGCCTGCAAGGCTGTTGAGGCCGATGCTGTCTTTTACGAGAAAGCAGATCGAAGGTTATGTCATGAACCATTCCGTATCGTTCCGGGAAGACAGGACGAATGCGTCGGACGATTACAGAAGGAACAGAATCAGGCATCAGGTCTTTCCTGTTTTGGAGATGATGAATCCGTCGTTCATAAAGACTGTCTCGGCGGAAATGCGCCGCTTTGCCCAGGCCGGGGCAGTCGCGGAATCCTATGCCGCTTCAGTGATCGGCAGGGTGACATCGGAAGACAAAGGCTGCGTTTCAGCCGATCTGGGGGCGCTGATGTCCAGTGACAGCTGGGAATACGTATTGTACTGTCTGCTTGACCGGTACGGATTCAACGGCACTGTTGCCGATTCCCTTGTATCATTGCTGAAAAGCGGCCGTACCTTGTCGGGCAAGCGCTTCCATTCCACGGAATTTACGCTTCTTACGACAGGAACCAGCCTGATAATACGTCCGGTATCCTCCAGAGACCTTTTGCCGGATGATTTTACAGCAAGGATGAATGACGGCGGCTTTACGGTCGTAAGGGGCGAAGGCGCGTACTTGTGCAACGGGGTGTCTTTTTCAGTTTCCGTTGCCGACAGGTCTTCGGTTCCGTCCCTGAAGCAGCCGGAAGGAACCCTGCTGTTCGATGCAGCCGTCCTGCGTTTTCCTTTTGTATGCCGGAAATGGAAAGACGGGGACTGGTTCGTCCCGTTCGGGATGCGTGGCAGGAAAAAGGTCAGCGATTTTTTCACTGACCTGAAATATGACATGTTCCGCAAGGAAGAAGCCGTAATGATCGTGGATGCATCCGACAAGTCACGCGACGACAAGAGAATCGCTGCGGTACTCGGAGAAAGAATCGACGACCGTTACCGGGTCACTCCGTCCACGACTTCTGTGATTATCGTAAAAAAAGCGTAGACTACCTTATTTTATTACAAGTTCATAAGGCATCCGGGCATATACTTTCCCGCTCTGGCTTGAATTCCAGTCCATGAAGGCTTCCTCGATTCCGGAGAACGGAGTTCCATTGAATACGTGTGCCGATACAGGCCCGTTCAACGTCTTCATCAGCATTTCGAATGTCGTAAGCGGCTTGGGATATTCCACTATTTCCCATTCCGACAAGTCATGATATGCACTTCCCGCATCGCCGCACGATATCGCATAATATATGGCGTCGGACAGTGTACCGGTTTCGTCTGCCAGACCGAGTCTGACTGCATCGTCTCCGGACCATACCCTGCCCTGGGCTATCGAATCCACATATTCCGTATTCATGGATCTGCCCTCGGCTACGATGGACATGAATCTGTCATAGATTTTTTCTACCGAAGCCTGCATGTAGGCCGTTTCCTTGTCCGAAAGAGGTCTCAGGCATGAATACAGGTCGCTGTATCTGTTGGAATTGACGGAAGTCACGTTGACGTGGGCAATGTCATCCAGAGTCTTGCTGAAATCGGGAATCATGCTGAATACTCCTATGGAGCCTGTCAGGGTGCTGCTGTTTGTAAAGATATAGTCGCATCCTGCCGAAATCCAGTATCCTCCGGAGGCGGCATAATCTCCGAATGAAGCCACGACAGGCTTTTCTGCTGCAAGAAGGGCTATTTCATTGCTTATCTTTTCCGATGCCAGCACACTCCCGCCTGGAGAATTCACTCTGAATACGACGGCTTTTACCGCTTCGTCTTTCCTGATTCCGGATATTATGTCGGCGAAACGGTCCCCGGATACCTGTGTATCATCAGTTCCGTCTATTATGTTTCCGTTGGCGAAGATGACAGCGACTTTCCTGCCGGCTTTGAAATCAGGGAATACCGTCAGTCTGGCATAGTCTGAAAGAGAAATCATTGCGGTCTGGTCGAAACCTGCAGCGTTGAAATATTCAGTCAGCTTTGTCTTGAGTTCATCCTGTGTCAGAAGTTCGTCTACAAGTCCGGCGTCCACGAAATCCTGGGGAAAATTCAGCTCCAGTCCGTCTATCGCGCTGTTGAAATCATCCTGAGTGATATCTCTTGAGGCGGCGATGTCATCGGTCCAGGCATTCCAGATAGACGCTATCAGTTCCCTGTTCTGGGTAAGGTTTTCAGGACTTGCCTCGCTCCTGACGAACATCTCTCCGGCTGACTTGTATTTCCCGTGGCGTATCAGCTGGACATTCACTCCGAATTTTTCAAGTATGTCTTTGAGAAAGAACATCTGGCTCGATATTCCGGTAAGCGTGTTCATTCCACCCAGATGGGGGGTCATGTATATCTTGTCCGAAGCCGAAGCGAGATAGTAGCCTGCATTCGACGGATTTTCCATATATGAGATGACGGCCTTGCCGCTTTGTCTGAACTTCAGCAGGGCTTGCCGGAGTTCTTCTATTTCAGCCATTCCTCCCGTTACCATGTCAGGTTTGAGATAAATGTATTTTATTGCGGGGTCTGCCGCTGCGGCATCGATGGCTCTTACGGCATCGAGAATGCCGATGACCTGATTCTGACGTCCGCCTGATATGGCTGATACGATATCCAATTCCTTGCTCTGTTCGCCTATCTGCACTGTCGAAAGATCGATTTTCAGAATAGCGGAATTCGGCATTACGGGCTGGGTGTCCGCAAGTGAGGCGAGAGATCCTACAAAGCCGAAGAACATGAACATCATTATCGTTCCGGCGATCAGACAGCCTAAAATGACTGCAAGTATTATTTTGAAAAACTGTTTCATAAAGCGCAAATTTCCTCAAAATTATGAAAAATCCTGCAAAAAAACTAACTTTGACAGTTTTGAGATTATGATTCAGGTTAATTTTCAGATGAGGAGATTTCTTTTATCGTTATCGATGTGCTGTGTGGCGGGACTCTCTGCCGGAGCTCAGGCCATCGGTCCTGACGGCCAGCCTGTGGATACTGCAGGTATTTACAGCGACAGGAGCGACAGTCTTGACGCTGCTGTCTTCGTCTCGAGACAGGCAGGCAATTATCTTTCCAAAGGCAAGACCATAAGGACAGAAGTGATATCTTCTGCGGGATTGAGCAAGATGGCATGCTGCAACCTTGCCGAGAGTTTCGAAAATTCGGCAAGCGTGACGGTAGGATATTCCGATGCCGTCACCGGAGCCCGTCAGATCCGCCTTCTCGGCCTGTCCGGAGTCTATACTCAGATGCTCGACGAATCGAGGCCGATCATGAGGGGGTTTTCCGCTCCGTTCGGATTGTCGTATGTGCCCGGACAGTGGCTCGAAAGCATACAGATAGCCAAAGGCTCGTCCTCAGTGATAAGCGGCGTGGAGTCAATGACCGGACAGATAAATCTGGAACATCGCAAGCCTACGGATGAAAAGCCGTTTTTTCTGAATGCCGCCGTAATGAGCGATACGAAGATGGATCTGAATCTCGCATCTTCATTGCAGATGGGACCGTCGTGGAGTACCGTGATTCTCGGGCACGTGTCAGGCAATGTCAGGACATTCGACCATAACGGTGACGGATTCATGGATGCTCCGGAGCAGCTGCAGTTCAATCTGTCCAACAGATGGCTTTATTATGCAGACAACGGGGTGCAGGTGCGTTTCGGCATACGGGCCCTGCAGGATATGCGCAAGGGAGGACAGAAAGGCTATGACCACACGACTTATTCCATAATGGAACCTCAGGTCCCGGGATCGGACCCGTGGGGTTCCGATATTGTCAACAGGTCTTTGAACGGATATGTCAAGGTAGGCATTCCGATAGAGGCCGACAATTCCCAGAACATAGCTTTCGTCGCCGACTATTCTTATCAGGACATGGATTCCTTTTTCGGATCCACGTCATATCTCGGACAGCAGCATTCCGTGTTCGCCAATTTGCTGTATCAGAATGAAATAAATGAGTCTCACAAGTTTACTGTCGGCCTGAACGGGGTCTTCGACAGATATGACGAGGATTTCAGCAGGACAACCTGGATGCTCGGGCCTGTAACGGCTGAATACGATGAAACGGCCTGGCTCGGCAATGTCGGCCTGTTCGGAGAATATACTTTTCATGCCGGGGACAGGTTCACCTCGATAGTCGGACTGAGAGAAGACTGGTACAACAAGGCCGGATGCAGATTTTCTCCAAGAATAACGCTGAAATATTCACCTGCCGAGGAAATCGTGATCAGGGCCAACGGGGGCAGGGGACTGCGATATGCGACTCCTCTTGTGGACAACATAGGGGTTTTTTCTACCGGCAAGGTTTTCAACGGAATCTATAACGAACATACTCTGGAAGATGCCTGGACTTTCGGCGGGAATATTACCTACTATTTCCCGTTCGGCGCATCGTCCGACACCTATCTGAGTTTCGATTATTTCCGCACACAGTTTGTCCAGCAGATGGTAGTGGACTATGAAAGGGGCAGCAATGTCATCTGGTTCTACAATCTCGACGGAAACAGGTCCTATTCGGATACTTATCAGATAGATTTTTCAGTAGAGCCGGTGGAAAGGTTCAGCGTGACGTTGACGGCAAGATATACCGATGCCAAGATCGAGTTGCCAGGGAAAGGTCTTGTAGACAAGCCTATGACGGGCAATTTCAAGGGTGTGCTGAATCTTCAGTATGCTACGAATCTCAGCAAGTGGATATTCGATTTCACGGCATCATTGAACGGAAGTTCGAGAGTTTATGACTTCATGCTCGATACCCGGGATGATGAAGGGAATCTTCTGTACCCTGACGGCCGCACTCCCGTATATCCTTTGCTTTACATGCAGGTTACCAGACGCCTGAAAGGAGTCGACCTTTACATCGGAGGGGAAAACCTTACGAATTTCAGGCAGAAGGATGTAATCATCGGGACCAGAGGAGCCGACGGCCGTCTGAATCCGAGAGCCGCATCCTTTGATGCCAGTGCCGTATGGGGGCCTTTGATGGGTATAAAGGTTTATGCAGGTGTCCGTTTTACCCTTTGGAAGAAAGGTTAATATTTCCTAAATTTGAAAAATTTGTTTTGACCGGTATGAAAAGAATATTTGCTGCAGCAATGTCTGCCTTGTCCGTCCTGACTTTTTCTTTTCCTGCGGAAGCGTATGATGCGAGCCTTCCGCAAGTCGGTGCATGCGAAAGCGCAAAACCGAAAAAGGAACTGAAGGAAGTCACTTTTTCGGTAAAGATGCACTGCGAGTCATGCGTGAAGAAAATCAGCGAGAATATCGCATTCGAAAAGGGCGTGAAAGATCTGGAAGTTTCCCTCGAAAAGCAGACTGTATGGATAAAGTACGATGCATCGAGAACTTCGGAAGAGGCATTGAAGTCTGCCATTGAAAAACTCGGATATAAAGCAGAGAAAATCTGACCTTTAAAAAATAATACTTAACAGCATGTATAAGATTTTGTCAAAAGAGATGCTTTCACCTGCAATATGCAGAATGAAGGTCCTCGCTCCGCGCGTGGCCTCGGCCGCACATCCGGGGCAGTTCCTTATAGTGAGAGCAGATGAGCACGGAGAGCGTATTCCCCTGACCATAAGCGATTACGATGCAGCTGAAGGCACTGTGACGATCGTGACCCAGAAAATCGGAGCATCGACAAAGGAGATATGTGCGCTCGATGAGGGCGGATATTTCGAGGATGTTGTCGGGCCTCTCGGCCTTCCATCCGATTTCGTGGAAAAGTCCGACGAGGAACTGAAGTCAAGCCGTTATATCTTCATTGCCGGAGGCGTAGGTACTGCTCCCGTGTATCCCCAGGTAAAGTATCTGAAGTCGAAGGGAGTTCCTGTCGATGTTATAATAGGCGCCAAGACCGCGGATCTGATTATATACAAGGAAGAAATGGCATCCGTATGCGACAATCTGTTCATCTGCACGGATGACGGCAGCGAAGGTTTTAAGGGTATGGTGACAGGTCTTCTTGAAAAAATCGTGCTCGAGGAGGGCCGTAAATATACCCAGGCCGTAGCCATAGGTCCGATGATAATGATGAAGTTCGCGACCCTCACTGCGAGGAAGCTGGGGCTGCCGATGATCGTCAGTCTGAATACCTTGATGGTCGACGGTACGGGGATGTGCGGAGCCTGCCGCGTGACGGTGGCCGGCAAGACCCGTTTCGCCTGTGTGGAAGGACCTGAATTCAACGGTTATGATGTGGATTTCGATGAAGCTATGCGCCGTCAGGGAATGTACCGCAAGGAAGAGATAGAGGAAGATCACAAGTGTAGGATCAGATAAATTGAGAATTATGGCAAACAAGATACCGAGAGTGCCTGTCAGAGAACAGGACCCGAAAGTCAGGGCGACCAATTTCGAAGAGGTATGCTATGGATATGACGAATCCGAAGCCGTACTCGAGGCTTCGAGATGCCTCCATTGCAAGAATCCGAGATGCGTTTCCGCGTGTCCCGTATCTGTGAAAATTCCAGAATTCATAGCGGCAGTAGCGGCACGCGATTTCGAGAAGGCATCTTCCGTGATTGCTGAAGATTCTTCGCTTCCGGCAGTGTGCGGGAGGGTCTGCCCGCAGGAGACTCAGTGCGAAGGCAGCTGTATCCTCGGCGTGAAGGGAGAACCTGTCGCCATAGGCAAACTTGAACGGTTCGTGGCTGACTGGACCCGCGAAAACGGAGTCAGAAAAATCATCAGGGCGGAACCGAACGGTCATAAGGTAGCTGTCGTCGGCAGCGGTCCTGCCGGATTGGCCTGTGCATACGATCTGGCCAAATGGGGATATGATGTCACTGTTTTCGAAGCCCTGCACAAACCTGGCGGGGTTCTGGAATACGGTATTCCCGAATTCAGGCTGCCCAAGGAAAAGGTGGTAGCTGCCGAAATAGACGATGTCCGTGCAATGGGCGTCAGGATAGAGACCAATGTCGTTGTAGGACGGACCCTGACTGTCGATGATTTGTTTGACAAGGAAGGTTTTTCCGCAGTATTCATAGGCTCGGGTGCCGGTCTTCCGCGCTTTATGAATATTCCCGGGGAAAATCTCAACGGTGTGTTTTCAGCCAATGAGTTCCTGACCAGGAATAATCTTATGGAAGCATACAGGGACGACTATCTCACTCCGGTAATGCATGCCTCGAATGTCGTGGTGGTCGGAGGCGGCAATGTGGCAATGGATGCGGCCCGTACCGCGCTCAGACTTGGAGGCAAGGTGACGGTGGTCTACCGTAGAACGGAAAATGAATTGCCGGCAAGGCGTGAAGAAGTCCATCATGCGAAGGAAGAGGGCGTAGAGTTCCGGATGCTGTCGAACCCTGTTGAAATCATAGGTGATGACAAAGGCTGGGTCAGGAAAATCAGGTGCATCAGGATGGAACTCGGCGAGCCGGATGAAAGCGGTCGCAGATCGCCTGTACCTGTACCGGATTCGGAATTCGAGATTGAAGCCGATTCCGTCATCATGGCTTTGGGAACTTCTCCGAATCCTTTGATTTCGAGGACGACGTCAGGTCTTGAGACCAACAGGAGGGGTTGTCTTGTCGCAGACGGTGACGGTGTGACTACCAGACCAGGCGTATTTGCGGGAGGCGACGCCGTGACCGGGGCGGCTACTGTAATTCTTGCCATGGGTGCCGGAAGAAAGGCCGCAGCTGCGATAGACCGGTATCTCAGATCGAAATAATTTCGGAAAATTCCGCTTTCTCATGCAACGTACCGGTTGCCGGCTGCATCTATAAGGCAGTGTTTGATTAATAATCGGAAACGTCATGAGAGAGATATTTTTAGAGATACTGAAAAGAGTGGGGGCCCTGCTGGTAGTGGCTCTCGTCCTCTCATCGTTTATCTTATTTTCCTAGATGATCTGCAACTTTTGATACATTGCGATAAAGGCTGGCTTTAACGACAGGAGCCGGCCTTTATCGTCATTGCAAGATTTCGTATCTTGTTGGATATTTTACGTCCGATTTGTTATCTTTGCAACCGTTTTAAATCAATGTGATTATGGCACAGAAACCTTCGATTCCAAAGGGTACGCGCGATTTCGGCCCGGCTGAAACGGCCGCAAGAAATTATATTTTCGATACGATTAAATCGGTATTCAGGACTTTCGGCTACATGCCTGTCGAGACTCCTGCAATGGAGAATCTCGGTACGCTGCTCGGCAAGTACGGGGAGGAGGGCGACAAACTTCTGTTCAGGATACTGAATTCCGGCGATGTTTTTTCGGGAGTCGACTTCAATACATACATGGATGAAGACGGGAAATGCAACAGCAAGGCATTGTCTCTGAAAGTTTGTGAAAAAGGTCTCCGCTATGATCTGACCGTGCCGTTTGCCAGGTTTGTCGTGCAGCATCAGAATGAACTGTCATTTCCGTTCAAGAGGTATCAGATTCAGCCTGTATGGCGTGCCGATCGCCCTCAGAAAGGCCGTTACCGCGAATTTTATCAGTGCGATGCCGATGTTATCGGATCAAAGTCGCTGCTGAACGAACTCGAACTCGTGCAGATAGTCGACCGCGTATTCTCTCTTTTCGACATCGATGTATTGATCAAGGTCAATAACAGGAAAGTTCTGGCAGGACTGGCCGAAATATCCGGATTCCCGGACAAGGTGGTAGATATTACAGTTGCTATCGACAAGATCGACAAGGTAGGACTTGAGGCTGTCAAGGCTGAAATGAGGGAAAGAGGGCTTGATGATGCCGCAATTTCTGTGATAGAGCCTGTCTTGACTCTCAATGGCGGTGTTGATGAAAAGATTGCGGCAATGCGTGACCTTATGGGCGGGAAGTCGGTTTCAGGCATAGTTTCGGAAACCGGACTCAAGGGACTCGACGAACTGCAGGAACTGTTCGGCCTGATAAGTGCTGCGGGAATCGTTCATGATGTCGAGATAGATCTCTCCCTTGCAAGAGGCCTGAATTATTATACCGGGGCTATTTTCGAAGTAAAGGCAAAGGATTTTCAGATAGGAAGTATTTGCGGCGGCGGACGGTATGACAATCTTACAGGGATTTTCGGACTTCCTGACATGTCCGGAGTGGGGATATCATTCGGTGCGGACAGGATATATGACGTGCTGAAGGGTCTCGGCAAGTTCCCTGATGATGTGACGACTTCGACCCGTGTCCTGTTCGCCAATATGGGAAAGGACGAACTCGTGTACATATTGCCTGTCGTAAGGTCTTTGCGTGAATCCGGGATTTCCTGTGAAATTTATCCGGATGCATTGAAGTTGAAAAAGCAGTTCGACTACGCCGACAGAAAATCGGTGCCGTTCATTTCGATTACCGGAGGCGATGAGGTGCAGCAAGGTCTTGTCAATATCAAGAATCTTTCTTCCGGTGAGCAAAAGAGCTTCGGCAAGGATGACATCGAAGGAATGCTCGGATTCATTTCAGGCATGCCTGTCTGATCTGTGTCTGATTCTGCTAAAATATTTTGCATATTTAAAATTTATTCTTACCTTTGCAATCCGAAACCGCGGGGTAGAGCAGTTGGTAGCTCGTCGGGCTCATAACCCGGAGGCCGGAGGTTCGAGTCCTCCCCCCGCTACTACGCAGGACAGCTCATCAGGGCTGTCCTTTTTTCGTGTCCCCAAATCCCCGGCAGAGCGCACTGCAAGGGCGATTTGAGCGAAGAAAGGGTTTATGTTTTCGGTTCGAGGACGCCTGATTTCATTGTCCCATATAACGCCCTCCGGAAAGACCCCTTTTTTCAGTGTTAAATTGATACGCTTTGACTTTTGATACAAAATATTAAATTCTTTCATTGCCTAATCAGAAATTATCATTAGTTTTGCAAGGTCATTTAAGATTTACTGTGGCAAATTAAAGGCGGACATCTATCCCTAAATGGGTGTCTGCTTTTTTTTTTGAACTACTACCGAGGGGAGGTACTTGAACGAGAGGTCAAATGTTCTTACACCCACAGTAAATAATCCTAAATGAAAAAAAGAACACATTGCAAGTTCGTGATAGTTTCCATCAGGGTGGAGATTGTCAGGTTTGTCAGAATCAAGGCGTACAAGCGCAAGAGATTCGGCAAGATTGAACAGGAAAGAAGTCATTTCAGGCGGTATTAGGGAACTGTCTGATTTGATTTGACCTTGTGCCGATAGCGGCACTCTATTCTAGGGACTGTCGTAAAAAGAATAAAACTTTATAACGAATTGATTGCCAATGTAATATAAAATTTGTATCTTAGCTAA